>NZ_JBNPVW010000016.1:0-273621 GCF_050434125.1 Nocardia sp. GP40 | reverse complement strand
GCCCCGCCCCCCTCCCCCCCCCCGGCCCGCCGCGGCCCCCCGGCGCCGCCCCCCCCGCCGCGCCCCCCCGCGGCGGGGCCCGCGGGGGCGCCGCCGCCCCCCCACGACGGGGCTACGGCGGTCCGGGAGAACGGGTTACGGACCCCGCGGCAGCCTTAAGGAAGTCGTGAGCCGGTCGTAGGCGGAGCCAGCGAGAGTATCTCCAGAACGCGGCGAACAGTTGCCGCACAGGAGAACTCGAAGAGGTATCCGCAATGTCCGCACAGCACAACCGCAAGCTCACGATCGCCCGGATCGCCGGTGGCGCGCTGATCACCGCGGGGCTGCTCACCGCCGCCGCGGGACCCGCCTCGGCCCACCCCGGCCAGTGGGCCGCGATCGCTGTGTCGAACTCGGGCCTGGTCACCGGATGGGCACAGAACTACGACTCCCGGGAGGACGCCGAGGCCGCGGCGATCCGGTCCTGCGACCGATTCGACTGCCGGCCGTACGCCAGCAAGCTGGACGGCTGCGTGGCGGTCGCGCTCACCAACAACAACCGTTGGTGGACACGTGGATTCGGTGAGGACCGGATCGAGGCCATCAACGATGCCATGGGCCAGGCGCACCTCGCGCTGGCGCACATCGTCAGCACGGCGTGCGTCAGCTGACGGCGGCGAGCCCGTCCGGGGCAGCCGCCGTCGTCAGCGGCTCCCCCCGATCCGGGGCAGCCCGACGCTGCTACCCGCGCCCGCGGCGGCTCTTCTTGCGAGGCGGGGGCAGCAGGCCCTCGGCGCGCAGGTGGGCGGCGTGCTCGGCCAGGGCCTCGACCAGCGGGCCGACCTGCGCGATCTCGGGCTGCACATCCACGCGCAGGCCGAACTCGATGGCCGTCTCGGCGGTCTTGGGGCCGATGCACGCGACGATGGTGCGCGCGTGCGGCTTGCCCGCGATGCCGACCAGGTTCCGCACCGTCGAGGACGAGGTGAACAGCACCGCGTCGAACCCGCCCGTCTTGATCATCTCGCGGGTCTCCGCCGGCGGCGGCGAGGCGCGCACCGTGCGGTACGCGGTCACGTCGTCGATCTCCCAGCCGCGATCGCGCAGGCCCTCGGCCAGGGTCTCGGTGGCGATGTCCGCACGCGGCAGCAGGACCCGGTTGACCGGGTCGAAAACGTCGTCGTAGGGCGGGAAGTCGGCCAGGAGGCCCTCGGAGGACTGCTCCCCGCTGGGCACCAGCTCCGGGTTGATGCCGAACGAGCGCACCTTCTCGGCCGTGGCCTCGCCCACGCAGGCGATCTTCACGCCGGAGAAAGCCCGTGCGTCCAAACCGAATTCGGCGAACTTCTCCCACACCGCGCGCACCGCGTTGGTGGAGGTGAACACCACCCACTGGTAACGGCCGTCGACCAGGCCCTTGACCGCGCGCTCCATCTGCGCGGGGCTGCGCGGCGGCTCGACCGCGATGGTCGGCACCTCCATCGGGATGGCCCCGTGGGTCACCAGCTTCTCGCTCATCTCGCCGGCCTGCTCCTTGGTGCGCGGCACCAGCACGGTCCAGCCGTACAGCGCGCGCGACTCCCACCAGGACATCTTGGCGCGCTTCTCGACCTCCTTGCCGACCGTGACCACCAGCGGCCCGACCATCTCGGAGGCCGCGGAGTTCAGGGTCGCCAGCGTCGCCTCGATGGTGCGCTGCTGCCGGGTGGTGCCGCGCACGGTCACCGCGACCGGGGTCTGCGGGGCCAGCCCGTGCTCGGTGAGGGCGCTGGCGGTCTCGGCCAGATGGCCCGAGGTCGCGTGCAGCACCAGCGGTCCGGGCGCCGCGGCCACCGAGGCCCAGTCGACCTCGCCGCGGACGTCGACCTCGGTGTGGCTCGAGCCCAGCGCGATGCCCGCGTACGCGGGCACGGTGGACGCGGACGGCAGCCCGGGCAGCACCTCGAAGACCATGTGCGAGCGGGTCACCGCGTTGACCTCCGCGATCACCGAATCGGTGGTCAGCGGGTCACCGGACACCACGCGCACGACATCGTGGCCATTGCGCGCCTCCGCGACAAGGGTCTTGGCCACCTCGGTCGGCTCGCCCAGCGCCGGGCGCACGTCGACAGGCCGCTCGCCGTCGGCATTCGGTTCCACCGCGATGCCGACCAGGGCGAGCACACCCTTGTCCACATCGGGATCGGTGAACGCCAGCGTCGCCCGGCTCAGCACCTCGCGTGCACGGACGGTCAACAGGGCCGGGTCACCGGGGCCGGACCCAACAAAGAGGATCCGACCTGGATGCTTCTTAGCGGCTCGGCTCACGACTGCTCCTCGCTGGCGCTCGTCACAGCCGTGCCCGAAGGCGCTGTGCCGATGGTTCGCTCGCTCCGTTCGTTCACGACTGCTCCTCGCT
Organism: Nocardia sp. GP40; assembly: GCF_050434125.1. Lineage (NCBI taxonomy): Bacteria > Bacillati > Actinomycetota > Actinomycetes > Mycobacteriales > Nocardiaceae > Nocardia > Nocardia sp. GP40. Next base: position 271,244 of record NZ_JBNPVW010000016.1, on the reverse strand, counting down.
AGCGCTCGTCACAGTCGTGCCCGAAGGCGCTGTGCCCTCGATTCGCTCGCTCCGCTCGCTCATGTAATCGTTCTCCAATGGGCTGGGATGGGGTGAAGTCTGTGCTGACGGATCGCCCGTCTGTTTATCGGCGGTGAGCAGGTCACGAGCCCCCAGCTCCAAGAGCTCACGCGCCAGTGTGCGGCCCAGTTGCTCGGCATCCGCGACCGAACCGACCGCCGAGGCCCGGATGACATCCGAGCCATCGATCGCCGCCGCGCAGGCGCGCAGCGACAGTTCCTCGACCACACGTCCGTCGTCGTCCAGGGATTCGACGACCTCGGCCAGCGCGCCGATCGGTGCGGTGCAGCCCGCCTCGAGTTCGGCCAGCAGCGACCGCTCGGCGCAGATCGCCGCGCGGGTGCCGGAATCGTCCAGGGCGGACAGGATGGTCACGAGATCCGGGTCGTCGGCGCGGCATTCCACCGCGAGCGCGCCCTGTGCCGGTGCGGACAGCATCTGCACCGGTTCGAGCGATTCGGTGATGGCGCCGAGCCTGTCGATGCGGGCCAGCCCGGCCCGCGCGACGACCACGGCGTCGAATTCACCCTCGGCGACCTTGCGAAGTCTGGTGTCGATATTGCCGCGCAGCGGCAGGATCTCGAGGCCGAGCCCCAGCGCGCGCAGCTGCGCCGCCCGGCGCGCCGCGGACGTGCCGACCCGGGAGCCGGGCGGCAGCTCGCCCAGGACCAGGCCGTCACGCGCGACGAGGGCATCGCGCGGATCCTCGCGCGGCGGGATGGCGGCGATGATGAAGCGCGGATCCGGCGCGGTCGGCAGATCCTTGTACGAGTGCACCGCGATATCGACTGTGCCCGCGGCCAATTCGTTGCGCAGCGCGGCGGTGAAAACACCGACGCCGATCTTCTCGACCGGCTCCATGGACTTGTCGCCGGCGGTCTTAACGACGACGAGCTCGGCATGCTGCCCGGCCGCGATCAGCGCGTCGCGCACGGTGCCGGACTGGGTGAGCGCCAGCAGGCTGCCGCGGGTACCGATGCGCCACGGGGCGTCGAGGGTACCCCGGCGAATCGTGTTGTGCTCCTGCAACATTGCATCGGCCTCGAAGTAGGTGTCCGTCACGAAACAGCTCCCCGTCCATCACCGGCAGGTCTGGTCAGATCCTCGATCGGAGCGACTTCGGACGGAGTCGTCACCGCCTGTGCCGCACCGGGTTTGAGCTCGAAGAGCTCGCGCAGCGCTTCGGCATAGCTGCCGCCGCCCGGCGCGGAGGCCAGCTGCTTGACCCGCACCGTCGGCGCGTGCAGCAGCTTGTCCACGACGCGGCGCACCGTGCGCGCCACCTCGTCGCGCTCGGGATCGGCTAGGCCCGGCAACCGGGACTCGAGCCGCATCAGCTCCGCCTCCACGACGTCCGCCGCGCGCTGGCGCAGCGCCGCGACCGTCGGGGTGACCTCGGCAACCCGTTGTCCGGCAAGATATTTCGTCAGTTCGTCCGCGACGATGGCCCGGGCGGCGGAGGTGTCGTCGGCTGCGGCGCCCGCGGCCGGATCCCGCTGCAGGGTCTCTATGTCGATCACCGTGACGTCGGGCAGCCCGGCGACCGCGGGATCCACATCGCGCGGCAGGCCCAGGTCGCAGATGACCATCCGGTGCCCCTCGCGCGAGACGTTCAGCGCGCGATGCGCATCGGCCAGGCTCACCACGGAGCCCACCGCGCCGGTGCTGGTGACGACGATATCGGCGTCGGCGATCGCGCCGACCAGGTCCGAGAGCTCCCGGGCGCTCGCGCTGGCCCCGTGCATGGTCTCGGCGGTGTGCGCCAGCCGCTGCGCGCGCTCCATCGTCCGGTTCACCACGACGATGTGCCCGACGCCGGCGCGCGCCAGATGCGCCACCGAGAGCCCGCCCATCGCGCCCGCGCCGATGACCACCGCGGTGCGGCCGGTCAGCTCGCCCAGCACCTGTCGCGCCCGGTCCAGCGCCACCGACACCACCGAGGCACCCGCCCGGTCGATCCCGGTCTCCGAATGCACCCGCTTGCCCACCCGCAGCGCGTTCTGGGCCAGCTCGTGCAGGGCGCGCCCGGCGGCCTGCTGGGCATCGGAGGCGGCATAGGCGGCACGGATCTGGCTCAGCACCTGCTGCTCGCCGACGACCATCGAATCCAGGCCGCTGGCCACCGCGAACAGATGTTCCGCGGCGGCCTCGCTGTAGCGCACGTAGGCGTGTTTGGTCAGTTCCGGCAGCGGCAGGCCCGAATGCGCGGCGAGCAGATCGCCGATCTCGGCCAGGCCGCCGTGGAAGGCGTCGACCACCGCGTAGACCTCGACGCGGTTACAGGTGGAGACGATCATCGCCTCGGACACGTGCTGGGACTCGAGCATGCGGTCGATCAGCTTGGGCCGGTCGTCCTCGGTGACGGCAACCTTCTCCAGTACCGCGACCGGGGCGCTGCGATGCGAAATGCCGACTAGAAGGATGCTCATTGCGCGACCACCGATCCTGTATCCACCGAAACCACGACCCCCGACGCCTTGTGATGCGCGGGCCCCGCCTTGTGTAGCGCCGCCGAAACCGGGCGGCGCACGTCCGGGCCCTGCGCCTCGACGCTGCGGGCCCGCTCGAACGACAGCATCTGCATCTCGACCGCCAGATCCACGCGCCGGACCTCCACGGCCGGTGGCGCGTCGAGTGCGACGGGAGAGAAGCTCAGAATGCACCGCATCCCGGCGGCGACCAGCTGATCGCAGACCGCCTGGGCGGCCGCGTCCGGAACGGTGATGACCGCGATGGTCGGCACCAGCTCGGCGACCGCGGCGCGCAGCTCGGCGGCATCCCGCACCGCCAGCCCGACGACCGTGTCGCCGACCACCTGCGGATCGGAGTCGAAGATGCCGACCATGGTGAATCCGCGCCGCCGGAAGCCGCCGTATCCAGCGAGCGCCCGACCCAGATTTCCGGCGCCGACCAGGATCACCCGGTGCCCCTGTGAGAGCCCGAGCACGTCCTCGATGCGGGCGTACAGCTTGGCCACGTCGTAGCCGACGCCGCGCACACCGTTGGGGCCCAGGAACGACAGATCCTTGCGTAGCTTCGCGGAACCGACACCCGCCGCGACAGCCAGTTCCTCACTCGATACGATGAGCACACCCTCGTCGGCGAGCACGGCGAGAACGCGGAGATAGGTCGCCAGCCGGGCGACCGTCGCCTGCGGAATGTCCTTGGTTTGGATATCCCGGGACGGGGCGTTCGACCGCAGAGCCCTGCCGGAGACGCCATCGGGCGTCTCATGGTGCTCTGTCACGTCGTTCGGCTCCTCGTCCGGCCGGGGGTAGGTATCCGGTATCGCTTGTCCGCCGTCTGCGCCGGGTACCAGCGCCATGGGGCGTTCATCGGGCTTATGAGTGCTTCCGCTGCCGGAAGCAGGCGGCTTGCGTGCCACCACCGTAACCGCTTGTGAAGCCCTGCACAAAGTCGGTGAATTCAGTCACTCTCACAGGGGCCGCGGATGCCATTCAACCCGCAACCGCCTGAGAGTTTCCACACAACGCGCCGAAGAACGTTCGTCCCACGGGTTCTCGATCGCGGCCCCGTTCCCCGGGGCGGCTTTAATGGGGATCATGAGTCAAGGACATGCCGTGACGCTACTCACTCGGGCGGGGTGCGGCCTGTGCACCGTCGCGCTGGAGCAGTTGCGGGTGATCTGCGCGGATTACGGCATCGAGCCGGGCACGGTGGATGTGGACCAGGCCGCGGCCACCGATCCGGGCCTGCGCGCGGAGTACGGCGATCGCCTGCCGGTGGTGCTGCTCGACGGGCGCGAGCACAGCTATTTCGACGTCGACGAGCCCCGGCTGCGCCAGGATCTCGGCCGCTGACGGGCCGATCCGGGTCGTCGACGAAACGCACGCATCGTCATACCCCTCGGTTACTGTTGGATTGTTCGCGCGAACGGGCGGAGGTTAGCGGTGCCGGAACGATCGAAAGATGCGAGGACGGGCTTCATCGCGGGCAGATTCGGCGAATTCCCGGCACGGTGGGGTCACGGCCTGTCCGACCAGCTCACTCGCATCACCCGCAGCCCCTTCGGGCCCAGCGAGGAGGAGCTGCGCGCCAACCTCGCGGGTGAGGCCAGCGCCGATGCCGCCCTCGCGCTGCACGATGCCGAATTGGCCGAATCCGATGCCGCACAGGAGGATTCGGATACCCCGCCACATGCTCGCCCGCCCCGCGACCTGACCGCGGCCGCCTTCTTCGACGTCGACAACACGATGGTGCAGGGCGCCTCGATCGTGCATTTCGCCCGCGGCCTGGCCGCGCGCAAATACTTCAAGACCTCGGATCTGATGGATATGGCCTGGAAACAGGTGAAATTCCGGGTCACCGGCAAGGAGAGCAAGGGCGATATGGCCAGCGGCAAGGAGAAGGCGCTGTCCTTCATCGCCGGCCGCTCCACCGCCGAGCTGGCCGAACTGGGCGAGGAGATCTACGACGAGATCATCGCCGACAAGATCTGGCCGGGCACCCGGGCGCTGGCGCAGATGCACCTGGACGCGGGCCAGCAGGTGTGGCTGGTCACCGCCACCCCGGTCGAGCTGGCGCAGGTGATCGCCAAGCGTCTCGGCCTCACCGGCGCGCTGGGCACGGTGGCCGAGAGCGAGGACGGCGTGTTCACCGGCCGCCTGGTCGGCGACGTGTTGCACGGCCTCGGCAAGGCGCACGCGGTCCGCACGCTGGCCATCCGCGAGGGCCTGAACCTCAAGCGCTGCACGGCCTATTCCGACAGCCACAACGACGTGCCGATGCTGTCGCTGACCGGTACGGCCGTGGCCATCAACCCCGATTCGGACCTGCGCGAGGTCGCCAAGAACCGCGGCTGGGAGATCCGCGACTTCCGCACCGGCCGCAAGGCCGCCAAGATCGGCGTGCCGACGGCGCTGGCGCTGGGGGCGGCCGGTGGGGCGGCGGCCGCAGTCCTGACTCGCAAGCGTGACTCACACGACTGAACTGACCGTTCCGGCGTGCGTGTGCCGCGAACCCCTCGGTGCACCGGCATCCCGGCACACGCGTGCCGGGATGCCCCGGGCACGCCGCCGGTATGACATGGACAGCTAGCCCGTGAACGGGTTGCGGCGCTTGGTCAGCAGCTTGTAGAGGGTCTGCTGGATGGTCTCGCGCACCTGATCGGTGATCTCGAACATCATCATCGCGTCCTCGGCGTCCTCGGGCGCGTAGGCGCTGGTCGAGATGGGCTCGCCGAATTCGATGTACCACTTGGACGGCAGCGGGACCGCCCCGAGCGGCCCCAGATGCGGGAACAGCGGCGTGACCGGGAAATACGGCAGCCCCAGCAGCCGCGCCAGCGGTCCGAGATTCGCGAGCTTGGGGTAGATCTCCTCCGAGCCGACGATCGAGCACGGAATGATCGGCACCCCGCTCCGGACCGCCGCCGAGACGAAGCCGCCCCGGCCGAACCGCTGCAGCTTGTAGCGCTCGGAATACGGCTTGCCGACTCCCTTGTACCCCTCGGGGAACACCCCGGTCAGCTCGCCCGAGCGCAGCAGCCGTTCGGCATCGGCGGGGCAGGCCAGCGTGTGCCCGGCCTTGCGGGCCAGTCCGCCCAGCACCGGCGTCTCGAAGACCAGGTCCGCGGCCAGCAGCCGCACCACCCGCTGCTTGGCGTGCCGATCGTGCACGGCCAGCTGCAGCATCAGCCCGTCCAGCGGCACCACGCCCGCATGGTTGGCCACGATCAGGGCGCCGCCAGCCTCGGGCAGCCGCTCGATGCCGTTGACCTCCACCCGAAACCACAGGTCCGCCAGCGGCCGCAGAATCGGCAGCAGGACCGATTCCAGCAGGTGCTCGTCGAGTCCGAACTCGTCCACCTGATAGTCGCCGGTGATCCGCCGCCGCGCGAACTCGGCGGTGCCGCGGATGCCCTCGGCGAGGGTGTCGCGCACCAGGTCTCCCAGGCCACGCGGCTGCGACGGGACGGCCTCGGCAAGTCGATCGGTCAGCGAGGTGACCTGGCCGAGCGCGGCCCGGCCGGGCCACTGCCGCGGCGTGGGCCGCTGCCGAGTCTCGAAGTCGATCTCGTGTAGCTGGATTACCTTGGCCACGTCATTCATTGGTGTGCTCCCGATCCGGCCCCGACGAGGCCGAGAAGTCGTGTCTCTGCAGCGTCGATCCACCGGGGATCGATGACGGGCCGCAACGCTGCGCCCCCAACGAAGTCGTCGAACGCCTGCACCGTGGTCCAGCGCGGCGAGAATCCGAGTTCCGCACGCATCCGGGTGGTGTCCAGGCCGCAACCGAAATGGAAGTAGTCGATCTGTTCGGAAAGGAATTCTCGCATCACCGGCCCCATGAGGCTGCGGCCGAGAGTGTGGAACAGCGCGAACGGAATGGGCGCCTCGACGCGCCCGGCGCGGCGGATAGCCTGCGACAGCGCCAGCGCACCGTCACCCGCGACGTTGAACGTGCCACCGGGCGCACCGAGCGCGGCATGGACCAGCGCGGCGATCGAATCCTCCTCATGCAGCAGTTGCAAACGGGGATCGCGTCCGAGAATAGTCGGCGTCACCGGTGATCGGAAATACTGCACGCCACGCCCGGCCAGCAGGGGCCCGACGATCGGCGGAAATCGGAGAATCGCCGTGGCAATATCCGGGCGACGGCGGGCCAGCCCGCGGACATAACCCTCCATTTCGATCATGTCGCGAGCAAACCAACCGCGCGGTGGTGTGCGCGCGCTCATTTCCTCGGTGAATTTCGCGGGGTCCTTCGGACCGCAGCCGTACACCGCCGAGGACGAGCGCACCACCACGCGCCGCACGCTCGGGGATTTCTGACAGACCGCGAGCAGCTGCATCGCGCCGAGCACGTTGAAGTCCTTCATCGCCGCGCGCCCGCCGTGGCTCGGCGGCCGCGACAGCACCGCCGGATGAATGACCGTATCGACCTCGTTACCGTCGACGACCTTGCGTATCAACGGATTCCGGATATCGGCCCGGACGAATTCGGCGCGGCCCAGGCGCTGACTCAGCTCCCGGCTGGGCATCCGGGCATCGACCGCGATGATCCGCTCGACGGTGGGGTCGGCCGCCAGTGCGGCCGCCACGTTGCCGCCGAAGAACCGGCTCGCGCCGGTGACAAGCACCACCTTGGGCGCGTGATTCACGACGACCTCTCGCTGATTTCGGGCGTCGTCTTACGCCAGGGGTGCCGTGACGATGGTGCGCATGTAAATTCGTTCACAACCCGGATCCCACCTAGCCCCCCGTTTGCCTGTCCCGCGTACCAGGGTACTGGGTGCCCCGCGGAGCACCGACGTTATTTACCCAGATCTAACGATGACTTATGCCGCCCGAAACGAAAAAGCCCGCCACCTGTTGGTGACGGGCTCTCGGCTAACTCGCAGCGGCCCGGTCCGCACGCGTGGCGGCGACGGCACCTGCCGCGCCACGACGAGGACGTGCGCCGCGCCGCGCCGCGACGGCGGCTTACTTGCCGAGTTTCCTGCGCTGCACGCGCGTGCGACGAAGCAGCTTGCGGTGCTTCTTCTTGGACATCCGCTTACGGCGCTTCTTGATCACAGAACCCATAGGGTTGTTCCTCGCGTTCTCTCTCTGCTCGGCGCGCACGCCGGTTTACGTACGCCTATCGTCTTCGGGTCGCTCGGCAAGCCTGCCACCCGCTGCGCGGCCCCCGCGCTCCCCCGATGCCGCGCACACAAGGGCACCGGCAGGCGAACACGACGGTGATTCATCGTACCGGGCCAATAGCGGGCGAACGAAACGGGGACCACGCCCCGGCCGCGACCGGCACATTGGACGACATCGGGGCTTGACGCTGCTGTGCGCCGCCGCCCCGATCGGTCACCGGGGACGGCAGGCGCACGACGGGAAACTACCCCGCGTCGAAGTACGACGTTTGCAGATAGTCGTGCACGGCCTTGGCGTGCACGCGGAACGATCTGCCCACGCGTACCGCGGGCAGCTCGCCCGAATGAACCAATCGATACACCGTCATCTTGGATACCCGCATCAGATTCGCTACCTCGGCAACGGTGAGGAACTGTGTGCCTCCACCGATAGCGGGACCCGTACTCGCAGAGCTGTTTCCAGACATCATTGCGTCACCGACCTTCGGCACGTCCGCGCCGCCGGCTTCCCCACCGGCGGAACAGACACGCACGTGCTCCTTGAAGCTTAGCGGGACCAGTGGGATTGCTGCGACGGGTGTGAGAAATCGGATTTGCCGGACAGATAACCGCCCGGTCAGCAATAGGTCGCGTGGCGTTAAATTTTCAGGCGAGTTCCGCCGAACGGTCCTTGGCCGCGTGCAGACCCTCGATGAACGCGGAGCGCACGCCGCCACGCTCGAGCACGCGCACCGCGGCCGCGGTGGTACCGGCCGGCGAGGTGACCGCGGCCCGCAGCTCGGCCGCGTCCTGCCCCGAGTCCTCGAGCAGCGCCGCCGAGCCCAGCATCGTCTGGACCACCAGCTGGGTGGCCACGTCGCGGCTCAGCCCGAGCCCGACACCAGCCTCGACCATGGCCTCGACGACCAGGAAGAAATACGCCGGACCCGACCCAGAGACCGCGGTCACCGCGTCCATCTGGGACTCGGCGACCGTGACCACCTTGCCGACCGCGTCCAGCATCCGAGCCACCTGCTCGAGCTGCACGGCATTCGCGTGGCGGCCCGGCGCGATCGCGCTCATGCCCTGGCCCACCAGCATCGGCGTGTTCGGCATGACCCGCACCACCGGGAACCCGGCGGGCAGCTTGGCCTCGAGGCGGGCCAGCGTGATCCCGGCGGCCAGCGACACCAGCACCCGCTCGCGATCGTCGAGTTCGGCCTTGCTCAGCTCGGTGAGCACCGCATCGACATCGCTGGGCTTCACGGCGATGACCACGAGATCCGAGCCCGCCGCGGCCCCGGCGACGCTGTCGGTGACCCGGATGCCCAGGCGCTCGCGCAGGAATTCCGCGCGCGCGGACATCATCTCGACGGCGACCAGATCCTGGCCGGCCCGCCCGGCTTCGAGCAGCCCGGCGAGCAACGCCTCGCCGATTCGTCCGCCACCGATCACCGCAATCTTCGTCATAGGGTCCAAGGCTAACCGCGGGCGGGAAGCGCGAAACGACCGGTTCAGCGCCGCTGGGGAATCAGCGCGAGCTGACGCGACTGCGCCACGACCGCGCCGGTGGAGTCCAGCACCAGCTGGTCCTCGTCGAACATCCGCTCACCGATGGTCTGCGCGGTCGCGATGACCCGCAGCCAGCCGGGGGCGGGGCGGCGGCGCAGATAGGTCGTCAGCTGGATCGTCGGCGCCCAGCCGAAGCTGCCCAGATTCGCCGACACCGGCGGGCTTATATCCCCGGCCATCATCGCGAAGTAGGCGGCGACATCGGGGTCCCGCTCGTCCGCGGCCCGCGGGCGGAGCCACAGGCGCAGCCGCGGCTCGCCCGTCTCACCGTCCAGGAACCGGGCCCAGTCGCGGTCGATGGCCAGCGACGCGCCCTGCGAGACGTGCACCAGGCGGGCCATCGGCGAGTCCGGCGTGTAGAACATGGCGTCGGCGGGCGGTTCGGCGGGCATGTCCGGGAACCGGTCGGCGTTGTAGACCGGCGCCGCGTCGTCGAGGTGGCCGAAGGTGAGCGCGGTGTGCACCAGGGTGCGCCCGCCCTGGATCAGGCTGGAGTCGACCAGGCAGATCTGGCGGCCCGTCTTGCGGACGCGCACCTCGTACTCGACCTCCCCGGGATCGGGCGCGCCCAGGAAATCGGTGCTTGCGGCGATGGGCAGCATGTCGGTCAGCTCGGGCGCGACCTGCCGCAACCGGCGGGTGGCGGCCGCGGCGGTGGTGGCAACCATGGTGCCTCCGTGCAGCTTCTTGCCGATGGTCCAGATCGGGGCGATAACGCCCGCGTAGCGGCCGACGGCCGGATCATCGCTGGGCAGTTCGGTCGTCGCGCACACCCGGGAGAAGGGTGCGTCGCCGGAATCCACGCCGTCGTGTTCCGCGTTCGCCCGCTCCGCATCCATGGCCAGCTCCGTCACCGCGGCTCCTCTTCTGCCGACGCCCCCGATTAGCTCGTACAGCGTATAAGTGTCACCGACTCCACCCGGATTCCCGCACCCGGTGTGACGAACACACCATCGCCGAGCACGCCGGGATAACGCGGCTCGGGCCCGGATGAGCAGAATCGAGCCGAGGACGGGCCGTCAGCTCCGGCGGGCGCCGGTGGGCTCCGGGGACGACGCCGGTTCCGAATGGTTGAGGTGGGTGCGCGCGAAGGTCAGGGCGCGGTGCAGCATCGCGGCGCGATCGGGGGTGGTGCGGGCGTTCTGGGTGTTCACCTCGATGACGACGTGACCACGAAAACCGTTGCGCGCCAGGGATGCACAGATCTGCGCGCACGGCTGCGAGCCCTCGCCGGGGATCAGGTGCTCGTCGTGCGCGGCGCCCCGGCCGTCGGCCAGGTGCAGGTGTGCCAGGCCCTGGCCCATGCGGGCGGCCAGGGCGACGGGATCCATCCCGGCCGTCGCGGTGTGCGACAGATCGAGGGTGTAATGCCGGAATCCGGTATCGGTCGGATCGTAGGACGGGCTGAACGCCGTCACCGCCAGGCCCGGGCCGCCGCGCCGCTCCAAGCGTCGCGCCGCGCCCCCGCCGCGGCCGAACAGGGTGTCCGCGCGCATCGGGAACATGTTCTCCACCGCCACCACCACCGAGCTGCTCGCCTCCAGCTCGGCGACCTGCGTGGGGAAACCCTCGGCGTAGCGACGCTGCCAGCGGAACGGCGGATGCACGACCACCGTCTCGGCATCCAGGGCCTCCGCGGTGCGCACGCTGCGCTCGAGTTTGGCGGCCGGGTCCGCGCCCCACACCCGCTGCGAGATGAGCAGGCACGGCGCGTGCACGGCGAGCACCGGCATGCCGTAGCGCCGCGCATAGGTCTGCACGGTCGCGATGCTCTGACTGGCCGGCTCGGCCCAGACCATCAATTCCACACCGTCGTAACCGGTTTCGGCCGCATAGCGGAACGCCGCCTCGGTATTCTCCGGATAGACCGAGGCCGTGGACAAACCGACCCGGATCTCGCGCCCCGCCTTGCCGATCTTCCCCACGTGTCCCCTCCCGGCTCAGTTGGTGCTGAGTAGGAAGGCCAGCGGTCCGAGCGTCACAAAGATGCCGACGATGACGGCGATCACGGTGCTGTACAGATCGTCGGTCCGTCGCAGCACGCGCACCAGCGCCACCAGGCCCAGGATCACTACCACCGCCAGCGCCAGCGCGACGAACGGCAGCACGTCCCACATCTTCTCGAAGCCCTTGAACAGCAGCATCCCGGCCACCGCGGCGCCGACGACCTGGCCGCCCAGGACCAGCCACTGCCGCTTGCCCGTGGCGTCCGAACCGCCGCCGAAGCTGAGCCACTGCGGCCGATCGCCGCCGCTGAGCAGGGCCTTGCTGCGGGCGCCGAGCGCGGAGCTGCGCGCCGGGCGCGAGCGTGCGCGGCGGGACGGGCGTTCGTCCTCGTAGTCGTCCTCGTCGTCCTCGTCGTCGAATTCGAGGAGGTCGTCCTCGTCGTAGTCGAGATCGTCATCCTCGTCGGGCCGGACCGTCGGATAGATCTCGGTGGCACCGTGCACGTCGACGGCCAGCAGATCGGCCACCGGGCGGTTGTCGCGTCGATCGGCGCGATTCGAGGGGCGGCCCGGGCCGCGGCGGCTGTCGCGCTCGGCCTCGTCGCGCAGCATATCTCCGGCGAGCGTGGGCCCCGAGAGCAGTTGCTGATCGCGACTGGCCAGCGACCATGCGACCGTGGCGCCGGGCTCGGCGCCGTTGCGGTCGGGCGGGGCCCCGTTGCGATCCGGCGGCGGGAAGTCCTGTTGCGGCGGGAAGTCCGGCCCGGGTCTGCGGCGCGCCGACCAGGCGGGTAGGCCCTGCGGGGGCGGGCCGTCGGCGCCGTTGCGCCGCGGGGGCATCGCCGGTTCGCCGCGCGCGGGAGGCTCGGGGGCTCGGTCGCGGCGCGGCGGTGCCATCGGATCCGGCGCGGGTCCGTTCGGCGACCAGGCCGTCGTGGCCAGGGCGGACGGATCGGCCGGGAACGCCCCGCCGAACGGACGGACCTCGGTGCTCTCGTCCTCGGCGTCGGGCCGGCGCCGACGGCCACCGGGCGCCGGCGCGGCCGATTCCGGCGGCGCGAACGAATCGTCCGAATCGTCCCGTCCAGCAAGCGATTCCGCTAGCTCGCGACGCGCCCGGCGACCGCCGGTGGTGGGCTGCACCCCGTTCGGGCTGGCGAACGGGTCGCCGCGGCCGAGATCGGGACCGCCCGGCGGAGCCCAGCCGTTCCGCTCGGGCTCCGGTGCCTCCGCCGGATACGGCTGCCCATAGTTCTGCGCTCCGTAATCGGGCGGCTGATAGTCGAACGACGGTGCGTCCGAGATGGATTGTGAACTCGGCGCCAGCGGGTTATAGAAGGCGATCGGACCGGACAGCGGCGAATAATCGGGCTCCGCCGCATAATCGGACGGCGCCGCATACCCGAACCCACCGTCCGGATCGTGCGCGGCAGCTTCGTCGTGATCGGGCGCCGCGTGCGCGGACCCACCGCCCGCGCGAACCTGCGGCATGTCGCCGGTGAGTTCGTTGACCGCGATGCCACGCCCGCTGCGCCGCCGCCGGCCGCCGCCGGACGCGGGCGCGCCCTGACCGTTGCGGGCCAGCAGCTCGGCGACCGAGAGCTGAGTCGAATCTTCACTCATTGCGAAACCGTTTCCGTCGGGCCCGGCACACCCTCGAACCGGCCGTTCCCGGTCGAGGAGTCGCTGTCCAGGTCGGTATCAAGTTTGCGCAGGATCAGTCCCTCCCGCAGCGCCCAGGGGCAAATCTCGAGAGTGTCCAGCGATAACGCCCGCATGCTCGCCTCCGCGACCAGTGCGCCGGCCACCAGCTGCTGGGACCGGTCGGAGCTCACGCCCTCCAATTCTGCCCGGTCGGCGGCCGTCATTCGGGAGATGAACGCAATCAGCTGCCGCAGACCGGAACTGGTGAGAATACGCCGTTCCCGCGGCCCTGCCGCGGAGGGGGCGGCGCCGGTGAGACGGGCCAGCGAGCGGAAGGTCTTGGAGGTGCCCACCGCCAGATCCGGGCGGCCCGGCTCGAGCAGCTTCTTGGCCGCCTGCACCATTTCGGCATCGAGCCAGTCGCGCAGCACGGCCACCCGGCGCTTGCCCGGCGGATCCTCGCGCAGCCACTCCCGCGTCAACCGGCCTGCGCCCAGCTGCAGTGAGATCGCTACATCGGGCGCCTCGTCGGCCCCGTTGCTGAGCTCGAGCGAGCCGCCGCCGATGTCGAGATTGAGGATGCGCCCGGCGCTCCAGCCGTACCAGCGGCGCACCGCCAGGAAGGTCAGTCGCGCCTCGTCGACCCCCGACAGCACCCGCAGCTCGACGCCCGTCTCGCGGCGCACCTGCGCCAGCACCGACTCGGAATTGGTGGCCTCGCGCACCGCCGAGGTGGCAAACGGCATCAGCTGCACACAGCCGGAAGTCTTTGCGATGCTGGCGAATTCGGCGACATTGGCGATGAGCCGGGAGGCGCCGTCGGAGGTGATGCGCCCCTCGGAATCCATGTTCTCCGACAGCCGCAGCGTCGCTTTGGTCGAGCTCATCGGCATCGGGTGTCCACCGCGATGCGCGTCCACCACGAGCAGGTGGACGGTATTACTTCCCACATCGAGCACACCGAGCCGCACATGAACACGGTACTGGGTGGGACAGTGGCGCGTTGGAATAGTTCCGACTCGGGCGGCCGCGGCGGCGGCACGAGCAATAGACTTGGGGTTTGTGACGGCAGGAGCTTCCGCATCGGCCCCGACGGGGCTGCGACCAGCGGCGAAGATCAATCCCACTCCCGAGGTCGATCTCGACTTCCCTCGCGAGTGGATCGAATTCGTCGATCCGGCGAACGACGAGCACACGATCGCCGCCGACCTGACCTGGCTGCTGTCCCGCTGGACCTGCGTCTTCGGCACCCCCGCCTGTCAGGGCATCATCGAGGGCCGCCCCGACGACGGCTGCTGCTCGCACGGCGCCTTCCTCTGCGACGACGACGATCGCAAGAAGCTGCAGAAGGCTGTGAAAATGCTCACACCCCAGGACTGGCAGCTGATGGGCGAGGCCACCGACGCCGAGGGCAAGGTGCGCAAGAAGTTGTATCTCGAGGAAGACGAGCTCGACGACGAGCCCGCCCTGCGCACCCGGCGCTACGACGGCGCCTGCATCTTCCTCAACCGTCCCGGATTCGAGGGTGGCATCGGCTGCGCGCTGCATTCGATGGCGCTGCGCACGGGCCTGGAGCCGCTCACCGTGAAGCCCGAGGTGTGCTGGCAGCTGCCGATCCGCCGCACCCAGGACTGGGTGGACCGGCCCGACGGCGTGCAGATCCTGCGGACCACGATCACCGAATACGACCGTCGCGGCTGGGGGCCCGGCGGCGAGGACCTGAAGTGGTACTGCAGCGGTTCACCGGACGCGCACGTCGGCACGCGGCCGGTGTGGCAGTCTTATGCCCCCGAACTGATCGAGCTGATCGGCCAACCGGCCTACGACGAGCTGGCCCGGCACTGCAAGCGCCGCGAGGGGCTCGGGCTGATCGCGGTGCATCCGGCGACGGTCGTCGCGGAGAGCAAGGCCAGCGCGCCGGACGCCTGAGGTATGCGGGGCGCCCACACCGTCAGGTCACCCGCTCGCCATGCGCACTTCATCTAACGCTGTTATACAAAACCGCCATGATGAGGAAAACATTCATTACAACAGCCTTGATCACCGCCGCCGCCGCGCTGGCGGTGGCCCCGTCCGCCCAGGCCGACGATTACAAGGACTACAACGACGCCACCGCCGACTTCGTCCTGTACAACACCCCCGCAGCGGCCACCGCCCAGGCCAACCACAAGCAGGTGCTCGCGAGCATCTACGGCCTCGACCACCCCGTCTACTGCAAGGGCACGTTCCCCGCGGGTCCGTTCGCCGACTGCATGCAGCACGACGACTTCGGCTGGTTCCACCTCTCGCCTACCCAGCTGCCGCAGCTCGGCACCGTCTGGACGCACCTCACCTAACCGCCTCCCCGCGACTTCAGCGTGTCGTTGCTTGCCGGGAGATTTGCTCGTCGGGCCGGCGGTTGACGGCCCGCGCACGGTGGGCCCGTACCCGGTGAGTTACCCATGTGCTCACAAGATCAGTTGTCACGGTCCGCATGAAAAACCTACCCGCAGTACGCAATCACCCGCCGTTCCGAGTGGTCTCGGTACGGCGGGTGATGTGCTTCTGGGGTCCTATGCCTCGAGCTTGTAGCCCAGGCCGCGCACCGTCACAAGATGTTCCGGCTTGGCCGGATCCATCTCGATCTTCGAGCGCAGCCGCTTGACGTGCACGTCAAGGGTTTTGGTGTCGCCGACGTAGTCCGCGCCCCACACCCTGTCGATGAGCTGGCCACGGGTCAGCACCCGGCCCGAATTGCGCAGCAGGTACTCCAGCAGATCGAATTCCTTGAGCGGCAAGGTCACCGCCTTGCCGTTGACCTGCACGGTGTGGCGGTCCACGTCCATGCGCACCGGACCGGCCTCGAGAACCGCGTTCTCGCCCGAGCCGTCCATTTCCTCGCCCGCCCCGCGGCGCAGCACCGCACGGATGCGCGCGATCAGCTCCCGGGACGAATACGGCTTGGTGACATAGTCGTCGGCGCCGAGCTCGAGCCCGACCACCTTATCGATTTCGCTGTCGCGAGCGGTGACCATGATCACCGGGACGCTGCTGCGGATGCGCAGCTGCTTGCAGACGTCGGTGCCGCTCATTCCGGGCAGCATGAGGTCCAGCAGCACGATGTCCGCGCCGGAGCGGTCGAATTCGGCCAGGGCGGAGGGTCCGTCGCCCACGACGGTGACCTCGAATCCCTCCTTGCGCAGCAAAAAGGCGAGCGGATCGGCCAGCGACTCCTCGTCCTCGACGATCAGCACACTCGTCATCGGGTTGCCTCCACACCATTGGGTCTGGCCCGCCCCGTCGTGGGGCGCGGGCCGGTTTCCTTCTTGCCCACCGGAGTTCCGGGGGGTGTTTTCTTGTCCACCGCGGCGCTCGGGGCGGCGCCGGCGGCGTTCTGGTCCTCAGCCTCCACGGCGGGAATGCGCAGCGTGAACGTCGAACCCGTGCCCAGTTTGCTCCACAGGGTGATCTCTCCGTTGTGGTTTGCGGCGACATGCTTGACGATAGCCAGTCCGAGCCCGGTACCGCCGGTGGCGCGCGAACGGGCCTTGTCGGCGCGGAAAAAGCGCTCGAATACCCGTTCCTGATCCTCCTTGGCGATGCCGATGCCGCGGTCGGTCACCGCGATATTGACATAGCCGTTGCGCACCGAGCGACTCAGCGACACGTGCGAGCCGCGCGGGGAGTAGTTGATGGCGTTCTCCACCAGATTCGACAGCGCCGTCACCAGCAGGGTTTCGTCGCCCAGTATTTCCAGGCCACTGTTGGTGTCGGTGCTCACCGTGATGCCTGCGGCCTCGGCGGCGGTGCGCGAGCGCTCGATCGCCGCGTGGACCACGACGTCGACCTCGACGGCGTCGAGTTGCGGCAGCTTCTCCGCGCCCTGCAGCCGCGACAGCGCGATCAGCTCGGTCACCATCTTGCCCATGCGCCCGGACTCGGCCAGCAGCCGATTTCCGAAATGTCGCACCGAATCCGGATCGTCGGCCGATTCCAGCATCGCCTCGGCGAGCAGGCTCATCGCGCCGACGGGAGTTTTGAGCTCGTGGCTGACATTCGCGACGAAATCGCGGCGGGTGGCCTCCATGCGCGCGGTTTCCGAGTCGTCGTCGGCGAACAGCACCACGAAATTGGAATCCCCGCGCGAGAGCGGGCGCGCCACCCCGCGCACCGCGATGCGGCCGCGCCCGGGCACCGGATTCTTCAGCGTCAGATCGAAATCGACGTCCTCGCCGCGGGCGATGACCTTCTCCACCGCGGCCCAGGCCCGCTCGTCGAGCAGCCGGTTGCGCACCACGCCCAATTCCTCGGCGCGCGGATTGACCAGCACTACGTCGCGGTATTCGTCGACGACCGCGATTCCGCTCTCGGACGTGAGCACGATCAGGTCGAGCACCTGGGACATCGTCAGGCCGTTCTCGGCCTCGCGCCGCTGCGCCTGGCGGGCGTTCATGTACGGGATGAGCAGGCCGCCCACCGCCAGTCCGACCACGGCCGCGAGAACCGCCAGCAAAACGACCTGTGGAGCACTCACGCCGATACCTCGCTGGCGCTCGGCATCGACGTGCGTGCACCACGCAGCGCTGATGGCTCGTTCCGCTGCGCTCCACTCACACCGATACCTCGCTAGCGCTCGGCATCGACGTGGACGCCGCCTCGCCGATGCCCTGCAACGTCGTGCGCGTGGCGCGCGGCACCGATGGTTCGTTCCGCTGCGCTCCACTCACAGATGAATCGTACGATCGCGCAGGACCCGCGCGAGCAGCGGACGGCGAAGTTTCACGCAGGTCGCAGGACATTATGGCGGCGTTAGCCCGGCGTTTACACAAAGTTCTACCGGCCTGGCCACGGCGCCGAGCCGAGCTACTGCCGAACGATCAAGACGATCGCGCGAGGACATTTCGTTGTGGCACCGCGGATCTGGAGAATGCGCGAAACCCGCGTGAACTACTGGTCATCATGCCCGATTGTTGTGACCGTTATCGCACTTTCACCGCCGCGTGAGGTACGACTCAGTTCAGCTGGTTCACCAGCCCGGCTCGCCCGTGACCGGCAGGTTCACGAAGCTCGGGCGATTCGGGTCCAGCCGCACGTGCTCGGGCTTCAACCCCGTGTCCACCAGCATCGGCAGGATCGGCAGGCCCTTGGGGAAGTTGCCCGCGAACACATCCACGCGCAGGCGGTGGCCCGGCTGCAGTACCGCCTGCGTGCCCGACAGCGCGATGTCGAGGATGGTCGGCCGGCCCGGCACCGTCGGCTGGCGCTTGTCCAGCGAGACGTAGGCGCGCGGATCGGTGTAATCGCCGTTGGCCGAACGGGTGCTGTGCGCGTCGTCGATCTGCCGCAGCGAGGCCATCAGCTGACCGGAGGTCAGCACGGTCGACCGCCCGTCGGGCGCAACGTCGTTCACCGTCACGGTCCAGTAGCCGTCGGCGGCGTCCTGAACGGTGTTGAGGTGCACCGCGATCGGGCCGGAGATCGTGGTCGCGCCCGGCACCGGCGCGCTGGTGAAGGTCAGCGCGTTGGTCTCGGCGATCCGCGAATCGCTCCCGCAGGCATTGATGACCGCCAGCACACCCGTGGTGGCCTGGGCGGCGTCGTTGGAGCACACCGTGCTCAGGCCCGGCGCGACGGTCAGGCTCGCGGTATCACCGTTCGGTCCGCCGGTCAGCGAACCGTCGTAGACGCTGTTCGCGGTGCCACTTCGGTTGGCGGACAGGTACATCCGGCGATACTTCGAGGCCTCCTCGGCCGGGGCGGTGGCGCCGAAGCCACCCTGGGTGATCCAGCCGCCGCCCTGCTGGCGCAGCGTAACCGGGCCGTACCGGTCGATGCCGTTGTCGATTCCCTTGAGCCACTTGTCGAACCACGCGCGCTGCAACACGTCCAGGCGCGGCGGCAGGCCCGGCTTACCGGTCTCGTTGCCGGAGGTGACGTGATAGGTGTTGCCCATGAACAGCTGCTTCTGGCCGGGCGGCACCGAAACCTGGTTGTAGATCTTGGATTCGGAGTAGGTGAACAGGTCGTGCCAGCCACCGACGACGAACGTCGGAATCGTGATCCGGCCCGGATCGCCCATCCACTGCTTCCGATCCGACGACATGTCGGTCAGCATCCGCTGCAACCGGGGATCCAGATCCTGTATCCGCGGCTGGGTGTAGGCGTTGGCCAGCACGTCCATATAGGTGAGCGGGTCCGCCGCGCGATCGGTGAGCCACTTGGCGTCGAAGTTCCCGGTGGCCAGCGACTTCAGGTCCGGTACCCACTTGAGGCCGTTGACCGCGCTGAGCCACAGCGGAATGAAGTTGAAGCCGAAGCCGCCGCCGGGCGCGAGCACATCGTCGATCAGGTCGCTGCCGGGCACGACCGGGAAGATCGCCTTCAGCGCGGGCGGGTGCTTCTCCGCGGCCTGCACCTGGTTGATGCCCGAGTAGGAGAGGCCGTTCATGCCGACCTTGCCGTCGGACCACGGCTGCCGAGACGCCCAGTCGATCACCTCGACGGTGTCCTGCTGCTCACGCCCGCGCAAGATGTCCCAGTCACCCTGGGAGAAGCCGGTTCCGCGCACGTCCACGACTACCTGCGTGTAACCGCTCCGGATCAGCTGCCGGTCCACGCTGAAGTTGCGCAGCTCGCCGCCGCCGAATGCCCGGGTGAAATCGGTGAGCCCGGACAGCGGGGTGCCCGACATGTCGATCTGCTGGAACAGATGCAGCAGCGCGTCGGACAGGCCCGGAATCGATCCGGCCTGGTCGGCGATGGCCGAGACCAGCTTGGTGTACGGGGTCATGTTGACGATGGCGGGCGTGCGCACGTCGACGGGCCGCCCGATGGCATCGGCGGGGCGGTACACGTTGCCCTTCAGGACGGCGCCGTCGCTCATCCGGATCGGCACGTCCCAGTCGATGTGGATGTTCGGGTATTGCTGCGGGCCGTCCTCAGTGGCCGTCCAGGCCGCGCCGGCGGGGCCTCCGTCGGGGCCGGTGACCGCGGGCGCCGCGGCGGCCGTGCCCGGGAGAAACGGAAGGGTGATGGTGGCGGCGACAGCCGTGACTGTGGCCCGCAACGCGTACTTCATCGGACGTGATCCACCTCTCGAAATGGTCGAACGTCCGGGAGTCTATCTACCGATGAGTAAGTTTCAAACCGCCGGTTACACCAACTGCAACGAAAGTCTTGCACTTTCTCAGCCTCTCATCGGCCGGGCGGATCGATCCGAGGCCCGCAACTATTCGGTCGCAGCCCCCATCAATCGGTCACCACCAGGGATAACCCGATACCGAACGCGCGCAGGCGAAGCCGGATCGAAGCGAGCAGCAATGTGATAGCTACGGTTCCGTAGACAAGAGGAAGTTCACAGTATTTGGCGTTTTGCCGCGAGTCGCGCGGGACCCGCACCGCCGGGAATCGCCTCGGCGGGTCTCACTCGTTCGGCTGCCGCGGCGCGGTTGCGAGTATCCGGGCATAGCGCTCCGGGTCCGCCGTGACGATCTGCCGTGCCCGGAGCAATGCCGGTCGATCCTCCGGGGGGTACGCGGCGGGGTCGAGAGTGAACCCGAACGAGAGGTCCCGGCGGTCATCGGGGTCGTCGGAGGCGAGAAACGCGGCGAGACAGGCGGCGCGATATTGTCGGCGCAGGTCAGCGAGGGCGGCCTGGACGTTCTCGTCCGCGAGGTCCTCCCGGGAGGAGTGGCGCCCGTTCGGATACGCGCAGTACCAGGCCATCGTCGCGCCAACTTTTTCGGCCGGGGTCCCGGTGCGCACATACTCGACGATGGCCTCGTGGACCGGCTGCAACGATGGAATCGGCTCCCGCCCTCCTCGGTCTGCGGCATCTCCCAGCCGGGACAGAAGAGCGGCAGCAGTTCGTCCAGGAGC
This sequence comes from Nocardia sp. GP40, assembly GCF_050434125.1. Classification (NCBI taxonomy): domain Bacteria; kingdom Bacillati; phylum Actinomycetota; class Actinomycetes; order Mycobacteriales; family Nocardiaceae; genus Nocardia; species Nocardia sp. GP40. The sequence goes on along the minus strand of NZ_JBNPVW010000016.1, from coordinate 250,580 downwards.
GGCTCGAACGCAACCTCGCGTCCGGGCCGGTCGGGGACCATCTCGAACCGAGGCTGCATTCCGCTTCCCGTGTGAGATCTACTTGCCGCCCTGGTTGGCGACGGCGGCGGCTCCGGCGGCGGCCGCCTCGGGATCCAGGTACTCCCCCGGCCCGACCGGACGCAGGTTCTCGTCCAGCTCGTAGCGCAGCGGGATTCCCGTCGGGATGTTCAGCCCGGCGATGTCGTCGTCCGAGATCCCCTCCAGGTGCTTGACCAGCGCGCGCAGCGAATTACCGTGCGCGGCAACCAGAACCGTCTTCCCGGTCAGCAGCTCCTTGGAGATCGTCGACTCCCAGTACGGCACCATGCGGGCCACGACGTCCTGCAGGCACTCGGTGGCGGGCGCGGCGATATCGGCGTAGCGCGGGTCGCCGTCCTGGCTGTACTCGGTGCCCGCCTCGATCGGCGGGGGCGGGGTGTCGTAACTGCGGCGCCACAGCATGAACTGCTCGTCGCCGTACTTGTCACGGATCTCGGCCTTGTTCTTGCCCTGCAGCGCGCCGTAGTGGCGCTCGTTGAGCCGCCAGTCGCGCACGACCGGAATCCAGTGCCGATCCGCGGCGTCCAGCGCCAGGTTGGCGGTGCCGATGGCGCGGCGCAGCAGCGAGGTGAACACGATATCGGGCAGGATCTTATGCTCGGCCAGCAGCTCGCCGGCGCGCTTGCCCTCGGCCGTGCCCTTCTCGGTGAGGTGCACGTCCACCCAGCCGGTGAACAGGTTCAGGGCATTCCATTCGCTCTCGCCGTGGCGCAGCAGCACGAGGGTGTACGTCATGAGGGCCATCATTCCACGATGCGGATAAGGCCGTGCCCGGGCCCGCACTCGATCGGGCGCGGTCAGGCCAGCTCGATCTCGTCGAAATCCACCGCGACCCGGTGGGTACGCTGCCAGCCCATCGAGAGGTCCAGCCATATCTGCGAGCTGTGCGCGTCGATCTCCCGCACTACCCCGCAGCTGCCCTGGAACGGCCCGCTCGGCACGAAGACCACATCACCCGGCACGTATTCGACAGACACGAGATCGAACGTAATCGGTTTGCCGGCCGAAATCGACGAGGGCACGCCCTCGAGCGTCGACGACCGTCCGTATGCGGCCGCGTGGCACCGACCGACACGGCGATGCTCAGTCGTACTCGTCGGCGGCGGCGTGCCCGGCCGCCAGCACGCCCGCGCCGACGAGGGTGGCGCCGTTGTGAATTCGCGAGGGCAGCACCTGGATCTCGCGCAGGAAGCCGAGGCGGGCGTGTTCGGCGATCGCGGCGCGCATCGGATTCCACAGCGGCTCACCGGATTCGGAGAATCCGCCGCCGATGATCACGCGGTCGATGTCCAGCAGCGCCGCCGCGGAGGAAATCGCCTGTCCCAGTGCGGTTCCGGCCCGTTCGAGGGCGGCCAGCGCGATCGGCTCCCCCGTGTGCGCGGCCCGTGCCAGCTCGATGCCCGACTCGCCGGTCCAGCCCTGGGCGCGCGCCCAGCGCACCGACGACATGCCGCTGGCGACCGCCTCGACGCACCCGATGCCGCCGCAGCCGCAGCGATCCCGCGATCCGGGGACCACGATGTGCCCGACGTGACCGGCATTTCCGGTGCGGCCCACCGCGACCCGGCCGTCCTCGAGGAATCCGCCGCCGATCCCCGACGAGACGGTCATCGCCAGCCCGTCGCGTACCCCGCGCAGCCCCCCGATGTGATGTTCGGCCAGCGCCAGGCAGGCCCCATCGTGCGCGAACCGGATCACCGCGTCCGGAAACAGCTCTCGCACCGAGTCCACGATCGGAAATCCGGACTTCCACTCGGGGATGTTCAGCGGCAGCGCGATCCCTCGCGGCACATCCACCGGCCCCGCGGACCCGATGCCGACCGCGCGCACCCGCTCCGGCGCGGCCACCTTCCGCAGCAGCTCACGGCACACCTCCCAGACCCCCGCGCGCGGCACCGCGGCCACCCGCACGTCCCGCACCTGCCACCCCTCGTCCACAATCCCCGCCGCAAGCTTCGTCGCCCCGATGTCCAACGCCAAAACCGTCACGCCCGCATCCTCGCACCCGGCGCCGCACCCCGTCCCGCCGTTCGGAAGTTCCCCCGTGCAAGCAGCGGGCTGCGACCCACCGCCACGCGACGAGCATGGGGCCCATCGCCTCCAACAGATCGGTCACCGCCCACGATGCGGCAGGTCGGTCGCCGCCCACGTTGCGGCATTCGTGGCCCCGGATCAGGCGGTGAATTCCGGGCCGTCAAAACGGTCGAGGGTGGTGAAGTCCTCGACCTCGGCGCGGCGCAGGCGCTTGGGCCGGCGCACAGGATGCCCCAGGATCAGCAAACCCGCGACCGCGTAGGTGTCCGGCACGCCCAGCACCTCGCGGGCCTGCGGCTCGCTGCGGGTGAGCATCGTGGTCGGCACGCCGGCGAGGCCGTGCTCGCGCGCGGCGAGCAGCACGCTCCAGACGAACGGGTAGATCGAGGCGCCGCCGACCAGGGTGTACCGGTCGAAATCCCGATCGACCGCCGCGAGCACGCGCAGGTCGGCCAGGACCGCGATCATCACCGGCACCTCGTGCAACCGCTCGGCGAAATCGCCCCGCGGCAGGGTGCCCGCCTCGCGCAACGCGACCTGCTCGGCCTCGCGATCGGTGATCGGGGCCCACGGCACCAGGCCCGCCTTGCCCAGCGCCAGATATTCGTCCCAGCCGTTCAGGTACAGATCCCGCAGGGCCAGCCGCACCTGCGGATCCTTGACCACGATCGTCCGCCAGCCCTGGCGGTTGCCGCCGCTGGGCGCGAAGCGGGCGGTCTCGAGAATGTCGTAGACCGTCTGGTCCGCGACCGGCTCGTCGGTGAATTCGCGGACCGCACCCGTCGTCCGCAGCGCATCGCTCAGCTCCATCGGGCCATTGTCGATCGGATCGCCGCGACCCGCACCGCCGGGTCGGGTGTCCCCCGCCGCGCACTCGACCGGCCGTCCGAGTGGATCAGGATCCGGGTGCCCGGAGCTGCGGTCGGTCCGGGGTCAGCGGGGAGATCGGCGGCGGCTCGTCCAGCAGCGAGCGTTTCCGGCCGCTACCGGCGCCGGAAGCTCTCCGCGGCCTCTTTCGATCGGCGACACCTCATCAACCGAAAGTCGCAGCGCTACAGGAAGATCCATAGCTCGGCAGCCTCGGCTGATACGAGTTCACCACCCGTACTTGGGCTGTCGACACGGCACTGCTCGGCGTGAGCGAGCCGGTCAGGAGTCCTCGGCCTCGACGAGATGCTCGAAGGCGCGCAGGTTCTTCAGCGATTCGCCGCGGGACACTCTCCATTTCCATTCGCGGCGAATGGATTCGGCGAAGCCGAGCTCGAGCAGGACGTTGAAGTCCGCGTCCACGGCCTCGAGGATCTGGCCGAAGACGGTGTCCAGCTCATCGGGCGTGACCGTGTGGGTCGCGATGCGGCCGACCAGGTAGATGTCGCCGACCCGGTCCAGGGTGTAGGCCGCGCCGTAGAGGCGGCGATTGCGGCGCAGCAGGAATTTGTAGACGCCCTCGAAGTTCTCGTCCGGTTTGCGGCAGACGAAGCATTCGTGGCGCACGCCGTGCTTGCCGACGGTCAGCATGACGGTGGTCTTCAGCTTGCGCTCGCCGGGCAGCACCACGACGAACGTGTTCTCGCCCTCGCGCGTGTACTCGACCTCCCGATCGCGCAGCGTCTCCTCGATCAGCTGTGCGGTCTGCTCGATCACCTGCGCACCACTCCCATCCGGCGCCGCCACAGCGCCCGCGACCTGGCCTGATTGCTCTCGCTGAGCAACGTACCCGCCAGCCGCGAGCGCATGCCGAGGCGGCCCGCGAGCGCCTCGGAGTAGCTGTCCAGCAGGCCCTCGGCGGTGTGTTCCCAGGAGAAGTTGGCCGCGTGCGCGCTCGCCGCGCGGCCCATCGCGTGCAGGCGGGCCGGGTCGTCGAGCATCGTGCGCAGCGACGCGGCCCATTCGTCGGTGCGGTGACCGGGCACCAGCAGGCCCGAAACCCCGTCGCGCACAGCGGTTCCCAGGCCGCCCACCTGTGCGGCGAGCACCGGCGTGCCGCTGGCCTGGGCCTCGATCGCGACCAGGCCGAACGATTCGTTGTAGCTGGGCACCGCGACCACATCCGCGGCGCGGTACACCTGCACCAGCCGGGAGGGTGCCTGCGGGGGCAGGAAGGTCACCCGGTCTGCGATGCCGAGGGAGGCGGCGAGTTCGATGAGCGCGTCGGGGCGGTCCAGGCCGGTGCCGGACGGGCCACCCACGATCAGCACCCGCAGCGCCCGTTCCGGCTCGGTGCGCAACACCTGCGCGGCGGCGTGCACCAGCACGTCGGGGGCCTTGAGCGGCTGGATCCGGCCGACGAACGCGACGACCTGCTCGTGCGGGGCAATGCCCAGCTCGGCGCGGGCCGCGGCGCGATCGCCGGGACGGTAGCGCGCCAGATCGGCACCGGGCAGCACGACGTCGATGCGTTCGGGATCGGCGCCGTAGAGCTCGACCAGCTGGCGGGCCTCCTCGCCGGTGTTGGCGACGAGCCGGTCGGCCTCGTCGACGAGCTGCTTCTCGCCGATCTCGCGGGCGGCGGGCTCGGGGGTGTCGCCCTCGGCAAGGTAGGCGTTCTTGACCGCGGCCAGGGTGTGCGCGGTGTGCACCTGCGGCACCCGCCAGCGGTCACGCGCGAGCCAGCCGACCTGGCCCGAGAGCCAGTAGTGGGAGTGGATGAGGTCGTAGTACCCGGGCAGCTGCCGGGCCTCCTGCCGCAGCACCTCGGCCGCGAACGGACACAGCTGAGTCGGCAGTTCGTGCTTGTCCAGTCCCTCGAACGGTCCGGCGACGACGTGCCGCACGAGCACGCCCGGCGCGGCCTCGACCACCGGCTCGTCGGCGGAGGAGGTGGCACGGGTGAAGATCTCCACCTCGACGCCGCGGCGAGCCAGCTGAATCGCGGTCTGCAGCACGTAGACGTTCATGCCGCCCGCGTCCCCGGTGCCCGGTTGCGCCAGTGGCGAGGTATGCACCGATACCACCGCGATCCGATGGGGCCGGACATCCGAACGAGAACTCACCACCCCTCCAGTGTGCACGGGCCGCGCACCCCACCGATGCGACCCGGACCACGAAGTGAGAGCCGTCACAACACCGTCCGCCCGGGTGTTGGCCCGCTCGGCGCCGCTCTGCGATAAGGCGGACGAACTCGGCGACATCGAGATCGTCAACGGGCTCATCGTGCGGATGATGGCCCAGAAGCCACTGCACAGCCGGGTGGTCCGCCGGGTGGCCGGGCTGTTCGAGGCCGCACGCCGTCCCGGCGGGCCGTGCATGATGGTCGATTCCGACGTTGCCGCACGGTTCGCCGACGCTGAATCCCCGGCCACGGATCGCCGGTTGAACGTCCGTTACCCCGATGTCTGGATCCGGGACTGCGAACCGCACGCGCTACCTCGTGCACACCGTCCACCGCCGTGTACTGCTCCTCGACGACCCCATCGAGATGACGATCCCGTTCGACACACTCGAACAGCCGTAAGCCGCTCCTACGCGTTCAGAATGCGGTGGTGTCGATGGTGAGCGCGAAAGGATCCGGGAGTGAAATCGGATCGCCGAACGGGTACGGGCCGTCGGTCTTTCCATATCCCAGATCGTGTGGGTGCGCATACAGCGTCCACGTTCGGTCCTGGCGATCCACCAGCAGGTAGAGCGGGGCGCCGTATTGCGCGTACCGCTTGCGCTTGGCGGAGCGATCATTATCCGCTGTGGAATCCGAGGTCACCTCGACCACCAGCAGTGTCTGGCCGGGCACCAACGCACCCGTACCGTCGGCGAGTTCCTCGGGGATCACCGCGAGATCCGGGACGTACCAGTTCGGGGACCCCGGCAGATCCAGATTGCCGGACCCCGTCAGACAGTTGAGCTCATCGACCCGCGCGTCCAGCTGTCGCCGAATTCGCGCGATAATCCGCTCGTGGTCCCACATCGGTGACACCAGTACGATCCGCCCCTCGATGACTTCAGCACTCCGACCCTCGACGTGCTGCACCGCGTACTTGAGAGCCGCCTCGTGATTCACGTCGTCATAGGCGGCCATCAGATGTGCCACGACCCTCCACCACCTTCCGTCCGACCCGGTCACGCCTCCCTGCGTTATCAGGTTAGCCGCTACCGCCTCCGAATCGGAGGGGGCGGCGATGGGAACCGACGGGTTCAGTCGAGGGTGTCGATGAAGGCGGCGACCTCGGTGGCGAAGCGAGCCGGGTCCTCGATGAACAGGCCGTGCTGGGAGTCCGGCCAGTAGGAGGTGCGGACGTCGGGGGCGGCCTCGGCGATGTACTCGCCGTTGGCGATCGGGACGACCGGGTCGGCGGTGCCGTGCAGGACCAGGACCGGTACATCCAGGGTGCGGAGCATCGGGGTGTTGTCGGTGGTGCGGTAGAACAGGGCCTTGCGAACCCGGGGCGGGGTGGACAGGCTGCCGCCGTACAGGCGCTGGGCGTCGGCGCCCTTGTCGCGGGCGTGGCCGGTGTTGGCATTGCCGAACGCGGCGAAGCCGCGCATGGCCTTGCCCGCCGACTCCTCGAACACGTCCGGGATGGCCTGCTGCATGGCCGGGCCGGGTTCCGAGCCGGGCACGTCGCGGCCGATGCCGGCCTGGGAGCTGCAGTAGATCGCGCCCGCGACGGCGCCGGTGCCGTAGGCGGCGAGATAGTCGCTGAGCACGATGCCGCCGTACGACCAGCCCAGCAGCACCGCGCCGGTCTCGATGCCCTCACCGGCCAGCACGGCCGCGACGTCGGCGGCCCAGTTCTTCGGGTCGTCGTATCCGGTTTCGGGCGCATCGGAGTATCCGTGCCCGCGCAGATCCACCGCGATCACCCGGAATCGCCGCGCCAGCTCGTCTGCGGCCACACCCCAGTTCCGCAGGTTCCCGGCCCAGCCGTGCAGCAGCACCAGCGGCCGCCCGCCGTCCGGCCCGCTCACCCGGTAGACGATGCCGGTTCCGTCCGCACTGATCACTTCCCGAATAGCCATACCGCGAGGCTAGCCGCTGCCCGTTGCGGCCCCGCCTCGAGCGGTTCATAAGAAGTTGCCAAGAACGGGCGGCTTCACTACCTCGCGAGGCGCGAAATCCCGTGCGAGACGAGCAGATCAGCGACGAGAAAGAGGCATCGGAAATGAGCAGCACCCCGGACACCGCACGCGAGCAGTTCATGGCGCCGGGCTGGTACGTCGACCCCGCCGACACCCAGGTCAAGCGCCGCTGGGACGGCTACGGCTGGACCGACGACGTCATCCCCGCCGGGACGATTCCCGCCCCCTGGGTCACCCCGGCCCCGGCCCGGGAGGCCGCCGCCGCGCAACTCTGGGCGCGCAACTCGCTCTCGTTCGTCGCGCTGATCGTCTGCGCCCTGTACCTGGTCGTCGACCAATACTCGAATTTCGTTGTGTTCGGGCTGGTTCCGATCTCCCTGTCGATTCAGGCGTTCCGGCGCCGCGAGCCGCTGTGGTTCGCCGCGGCCATCGCCACGGCCGCTGTCGTCGCGGCGCCGTTCGTCCTGTTCAACCGCTGACCCGCATCAGGCCGGGGCGACCTTGTAGCGGCTGGTGATGGCCACCCGATTGAACGCGTTCATCACAGTGGTCAGCCACGCGATCGCCGCGATCTGCTGCTCGGTGAGATCGGCGGCCGCGGCGGCGTAGTCCTCGTCGCTGACGTGACCGTCCGCCACCAGCGTGATCGACTCCGTCAGCCGCAGCGCCGCCCGCTCGACCGCCGAGAAGTAGCCGGTTTCGGCCCAGGCCGGCAGGACCGCGATCCGATCGGGCTGCTCGCCCTTCGCCAGCGCGTCGCGCGTGTGCATCCTGAGGCAGAACGCGCATCCGTTGATCTGCGACGTGCGCAGCTTCACCAGCTCGACCAGGAGCGGGTCGATTCCCGCGGCCGCGGCACCCTGCTCCGCGGCCTGCGAGAACGCGACCAGCGCCTGGTAGCTGGCCGGATCCTGCTTGCTGATCATCACGCGAGACTGCATCGTTCCTCCGCTCATCGGGTTCCCCCCACGGTATCTCGGACTAAATAGATCCGCAATATCCAAGATAGAATGCGGGACATGAAGCTGCCCTCGAGTACCGAATGGCTGCTGCACTGCGCCTCGACGCTGGCGCAGCTCGAACCGGGGGCGACCGCGTCCGCGGCGCAGCTCGCGCAGTACTTCGACATCCCGGCGGCCTACCTCGCCAAGCAGTTGCAGTCACTCGTACGGGCCGGCGTACTGGCCGCGACGACGGGCCCGCGCGGCGGATTCCGGCTGGCCCGGCCCGCCGCGGAGATCACGCTGCTGGACATCGTCGAGGCGGTGGACGGCGCCTCGGCGCCCTACGAATGCCGGGAGATCCGGCAGCAGGGTCGCGGCGCGCTGCCCGCCGACATGTGCCGCACCCCGTGCATTCTCGCGATCAAGATGGCCGAGGCGCACGAGGCGTGGCGCGCCAGCCTCACCACCACCACACTCGCCGACATCCTCGCCACCCTGCCCGGCTCGACCCCGCCCCGCACCCGCCGGAAGTTGACGGGACAGCCGTAGCCGAATCCACGAGATCCCCGCGACCGAGCGCCGGGAACGCTCGATATCGATTGCACGACAAGATCATCAGCACTCGATATCGACCGGCGGAAATATGAACATCGAATGATGTCCGGCTCAAATAATTCTCAACTTCGGACGCACAGGTCCGCGATCGCTCCAATCCCGGCGCCCGTCCCGTGATCACCACCGGGACTTGCCGACCCAGCTGTTTACCCAATGTTCGGAAGAACCGGCAGATGTTGCTAACGCACGCCCGGGACGATCCGATTGTCATTATGTCGAGGACGGCAGGTGCCCACCGGAACGCACCTTCCCAACGGTGCAGGCAGTCCCCCCCGAGACTCTGGTGGACGATAGGTACGCGAGCCAATCTCGAACAGATAACACAAGAAAAGGCACTGATGATGATCGCTCAGCAAACCGATGGCCGGGCGCGGCTGATGCCGGGCGCGCCACACGGCGAAGACGGCCACCCGCTGATGGCGAATTGGTACGAATTCTCCCCGCCCCTCCCAGACGTCGATCACACGGTCCGATTCGCGGTTCTGGACGCACGCGGTTTCTATCCCTGCGACGGCCTCGGATTCGTCCTCGAAGGCAGCCACTGCCTGTGCAAGCGCCGTGGACTGACGAACGACGACGCGCTCGCGGCGCTCGGCGCCGGTTACCACCTCACGTAGCCCCGTGGGCTCGCGCACCGCGAGCCCACTAACCCGCCGCCGCTGATCAGGTCGCCGAGTCGATTCGGCCGGTGAGACGCCCGATCGCGGCGGCATCGTTGTGTCCGGCGAACGCCCGCGCAACCGGACCGAGCGGCCGCAGCGCGCCGCGGAACCCGCCCAGCACCGCGACCCGCGTGCCGGCGGCCTCGGGAACCACGGCCATGCCGCCCAGCAGGAACCGGCTCTGCATCAGGCACCATCCGGGTTCCAGCACCACCGTGAAGCGCGCCCGCAGCCCCGAACGACCGCGAACCAGCAGCCGCCGGGCCGAGCCCGCGCGATCGGGAAGGTAACGCGCCGAGGCGATATCGGCGAACAGCCACCGCGGGAGCTCACCCTCCAGATCGGACATCACCGCCCACACCCGATCCGGCGCGGCGTCGAGCACCGCCTCGTGCAGATGCCCGCCGGGCGCCGCCGCGGCGATCACGCGCAGCCTCCGGACGGGATCGAAGTCGGCCGCCGGCCACCGCATCGACTCGCTCATGCCCGCCACTCCCTCCGAAAGCTGGCGCGCGCCCGCGCCAGTCGCGACTTCACCGTTCCCACCGGAACCTCGAGCAGCCGCGCGGCGTGCTGCTCGTCCAGCCCCTCCAGGTCGCGCAGCACCAGAATCGCGCGATGCTGCGGGCTGAGCCGGCGCAGCACGTCCGCCACATCGACGGCCAGCTCGACATCGCCCGGGGCGGGCAGCTCCGGCAGCTCGGCGGCAACCGGCCGGCTCCGCGCCACCTTCACCGCCTCCCGCACCGCGATGACGCGCACCCAGCCGAACAGCGCCCGCGGATCGCGCAGCCGGCGCAGGTGGCCGAAGACCGCAATCAGCGTCTCCTGCACCGCATCCGGGCCCAGATCGAGCGCGATCGGGCCGCACAGCGCACGCACGTAGGGCGTGATCGCCGTCAGCAGCTCGTCGACGGCCAGCATGTCGCCCCGCTGCGCGGCCCGGACCAGATCCGCCAGCCGATCCGGATCGATCCGGCGCGGATCCCGGTCCTCGGGTGGTCCGGACATCAGCGCCCCTTCGTTCAATGGGTATCGCACACATCGAAGGATCGGCCGACGGTCCGGAAGGTTCCCGAGATCCATGTCACTTCTCGCCGTGGAACGCCGCCGCCGGCCCGCCCCTCCTTCCGGGCATGAAGCGTTCCACATCCACGCTGTTCCTGCTCACGCTCATCGGTCAGGCGGCGTGGTCGCTCGCCAATGCCGTGTGGTGGCATCGCTCGCCCGGTACCGACGCGCTCGGACTGGTGCTCCTGACTCTGTTCACGGTGGTGGCGGCGTCCGGATACCGGCGGTGGCCGATCGTCGCCGTGCGAGTCGTGGTCGGTCTCGAGTTCCTGGCCGTGCTCGCCGACCGTTTCGGCCTGCTCGGCGGGCCCGGCAGTCCGGGCGTGGCATGGGGCGACTTCGCGCACTTCGTCTCGTACACGCGTCAGGTGACCGCATTCCTGCCCGGCGGATTCGCCCTGCCTCTCGCGGTCGCCGCGACGATCGCCGAATCCGGTCTCGCCATCGCCCTGCTCACCGGCATACGCTCGCGCCCCACCGCGGCCGCGACGGCCGCACTCCTGGCGAGCTATGCCGTCTCCATGACCCTGTCCATGCCCCTGACCCAACCGCTGCACTACCTCGTCTACCCCCAGGCCGCCGGAATGCTCGCCATCGCAACCCGTCCCGGGGCGGTCGCGGGCCGAGCGCGGCGGCCCCGCGACACGGGCCGAGCGCCGTCCGGGCGGACCGGGGCACCTAAGCTACGCCCATGAGCGAGCGCAGCGAGCGGTCAAACAACACAGCCACAAGAGTGCTCGTGCCGGAGCCGAGCGCCAGCGAGGTGGAGGCATGAGTACTCGTACCGCCGTCGTGACCGGGGCCAGTTCGGGGATAGGCGAGGCCACCGCCCGCGAACTGGCCGAACAGGGGTATCACGTCGTCGTGGGGGCGCGGCGGGTCGATCGGCTCGAGAAGCTGGCGCAGGAGATCGGCGGCACCGCGCTGGCGCTGGACGTGACCGACGAGGAGTCGGTACGCGCGTTCTGCGATGCGATCGAATCCGCCGAGGTGCTGATCAACAACGCCGGCGGGGCCAAGGGGCTGGCGCCGGTGGCCGAGGCCGACCTGGACGACTGGCGCTGGATGTGGGAAACCAATGTGCTGGGCACGCTGCGGGTGACCAGGGGGCTGCTGCCGAAGCTGATCGCGTCGGGCGACGGGCTGATCGTCACCGTCACCTCGGTGGCCGCGATGGAGACCTACGACAACGGCGCGGGCTACACCTCGGCCAAGCACGCGCAGGGCGTGCTGCACCGGACGCTGCGCGGCGAGCTGCTCGGACAGCCGGTCCGCCTCACCGAAATCGCGCCCGGCGCGGTCGAAACCGAATTCTCGCTGGTCCGCTTCGGCGGCGACGCCGAGCGCGCCGCGAAAGTCTACGAGGGTATCGATCCGCTTGTCGCGCAGGACATCGCCGAGATCATCGGGTTCGTCGCGAGCCGCCCGCCGCACGTCGACCTGGACACCATCGTGGTCAAGCCGCGCGACCAGGCCGGGCCCGGCCGCTTCGCCCGCCGGAGCTGATCGCGTACCACGCCGGGCATTCCGCTCGACGAGCATCCGATCACGCAGCGGACAGGCGCGAAATCTCGCGCACGGGAATACCTCGCAAACGCAGTGCCGTTCATCCCGTTGGGTGTGCGAGTTCGTGAGGAGTTCTCGATCATGGTTGCTGTTGTCTTCGGCGCGCGCGGAAACGTGGGCCGCCACGTCGTCACGGGTCTGCTGGCGGCCGGTGAGCAGGTCCGGGCCGTCAGCAGGGATCCGAAGGCGGACTTCGGTTCCGGGGTGCAGGTCGCCGTGGCGGACCTCGAGCGGCCCGAGACGCTGCCCGAGGCGCTGGCCGGCGCCGACACCGTGTTCCTGTACGCGACGCTCGACGGCGGCGCGGACTTCGTGAAGGCGGCCGAATCCGCCGGGGTCCGGCACGTGGCCCTGCTGTCGTCGGTGTCGGTGGTGGGCCCCGATGCCGAGCACAACCCGATCGGCCGCCTGCACCGGACGGTCGAGCTGGCCCTGGAACGCTCGAGCCTGGACTGGACCTTTGTCAGGCCGGGCATCTTCGCCACCAACATCCCGTGGTGGTGGGGCGCGCAGATTCGCACCGAAGGCGTTGTTCGCCTGCCCTATCCGAACGCTCACACCGCCCCCGTCCCCGAGCGGGACATCGCCGCGCTCGCGGTCACCGCACTCACCGAACCGGGCATCTCGCACCAGGCCTTCACCCTCTACGGATCCGAATCCCTGCCCCTGCAACGGCAATTCGAGCTCATCGGCGAGGCCACCGGGCGCCCGATCCGGATCGAGACGGTCACGCCCGAGCAGGCGCGCGCAGATCTCGCCGCGCGGCTGCCGGAATTCCTGGCCGACAACCTGATTCGGATGTGGGCCGCAAACGACGGTGTCCCGGCGCCGATTTCGACCATCGTCGCGAAGGTGACCGGACATCCGGCGCAATCGTTCGCCGAGTGGGCCGTCGACCACGCGGACGACTTCCGCCCGTAGCTTCCCGCTGCGCCGAGGTGGTGCGGGCGCGAATGCCGAACCACCTCGATTCCGGGCCGATTCGCCGGCGACGCCACCCTGCCGGTCACGGACGGAACAACCCGCCAATGGATGATCCGAGCGGCCGGATGTCGGCTCTAGCGGCTGACGGTTCCCCTCGACAGGGATGACCGAAGTATGACGTCAGGGTAGGCGGGGACTTTCCCGGTCAAAAGGGGTGTTCACTGGATGTGGAAGACCGTCGACGAAGGAGAGGTATGTCCGAGACGAAGACCGCGATCCTGGCCGGTGGATGCTTCTGGGGAATGCAGGATCTGATCCGCAAACAACCGGGAGTGGTATCGACACGGGTCGGCTACACCGGTGGGCTCAACGACCGTCCCACCTACCGCAATCACCCCGGTCACGCCGAGGCCGTGGAGATCGTCTACGACCCCGCCGTGACGAGCTACCGGGTTCTGCTGGAGTTCTTCTTCCAGATCCACGACCCGACGACCAAGGATCGCCAGGGCAACGACATCGGGACCAGCTACCGATCGGCCATCTTCTACCTCGATGCCGACCAGCAGCGCGTCGCGAACGAGACCATCCTCGACGTCGAGGACTCGCGCCTGTGGCCGGGAAAGGTCGTCACCGAGGTGACTCCGGCGAGCGAATTCTGGCAGGCCGAACCCGAGCACCAGGACTACCTCGAGCGCTATCCGGACGGATACACCTGCCACTTCCCCCGCCCGGGCTGGAAGCTGCCGAAGCGGCAGACCACCGCCTGAGGCGGCACCGCCGGGACCCGGCTCAGTTCCCGCTGGGCGGGCCCGGCGGTACGGGCGTCGCCGAGACGACGGGCGCCGGCTCGCCGTGCAACGCCGACATCGTTGTCCAGGTGTCCCAGTCGATGGTCCAGTCGTAGATGTCGCCGTCGGCGGCCGACAGCGCGATCCGGGTGCCGGTCACCTCGACCGGATCCCCGTACAAGGCGGTGGGAAAGTATGCCTCCGCGTTCTCGGTGCTGAGGTTGATGCAGCCGTTGGTGACGTTCGAATTGCCTTGTGCGCCAGCCGACATCGGGTTGGCGTGAATGAATTCGCCGTTGTTGGAGATGCGTACGGCCCAGCGCTCGCGAGCGTTGGTGTAGAAGGGCGGATTCGACATCGTGAAGTCCTCGTACTTCTCGGTGACCACGTGGATGCCCGAGCGCGTCACGTTGCGCGTCTCGTTACCCTCGCCGTAACTGCACGGGAAGTCGAACAGCACGGTGCCCTCGCGATACACCTGCACGCGATGGGTGGCCGCGGCGCCCTTGACGATCTGGCTGCGGCCGATCTTGAACGACGAGGTCATATCCGAATCGCCGTACTCGCCCGCGCCCAGGTCGAGCCCGTACAGCCCGGCCGCGAAATCGACCGTGGTGCCGGGGGCCCAGTACTCCTTCGGGCGCCAGTGCGCGCGCGAGCCGTTGTCGTCCGGCAGCCAGGCCCAGCCGCCCTCGGTGGGCGGATTCGTGGTGACGGTGAACGCCTTCTCCGCGGCGGCCTTGTTCGCCACATGGCTCTTGAACTGCACGATGATCGGCGCGGCGATGCCGACCTCCTGGCCGTCGCCGATGTTGATCGTGGCGGGCACGGTCTTCTTCGGGGAGATCGTGGTGAAGGTGCCCTCGATCGGGACGGGCTTGTTGTCGGTGCCGGTCGCGGTGCCTGCCCAGGTGTAGCTGGCGCCGTACCCGAGCGGCTCGGTGACCCGGAAACTCGTCCGGTCCGCCGAGAGCGTGCCGGTGATCTGCTTGCCCGCGGCATTGGTCAGCGTGACCTGGCCGATGGTGCCGTCCGCGACCCGCACCGAGACCGGGGTGATCGGGTTGACGTCCGCGCTACCTGCATCGGGCTCGAAGGTGACCTTCACGACCGGCCCCTCCGCCGCGGGCGCGCCGCCACCGCCGCTGCCGTTCGAACATCCGGCCACGAACGCCGCGGCCGCCAGCTGAGCCATACCGACCAGTGCGGCCCGGCGGCTGGTGACTCTTCGAATGCTCACCAGCTCGAATGTACCGCGCAACCGCGACGCCCCGGCCGCCGAAGACCGTGGTTGCCGCCACTCGCAGAGTGCGGTGTCAGATCGTCACGCCCACCGTCACCGGTTCGGGTTCCAGGCTGATTCCGAATCGCTCCTCGACGCCGTCGCGCACGGTGCGGGCCAGCGCCACCAGGTCCGCGGCCCCGGCCGAGCCCCGATTCGTCAGCGCCAGCGTGTGCTTTGTCGAGAGCCGCGCGGGCGCGTCCGGGTCCGGGAAACCCTTGCCGAATCCCGCCCTTTCGATCAGCCAGCCCGCGGAGAACTTGACCCCCTCGGCGGCCGGGTAGGTGGGGATTGTGACATCACCCACTTGTGCGGCGATGGCCGACCGCACGTCGTCCACCCGTGCGGCGGGCACGACCGGGTTCGTGAAGAAGGACCCCGCGCTCCAGGTGTCGTGATCCTCGGGATCCAGCACCATGCCCTTGCCGGCGCGCAGCCGCAGCACCGCCTCGCGCACCCGCGCGGCCGGACGGGTCTGCCCCTCGACCGCATCGAGGGTGGCGGCGAGTTCGCGATAGTTCAGGGGCGCGCTCGACCCGTCCGGATGCAGGGCGAATTCCACGGCCAGCACGACGGCCCGGTCGGTGTGCTTGAGCGCGGAGGTGCGATACCCGAATCCGAGTTCGTCCGGTGTGGCCCAGTGGATTTCACCGGACGCCCGGTCCAGCAGCCGCACCCGCCGCAGCAGCTGCGCCACCTCCACGCCGTAGGCTCCAACGTTCTGCACCGGCGTCGCGCCCGCCGAACCCGGTATGCCCGACAGGCATTCCAGCCCGCCCAGCCCGGCGGCGACGGTCGCGGCCACCACCGCGTCCCAGTCCGCACCCGCCTCGGCCAGCACCCGATCCGCACCGAGCTCGACCGCACCGGTAGTGATCCTCACCACGACCCCGTCGAATCCGGAGTCGGCGATCAGCAGGTTCGATCCGCCCGCCAGCAGCAGCACCGGCACCCCGGCGGCATCCAGCGCGCGCACGGTCGCCACCAGAGACTCGGTGCTCGTGCACTCGGCGACGGTCGCCGGGCCACCCACCCGCAACGTCGTCAGCCCGGCCAGCGGGACCGAGTTCCGCACCCGCGCACCGGTTGCGGCCAGCAGTTCGGCCGCGGCGAGCGTGCGCTCGCCGCCCTCGCCCGGCACCACCTCAGAAGTACGCACAGCCACAAACGGTAGCCTGTTCGACCATGGCTACACCCCTCGCGTTCACTGCGAACTACGCATATTCGACCGACGCCGTCCGTGCGGCGCTGGCGGATGAGCAGTATTGGAAGGACCGCATCGCCGAGGTCGGCGGTCCGGGTGCGCGCCTGGAGTCGTTCGAGAAGATCGGCGAGGACCAGCTGCGGATCTCGACCGTGCACACCATTCCGGCCGAGGAGCTGCCCGCCGCGATCACCTCGGTGCGCCCCGGCGGCCTGATCATCCCGCGCACCGAGACCTACAACGGCCTGTCCGGCGTCTTCGAGGCCCACGTGCAGGACGCTCCCGCCACCGCGCAGGGCACGGTCACCCTGACAGGTGACCAAACACACTCCCGGGTGGTGATGGACGGCAGCGTCGAGGTCACCATCCCGCTCTTCGGCAAGAAGATCGAGAAGGCGGTTGCCGAGAGATTGCAGGAACTCCTCACAAATGAGGCGGAATTCACCGGCACCTGGATCGCAAACCGCTGAGCGGCCAGTAACCTACGCCCATGGCCCGCCGACTCCACTACTCCGCCCGCTACCCGCTGCACACCACCAAGGAGGTGTACTCGGCGCTGTCGGACCGCGCCTACTGGGACGCGCGGATGGCGAAGATGCGCGAGTACTCCCCCAATGAGGTGGTCGCGCTGGAGGCCGGCGACACCGGCGTCGCGGTGGAGCTCGAGCACGTGGTGCCGCGTCACCTGCTGCCGGACCTGGCCCAGACGGTGATGCGCAGGGACATGGTCATCACCCGCACCGAGAAGTACGGCCCATACGGCCCCGAGGTCGTCGGCGAGATGTCGGCCACCATCCCGACCGGGCCCACCGGCACGATGAGCGGCAAGCTGCACCTGTTCCCCACCGAGACCGGCTGCACGCTGCGCTCCTCCCCGACGGCCAAGGTGTCCATGCCGCTGCTGGGCCCGCGGCTGGAACAACTGATCCTCATCAACTTCATCGATCTGCTGCGCGCCGAGGCCGAATTCACCAAGCAATGGCTGGACGAGCAGAACCCGACCGACTGAACGGCACCGGTAGACCGGTCGGCGCGATCACCCGAGGGACCACCGGGATCAACCGGTTGCGGCGCAGTGACCGCTGGCTGATGCACGACGAGCTGGTCCGCACGCGGCTGCGGGAAAGCCCGGATCCGCTGGTCGTCGACCTGGGTTACGGCGCCAGTCCGGTAACGACGCTGGAACTGGCGACGCGGCTGCGGCGGGTGCGCCCCGACGTGCGGGTGGTCGGGCTGGAGATCGATCCCGGCCGTGTCGTACCCGGCCGGGACGGGGTGCGGTTCGCACGCGGCGGCTTCGAACTCGCGGGACTGCGCCCGGTGCTGGTGCGCGCGTTCAACGTGCTGCGGCAGTACCCGGAAGACGCTGTGGGACAGTCGTGGTCGACGATCCTGGGCGGCCTCGCGCCCGACGGACTGCTGATCGAGGGCACCTGCGACGAGCTGGGCCGCCGCTGCGCCTGGGTGCTGCTGGATCGTTCAGGTCCGCGCTCGCTCACGCTGGCCTGGGATCCGTTCACCGTCGACCGCCCCTCCGACGTCGCCGAACGCCTGCCGAAGGTGTTGATACACCGCAACATTCCCGGCGAACCCATCCACGCACTGCTCACCGCCGCCGACCGCGCCTGGGCGCACGCCGCCCCGCTGGCACCGTACGGCCCGCGCGTGCGCTGGCGAGAGGCGGCGAAATTGTTGCGCGAGAACGGTTTCCCGGTCCATCGTTATCGACGCCGGATGCGCGACTGCGTCCTGTCGGTCCCCTGGGATGTGGTGTCCCCCAACGGATCCTGAGAGCCCATCGCTCCAGCATGTGGTCCCTCGCGTCCAGCTGCGATAACCCGGCTCTGGAACAGCGCCGAGAGCGCGGCGGGATCAGGCGCGGGCAAGCGACCGGCGCACCCGGGCCGCGACATGGGACGGCATCGAATCCGCCGCGACGCGGATCGCCTCGCCCGCACAGCGCCGGATGGCGACCGCGTCGGCGACCACCTCGTCCAGCGCGATCTGCCCGATACCCGATTCGGCCAGGTCCAGCACGGTCCGCACCGGCGTCGTGACCAGGAAGGCCCCAGCCGATTCGACCTCCTCGCGGCGCAGCGCCCGCCGCACCACCACCAGTCCCGGCGCGCTGGGCAACCGCCCGATACTCGCGGACATGTGCACGAATCGCGGCCGCAGCCGGCCCAGCCCGTGCAGCTCTGCCGCGCTGTGATGCGAGACCGCGGCCGCGCCGTCGAACCACGCCGACCACATCGCGTACTCGTCCAGCGGGCCCACCGGCCAGTCGGCCAGGCGCATGAGCCCCACCCCGGCCCGGGTCACCGTGCCATCGGCGAGCGCGCCGCGAATCAGATCCTCGCATTCCGCGCGGACCACCGCGCGGGTGGTGAAATACCCGGCGTGCCGCGCCGCGATCCCGCGCAGCACCGACCACAATTGCTCTGGATCCCGTTCCCGGCCGCCGAGATCCGATCGGCGCCGCGCCCGCGGCCCGCCACGGTTACGCATGCCGCCGCCACCGTCGCCGGCGGCACGCGCTTCCCTGGACATGCGATTCAGGCTACGCCGGGAAAATGTGCGGTATGCCACAATCGAGCATTGGGGGCGATATATCCCAGACACGTCATTCCGGCGCGCTTTCGGCCGGGATCTTCATCCATCCCACAGAGCGAGCTCAGAAAGTTCGGGAAGGATCGGTGCCATGACCATGCCAGACACCAGGATCGGAGCGGCGCCGCGGCGCGGGCGGGCGCGCCGGATCGTGCTGATCGTCGGACTCGTCATCGTCCTGGCCATCGCGGGTACCGCGGCCGGGCTGGAATCCTGGGCGCGCAAACACTATTCGGACTGCATTGCCACCCAGCTCCACAAGAGCCTGGGCTCCAAGGTTTCCGTGCACTTCGGCTGGAAGCCGTTGCTGATCACCAGCCTCGATCACAAGGTCGGATCGCTCACCGTCGACAGCGACGACGCGCAGTTCGGTCCCGCCGTCGGCATGAAGGTGCACGCCACACTCAACAACATCACCCAGCAGGGCGCCAACGCCACCGTCGGCAGTTCCAGCGCCGATGTGGTCTGGAGCGACGACGGCATCGCGCAGACCCTCAACGGGCCGGTCTCGGGCGTGCAGTCGAATCCGGGCGCGGGCACGCTGGATGTGAAGGTGCTCGGCGGCCTGGCCGATCTGCAGCTGCGGCCGCACATCGTGGGCAACCAGATCCAGATCGACGCCGCCAACGCGGCCGTGCTCGGTTTCGGGGTTCCCACCGATCTGGTCTCCGGCATCGTCAAGACGATGTCCCAGGGCCTGCAGAGCTACCCCCTGAACATGCGCCCGACGCAGCTGAGCATCACCAACACCGGCATCGACGTGAAGCTCTCCGGCGGCGCGTTCACCCTGCAGGGCGACCCCAACGCCCCGGTCCCGACCACCTGCTGAGCCGGCGACTACTCCGGAAAGCCTTGCAGCACAGCGCGAGAGCCCGAGAGGCCGAGCCGGGTCGCGCCCGCGCCGATCAGCTCCGCCGCGGCCTCGGCGGTCCGGATGCCGCCGCTGGCCTTGATGCCCAGGCGCCCGCCGACGGTCTGCGCCATGAGCCGCACGGCGTGCACGCTCGCGCCGCCGGCGGGGTGAAATCCCGTGGAGGTCTTGACGAAATCAGCCCCGGCGCGCTCGGCGGCGCGGCAGGCCTCGACGATCGCCTCGTCGGTCAGGGCCGCCGCCTCGATGATCACCTTCAGCAGCGCCCGATCCCCGATCGCCTCGCGCACGGTGACGATGTCGGACAGCACGGCGTTGTAGTCCCCGGCCAGCGCCGCGCCGACATCGATGACCATGTCGACCTCGGCCGCGCCCTGATCCACAGCCAGGCGCGCCTCGCTGCCCTTGACCAGCGAGTGATGCTTGCCCGACGGGAATCCGGCCACGGTGGCCACCACCAGTCCGGGCGCGCGGACCGGAAGCATCGAGGGCGACAGGCACACCGCGAAGACGCCCAGCTCGCGGGCCTCGGCGATGGTCGCGGCGACCTCGTCCGGGGTCGCGGTCGGTGCCAGGAGGGTGTGGTCGATCATCGCCGCCACGTCCGCACGGGTGAGCACGTCAGCCATGAGCACAGAGTGTGGCACACCGGCGGTGCCCGGACCGAATGTCGTTGCGTCGTCGTCGGCTCGTCCCGCACACTCGTTGTGGTCGGTATGACGGCGGTGTCCTTACCTCGAGCCGCAGCCTCCCCGGAAGGTGTGCCACCGTGCTGATCCGCCGTGAACGGCCCGGCGACATCCCCGCGATCGACGCGGTCCATCGGGCCGCCTTCGCCCTCGAATACGCGAACGGCACCGACCCGCGGCCGGAGGTCCCGGACGCCTCGGCCGATCCGCCCGAGGTCGCGCTGGTCCATCGGCTGCGCAGCGATTCCGGCTGGATGCCGACGCTGTCGCTGGTGGCGCAGGACCACGAGCGCGTGGTCGGGCACGTGTGCCTCACCCGCGCGGGTGTGGGCCCGTTTCCGGTGCTGGCGCTGGGCCCGATCGGCGTGCTGCCCGAGCGGCAGGGTACGGGCGTCGGCGCGGGCCTGATGCACGCCGCGCTCGGCGCCGCCGACGCCCTCGACGAGCCGCTGGTCGGCCTGCTCGGCTGGGCTTCCCACTTCCAGGTCCGCACGCTGACCGCCTACGAGCCCGGCATCACCGGCGGGTTCCGCTACTGCGAGTCGTTCTACGGCGTCTGACGATTGTCCCCATCCCCTCGGACCGGCAGCGCCGCCACCTGGGAGGATGTCCGGCATGAATGTTGCTTCCGATGACCGGCGATTCGTGCTGACCCTGGGATGTCCGGACCGTCCGGGCATCATCGCCCGGATCACCTCGTTCATCGCGGGCTTCGGGGGTTCGATCATGGAGGCCGGGTACCACTCCGACATCGACTCCGGCTGGTTCTTCACCCGGCAGGCGATCACGGCCTCGACGGTTCCGTTCGGCCTGGACGAGTTGCGCGCCCGGTTCGCCGAGGTGGCCGCGGAGCTGGGACCCGAGACCGAATGGCAGCTGCTCGATTCCGGTGCCCGGCGCCGCGCGGTGCTGCTGGTCAGCCGGGACGGTCACTGCCTGCACGACCTGCTGGGCCGCGCCGCCTCCGGCGAGCTGCCCGCGACGATCGAGGCGGTGATCAGCAACCACCCGGACCTGGGCGAGATGACCCGGGCGCACGGGGTGCCGTTCCACCACGTGCCGTTCCCGAAGGATCCCGCCGAGCGCGGCCCGGCCTTCGAGCAGGTGCGCGAACTGGTCGACGCCCACGACCCGGATGCGGTGGTACTGGCCCGATTCATGCAGGTGATGCCCCCCGAGCTGTGCGGCCACTGGTCGGGCCGGGTGATCAACATCCACCACAGCTTCCTGCCCTCGTTCGTCGGCGCCCGCCCGTATCACCAGGCGTTCGCCCGGGGCGTGAAGCTGATCGGCGCCACCTGCCACTACGTGACCGCCGAGTTGGACGCGGGACCGATCATCGAGCAGGACGTCATCCGCATCGACCACGGCGACGAGGTCCGCGACATGGTCCGCCAGGGCCGCGACATCGAGCGCGTCGTGCTGGCCCGCGGGCTGCGCTGGCATCTCGAGGGCCGGGTCCTGGTGCACGGCCGCCGCACGGTGGTGTTCTCGTAAGAGGCAGAAGACACAGCAGCGGCGGGGCCAAGACCGGGCGCCCTTGACCGGCCTTGGCGAGCGACACGACACCGGCCGTGTCGCCGTCCTCCCCCGCGGCTAGCTCGGTGAGCTAGCTGGCAACCGCCCCGCGCCGACGCGCGAGGCGAATCATGCGATGCAGTTCGGCATTGAATTCCCGGGGCGCCTCGATGTTCACCAGGTGGCCCGTGGGCAGCACCGTGAAACGGTCCAGGTGGCCGGATCCGGCGAGCAGATCGGCGATTTCGCGCGAATGCACCGGAGGCAGCAGCTTGTCCTGCGCACCGGCGATCACGCTGGTGGGCACCGTGATGCTGGCCGCCGCGGTACCGAGGTCGAGCGTGGCGAGATCGCGGGCGACCGCGCCGCGCACCCCGGGGCGGCAGGAGCGGACGATGGACAGGCTGAAATCCGCACGGTCCGAGTCGGTCTCGGGGCTCATGATGCGCGATTTGAACAGCATGCGCGCCGGAGCCAGGCCCGGCAGCGGCACCGGGGCGCCGAATACGGTCTGCGCCAGCCATACCGGCGTCGGGAGGAAGTCACCGAGAACCGGAATGACCTTGGCACGGGCCGGAATCTGCCGCGCGGCGGTGGTCGCCAGCAGCACCGCGGACGCCCGGCGGACCACCTGATCCGCGTAGAGCTGCGCCCAGGCCTGAATTGTCATGCCGCCCATGCTGTGACCGACCAGGACCGCCCGCTGCCCGGGCCGCAGCACCGCGTCGAGCACCTCGGACAGATCGTCGGCCATCTGGTCCGGGCCGAATTTCCGCGTGCCGAGCCCACTTTCGCCGTGGCCGCGCTGATCGTAGGCGATCACGCGGTATTCGCCGGAGAAGGCGTTGATCTGCTGATTCCAGTATTCGATGCAGCACGACCAGCCGTGGATCAGCACGATCACCTCCCCGTGCTCGGGCCCGTAGGCGTGCACCCGCAGGCGCGCACCGTCGGCGGTGACGACCGGCACGACCTCGGGTGCGGGGTCGGCATTGAGCGAAGCGGTCCGATAGGTCCGGATGCGCAGCTGCGCGCGTTGGGTCTCGGTCAGCGCGTCGGCGGCGGAGAGTAATCCGGTCACCGACCTGGGCAGCTTTGCCAGCATGAGCACTCCTTTGTGTCCAATCGCACACTACCGCGCTAACCGCAGCGCTTGCTAGTGCAAGCAAGCAACCGACCGGTCGGAGACATCGTCGCCTTTGAGACATCCCACGGCGACCGGTCGGCACTGCAGCTCGCCGAGGTCGAATACCCACTCCGCCGCAACAACATTCATCCCCCTGACAACAGCCGGGCCCTGTGCAATACACATCGCCGCCGATCCCGCGGCAGATACCGATTCCCCCGTAACGAATTGCGAACGATCGGACGAACACGGCAACTCGACGCGAGAGCAGCAAGCACCTGCCCGTAACCCGCTGGCGCACAGCGGATTACCATGGATGGACCTACGCGGTGGCCCGCTGGGCGGTGAACGCGGTGGCCAGCACCCGGGACAGCTCGGCATTGAACGCCTCGACGGCCTCCAGATTGCCCAGATGCCCGGTGGGCAGGACCACGAACCGGTCGAGCACGCCGGCCCCGGTCAGCATCGCGGCAATGCGCTCGGCCTGCACGACCGGGGTCAGATCGTCGTTCTCACCCGCGATGACGGTGGTCGGTACGGTCAGCCCGGCCGCCGCGCGGCCCAGCTCGAGCGCCGCGAGCAGCACGCCGAAGCGGGCCCGCACCGTCCCGGGACAGGCCCGCACGATGTTGAACGCGAAGTCCGCGACATCGCCGGTCGACGCGAGGGTCATGACCCCGCGACGGAACCCCCACCGCACCGGCGCGATCGGCGGGAATGGCCCCGGCGCACCCAGGATGGCCCGGCCGATGGGCAGCCGCAGCGGCAACGGCAGCCGCCGCAGCGGAGGAATGACGGTGGTCTCGGCGATCAGGTCCCCCGCCGCGGTGTTGGTGAGCACCACGGCTGCCGCGCGCTCGGAGACGGGGACGCGGGTCCGCGCGGCCCACGCCTGGATCGTCATGCCGCCCAGGCTGTGCCCGACCAGCACGGCCCGCTGCCCGGGCCGCAGGACGGCATCCAGCACAGCCGACAGGTCGTCGGCCAGCAGATCGGTGCCGAGCGGGACGTTGCCCAGCTCGCTCTCGCCGTGCCCGCGCTGGTCGTAGGCGATGACGCGATAGCGCCCCGCCAGGGCGTTGATCTGCGGATTCCAGTATTCGATGCAGCACGTCCAGCCGTGCGCGAACACGATGACGTCGCCGTTTTCCGGACCGTACGAGTGCACTCGCAGGGTGGCGCCGTCGGACGTGATCACCGGGACGACCACGGGCGCTACGCGCGGCGGATCGAACCTGGCATCGGCGTAGTTCCTGGCGCGAAGCCCGGCGCGGCGCGCGCGCCGCAGGGCACCGACGAGATCGAGCAGACCCGTCATCCGGGCAGGCAGCATCGCATGCATCCGAACA
The DNA here is from genome assembly GCF_050434125.1 of Nocardia sp. GP40. Classification (NCBI taxonomy): domain Bacteria; kingdom Bacillati; phylum Actinomycetota; class Actinomycetes; order Mycobacteriales; family Nocardiaceae; genus Nocardia; species Nocardia sp. GP40. Next base: position 226,233 of record NZ_JBNPVW010000016.1, on the reverse strand, counting down.
CTCCTTTGTGTGTTACCTAGAAATACGGTAACTCGGAGTATCAGGAACTGGCCAGAGCCGGGGAGTGTGACCGGCGCTACATCCGCGGATCGATGCGAATCGGCTTACCTACCAGCGCGGACCGCGCTGAATCTCGTCCACCTTGGGTCGCACGTCAGCCAGGTACACGCCGGTGGCGACCACACCCGCGATGAGCCCGATCATCCCCAGGCTGAACAGGCGCAGCATCGGTAAACCCAGCAGGAGCGCGGCGACGACCAGGATCGTGACCCAGATCGGCTTGGTGAGCTTGTCCACCGCGGTGAATGCGTCACGACGCTGCCGAACGGCATGCACGAGAGCGAAGAGGCAGGCCGCCAGCGCGGCGAGCTGAATCAGCAGCCAGAGAAGGCCGGACAGGGAGGACACACCTCAATGATATAGAGCGAAGCCCCCGCGCAGCCGGACAGCGCGCGGGGCCTTCGGTGATGCGGAGAAGCGGTTACTTCTTGACCTCGGCGGTGGCCTTCTTGGCCGGCGCCTTCTTCGCGGGGGCCTTCTTGGCGGGAGCCGCCGGCTCGACCTCGTCAACGGGGGCGGCCTCGGTGGTCACCTGCACGACCTCGGCGTCGACGACCGGGGCCGCCTCGGCCTCGGTGGCCTCCTCGCCGTTGCCCAGCAGACCGCGGGCCTGCTCGGACACCTTGCCGAACACGTCCTCGGCGCGGGTGACGACGTCGGAGTAGATGCCCTCGACGCGGTCGAAGCCCTCACCGAAGGAGGGGTTCGAGCGCAGGCGTTCGACGGTCTCCTCACCGCGCGCGGCCAGGTCCTGGTAGAGGTCCACCAGCTGGTGGTAGTACTGGTCGACGAGCTTGCGCAGCTCCTCGGAGGTCAGCTTCTCACGCAACTCGGCCAGGTCATCCGGCAGCTCGGCGGGCAGGCCCGTGAGGCGGTGACGCAGCGACTCGAACTGCCCCTGGGCGTCCGAGGGCAGGTTGGCCAGGCGCTCGCGCGCCTCGTCCACCCGGCCGTGGACATCGACGGTGGCGGTGCGCTCGCGCACCTTGCCGACCAGATCGTTGACGGCGGTGTAGAGGGCATCTCCGGCACCGACGGTGGCGTAGAGCGGTTTGGTTACGGTGGCGGTGGGCTCGGTCATAGTGTTTCGTTCTCCTGGCGTGGCGGAACTTCGGCAGTAGTGCGCGGAACCTCGTTGTCCCTGTCTCCCCCGGGAACGCCCCCTGTGGATTCGGATTCCGTTGCGTCCCCTCCGAAGTCGTTCCCCGCGTTTTCTCGGCGGAACGATTCGTAGATGTCCAGTAGCACCTGCTTCTGCCGTTCGGTGATCTCCAAATCGGTCAGCAGGGCGTCCCGGACCGGGCTGTGCGGCCTCTGTTCGAGGTACCCGGCCCGCATGTACAAGACCTCCGAGGAGACCCGCAGACCCTTGGCGATCTGCGCGAGAACCTCGGCGGACGGGTTTCGCAGTCCGCGCTCGATCTGGCTGAGATACGGATTGCTCACCCCCGCCAGCTGCGCGAGCTGTCGCAGCGAGACTTGCGCGGCCTCTCGCTGTGACCGGATGAAGCTTCCGATGTCGTGGGCCGCGCTGGCTACGCGGGCCACCTTGTCACCGAGATCCGCGGACGTCTCCACGGGTCCGTTGGTGGTCTGTTCGGAAACCTCGGGCTCCTGAGCCATGCAGTGCTCACCTTCCGGCGGTTGTGCGGTCAATTCTAGAACAGGGTGCTAACTATTGCAAGCACCCCAGTTAGCACTTATCCCAAGGCTCCCGGGAAGAGCAGGTGGGACGCGGCGTAGATCACCAGCCCGGCCAGCGATCCGACGACGGTTCCGTTGATGCGAATGAATTGCAGATCCCGTCCGGCCTGCAATTCGATCTTGCGACTCGCCTCGTCGGCATCCCACCGCGCAACGGTATCGCTGATCAGGGTCGCAATCTCGGAACCGTAGTTCGACACCAGATATCGGACGCCTCTTTCTACCCAAGCGTCCACTTTGTTTCGCATCTCCGGTTCGTTCACCAAACGCTGCCCGAGCTGCTGAACGTTCTCGGTGAGCTTGCGGCGTAGCGTGCTGTCCGGATCGTCGGCGGACTCCAGAATGAGCCGCTTCGCGGCGCGCCATGTCGCCCGGGCCATTCCGGTGATTTCCTCGCGGCCCATGATCTCAGCCTTGATCCGTTCCGCTTTCGCGATCATGGCCGGGTCGTGCTGCAGATCGTCGGCGAATTCGTCCAGAAATCGATTGGCCGCCAGCCGCACCTCGTGGTCGGGCTGCGAGCGGATCTTCCAGGTAAATTCGACCAACTCCCGGTAAATACGCTCCGACAGCAGGGTGCTGGCGAATTTCGGCGCCCACGACGGCGCATCGCGCAGCACGATCCGGTCGAGTGTCTCCTGACTGCCCAGCGCCCACTGATGGGCACGTTCGGCCAGCAGATCCAGCAGCGGCGCCTGCCGGTTCTCGGCCAGTAGCTCGGACAGTACCCGCCCGATCGGCGGACCCCACTGCGGTTCGGCGATCCGCCTGACGATGGTCTGGTCGATCACCTGCTCGACGTCTTCGTCGCGCAGCGCGTCGATGACCGCCCGCAGCATCGTCGAGGATTCCTCCGAGACCCGCGCCGCATGCTGCGCATCGGCCATCCAGCGACCCAGCCGGAACGAGATCTGCGCCGAATTCACCTTCTCCACAACGGTGTCGGGCGAAAGGAAATTGGTGCGCACGAAATTGCCGAGGCTCTCCCCCAGCTGATCCTTCTTCTTGCGGATGATCGCGGTGTGCGGAATGGGCAGTCCCAGCGGATGCCGGAACAGCGCGGTCACCGCGAACCAGTCCGCGAGCGCGCCGACCATGCCCGCCTCGGACGCCGCGCGCACGTACCCCACCCAGCCCGCGCCCCACCCGCGCGAGGCGATCCAGCAGCACACCAGATAGACCACCGTCGCGGCGGCCAGGAAGCCGGTCGCGACGAGCTTCATCCGGCGCAGATCGCGGCGCTTGCCCGACTCGTCCATCAGGTCCGCGAACGAGGTGGGCGGCTCGCGCCGGGGCGGTTCGCCTGTGTTGTTCCCCACTGCGAGCGCCGGCGCCGGGCCCGGATATCCATTGGTTCCGGGGGGACCCGCGGGTGGGGCAGACGGCCTGCCGGGGACGGCCCGCGTCATCGGATCCGGCCCCGTGGACACCGCATTGACCTCGCGGGAGGCCGCGCGGGAGGTGCTGCCGGGCGATTGCTCCATATTTCCATTCTGATACCCGCTCGTCGGGGAACCGCTCGCCACACCAGCCTAAGGGCAGGCCCGGCAGGCGGCTCCTGCGGCGCGTGCGTGGCAGGGACGACACACGCGGCCTCGGCGAAGTCGGAGCACCGCCGATCCGCAGGCCCTAAGCTGGAGTGGCCCCGGCCCCCACCTGAGGAGTCACCCTGTCCACCGAAGCCGCCCTCGAGTCCACCGCGCGCACTGGCCAGGTGGACGGTCGCAAGCGGCGCTGGCATCAGCACAAGATCGACCGGCGCGAGGAATTGGTCGACGGCACCCTGGCCGCGATCCGCAAGCGCGGCGGCGATGTCGGCATGGACGAGATCGCGGGCGAGATCGGCGTGTCCAAAACCGTTCTCTACCGATACTTCTCCGACAAGAACGATCTGACCCGCGCCACCATGGAGCGGTTCATCGAGACCACCCTGATGCCCCGCATCTACGAGGCCATCAGCAACGACCTCGACGAATATCAGCTGGTCCGCAATACCCTGGCCGCCTATGTGCACACCGTGGACGCCGATACCGACGTGTACCGGTTCATCATGGGATACGGCTCGTCCACCGATAAATCCACACTCGCCGATTTCGAGAAGCTGTTCGCCGACATCGTCGCCGCGGTGCTGCGCGACAAGGCGTTCAGCCGCGGCGTCGAGACCGAGGGCGTCGAGCTCTACGCGTATGTGCTCGTCGGCGGCGTCCAGTTGGCCACGGACTGGTGGATCAGCAACCGCGCCATGTCGGCGGACACGATGCTCGACCACCTGACGATGATGGCGTGGAGCGCGATCGACGGCATGGTCCGTGCGGGCGGATCGCCCGAGAAATTCAATTCCACCCCCCATCACCTGCCCGAGCCCGGCAAGAGCTGAGATACCCGCCCGTCGTCCTACCGGCGGGTACGCGCCGAAGGTATACCCCGGCAGGAGAGGCACGGTATACCCCAGCAGGATGGGCCGGATCGGCCCGGTTCGTTACCCTGAACTCGACGGGGCCCGGGAGTTCCACCGTCGCGCATGTCGGCACCAATGGAGGTATTTCATGGCCAAGGAGCTGCCGACATCACGGCTCGCCCGGGGGACCAAGCTCGGTGCCGTCGTCGCGGGAAATGTCCTGCGCGCCCAGAAGACTCGGCGCTCGATGCGCGGCCGCTCCGAGGAGGTGCGCGCCCGGATGGCCGAGGAATCGACGATCCGCGCCACCGAGCAGATGGTCATGGTGCTGGGCACCATGAAGGGCGTAGCGATGAAGCTGGGCCAGATCCTGTCGGTGCTGGATCTGGACATCGTGCCGCCCGCGCATCGCGAACGCTTCCAGCACCGGCTGGCGGTCCTGCGCGACAGCGCACCCCAGGTGTCCTTCGAGACCATGCGCGAGGTCGTCGAGCAGGATTTCGGCCGCCCGGCGGCCGAGCTGTTCGCCGAATTCGAGCCCGAGCCGATCGCCGCGGCCTCCATCGGCCAGGTGTACCGGGCGCGGCTGCACGACGGCCGCGCGGTCGCGGTGAAGGTGCAGTACCCGGGCATCGACGCGGCGGTGCGCGCGGATCTGAAGAATCTGGCGATGTTCCGCCGGATCCTGGCGACCGCGATGCCGTGGGTGACCCCGGCGGTACTGGACGAGCTGCGGCTGCACCTGGAGAGCGAGCTCGACTACGTCACCGAGGCCGCCACCCAGCGCCAGATCGCCGACCTCTACGCCGACCATCCGTTCATCGTCGTCCCGGCCAGCATGCCCGAGCTGTCGAGCACCCGGGTGCTGGTCTCGGAGTACTTCCCCGGCCGCAGCTTCACCCAGATCCGCGAACTGCCCGCCGCCGAGCGCAACCGGGTCGGGGAGATCATCTATCGCTTCTACGTGGGTTCGCTCTACAACTTCGGCGAGTTCTGCGGCGACCCGCATCCGGGCAACATCCTGCTCGGCGAGGACGGGCGGGTGGCGTTCCTGGACTTCGGGCTCTACAACCGGATGAGCTCGGACGATGTGCGGTTCGAGCTCACCTGCATCCGGGCCGCGGCTGAGGACCGCGCGGACGATCTGCGCCAGTTGATGATCGACCGCGGCATCATCGACTCGCCCGAGGAGGTGTCCGCCGAGGAATGCCTCGAGTACTGCCTGTCCGCGATCGAATGGGCGCTGCTGGACGAGGAATTGACGATAACCCCCGAATTGGCAAGCGGCGCAGCGGTATTGGCGATCGACCCGCGCGCCACCGAATACGCAGGCATGAAGCAGCAGTCGCTGCCGCCGGAGCACCTGTTCTCCCGCCGTGCGGATTTCATGACCTTCGGGGTGCTCGGGCAGCTCGAGTCCACCAACAACTGGCATCGCATCGCACGCGAATGGATCTACGGGGATGCGCCGGTCACCGAATTGGGCAAGGCCCACCAGGCCTGGCTGGCTCAACGTCCCGCGCCGCGACCGACCACCGCGGGCGCACGCAAGAAATCCGGAAAACGGCGTAGCAAAGCGTGATTCGGTTCACGGGATAGGAAGCATCAGATGGCGAAGGACACGACGGACCGGGAGTTCGATCTTGTGCTGTTCGGCGCGACGGGTTTCGTCGGCGTGCTGACCGCGCAGTATCTGCGGGGCGCGGCCCCCGAGGGCGCGCGGATCGCGCTGGCGGGACGGTCGGAGGCGAAGCTGGCGGCGGTGCGCGACGAACTCGGCGTGGATTGGCCTGTGCTGGTGGCGGATTCGTCCGATCAAGCGGCGCTGGATGCCATGGCCGCGCGCACCCGGGTCGTCGTCACGACTGTCGGGCCGTACCTGCGCTACGGCGTGCCGCTGGTGCGGGCCTGCGCCGCGGCGGGCACCCATTACGCGGATCTGACCGGCGAGCCGCTGTTCATCCGCGACTGCATCGACCGGTTCCAGGACGACGCGGTGCGTACCGGGGCGAAGATCGTGAATTCCTGTGGCTACGACTCGATTCCGTCGGATCTGAGCGTGTATCAGCTGTACCGCCGCAGCGTCGAGGACAACGCCGGCGAGCTCACCGACACCACCCTCGTGGCGTATCTCAAGGGCGGCGCGAGCGGGGGCACCATCGATTCCGGCCGGGCGATGATGGAGGCGATCGCCGCCGACTCGTCCAAGGCCTCGATCCTGGCCCACCCGTATTCGCTGAGCCCGGACAAGTCGATGGACCCGGACGTGGGGCGCCAGACCGATCAGGCGCTGCAGCGGGCCTCGACCATCGACGCCAGCCTCGAGGGCTGGGTCACGACGTTCATCATGGCCAGCCACAACACCAAGATCGTGCGCCGCAGCAACGGGCTGCTGGGCTGGGTGTACGGCAAGAACTTCCGGTATCGCGAGGTGATGAACGCAGGGAAATCGCCTGCCGCACCGCTGATCGCCGCCGGCATGGCGGGCGGCATCGCGGCCACCATGGTCACCGGCGCGCTGCTCTCGCGCGTCGCGGTGGGGCGGCGGCTGCTGGATCGGATGCTGCCCAAGCCGGGCACCGGTCCGAGCGAAAGCGCCCGGCGCAGTGGATGGTTCACGATGAGGACGTTCGCGGCCACCACCTCCGGCGCGAAGTACGTCTGCACCTTCGCCGGGCAGGGGGACCCGGGCTATCAGGCAACCTTGGTCATGCTGGGACAGGCGGGACTGTGCCTGGCATTCGACGATCTACCGGACCTCGCGGGCATCCTCACCCCGGCCGCCGCGATGGGCGATGCCCTCACCGAGCGGCTGCGCGGCGCGGACATCACCATCGAGGTCGCGCGGGCATGAGCATCCAAGAGCAGGTCCACGGCCTGCGGCAGTACGTGAGCGCCACCCGCCCGGCCCCTCCTGAGGCACCCGCAACAGAGGAAACCTCTCGGTCATCCGTCCAAAACACGCGTGTACCAGCTCTTGGGTAGCATTTCGCACAGACAGCCGGAGCGAAGCGAGGCAGGCATTACAACTCACGCGATCCCGCCCCGGCACGGGGGCCGCGCCTAGTGCAATGGGTGTTGACCCCGGACGAATTCGTGCACGTCTGGGCCACAGAAACCGGATTGGACTATCGTCCTTACCCCATAAATGGGCTGCGACCAAGCGACACCGACGCGCGACGGCCGCAGCGCATCAACACCGATCCCGATCTGACCGCCGCGCTGATGCTGTGCGCACGCCCCGACGCCACCACGCTCACCGTCTCGGGCGAGCGGGGTGAGGACGAACTCATCCTCGCCTTCGCCGCGGTCGCGCAGCAGCACGGCGTGATCCTGGTCGCGCGCGCCGAGTCGATGGCGGTGCAGCTCTGCCATGCGCAGGCGGTCGGCGAGCGACTGGTCGAGGTCATCGGTTCGGCGCCCGCCGGACGGCGCGGCGCGATGCGCGAGGCGACCGACGCGGTGCTCGACCAGGAACCGACCGCCGATCGGGACGAGCCCGGCCACCGCAGCCCACCGGACAGCGCGGCCCGGTTCCAGCGCGCGCTGCGCGCCCCGGTCGACTCCCGCGGCATCGTCACGGTGACGACCGCCCCGAACAACCCGGCCACGCCGCCGACCCGCCACCGCACCTGGCTCGACGTCGCGGGCGACGGACGCTACCTGCTCACCACCGCCGACCAGCTCGTCCTGACCCCGGTCGACGACGACGCGTTCGCGGATCACCTGATGCGCCTGGCCGGACTGATCTGAACCGCGAGTCATACTGCGGTATGCCCAATTCCCTCTGGTCGGTTCCGGTCACCACCGCGCTGCACGCCGAGGGCGTGAAGGTCGCGGGCCTCGACACGAACGCCACCCCCGGATTCCGCGGCGACAAGAAGGCCGGGGAGCTGCTGCTCGAGCAGCGCCGCGCGGAGCTGTCACGGCTGCAGGAAAAGCTTTACGCGAACGGCCGCTCCGGCGATCCGCGCAACATTCTGCTCGTGCTGCAGGGGATGGACACCGCGGGCAAGGGCGGGATCGTGCGGCACGTGATCGGCTCGGTCGATCCGCAGGGCGTCGACCATGCGGCGTTCGGGGTGCCCAGCGCCGAGGAACGCAAGCATCACTATCTGTGGCGGATCCGGCGGCAACTGCCGCGCGGCGGTCAGCTCGGCGTGTTCGATCGCTCGCACTACGAGGATGTGCTGGTGGTGCGGGTTCACGACCTGGTGCCGCCGGACGTGTGGGGCAAGCGCTACGACGAGATCAACCGGTTCGAGCGCGAACTCGCCGAGGCGGGCACCATCGTGATCAAGGTGGCAATGTTCGTCTCGCTGGACGAGCAGCGCAAGCGCCTGGCCGAGCGGCTCGACCGACCCGACAAACACTGGAAGTTCAATCCCGCCGACATCGACGAGCGCGCCTTCTGGCCCGCCTACCAGGACGCATATCAGGCGATGCTGGACCGCACCACCACCGAGCACGCGCCCTGGTATGTCATACCGGCCGACCGGAAGTGGTTCGCGCGGCTCGCGGTCACCGAACTGCTGATCGACGCCCTGAACAGCCTGCAGCTGGATTGGCCCACGGCCCAGTTCGATGTGGCCGAACAGCGCCGCCGCCTCGACGAGAGCTGATCTTCTCGAGCAGATCTCAGGTTCACCCGCGATCATGTGGTCCGGACACCCGGATTCCGGCGTCTGCCCGTACGATCGGGGCGGCACGGGTGTCGGACTACATGAAAGGCGTGGTTTCCAAGGTGAGCAACAACCCGCGTGGAAAGAACTCGCTGGCGGCAGTGAAGGGTACCGATCGCACCCGCACAATCCTCATCCAGGTGGGTGTCGCCGTGGTGCTTCTCGCGCTCATCGCCGCCATCGGGATCAGCATCGCGGTCAAGCACTCGAAGAAGACCAGCGACGCCAATGCGCGCCCCACGATCGCCGCGACCGCGCCCACCGGCCCGGGCGGCGTAGCCGGCTCGATCACCAGCAACGGGTCGATCCGCATCGGCAAGCCCGACGCCAAGGTGACCGTGCGCGTGGTCGCCGACCTGCAGTGCCCGGTCTGCCAGGGCTTCGAGGCCGCCAACGGCCAGACCCTCGAGGACGAGGTGAACAACGGCACCGCCGCGGTCGAGTACAACCTGATCGCCTTCCTGGACGAGTCCTCGATGGGCGCCCGCTACTCCTCGCGCGCTGCCAATGCCGCCTACTGCGTGGCCACCGCCGATCCCTCGAAGTTCCAGAACTGGGTCGCCTCGATGTACCAGCAGCAGCCGCAGGAGGGCACCACCGGCCTGCCGGACGGCAAGATCATCCAGATCACGACGGCCGCCGGATACACCGACCCCTCGGTCGCCCAGTGCATCACCTCCGACAAGTACGACGGTTTCGTGCAGAAGACCACGCAGGAGGTCATCAACAGCGGCATCCACGCCACGCCGACGGTCTTCGTGAACGGTAAGCAGGTCGACTCGAACGACCGCGCGACCCTGTTCAACCCCGGTGGGATCAAGGCCACGATCGAGGCCGCCGCAAAGTGATCGCCGCGCCCGCTCGTTCCGCGTGGACGCTGCTCGTCGGCAGCCTCGCGGGTTGGATCTCCGCGGTCATCCTGACCGTCGAGGATTTCAAGCTGCTGATGAATCCGGCCTACAAGCCGTCCTGCAACCTGAACCCGATCATCGCCTGCGGTTCGGTGATGGCCACCCACCAGGCCCGCGTCTTCGGATTCCCCAATCCGATCATCGGCGTGGTCGGCTTCTCGGTGGCGGTGACCATCGCGGTGCTGGCCGTGGCCGGGATCGCGCTGCCGAAGTGGTTCTGGGGCGGGCTGTGGCTCGGGCTGGTGCTGGGCATCGTGTTCATCTGCTGGCTGATCTTCCAGACGCTGTACCGGATCGGCGCGCTGTGCCCGTACTGCATGGTGGTGTGGGTGTTCACGCCGATTCTGCTGGCCGTGGTCACCGATCAGATCTGGGGTAATGCGCGCGGGTTCGTGCGCATTCTGGTGGAGTGGCGCTGGACGCTGGTGGTCGTGTTCTACGCGATCGTGCTGGTGATGGTGTTCCTGCGCTTCCAGACGTACTGGATGAGCCTGGTCTGAGTAGTCTCGCATCGAGGATGCCCCGTTCCGCCAGATCTCCTGGCCGAGCGGGGCATTCGCCGTTCGGGGCGTCGGAAGTGCACTCCCGCCGGACGATCTTCGGGCCGCGGATGCCGAACGAAATCTCGATCATCGCCTCGAAAGCGCTTGCAGAGAAGGTGTATTCGATCCGTCGCGCACGGTGTCAGTTGGGCGGCCCGGAGGCGAGGACAACGGCGACCTGACGCTTGGAACCGTCGGGATCACTGAGGCTCAGGGTGATCATGTCGTCGGGCTTGCGGATGTTCAAGGCGGCCTTCAGGGATTGGGTCGAGGAGATCGGGCGACCGTCGACGGCGGTGATCACTTCGCCCGCAAGAAGTCCGGCCGCGAAGGCGGGCATGCCGTAGACGCTCACGTCGATGCGGGCGCCGCCGGTGCTCGCGTCCGAGGTGAGCACGCCCAGCGTCGCGGTGGGCCCGATGTGCACGGCGTCCGTCGATGTGCCGGAACGGATTTGGCGCACGATGTCCATTGCCGTATTGATCGGGACGGCATAGCCGCTGGCGTCCCCGAGCGTTCTGCTGAGCTCTCCCGAGGCGGCGGTGACCACGCCGACGACGTCGCCGGACCGGTCGGCCAGCGCCCCGCCGGACTGGCCCGCCTGCACCGGCGCGCGCACCTCCAGCATTCCGGTCAGCGTCTTGGTACTCAGATCCGCGGCATCGCGGGCCACGATCGCGGTGTTCAGCGAGGTCACGGTTCCCGGGGTGGCGGTGGGCTGTCCGGTGCCCCCGGCATTTCCGATGGCCATGATCTCATCGCCCGGCCGCAGCGCCGACGAGTCGCCGATCCGCGCGGTCGGTAGGCCGGCGGCGGCGGTCAGCGACAGCAACGCGATATCGGCGGCGGAGTCGTAGCCCAGCACGGTGGCTGGGAACTGTGCCCCGGTGCCGATGTCGCCGACGGTGATCACGTCCGCACCCTTGACCACGTGATGGCTGGTCAGCACCTGTCCGCCGCCGGTGAGCACGATGCCCGAGCCCGCCGCGCCCAGCCCGGAGGGCTCGATCGTGACGGTGATGTTCACCAGCTCGGGCTCCACGGTCTTGGCGACCAGGACCGGATTCAGCGGCGGGGGTGGGGGCGGTATATCGAGCGCATCGCCGGAACCGGACACCCAGCGCGGCAGCCCGCCCTGGATTCCCAGGATCACGACCACCACGACCAGGACGGCCAGCAACCCGGCGCCGGTACGGGCGATCGGGCCGACGCGGCTTGCGCTGGTGGTGTCGGGCCGATCTTCCGGATACTGCCCGGTGCCGGGCGCATCGAGTCCTGTGCCGGATGCACCGAGCCCCGTGTAGGACGCACCGAGCCCGGAGTCGGACGTGCCAAGCCCTGCGCTGGACGCACCGAGGCCCGGGTTGGGCGTGCCAAGCCCGGTGTTGGGCGTGCCGCACCCGGTGTCGGACGTACTGAGCCTCTTGTCGTCCATGAGCACTCCCGCCTCCTGCGCCGCCCGCGGGCGTCGGCGATTGCACTTCATGTGTACCAAAATTCGGGCGTATCAACGCGTGAATCGTGTCGACGAGCTGCGCACGAGATCGTTGACGATGGTGCGAGCACTTCCGTCAGCCCTCGTGGTTCAGGACCGCGATCCCGAACATGAACGCACTGCCCGCGACCGTGCAGAGCAGGGTCAGGCGAGAGGGATGCCCGGCGTGCGCCTCCGGCAGGATGTCGGAGGTCGCCAGGTACAGCAGGAACCCCGCGAAGTAGCCCAGATACAGGCCCGTCGCCTCGGGGGGCACGCGAATCAGCGTGCCGATGATCGCGCCTGCGACCGGCGCGAGGGCGTCCAGGACGAGCAGCAGCAGCGCGCGCCGCCGGGCATTGCCGTACAGGGTGCTGATGGTGAAGGTGTTGAAACCGTCGGCGAAATCGTGGCAGATCACCGCGATCGCCACCGCGATGCCGACGCCGGACCCGGCTTGGAAACTGACCCCGATACCGACGCCGTCCAGGGTGCTGTGGAAGATCAGCCCGCCCGCCGCGACGACGCCCACCGATTCGAAACCGTGTGTGTGCGGGCCGTATTCGTCCTCGTGCCCGGTATGGATGGCGACCGCGCGCTCGATGACGTGGATGGTCAGGAAACCGATCGCCCCGGCCACCAGCGCGACCGGGATTCCGGCCACCTCCCACGACGACTGTTCCAGCGCCTCGGGCAGCAGATCGAACGGAACCACCCCGAGCATCACCCCCGCCGCGAGTCCGAGGATGGCGTGCCTGCGGTCGCCGATGCGCACCGCCATGAACCCGCCCACCAGCGTCGAACACATCGACACCAGTGCCAACAGAATCGCCATCGGTCCAGCATCTGACACCATTGAGAAGGCTCCGGACACATCGGACCGGCGAGTTGAAGTGCGCTCCGAGTACCTTTGCAAAGCAAACGATGCGAGAGTAGGCAGATATCCATGACCACTGCTGCGGCCTATTCCATCTCCGCCCCCGACGGCGGCTTCGAGACGACGATCGAGCGCCGTGAACTCGGCCCGCACGATGTGCTCATCGACGTCAAATAGGCGGGCATCTGCGACTCCGACATCCACACCGCACGAAACGAATGGCGCGGCACCCAGTATCCGTGCGTGCCGGGTCACGAGATCGCGGGCCTCGTCGCCGCGGTCGGGCCCGAGGTGACCAGGCACAAGGTCGGAGACCGGGTCGGCGTCGGCTGCATGGTCGACTCGTGCGGCAGTTGCGAGGCGTGCCTGGCCGGTGAGGAGTCGTACTGCACCGGCGGCGTCACCTGGACCTACAACTCCGCGTTGTCCGAGGAGATCCAGCCGGGGGGCGTCACCCTCGGCGGATACTCCACCCAGGTCGTCGTGACCGAGAACTTCGTGCTGTCGATCCCCGAGGGCATCGGACTGGACGTCGCCGCGCCGCTGCTGTGCGCGGGCATCACGCTGTTCTCCCCGCTGCGGCACTGGAACGCCGGACCCGGCAAGCGCGTCGCGATCATCGGCATGGGCGGGCTCGGGCACATCGGGGTGAAGATCGCCGCGGCCCTGGGTGCCGAGGTGACCGTGCTGAGCCATTCGCTGAGCAAGCGGGAGGACGGGCTGCGCCTGGGCGCGCAGCACTACTACGCCACCAGCGACAAGCAGACCTTCAAGGATCTGCGCGGCACCTTCGACCTGATCATCAACACCGTCTCGGCCAACCTGCCCATGGACGACTACATGCGGCTGCTGCGCCTGGACGGCTCCCTGGTGATCCTCGGTCTGCCCGACAAACCCCTTGCGGTGCAACCGTTCACGATCGCCACGCAACGGCGCTCGCTGGCCGGATCGATGATCGGCGGCATCGCGCAGACCCAGGAGATGCTGAACTTCTGCGCCGAACACGGCATCGGCGCGGAGATCGAGGTCATCTCGGCCGACGGGATCGATGCCGCCTACGAGCGCGTGCTGGCCAGTGACGTGCGCTACCGCTTCGTTATCGACGCGGCCAGCATGTAGCGAATTGCCCTGCCGGGCACGGCATCCCAGCGGTGTCGCCGATGCCGTGCCCGAGGCGACCGGAACGGCCTGCACATCACGGGTTTCCCGAGGTGAGCAGGCCGTGCTCGTGCGCGAAGGCGGCGGCCTCGGTGCGGGATGCCACACCGAGCTTGGTGAGGATGCGGGAGACGTGCACACCCGCGGTATTGGCGCTGATGAACAGTTCGGCGCCGATACCCCGGTTGCTCAGGCCGCGGGCGATCAAGCCCAGCACATCGAGCTCACGACGGGTCAGGCCGAAGGTCCGGGCGGGAGGTTCGCTCCAATCACGTTCGGCGGCAACGCTCTCGGAGAGAACCAGCCGGGCCCGCGCGGCGACCTGATCGATCGCGGCGGTCAGCGGTCCGGCACCGAGCCGCCCGGAAATCGCCCGCGCCTCTCGCAGCGCCGAACTCGCCACACCCCGATCCCCCTGCACCAGAACAACACTCGCCGCCTCCACCAGCGACTGCGCCAATTCGTACGGCCGCCCCAGCGCACGCCAGGCGCGCACCGCCCCACCCCATACTCCCAACGCCTCGTCGACGGGATGCACCGACCCATCCCCGGCGCGCTCGGTATCCACGTGGTCGGGCACGACCCTCCCAGGGGTACCCGCGGCCTCGCCCGGGCCACGCCCACACTTACCCCGATCACGCACAACCTGTCCGCTATCACCCGCGACCTCGACCGCGCCGGGCCGGCGCTCACCCCGGTCGCGCGCGGGCTCGTACTGATCGCGCGCGACCTCTTCGGCAGGGGCGTCGACCACGCCGAGGCGCGCACGGAGGGTTGCTCGGTAAGCGGCGTCGACCGGGGAGGCATGCGTGAGCGTGCTGGTCAATTCATCGAGGCCCGGCAGGTGATCGGGGAGGCGGGCGGCCAGGGCCAGTAACGGCCAGGCGTCGTGTGGGTGCGCGCGCAGGGCGGGGGCGTTCGTGGCGAACAGGTCGGCGAGAATGGCCGTTGCGGTGGATGATTCGGAGTGTTCGAGAGCCAGCAGGCATTCCAGTTCGCGCAGTTGCAGGCGGTAGGGGCGGGCCCACTCGCCCTCGCCGAGCAGGCCGGCGGATTCGGCGGTGAGTTTACCCGCCTCGGCGGAATCACCCTGGGCCAGAGCGATTTTCGCGTGGCACAACTGCAGCGCGGCCCGGCTCAGCGGCGGCATCGCGGCGAAGCGCGCCTCCTGCGCCAGCACCAGCACGTCGGGCCAGCGCCCCAGCGCGTGCAGTGCTTGCGCATATTTGACCAGCAGGATCGGCGCGGATTCGGCGAATCGAAATGTCTCGTGAGCCGTGCGCAGACCCTGCTGGACGACCTCCACCGCGGTCTCGTACCCGCCGGCAGCCACCAGCGCCGAGGACTCCCACACCGCGACATCGAGCAGCATCCGCGGATCCCCGGCCTCCCGGGCGGCCGCCCGCGCCCGGGCAAAGGACTCCATCGCGGCGCTCGAGTCGTCGGCCTCGGCAAGTCCGAGGTAGGCGTGGGCGCGCGCGGCGAGCGCCAGGGAGCCGAATCGCTGCGCCACCGCCAGCGATTCCCGGGCCGCCGCCGCTGCCCCCACCGGATCACCGTCGAAGACCCGGTTCAGCGCGAGCTCGGCCAGCACCTCGCCGCGCTCTAGGCCCGGCGGATCGGACGGCAGCAGGCGCAGCGCGTGATTCAGGTCCGCCCCCGGCCCGGCCCCGGTCGAACCGCGCAGACAGGCCCGTCGATAGTGCATGCGCGCGGAATGCAGCGGATCGATCGAATCGACCTGTGCGAGTGCGGTATCGGCGACCGCGATACCCCGTTCGATCGCGCCGGAGTCGGCACACGCGCGCACGAGCTGTTCCAGCACGGTCGATTTCGTCGTATCGGGCAGCACCTCGGCCGGCACCCGGTCCCACAGCTCGAGCACCCGTTCGAGCTCGCGCATGCGCACATCCGCACTCGTGGCCGCCGTCGCGGCCCGCCACGAAGCAGCCAGCGCGCACGGCAGATCGCCCGCGCACAGGGCGTGCAGCGCCAGCTCGCTGTCGCGGCGGTCGGCGGGCAGCAGCTCCGGGCGCGCCCGCAGCGCCGCGGCCAGCACGGCATGCAGCCGGGCCCGTTCCGCCGGCAGCACATCCTCGTAGACGGCCTGCCGGATCAGCACATGCCGGAACTCGTATGCGCTGCCCGCGGTTTCGAGCAGACGGCGCGCAATCAGTTCCCGCACGGCATCGTCCAGCTCCGTCGAATCCAATTCGACTGCCGTGGACAGCAATTCATGATGAACAGGAGATCCGATCACGGCGGCCCCCCGCAGCGCGGCCAGCGAAGCGGGCCGCAGCCCGGAGGTGAACCCCAGCAGCAACTCGGTCAGCCCGTCCGGAATGCGGCCCCGCGACCCGCTCAGCGCCTCGACGAACAGCGGGTTGCCCTGGCTGCGTTCGAAGACCCGGGAGATCAGCTCCGTATCGGCTTCCGCGCCCAGCAGCGCGGCGAGCTGCCGGCCGACCTCGTATCGGGTCAGGGGCTGTGGAAGAAGCTGCCGCACAGCGGGATTGCGGCCGAGCTCGGCCAGGAGCTCACGCAACCGCCCGGACTCCGCGGGGCGATGCGTTCCCACCAGCAGCACCCCGGCCTCGGCCAGATTGGTGATCAGGAACGACAGCAGGTCCAGGCTCGCGCGGTCGGCCCAGTGCAGATCCTCCAGCACCACGACGACGGGCCGGACCAGGGCGGTGAGTTCCAGTACGGTGAGGATCTCGCCGAACAGCCGGACCCGATCGGATTCAGCCGCGGGCGTACCGGCGCGGGCGGCCAGCGCCGGATGCCAGTGCGCCAGCGCGGGCCCCGGGGGCAGCAGCGCGACGAGCTCGTCGATCCCGATGCCGCGCACCAGATCTCGCACCACGCCCAGGAACGGCGCGAACGGCACCGAGTCGCTGCCGAATTCGGGACACCGTCCGGCCAGCACCAGCACGGTGCCGCCCAACCGGCTGGTGAACTCCCCGACCAGCCTCGACTTGCCGATCCCGGCGTCACCGCCGATCAGCACGGTGCTGGTGCGCTCGTCGGTCACCGCCTCCAGCAGGGTCGTCAGCTCGCCGGCCCGGCCGACGAGCACGTCACTCACGGGAAACCTCACCCCGTAGATACTGCCGGATGCCGCGCCTTTACCGGAACCACCTGCGGGAACGCCGGAAATAACGAGTTCTCGTGATTCGCCGGCCCCCTCTTTACCGGAAATGTCTTTCTCATGAGCGACAACGACATCACCCCCTTCCGCATCAGCATCCCGCAGGCCGACCTGGACGATCTGCACGAGCGGCTGGCCCGCACCCGCTGGATCGACGAGCTGCCCGGCGCCGGCTGGGAGCGCGGCGTGCCCACGAGCTACCTGCGCGAACTGGCCGGGTACTGGTCCGAGACATTCGATTGGCGCGCTATCGAATCCAGGATCAACGAGTACCCGCAGTTCACCACCGTCATCGACGGCCAGAACGTGCACTTCCTGCATATCCGCTCCGCCCGGCCCGGCGCCACGCCCCTGCTCCTGCTGCACGGCTGGCCCGGCACCGTGGCCGACTTCCTCGACATGATCGGCCCCCTGACCGCTCCCGATCCCGAATTGCCCGCGTTCCACCTGGTCATCCCCTCCCTCCCCGGACACGGATTCTCCGGTCCGATCACCGAGTCCGGCTGGAACGACGGCCGGATGGCCGCGGCGCTGGCCGAGCTCATGGACCGCCTGGGCTATGCGCGGTACGGCGTGCACGGCGGCGATCACGGTGCGTTCCTCGGCCCGAAGCTGGGCCGGATCGCCGGCGAGCACGTGCTGGGTGTGCACGCGAACGCGCTGGTGACCTTCCCCACCGGCGATCCGGCCGACATGGCGGCGCTGACCGAGACCGAGCGCCGGCGCCTGGGCGAGATGAAGCAGTTCCAGGACGACGGGTCGGCCTATATGCAGCTGGCCGGTTCGCGCCCGAATACGCTGGCGCAGTTGCTCGCCGATTCGCCCGCCGGTCAATTGGGATGGATCGTAGAGAAATTCAAGGAATGGACCGATCGCGGCCACGACCTGCCCGACAAGGCCATCGATCGGGATCGGATGCTGGCCACCGTCAGCATCTACTGGTTCACCGATACCGCGCGCAGCGTCGCCAACTTCTACTACGAACGCTTCCACGACGCCACAATGTTCACGCCCCAGCCGCGCGGCACGGTGGCGACCGGCGTCGCGGTGTTCACCACCGCCGATTTCGCGATCCGCCGCTTCGCGGAGAAGACGCACAACATCGTGCACTGGTCCGAGTTCGCCGCCGGCGGGCACTTCCCCGCAATGGAGGTCCCGGATCTGCTCGTCGGCGATATCCGAGCGTTCTTCGGCGCGCTGTAACGACGCGCACGGCCCCTCGGATGGATTTCGAGGGGCCCGGCCGCCGCGCATCGGTAATGCGGCATCGGGCCGAGGCGGCAGTCCGCACCGCGGCGTCGTCCGGCAATCTCCTTGGGACACAGCCGGTCAGCATCCATTACCGGCGATAGCTTCTGTCCGGACCGGCACGCGACCAGCGCCTGAAATCCGATAAAATCCCCAGGAAACACCGCCGGACGACAGGGACAGCAACCTTCCCACCAGCAGCAACCGCACATTTACCCCAAATATCTTTGAAATAAACAGATTTCACCAGGAGAATCCACCGCGACGCACCACCCACACTTCGACGAACACCGGACGGGTCGCGGAAAATGTCGCCATATAGCAGCACGCAACAACTCAGCTACCGCTCGCGCGGATACTTTGTAATCAACAGCTGCGCAATCGAATTGAATTTCATGTGAGCCTGGTCACACCATTTGCGTCCGGTCGAGCCGTCCACTAGGAATGAATCCGTTCGATTCGCATGAGCTGACGAACGATCGCACGGGGGGAGCCGAAATGCGGGGAGTCCCAGGCGCATCGGTGGTCAGGGAGGGAAATTCATCAGCATGAAGTTCGGAAAGATCACCGCCACCGTTTTCATGGCCATTGCCGCCGTGGGAATTACCGCCGGAACCGCCGACGCGGCCCCGGCATAGCAGCCGGCCGCGGCGCACAACGATGCGACCAGCGGCGTTGAAAACGGAATCCAGTACCACACCGTGGTTTCCCCGGTTACCCGGGCGATCACCACCACGGTTTCCGATGGCCATTTCGTCCTCGCGCCGAACGGTTCGTCCGTGGCGCTGGAATCCAACAGCGGCCAGCAGCTCGATCACGTGTCGCTGCGGCCGGAGCTGGCCGGGCACGTGTTCACGGTCGCTCAGCAGATCAGCGCGGACGGTCGTAGCCTGACCCTGATACCGACGGTCTCGCCGCAGGAGATCTCCCAGGTCAAGGACATCAACGCAATAAACAACCTGTTCGCCGAAATCAACAAGAATATTGTCGGTGTGGTCATCGGCGCCGGCCTCGGCGGATTCCTCGGTGGCCTCCTCGGCTTCGGCATCTTCAGTATCATCACCGGACCCGTTGGCGCTCTGCTCGGCGCCATCGCCGGTGGAACCGCCATGGGCGGTCAGGAGTTCCTCAACTCGGTCCAGGCCGCCGCAACCGGTCGACCGTAATCCAGCGCAGACAGGCCCGGGCGGGCGCGGCCAGCGTGATGGCCGCGCCCGCTCGTGTTTGTAGCGGTGTGCGGGCACCGGCGGAGCGGTTCCGCCGGGCGCGCACCCGCAGCGGAGCCCTCGCACACCCACGCGCGGGCGGTTGCCACCCCAGAAATTGGGGCACGGACACTGCACAATCCGAATCACCATGCGAGACTGTCGAAGTGTAGACGCGGATCCCGGAATACCAACCGGCCGCTTGCGGTTCAGTCAGCGGTCGCCTCCAGGCAACCGGCCGCGGCAACGATCCAGGCATCGGCACGGATCGTCCCTCCAGGTGGAACGTTTTCCGCCACGAGGGCGATTATCCGGAGTACGGTTTTTTGGTTGGCTTGCTCGGTCTCGTGGAAGTAAAGGGCTATGGGTGGTTCGAATCCTGTTCCAACACTTTCCAACGGGGCGGTCTCCATTCCGAGCGGCATCGGCAACTCGCTGGCTTCCGTGGTGGCCGAACTACTGGCCACGATCCAGGCCGGGCAGCAGGCCATGCAGTCCGCGAATCTGAGCAACGTCAAGCCGCTCAGCTCTCTGAACTCGGGAACCCAACTGGCGGACCGGTTCTCGAAGCAGGCCGACACGGTGTCCCAGCTGCTGGACAATCACGTATCGATTCTCGAGGCCCTGGGCCCGGCATTCATCGAGGCGGAGAAGATCTATCAGGGCGCCACCGAGGCGGCCGCGCGGGAGTTCCAGGCGATCCAGAAGAACGCCCAGTCGGGTACCTCCGGCCCACCGCCGAAATACAACCCGAACGCCACGAAGGCCCCCTCCCATCTGGGCCCGCCGGTCAAGTTCGTGCCCGGCCAGAACGGCGTGCCGAACAACCACGATCCGGTATCGGCCGAGCCGGGCTCCTCCCTGAGCCTGCCCGACATGAAGACCTTCTCGCAGCACGATCAGAACGTGCCCGCCTTCGAACAGGGGCAGACCTGGAACTGGCTGGGCAACGGGCTCGGCACGGCCGCAAACGATTTCATGACCGGGCTGCAGAATGCCAGCTCGGAATGGGCCGGAACCGGTAAGGACGCGGCCCTGGCGGCCTGTCAGGCCTACGCCCAGTCGCTGCAGCAATTGGCCACCGAGATCGGCCAGGTGGGCAATGCCCTGGAATTCGCCGTCCAGCAGATCGATCAGGCGATCTCCGCGATGGCGGCGGCCATGGCCGCCTGGGACGGCAAGAACGACAACACCGCGACCGCCGCGCGCAATGCCGGCATCAACATCATCACCAACACCTACGACCCGGGCGTGACCTGGTCCTCCGAGGGGCTCCCCCCGTCCCTGACCCCGGCGAAGAACCCGATGGCGAAGACGCACAAGCCCAACGACCACACGGGCGGCGGGAACGGCGGCGACGGCGGGTCATCCGGTTCGGGCTCGGGTACGAACGCCTCGGGCTCGGCTCCGAACTGGAACACCAAGAATTTGATCAGTACGGGCAAGGGCGGCGGCAGCGGCGACGGCGGCGGCCCGGGTTCCTCCTACGGTGCGGGCGGTAGTGGCGGCGGGTCGCAGTATCACCAGTCGGACACCACCACGAACAGTCCCTCGAACACGAACAGTCCCTCGAACACGAACAACCCGTCCGGAACCAACTCGTCCTACTACGGCGCCGCCGGCGGCCGGGGCGGCTCACAGGGTTCGGAGTACAAGTCCAAGTACGGCTCCGGTTCCGGCTCCGAAGAATCGGAGAAGACCCACAAGGGCTCGGGCATCGCCACCTCCGGCGGCACGGACGCCTCGGGCACCCTGCCCGTCCTTGGCTCGGGTGGCGCCTACATGTTCGGAAGTGCCAGCGGCACTTCCGCCATCAGCATCAGGGCGGGCAGCACCAGCGGCGCGCTGGGCTCGGGCTCGATCTATTACTCCGGCAGCGGTTTCGGCGCCGCGGGTTCGGGCAGTTTCGGCTTCGGCGGCGTCAGCGGATCCGGCACGGGGTTCGGCTCCTTCATCGGCGAGCTGGAGGCACTGGCGACCTCGTTTGTGCAGCAGGCCGCGAGCTTCGCGCCACAGCTGCTGCAGCAGTTGTTCGGTCAGGCTGACCCGAAGGCGGCCCTCGATGCGACCCAGCGAGCCGACGTCGCGGGCAATCCCGGCAGCATGTCCGACCTGTCGAAGCTGCTGGGCGCCGGGGGTGGCGGTTCCGGTGGTGGCGGTGGATTCGGGACCGGCGGGGCGGGCCCCGCCTTCGACACCCCGGCGTATCAGGCGCCCTCGAACCTGTTCCCGCGGGCCACGGCCGCCGCGTTCACCGCGGACGACCCGGTCGGCACAGCCGGGCCCATCGAGTCGGGGCTGGATGCGGCCCCGGGCGGCATGCCCATGGGGGGCATGGGCGGAATGGGCAGTGGCGGCACGGCCGGGGGCGGCGGGCAGTCCAAGGAGCACAAGACGGCGGAGAATCTGAACTCCACCGCGAACCTCGACGAGGCGTTCGGCGACCAGTTCCGGGCGACCAGATCGGTGATGGATGTGCCGGTCAAGGGCAGGCGGCGGAAGGACGAGGACGGATGACCCGGAGCCTCACCGATCTGGAGTTCGTGGTGATGTGGGAGGAGACCGGGCACGACACCCTCCCGCTGCCCCTGAGCTTCGCCACCGATCTGCGCGACCGAATCCTGTTCGACCAGGCCAAGTTCGAGATTCGCGAGCGCCTGGCCGCCGCGCGCGACGAGTATGTCGACCACGTGCTCCAGGCGCTGGCGCATCCGGATATCCACATTGCCGTGCACGCGCACGACAGCGCCGATCCCTTTCTGCCCGAGGGCAGCATCCGCATCTACGCCGCCCGGCGCGGCGACCAGGGTTACGTCGTGCGCCAGCTCCCGGGCAAAACCATTTGGCACAGTTCGGGATTCGTCGTCACCCAGTGCGACGCGATCGCACTCGCCGCGGCCGTCGTGCGGGAGCTGCCGGAGCAGCCCGCCGGTCGATACTCGAATATCCGTCTGGACCAGGATAATTCGGAGTCCGAGGCCGACCCCGACGCCTTCGCGATGTACGACTTCGTCGAGGACGACGGCGATTCTACCGATCACCTGGCCAACTACCTGCTCACCGCGCCCGCGCAACGCATCGGGCAGATCGACATCAGCCAAGGCAGTTCGCGTTTCGGCCCGCGCGGGATCACCCGGCGACGGCTGGGCTGGCGCGATCTGCTCGACGACGGCCGCTACACCATCACCGGCGACCCACCGGACATGGCCCACGGCACCGACAGCGCCCGCATGATCAACCTGATCAACACCGAGATCGCCGAGATCGTCCGGGCGATCAAGGATGAGCGCAACGACTGACCGCCGAGAAGCCCGGGTTCAACGCCCGCTCCACGATCCGGATCACCGTGGGCGACTGCGGCAGGTCGGAATGATCGGCGGTGTCGGTCGCGCACACCGCCTGGACCCAGATGTTGTCGACCACGGCCTGCGGCCCCGGGCTCAGAAAGGTCGACTCGGGCGGGGTGGTCACGTCGTCGACGCGGCTGGCGATGACGGTGTAGTCGACTCCCGGATCGGTGTCGCCGTCCGCGTTCAGGTGCGCCAGAAACCGGCTGCCGATGACCTGCTGCGCCGCGGCGACGCCGAGCACCTGCGCGACGGCGCCCGCGATCGGCCCGGACGAGCTGCCGGTGCTCGCCAGGAATCCCAGATCCTTGAAGGTCGTTCCGTGATTGGTAGCCCCGATCGTCACCAGCTTGCGCACCACATTGCGTCGCGGATCGGCACGATCGACGCCGCCGTCGAATCGCATGTACTGGCGCGCGACGACCCCGCCCTGTGAATGGGCGACCACATCGACATGCTCGGAATTCGTTGCGGCACAGACCCTCTGGACGAACGTTGCGAGTTCCAGCGCAGAATCGCGGATGTCGCCGGTGCCGTAGACGCCGGGCTCGGCGCCGATGGTACTGCTGACATCCCGGCCGTAATTGAGCGAAAAGACGCAGTAGCCTTGGCTTTTCAGCTTCGGCGAGAGGGCGTCCCAGTTGTTCTGATTCCCCCATGTGCCGTGCACGAGTACCACCGGATCGGGATGCGCGGACGTGGGCGCACAGTGCCAGTCGTCCGCCCCCAGCGGGGGCGAGCTACCGTCCGGCGTCGGTGCGGCCGGCTGCGCGGCGGCCCCGCCGAATCCGAACATCGTGCACAGCCCCACGGCGGCAAGAACCACAGCCAGCGAACGCATCAACCATCCCTCCTCACCCGAAGAGAAGTAACGAGACGTTTGCGAAATACTATGTGCGGAGCGACGGTTGACCATGCAACCGGCCCGCGAAACGCCAGTGGGGCGATACCGCGCATCGCCCCACCGCCGGAAAGATCCTATTCACCGGACTGATGCCCAGCCTGCTCCTGGCCACCGCCCTGTTCGCGCAGCGCCTTCTTCGCCGCGTCCGATGCCGCGCCGACCTGACCGGAGAATTTGCCACCGGTCTTCTCGTCGATCGTCTGCCCGGCCTTATCGATCAGCGGATCCACCTTGTCGGCCTGCGACCCGGCCGTACCCATGGCCCTCTCCGCCACATCCTTCAACCTGTCGAACATTCCCATGACGACCTCCTACTGGCGCCGGAATTGCGGTTCTCGACCAGCTAACCCGATCGGGCAATCATTTGGCTACCCTTGCCATGGAATCGTGATCCGACCGGCCGACTCACTCTCCGGCGAGCCGACGGCCCTCGGTGAAGAATTTCCGCATCCCCTCGGCATCCTTCAGCTCGGCGAGGGTGCGGGCCGCCCCGAACGACTTATTCCAGAACTCCCCCTCGCGCGGCGTCCACGGCCCGACATAGGCGTACGGCTCGGCGATGGCGGCGTCGCCCGGCGACACGCCGTAGTTGACCTCGTCGACGGATATCCCCATGTCGAAATGCTCGGGCCACAGCACCGGGGTCTGGCCGGGCTCGAACTGACGCAGCGCCCGATCCCCCAGCTCGAACCCGCGGGCGATCAGCCGCGCGGACTCCGGATCGACCCGCAGCGTCTCCTGCGCCGTGACCCCCGAACCGCCCTGGTACAGGCCCTCGGGCGCCCCCGCATCCACGCCCGCGGCCACCCCCAGCGCCGTACACGTGGCCCCGGACAGCTCGCCGACCCGCCGCCCGGCCGCGAGCAGCCACTCCCCGTCGACCGCCAGCTGGGGCGGCTGCACGGTCGCGAACCCACCCGCGGCGGCCGCCAGCCGGATCGTGCCACTGCGCCGGAACTGCGGTCCGGCCAGCAAGAGTTCGGCAACGCCGTGCAGGCTGTGCAGGGTGCTGGAGTAGTCCTTCGGGTCCATCGCGATCCTGTTCATCGGTCGGGCGACGTGGTGCGCCGTAGGGGAATCGAGAAGGTTCAGTTCCGTCCCCGGGCACGGCCGTTACACGCCGCAGCGACAGAGAACCGCATATGAGAACAAAGTATGACCACTGCGTCCGGGCCGGGGTCAAGCGGCGCGAACGCTATTAGCGTCGAACTCATCACCCCGCCCCGCCGGAAAGTCCCACCCGGCCAAGGAGGATCCATGGACCACACCGATGTTCCGAGCCCGCCGCAGGATCCGCTCGTCGAGCGCCTGCGACTCGGCGACGAGGCGGCGTTCGCGATGGTCCTGGACAGCTGGTCGCCCTCGATGCTGCGGTTGGCCCGCTCGTTCGTGTCCACCGGGGCATCGGCCGAGGAGGTCGTCCAGGAGTGCTGGCTGGCGGTGTTTCGCGGCATCTCCACGTTCGAGGGCCGTTCGTCGTTGCGCACGTGGGTCTTTCGCATCCTGGTGAACACGGCGAAGAAGCGCGGGATCGCCGAGAGCCGCACCATCCCGCTCGGCAGCCTGCTCACCCGGGACCAGGGTGACGCCCTCGATCCGAACCTGCTGCGCCTGGTCGGCGGCCGCGCGCCCGAGCACCCCGGTGTGGCGCCGCACCGCCGGTCCGAGCCGGAGGATGCCGCCGAGCACGCGGAGATCCTCCGGGTGGTCGAGCAGGCGATGACGACGCTGCCCGAACGCACCCGCACGGTGCTGGCGCTGCGCGATATGCAGGGCTACACCTCCGACGAGGTCTGCGCGCTGCTCGACATCACGCCGGGCAATCAGCGGGTGCTGCTGCACCGCGCCCGCGCCGTGGTGCGCGGGCGCCTGTCCGACTACTTCGAGGGCGACACTACCCACGCGGCACCGGCGCGACCGTCCTGCGACGTTGCGTAATGCGAATGATGGACAGCGCCACTGCAATCCAGACTATCGCCAGCGCAATCCCCAGTCCGAGAGGGTAATTGCGATCCACGACGGTGGAGTTGCCGAAGGTGTCGTGCGGCACCAGCACCGGCACCGCCAGCGCGCCCAGCACGACCGTCAGGGCCGAGCCGTAGGCCAGCGGCGCCCACCAGGACCGGGGCAGCAGGCGCCGCGCGCCCAGCCCGACGGCCACGCACAACGGGGCGAACACGAAGTCGTGCAACACGATTCCCCCGGCGAGCCAGATCACGACCGACCACAGGTCCGCGGGCGGGAACGACAGGAACAGCGAAATTCCGTAGTAGGCCAGCCACACTCCGGCCAGGCCGAGCAGTACTCGAATTGTCGCAATCATGCTGACAGCACCTCGATTTCGGACAGCCACTTGGTCTGCAACACCCCGGGCCGGGTCGGCGTGATCAGCCGGCAGGGATAGCCGTGATCCAGGTCCAGCGTGCTGCCGTTGACCGCGAGCGCGA
Source organism: Nocardia sp. GP40 (assembly GCF_050434125.1). Classification (NCBI taxonomy): domain Bacteria; kingdom Bacillati; phylum Actinomycetota; class Actinomycetes; order Mycobacteriales; family Nocardiaceae; genus Nocardia; species Nocardia sp. GP40. Next base: position 200,125 of record NZ_JBNPVW010000016.1, on the reverse strand, counting down.
CCAGGGTCTGCGCGTCGACGGCGTGCCGCCGCGGCAGCACCGTGACCCGATACAGTCCGCCGCCCTCGAGCGAGGTGAAGCGCACATCCCCGCCGGATCCCGGATGCACGGCGGCGACCAGATCGCGCAGCCGCACCCCGGTCCAGGTCGCCGACACGCTCCAGCCCTCGACGCAGGCGATCGGCAGGATCGCGGTGGTCTGCGGCAGGGCCAGCAGCTCGGCCCGGCTGAAGGCGCGGGTGCGGCCGCCCGCCGAGACCGTCAGCCGGTAGCCCGGATCCATGGCCCGATCGTGCACCCCGGCCGCCGCGGCGGTCCGATTCACCGGCAGTCCCTGCGGCCCGTTGCCGCTGCGCGGGGCCAGCACCGACAGGTTCTTCAGCCACGGCACGCTCTGCCCGGCGAACACCAGCCCCGCCACGGTCGCCGAAACACCCGCGACGGACAGCATGGCGCGCCTCGAAATCCCCTGCTTCCCCTTGGATTTCGCATCCTCGATCGGACGGCTCAGCGCCTCCCGCACGATCGGTAGCTTGACCGCGAGATGTACCGCCAGCGCCCCGAACGCGACGTATGCCATCGCATAGTGGGTGGTGGTGAAGAAGAACTTCCACGGGTAGAACTGCGCGGTATTGAACAACCCGGTGACCAGCTGGAAGATCATCGACCCGACCAGCACCGCGATCGAGCCGCGCTCCAACAGCCGCAGCGGCGAGCCGATCACGGGCCGCTCGACCAACTTCGGAAACACCGACCACAGCTTGACCAGCAGCAGCGGAATCGCCATCACGCCCGACACGACGTGCAGCCCCTGGGTGAGCCGATACAGCCAGGGCGGATTCGCGGGCCAGTAGAACCAGCCCGGCGGATGCTGGATCCAGTGGCTGATCAGGCCGGTCACGAAGCAGATCGTGATGGCGATGCCGAGCGCGAGGCCCACGCGACTGGCGACCTCGGGCCCCCGCGCCGGGCTGGTGCTGTCGTTCACGGCCCGCTCGATCTCCGCGACCCGCCGTTCCACCTCGGCGACCCGCTCCTTGACCGCGGTGACCGGCCCGCGGGTCGTCGGAGATTGCTGGATTGTGCGCTTCACACACCACAGTGCCGACGGGAGGTCACCGCGTTACACGCGCCGAGTCGACCGATGGTTCCCGCCATCCGGATGCGGCCCGTCATGCCGCACGCACCCCGCGGTCCGGGCACGCGCGCCCTGGTCACCGTGCCGTGCGGCCCGTCATTTGCGCATGCTTCCCACCACTCCGGCGCACGCACCCCGGCCCCCTTGCCGTGCGGCCCGTCACTCCGGTGCGCTGTGGCCGGAATGACGGGCCTGGCACAGCGGATCCGACCATCGGCACGCCGGAACGACACCGCCCCCTACTCGCCCTGCTGTACGCGTCGCCGCATTCGCATGGCCGCGGCGGCCATGTTCCGCAGCGCGGGCGCGAGCTACCAGTAGTGCCTCGTCTCGAGCCCGCCGTCCGGGTTGGCCCGCAACCGCTCCGCGGTCAGCATCCGCGCACCCTGGATGACGCGCCCGCAGGCGGCGACGCTACTCGCTCTGCTGCGCCCGCCGCCGAACCCGTCGAGCGGCCGCGACCATGTTCCGCAGCGCGGGCTCGAGCTGCCAGTAGTGCCTCGTCTTGAGCCCGCCGTCCGGGTTGGCCCACAGCCGCTCCGGGGTGAGCGCCTGCGCGGCGGCCGTCAGCAGTTCGTCCAGCTCGTCGATGTCGGGGATGCGGGCCGAGCGACTCTCGTACACGCCAGGGCCGACGCCGTGGGACAGGCCGTGGCCCACCTCCGCATCCTCGGCCAGGGCCTTGAGCACCCACTCGATCGAGCGGGTCGCGACGATGGCGGTGACGTCCGCGTCGAGCTCCTCGATCGCGCGCACGATCTCCGCGCGGCCGGAATAGGCGATGTGCGTGTGGATCTGAGTCTCCGGCCGCACCCCGGAGGTGGCCAGCCGGAACGCATTCACCGCCCAGCGCAGGTATTCGCGGCTCTGGGTGCCCTCGCGCAGCGGCAGCAGCTCCCGGATGGACGGCTCGTCGACCTGGATGATCGACACCCCGGCCTTCTCCAGATCGGCCAGCTCGTCCCGAATCGCGAGCGCCACTTGGTCGGCGGTCTCGTAGAGCGGCTGGTCCTGTCGCACGAACGAGCGCGCCACCATGGTGACCGGGCCGGTGACGATGCCCTTGACCGGCCTGTCGGTCAGCGACTGCGCGTAGGTGGTCCAGTCCACCGTCATCGGCGCGGCGCGCGAGACGTCGCCGTACAGCACCGGCGGCCGCACGCAGCGCGAGCCGTACACCTGCACCCAGCCGAAATGCGTGGTGGCGAAGCCGTCGAGCAGCTCGGCGAAGTACTGGATCATGTCGTTGCGCTCGTGCTCGCCGTGCACCAGCACGTCCAGGCCGATGTCCTCCTGCAGCCGGATCGTCGATTCGATCTCGGCCTCGATCCGCTTGCGGTAATCGTCGTAGGAGAGTTTGCCCTCGCCGAGATCGTAACGGGCCTGGCGGATTCCGTCGGTCTGCGGGAACGAGCCCAGCGTGGTCGCGGGCACCAGCGGCAGATTCAGCTTCTCGCGCTGGGCCTCCCGGCGCACCTCGTACGGCTCGCGCTCGCGCATCTTCGGGGTGAGCGCGTAAACCCGCTGTCGCACAGCATGTTTCTGCTTGAAGTGCACCTCGCGCGGGCGGCCCTGCCACTTCTCCGACGGGCCATCGGTGAGGGCCTTCGCCAGCGAAACGACCTCGAGCACTTTCTGTTTCGCGAACGCCAGCCGATCGGCCACCGGGCCCTCGAGGTCGTATTCGACCAGCAGGTCGTAGGGCACGTGCAGCAGCGTGGTACCGGTCGAGACGACCATGTCCGGGCAGACCTTGGACAGCTCGTTCAGGTAGTCCAGGGTGACGCGGCGATCCGCGCGCCACACATTGGTGCCGCCGATCACACCCGCGTACAACCGCTTGCGTTTGATCCCGGGAATCTTCGCCAGCTCCTCGGGCCGCACCCGATGGCTGGCCAGATCCAGGCCGATCGCCTCCACCTGGGTCTGCGCCAGGATCGCCGTCGCCTCGCCGAAATCGCCGTACTGGCCGGTGACCAGGATGCGCGGGCGCAGCGGCGCGGTGGACAGCCGCTGATAGGTGCTCAGGAGGGCAGCCAGCTCGGCGGGGGTGCGATCGCCGGTGAAACACGGCTCGTCCAGCTGCACACAGGTCGATCCGCGCTTGGCGAGGATCTCGAACAGTTCCTCGTAGACCGGCAGCAGCTTGTCCAGCAGGCTCAGCTGGTCGAACTCGGTCTCGCCCGGCACCTGACCGGCCTTGGACAGCAGCAGCAGCGACAGCGGGCCCAGCACGACCGGGCGCAGCTCGATGCCGCGCTCCTTGGCCCGATCCCACTCGTCCAGCAGCGCCTCGGGATGCAGGGAGAATTCGGTGCCGGCATCGAGCTCGGGCTGCCGGTAGTGGTAGTTGGTGCCGAAGAGGCGCACCAGCTCGAGCGGCGGCAGATCCGGGCGGCCGCGCGCCATCAGGAAGTAGAAGTCCAAGGGGTGCAGGCCCTCCCGGAAGGGCTCGAACCGCTTGGGCACCGCGCCGAACAGCAGCGCGTTGTCCAGCACGTGGTCGTAGAAGGAGAAGGTGTTGCCCGGAACCTGGGTGAGCCCGGCCGCGGCCAGCTCGTCGAACTGGGTCTCCTGGATGTCCCGGCCGACCGCCAGCAGCTCCTCGCGCGCGAGGGTGCCGTGCCAGTAGGACTCGAGGGCCCGCTTGAGTTCCCGGTGCGGCCCGATCCTCGGATAGCCGAGAATGCTGGATCCGAAGCCGTCGGTGACATTGACCATGAGCTGGACTCCTCTCGCAGCTGCGGTCCCCGCGACCTGTTTGCAGCTTACGGCCGGTAGAGCTGGATGCCGCCGCACAGCGCGGCGACACGATCGTCGATAGAGGTGGATCCGGTGCCGACGCCGCCGAACCGGGCGGCGCGGGTCATCCGGGCTGCTATGGCGTCGATCAGGAGCGGTTGTACTGGTAGAAGCCCGCGCCGGTCTTCTTGCCCAGCAGGCCCGCCTCGACCATGCGCATCAGCAGCGGCGGCGCGGAGTACAGCGGCTCCTTGAACTCCGTGTACATGGAGTCCGCGATGGACTTGACCGTGTCGAGGCCGACGAGGTCGGTCAGCGCCAGCGGGCCCATCGGGTGGGCGCAGCCCAGCACCATCGCCTTGTCGACGTCTTCCTTTGTGGCGAAACCGGATTCGACCATACGGATGGCCGAGAGCAGGTACGGCACCAGGAGTGCGTTCACTACGAATCCGGAGCGGTCGGCCGAGCGCACGACCTGCTTGCCCAGGACCTCCGCGGCAAAGTTCTCCGCGCGCTTCGCGACCGCCTCGCCGGTCTTGAGCGTGGTCACCAGCTCGACCAGCGGCAGCACCGGCACCGGGTTGAAGAAGTGCATGCCGACCACGCGCTCGGGCTGGGTGGTGGCCACGGCGATCTTCATGATCGGAATGGAGGAGGTGTTCGAGGCCAGCACCGCGTCGGGATCGGTGACGACCTTGTCGAGCTCGGCGAAGATGGAGGTCTTGACCTCCTCGCTCTCCAGCACGGCCTCCACGACCAGCTGCCGGTCCGCGAAGTCGCCGAGGTCGGAGGTGAAGCGCAGCCGCCAGGCGGTCTGCTCGCGCTCGCGCTCGGTGATCTTGCCGCTGCTCACGCCGCGGTCGAGCGACCGCAGGATGCGGGCGCGGCCGGCGGCGGCCAGCTCCCGGGTCTGTTCGAACACGAGCACGTCGACGTGCGCGCGGGCGCACACCTCCGCGATTCCGGCGCCCATCTGTCCGGCGCCGATGATGCCGACGCGCTGAATCTTTTCGCTGCTCACGTCCCGCTCCTGCTGGTTGTGTGGCGATGGTTTGGGGTGAAGCCGCCGGGTTCCGGCGCTTCGATCAATCACGGTATACGGGAAGTACGACAGTGGCCCTCCCTGCCGGGGGCTGTTCCGCAGGGAGGGCCGGTCGCTGCCGTAACCCCGAGTGCCGCAGCCCTTTCGGGTGCAGCGGTCACGGTGTCGGCCGCCCCGCCGTCCGTTCCCCTAGCTGTGATGCGACGGGAGAACGAGCGGCGGGGCACCGGACTCGCGGTGTCTGGCGACACCGCAGGTCATCAGTGGAACTGGCCCTCTTCGGTCGAGCCCTTGAGCGCGGCGGTGGAGGTGTTCGGGTCCACGGTGGTGGCGATGGTGTCGAAGTAGCCCGCGCCGACCTCACGCTGGTGCTTGACGGCGGTGAAGCCACGCTCGGCGGCCGCGGCGAACTCGCGCTCCTGCAGGTCGACGAACGCGGTCATGCCCTCGCGAGCGTAGCCGTAGGCCAGGTCGAACATGCCGTAGTTCAGCGAGTGGAAGCCGGCCAGAGTGATGAACTGGAACTTGAAGCCCATGGCGCCCAGCTCGCGCTGGAACTTCGCGATGGTCGCGTCGTCCAGGTGCGCCTTCCAGTTGAAGGACGGCGAGCAGTTGTAGGCCAGCAGCTGGTCCGGGAACTCGCCGCGGACCGACTCGGCGAACTTGCGCGCGACCTCGAGGTCCGGCACGCCGGTCTCCATCCAGATCAGGTCGGCGTAGGGGGCATAGGCCTTGGCACGCGCGATGCAGGGGTCGATGCCGTTGCGGGTACCGAAGAAGCCCTCGGCGGTGCGGGTGCCGTCCAGGAACTCGCGGTCGCGCTCGTCCACATCGGAGGTGATGAGGGTGGCGGCCTCGGCGTCGGTGCGGGCGATGATCACCGACGGCACGTCGGCGACGTCGGCGGCCAGACGCGCGGAGGTCAGGGTGCGGATGTGCTGCTGGGTGGGGATCAGCACCTTGCCACCGAGGTGGCCGCACTTCTTCTCCGAGGCCAGCTGGTCCTCCCAGTGCACACCGGCGGCACCGGCGGCGATCATGGCCTTCTGCAGCTCGTAGGCGTTCAGCGCGCCACCGAAACCGGCCTCGGCGTCGGCGACGATCGGGGCCAGCCAGTTCTGGACCGAGGTGTCGCCCTCGACCTTGGCGATCTCGTCGGCGCGCAGCAGCGCGTTGTTGATGCGGCGAACCACGGTCGGCACCGAGTTGGCGGGGTACAGCGACTGGTCCGGGTAGGTGTGACCCGACAGGTTCGCGTCACCGGCGACCTGCCAACCGGACAGGTAGATGGCCTTGAGGCCGGCGCGCACCTGCTGCACGGCCTGGTTGCCGGTCAGGGCGCCGAGCGAGTTGATGTAGTCCTCGTTGTTGACCAGATCCCACAGGATCTCCGAGCCGCGGCGGGCCAGGGTGGCCTCCTCCACGACGGTGCCCTGGAGCTTCGACACCTGCTCGGCGGTGTAGTTACGGGTGACGCCCTTCCAGCGGGGGTTGGTGTCCCAATCCTGCTGGATCTCCGCAGCGGTCTTCGGGGTGCCGGTGGTCGACATTTCTGACTCCACTTCCTGTTTCGGTGCCCCCCATGCTAGAGCGGCAATTTGCAGGCTTGCTAGGCCCATCGGGTGTACTTCACCACGATTGCACACCCGAAAAGTGCCGTCTACCTGTTGCTACTGCAAATCTCGGCTAGCTTTGCCTCCCCATTTGCTAAGTCTGCAAAATTTGCGAGCGGATTGCAGGCCAGTAGCCTACCGGCGAGTAGGTCTGACATGCGGTTTTGCGTAACGCTCGTACTGTTTGCGTGATCCATACCACCGGACGAACGGGGGCGTCCGCATTCCCGTCTGTGACGACCTTCACAGCGTCCGAGCGGGGGATTTCGTGGCGCGGGTCACTGCCGGGAACGCATGCCCACCGGCGCTCGCCCGGCACCGACGCCGCGCTCCGGTCGAGACACGTGGTCCGGTGCGCCGCGACAACAGCCCATCACGGTCATAACCTGAGTCCGACCCGGCGTGAGTCGCTGGTCGGGCCGGTCGCGTCAGCGAACGGCCGCATCACACCCGCGAGCCGACGATCCCCACACCGAGGAGCACGATGCGAATCCTGCCGACAGTGACCGCGGTGGCCACCGCGCTGCTCACCGGCCTGCTGCAGCTGCCGGCCGCGCATGCCGCGCCCACCGGATCGTTCGCCTCGGCCGAGCCGCTCCCGGCCGTCGCGACGCTGCCGGGCTCGGCGCACGCGCAGCGATTCCTCTACGACACCACGACCGTGCACGACCGCCCGACCGTCGCCAGCGCGGCGATCTACTTCCCGCCCGGCGCGGCGCCCGCGGGCGGCTGGCCCGTCATCGCCTGGGCGCACGGCACGGTCGGGCTCGGCCACGACTGCGCGTACAGCATCGGCGGCCCGGCCGCGGTCGAGCGCGACTGGTCCTATCTGGGCACCTGGCTGCGGCAGGGATACGCGATCGTCGCGGCGGACTACGCCGGGCTCGGCACGCCGGGCGGGCATCCGTATCTGAACGGCCGCGTCGAGGCGCACAACGTCGTCGACGCGGTGCGCGCCGCGACCGGCCACTACTCGACGCTGTCCCGCAAATGGGTGGTCGTCGGCCAGTCGCAGGGCGCCGGCGCCGCGGTGAACACCGCCCGCTACGCGACCAGGTTCGGCCCGGACCTGGACTACCGCGGCGCGGTCGCCACCGGAACCCCCGCCTACATCGAGGACGTCATCACCCCGCTCGGCCCGGGCGTCCCGCCGGTGGCGGTGGGCGGCGAAACCACCGCGTACACGCTCTACATCCTCAACGGCCTCCGAACGACCTACCCCGAACTGAACATCGGCTCCTACCTGACCGATTCGGGCCGATACTGGCTCGACCGCGCGGCCACCGAATGCCTGGAACCGCTGGCCGATGCCCTGACCGCGGCAAAGGTGGTGGGCGGCAACCTCTTCGCCCGCCCGCTGGCCGACATCCCCGACTTCCACGGCGTCCTCACGCGCTACCTGGGCCTGCCCGAATCCGGTTACGACCGTCCACTTTTCATGGGCCAGGGCCTCCTGGACACCGACGTCATCACCCCCGAAACCCTCCGCTTCGCCGCGGTCCTACGGGCCAACCACCAGCCCCTGACCTTCAAGACCTACCCCACCGACCACAGTGGCACCGTCCTGGCCTCCCAGCCCGACTCGATCCCGTTCGTCCACAACCTTTTCGAGTAATACGTCACAGGACCAACCTCAATCGGCCGCACAACCTGCCCTACGCCAGACGCTCGCAAGGCTCGGCCGTGAGCATGAGCTGCTGAAACAGGCGCTCGAGCATGGCATCCGGCCAGCCCGAAGCCCCCACAAAATTGGTCTGACAGCCATGGGGCATTCATGAGATGATCGAACGGAGTTGTCTCGGAAAGGCTTTGTTGCCGTGGCCCACTGAGCACCTCGTCGACGAGTTGACAGGAGGGGCGACATGACGGACAAGGTTGAGGCCTACACCGACAACATGCGCAAGACCAGCGGGGATCTGATCGGCATCGCCGGGCGCTTCCAGGACCTGCTGACGAAGCTGGAGGGCGACGACGCGGCAGTCCACGGCAAGTGGGGCGACGACGAATTCGGCAACAACTTCGCGAACGGCCAGTACGGCTATGTCAGCTCCTACAAGAACCTGCACGACAATCTGAAGTCGAAAGTCGATCTGCTGCAGTCGTATGCGCAGGGCTTGTCGGATGGTGCGGACACGCTGGACAAGCAGGACGAGAACAACGGATCCGACATCGCGAGTGTTTGACCCGTGGCTACCGAGCAGGGTGCGGGGTGAGTTGAGGGAGGACCCCGGGAATGACGAATGAGGCGATGGCGGCGCGGCTCGCCGAACTCAAGGAAACAATGCAGGCGAGCATCGCCTCGATCCAGCAGGCTCAGCAGCAGTGGGCAACCTTCACTGCGACGGCGACCGCGGCGAGGAAGCGGGTCACGGTGGTCGTCAATGCCGAAGGCGTTGTGATCAAAACCCGGTTCACCGACGATATCGCTGATCTCACACCCTCCGAACTCGCCAACGCGGTGACCGCAGCCGCACAGGAAGCCGCGCTGACGATGCAGCGCCGCACCCGCGAAATGATCGATGGCCTGCGCGAGGAGCAACGGCGGCTGCCCAAGATGTCCGAATTCCTCCCGGACATGCCCGATCTCACCTCGATGATCCCCGCGCGTCCCACGGTATCCACCAGACCGCCGGGAGCACGGCCCGCCGAAGAGACCAGCACGGCAATGCCATTCACCGATGTTGTTTCCTGGGAGGACGGTACGCGCAGCCCGTCCGGCCCGAATGTGGCGGAACAAGGCTGGTAGATGTCATCCATCGGTGACGTATCCGACTGGATTCCCAGTTGGATTCTGCAAGCCCTCAACTTCGGTCAGGCATACCCGAAGGGCAAAGAAGACGCCCTGTTCACAATGGCCACGGCCATGCACGACCTCGCGGGCGAGCTTCGCCAGCTCGAGACCGACGCCAAGGCTGTCACCGACCAGGTAGCCAAGTACTACGACAGCAGCGGCTCCCAGCAGGTCCAAACGGAGCTCAACCAGCTGTACACCGGTGATTCTTCGATCTCGAAGACCGCCGACGCCTTCGACAATTTCGGCGATTACAACCAAAACGGCGGCATGCAGATCGAGTACTCCAAGGGCATGGAGGACATCTTCGCCATCATGACCGTCCAGATGATCTGGGCGCTGCTTCCTGAGCTGCCATGGAGTGCACCTTGGGAAACGATCGCGCTGGCATTCGGCCGTGAGGCGGTCGAGAGAGTCGCCACCGAGGCGGCGGAAAAGCTGGCGGCGGACGCCGCGGAGGCAGGACTCAAAGACCTGCTGAAGGCGTATTTCAAGAAGATCACCATGGCCGAGGCCCGCAAGGCTTTGGAAAAGGCCGCCCAGAAGTCGCTGTTGAAGAAGATTGCGTACGCCGGAGCCAAGGGCGGTCTGCATGGCATGGCCTTGGACGGCGGCTTGCAGGCATACCAGATCGCGGCCGGGCATCGCAGCAGCTTCGACTGGAAGCAATCGTTGAGCACCGGATTCGAGTGGGCCGCAGGCGGAGCCGTCGGCGTGCCGGTGGGTCATAACGTGGGGAAACTGCTCGAGCATTTCGCACCGGAAATGGCGCCCCGGCTGAGCGGCATCCTTACCGCGACGGCGGGTGGCCTCGCCGGCGGCGTCGGCATGTACGGCGCCGGCGTCGGTTTGAATGTTGCGGGCCAGCTGCTCGGCTCGGGCCACGTCGACTGGAGCAAGGTCCCCGGATTCAACCCCCAGATGTTGATCGCCGGCATGGCCATGGGTGGTCTGCACGGCGCGCGCGGGGAGGGTGGCGCGGGCGCGGTCACCGATCCCAGCACCGTCGTCACCGTCACGACGGACGGTACTACCGCCCATGAACCCGCCACTACGCCCGCGGCCGACACCACGCTCGAAAGCAGTGGGAAATCCGGCACAACGAACAACGAAATATTCAGTGACACAACCGATTCAGCGAGCAATCAGGCCACCAACCGGATCGGCGTGGCCACGGGCGAGTCCGGTGATCAGGCCGCAACCGGTGGTAGCCATCCCGAGGGTTCCACCACCAACGCCGACACCAAGACCACGTCGAGCAGCCCTACCGCCGCCGACTCCAGTACGCCCACCCCGGAATCCACTACGCACGACAGCGCGACGGGCGGCTCGTCGACCGCCGACACCCCGCATACCGACCAGCGCACCGGGGCCGGCCTGGCCGACGACAAGGGCGCGTCGCCGGAAAACGCCGGCTCGATATCGGCCGGAACAACCGATTCCCCAGCACCGCACAGCGATACCAGGGCCGTGGCCGATACCGGCCGGGTCTCGTCCACGCCGGATACCGGCACTACACCGGCGTCACCCCGCCCAGGCATCGAACCCGGACCGAAGGGTCCGGAAGCAACCGCCGACACCACCCGGCACCCAACCGGTTCCGACTCGACACGACCGGAAAACCGGTCCGGCGCGGCCGCCGACCCAGCAGAGGCCGCAGCACGCAAGGGTGTGCCCGCCAGCTCACCACGTCCGGAGAACTCCCCCAGGGCCGGCGCCGACACGACACGAACGCCGGGACGCCCCGAGGCGGACGCCAAGCCGATACGGGCCTCGTCACGTGACGAACCCGCCCCGTCGGACCCCACCACACCGCATGCCGGCGACTCGAATACCATCGAACCGGTCGTCGTCGTCGAACCTGTTGTCGAACCGGTAACGAATCACGCTGATTCACACCAGGAAAACACTAGGCCCGTCAACGATTTTCCCGCCGAATCCGGTCCCCCGAAGCGCGACCCCAAGGTACTCCAGCGCCGCCTCGATGCGCAGGATCGCGCCGAGCACGAGCAGCAACAGACCAAGAAGGCGATCGCCGACTCCAAGAAGAAGGTCGCCGAGGCCAAGCGCGCACTCGACGAGGCCGAGGCCGCACGCGGTCGCAACAGCGACGACCAGCGGGTCGCCGACGCGCGCGCGGCGCACGAGCAGGCCCAGGCGGAGCACCGGCGGACGGTCGAGGGCGCCGTCGACAAGCTCATGGACAAGGCCAAGGAGGCAGGCTCGGATACCTGGAAAGCCTTCCAGGACGGGCACATCGGCAAGGACGACGCCTTCCCGCTGGTGCGCAAGGAGCGAGTGACCGCCGCGAAGGCCGCGGCCGAGGCGATGCTGGAGTATTACGACCTCGAGGCCGGCTCGGACAAGTCGGGCCCCCTGGCCAAGCTCAGCAACACCGATCTGGAGCATCAGATGCTCCACGGTTCGGACAAGGAATCCCGGGCGGCCCAGATCGAGCTCTTCCGCCGGGGTACCGGCGGCGAGATCGGCGGCCCGGGCGGCAAGGTGCTGCGGTGGACGCAGCTGACCTCGGAAATCCTCCTGCACCACGGCCCCGTCGAAATGGACACCGGCGAGGGCAAGGAATTGACCGCCATCGCCGCGGCCACACGCAAGGCCATGGAAAAGGGCATCGCTCATGTGATGACCAGCAGCGATCCGCTCGTGGTCCACATGCAGCACGAATTCGAGAGCCTCGTGGCCGGCGATCACGGCCTCGGCATCGACGTGTATCACCTGGACTCGGACAAGCCATTCCCGACCATCGACCCGAACCGCAAGCTGATCGTCATAGGTACCGCCCAGGACTACGGTTTCCGCGCGGTCAAGGAGGCCCAGTCGGTCTTCGACAAGCTGAAGGAAAGCGGCATGTCGAAGGACGACCTGGCGCGCCTGCGCACGGACCTGGAAAACGCGCCGTCGATGAAGGAGTACAAGAAGCTCCTGGACACCGCAGCGGAGAACCGGAAATTGCCCGATCGTTTCGAGCCGTTCCCGGGCGGAGACCTGATCATCGACGAGATCGACGCCCAGCTCATCGACGAGCAGACCCATTACGTGTTGTCGCCCGGCTCGGCGGGCAAGGCCGACGAGACGTTCGCCGCGAACGTGCACGACGTCTGGAAGAACCTCCAGGATGCCAAGGAGTCCGGAGTGCTGGGTCCCGAGGACTTCGGCAAGGACATGGACCGGCGCGGCGTATTCAATTCCCAGCTCACCGCCGACGGCCGCGCCAAGCTCGAGGATTTCCTCGGACGGCCTATCGACGACAAGCAGGCCGAGGAGTATTCCCATGCGGCCCAAGCCGAATGGGGTCCCGAGCAGAATTCGGACTACCACGTCAGCGACGACGGAAAGATCAAAATTATCTCGTCCAAGACCAACGATCAGGTCATGGACGATCCCGAGAAGCAGAGCTCGAGCCGCTGGAACGGCTTTGCGAAGTATCTCGAGGCCAAGCACAACCTGGACATCACCGCCGATTCGGAATACTCGCTGTCCATCACCGGCAAGCAGCTCTTCAGCGGCGACCATTTCGACAGCATCAGCGGCCTGTCGGGCACCCTGCTCACCCCGTCCGAGGGCAACCCCCGGGGCGTGGAGGACGTCATGCACGAGGAGTTCGACACCGGGCCCATTTCCAAGGTCGACCGATTCTTCAAGTCGCAGCTGGACCTTACCGACGCGGAGCACTTCGCCAGCGGCGCGGAGAAGTTCAAGGCCATGGCGCACGACATTCTCGACACGGCCTTCGTCGAGGATCCCGAGACCGGGGAAATGGTGCAGAAGGGCAACCCACAGCTGGCCATCGCGATGGATAACGCCGACGTCGCCCGCCTGGCGGACGCGCTGGAGACCGCGGCCACCGAGCGCGGTCTGCCCGTCAAGTTCAACAAGCTCGATGTCGCCTGGGTCGACTCCCACGGCAGCAAGGACGTGGCCAACGAGGAAATGCAGAAAATCATCGCCAAGGGCGGTGAGATGGGCGCGATCACCCTCGGAAACAAGATGATGGGCCGTGGCGTCGACATCACCCCGGTCAAGGAGTCTTTCACCCAAGACCCCAACGGCGGCCCGCGCCAGGGCGGCCTCAAGGTGAAAATCAGTGGCGGCCCGGCCTATTCGGAACGGGTCAACCACCAGGCCGAAACGCGCGCCGCGCGCAGCGGCGACCCGAACGGAGACTGGGCCACAGGCGGCACCCCCGGCGAGGCCAAGCACTACATCTCCCCCGAGGACTACCGCAGCAGCTCCCCCGACGCCCGCGTCAAGACCATTATCACCAAGTACGAGAAGGCAGCCACCGAATACCGCGACGCCACCGAGGCCCTCGCCCAGCATGAGAGCGACGAGAACCGGACACACCTGCAGGAGGCCAAGGAGAATCTGACCGCGGCCGAGAACGACATGCGCACGAAGGCCACCCCACTGCAGAAGGCCGCGGTCGAGCGGCAGATCCTGAACTCCCGGCGCTCCGGCGACGCGTACGACGCGCACGCGCCTCCGCTCGACGACCACACCCAGCGCCCCGACCTACCGCCGCCCAGATCTGTCGACACGCCCAGCGAGGGCGAGCACATCCCGACGCCGGAGCAGCAGACTCCGGAAACCGCACCGGTGGTTTCCAGCGAACAGTCGCACGAATCGACGAGCTCGCGGCCGAGCCCGATCAGCGACGGCAGCAGCGAAAGCGACGTGCCGCCGCCACAGCAGCCCCGGACGCAGCCCGGAATCGATGCGCACCCTGGACTTCCGGCTACGAGTCAGGGCAATCAGCCGCACTCGTCCGAGTCCGACGCACCGCACACCGGCGGCGACAACAGCGTCAGGACCACTACCGAGGGCGCACCGACACCTACCCGCTCGGCTCAGCCGACGACTCCCACCCTGGAACAGCAGACCTCGAGCAGCACGCAGGCGACGCCCACCGTCGGCAGGCCCACCTCGAACTTCCTGCAGCCGACCTCGAGCGGCACACAACAGGACTCGAATCCCACCCCGACCTCGACCGAGTCACAACAGAACTCGACATTCGACCGACCGACACCGACTGGTACGCAATCGAATCAGAACTCGACCCAGCCGACCCCGGCCGGGGCACAACAGAACTCGACGTTCAACGAAACGACCCCAGCTGGCACACATCACGACTCGGCTCTGAGCCGACCGGCCCAACCCGGTACGCAACCGACCTCGAACGCCGTGAGACCGACCTCCACCGGCACGCAAACTCCGACCGTCGAACATCCCACCATCGACGGGTCGAATCCCGCCGCCGTCCCGCCACCGTTCCATCGCGACGAGAACAACGACGATGCCACGGCGCCGGAGGCCGCTCCTACTGCGGCGCAAGCTGATTCCGCTCGACAGTCGAATCCCTCACAGCAACCCCCCCTGGGCCTCGGTCCGGTCGCCGACGGCACGACTGCACGACCGAAGGCGGCCGCTCCCGCGGCCGGGGTCTCCGATGCCAGCCAGACTCCCGCAATCCCCGCGGGCCCCACACTGCAGCCGGCAACTGAACGGAGCGCACCCCGGTCCGGGTCACCGACCCGGTCCACCACAGCACCCGTCGCCGAAACGGCCGGCCTGACCGGCACGGTGCCCGACGGCACGACTTCCCGCCCGCCGACACCTTCCCGCCGAGCGCGGCCTACGCGTGTCCGACCGCAGCCCGCCCCGCTGGCGTCCGACGCCCTCGCCGGTCAAACCCCGATCCCTGCCCGCGCCGCGGCCGCGGCCGAACGCCGAGCCGAGATCGATCAGCTCACCACCGACTGGGCCCAGGCCTGGACGGCCCGCGAGGATGCCCGCGAAGCACTCGAACAGGCCATGAACGGGATGCCGCTCAGCGCAGCCGATCTCGTCCCTGCGACTGCCGAAGACGCAGGGACACTGGAGGAAACACTGCGTGGCCTCCGCGACCGCACCCCGCCTCTCGATCAGCAAACATCCTGGCACGACCGTGTCGACGCCCTGGAAAACGCCGCCCGCGCATTCCACCAGCTCGACGCCCGAACTACCCTGCTCGACAGCCGAATCCAGGCCGCCGTTGCCCGGGACGTCCAGCTGGCCGGCATCGACGACGCCCTGCAACGCGAGACCGCCGCCCTCGATGACTCCTTCGCCCGCAACGAAGCAGCTGCCGCGGCGGCACACCAGCAGACCATGGACCGGCTCGACGCGATCGCCGCAGAACTGGCCTCACCGCTCGGACCGCAAACTAATTCGGCAGCAACACAATCCGCGACGACGCCGGACGGGCAACAGCACACACCCGGCCCACTCCGTCCCGCCACCCCGAACCACCGGGAGGTTCAGGGCCTCTACCGCGATGCGCGAGGGCTGTATGCCGAGCAGGCCCGGCTGCGAGCCGAGGCCGAGCGGCTGCGGTCGCAGGCGGCGGACGCGACGCAGGCCGGCGACCACACCCGTGCGCTGGAGCTGTTCGATCGCGCCCGCGAACTCACCGACCGCGCCCAGAAACTACAAGCTCGTGCAAATGGATTACGCGCCAGGGGAATACGACTCGACCTGATCAGGCTGGCCCACGAACGACAGGACGCGCTGGCCCAGGCACGGGACCTGCACGACCAACTGGTCGATGCGCTCGGCGGTGACGCGCAGATCCAGCAATTCCAGTCCGATCTGGCCGCGCTCGATCGGCTCGAGGCGGCGCTGCACGATCGAGCCGGGGTCGATGCCGCCCTGCTCCGTGTCGCCGGTCTGCTGGCGGTCGCGCAAGAGCAGCTGACCGCCGGAAACGTGGTGATCAGCGACCTGCAGACCGAACTGCAGACACTCGCGCAGCAGGGCGCCGAGGTTCCGTCCGCGGTCCTGCGAACCGCGCACATTGCCCTGGCGCATGCGGAACGTGAACGCGACGGTTTGCTCACCTCGCTCGCCGAGCTCAACGACCGGCACGGCGCACTCCTCGACCAGCAGTCCGCGCTGGCGGTCGAGATCGCCGCCGGCGAGACGGCCCGCGACCAGCTCGCTTACGTCTTCGGGATCGCCGATCCCCAGGAACTGCACCCCTCCCCCGGGCGCATCCTCTCACCTGGCCTGACCGATCTGATCGCGCTGCGCGCCACCGCCGCCGCGGCCGCTGCCGCACAGGCGCGCGCCGATCAGCTCGCCACCCGGCGCACACACCTGCTGGCATTGAATTCCCGTGGTGCGGTGCCGGTTTCCGATAGGGTCGGGTTCGTACCGGCCGCCGGAACCGGTACCGGCGCCCTCTGGTACGAGGAGGTCGTCGTCGTCGGCGACGGCACCGATGTACTGTCCTACTACCGGGCGCTGCAGGCGGCCGTGGGTGATCGCGCCGATATCACGCTGCGGCTGGGCAAGTCGGCCACCTTCCCGCTCCATGTCGGCTATGCCGAGGTGGTCACCGACGCCGACGGCAACCTCAGGCGCCTGCAGCCATTGCCGTCCACCGATCTGCCCACCCGCGAAACGGTCGGACGCTCACCGGAGCATTCACGGCGGGAAAATTCCCCCCAGCAGCCGGTGCGCCGGCCCGGCAGCCGTCACCCGTGGGTTACGCAATTCCTGCGGAATCGGCCGTGGATCGCCAAATCGGTGCTGTGGGCGACGCGAATACTGCCCACCGACACCTCGCCCGGACGGGGAGCGAGTCCCGCTCAGTCCGCACAGTTCGTCGACGAGCATCCCCGGCTCGCCTTCGCCTTGGCCGGAGTCAGGCAATGGATCCCGAAAGTTAGTGCCGGCCAATGGATCCAACTCGTTCCCGACGCCCTGGACTCCCACACCGGTCTGCCCTATACCGGCGAGACCGGCCACGTCCCGCCGACCCTCGTCGCGCCGGGGCGAGCGGAACAAGACCCCGGCGCTACCGACCGACCGGATGCGACCGCGGAGTTCCGGAACGACTGTGTGGCACGCTCTTTCGATCAGGTCAATGCGCGCCAGGGCGATGTCGTCGAGACTTTCGAGCACACACCGGGCAAGCTCGCCGGCGTCTCTTGGGCCCAGACCCGGCCCCGGCTGCGCGGTGCCGTTCCGGCGGGCTTCGTCGGCACCCGCCGACCGTCCGTGCACGGACGGCACGGCTCCGGCACCCGGCGATCAGCATTCGACGTCCTCGTCGAACAGCTCATCGACACCCCCGCTTCCCCAGATCCTCAGGCAGCCAACCACACCGGTCCGGGCTCGACCGCCTGGGTGCTCGAGACCCGAGCCGTCGATGGGCAGGGGATCGGCGCGCACTCGGTCGCGATTACCTATATCGGCCGCACCGCCTCCGGCGATTACGAACTCGAGGTTGACGGCGTACGCGTCATCTATCTCGGTACCGACTCCGACGGCAACACCGTCTGCCGCACCGCGGACGGACGGTTCGCCTCGCTGGGCGAACTGACCGGCGGCACCGCGCAGGAGTACAAGCCGCTGCGGGCCGTGATCTGGCACAACGGCGCGAATGTCGACGGGATCGGCAATGCTCGCCTTGCGCCGCTGCCCGATGCCCTGCGCATCGGCCAGAGTCCTGGCGGACGAGAGAATCCGCTGAGCCGGCTCACCGACTTCTTCGAACAGCACGAACATCCCCGGCTGCGCCCCGGCCGGGGAGATCCGCTGAGCCGTTCCCAACGTGACTACGTCAACGCGCTCGCCGCATCCGTCGGAGTCGGCGATGCCTTGAGCGGGTTGCACTATCCATCGGGTCACCTGGCGGATCTGGCGCAGATGGCCTGGGTCCGTGGCTTTTTCGACACCTCACCGAAAGGCGCTGCCGCACAGCATATGCGGGCATCCGACCTGCACCCGCTCAGCGCCGATGAACAGTATCCGGGTGAGCAGTACTGGCGATTCATCGGCGATCCTCGGCAACGCGCCGAGATCGAGGCCGAGCTACAAGCGCAGGGCCGAACGACGGCCGGCGGAGTCACCCCACTGCGGCGTGCCGATCGAGAGTCACTGGGATTCCAGTCCGCTACAACGGCTTCCACGGGCACCACCGGCCAGGCCCGGACGCCTCGGCTGCTGTCGATGGATACCGCGCGCACCGAACTGGCAAACGAATTCGGCTGCACCCCGGACTCGCTCACCGCCGCGGAACTCCCATACACAATCGCCGATCTGCGCTACCGGGCACTGCTGCGCGCAGGCGCGGTGGAGGCCCTCGATGCTGTGCTCCGGCGCCTCGGCGGGGCAACCGATCCCGAACATCGCCGACAGCTCGCCGCGGTGCGGGATACCTGGATCGGGCTGCTGGGGGCCCGGCCGCACGAGCTGGCCGCGGACCCCTCGGGGGCGATCGCGCGGTTGCGCGCGGCGGCGCTCGACCACGCCACGGCGATCGCCGAACTGGCGGATGCGGTACAGGTGGTCGACCAGGAATCCGCGGCGGGCGGCACAACTGTGGAACCCGGTACCGAACGTCGCGTCGACATCAACGTCGACGGCACACGCGTCCCTGTCCTATTGACCGCCGATGAGTCCGACGGCTGGCAGGTACAGCAGGCGCAGCGGCAGCCGGCGCCGGAAATCGCCGAACGCAAGCCCGCTACCAAGCCCAGGAGGGTGAACTGGCTGGGGCGGCTGCGCAAACGCCCTGTCGTCGCTCCACCGGACTTCGCCACCGGGGATGCCTCGACGACGGGGGTCGCGTTGACGTACGACTTCTTCGCGGTAGTCACCTCCGAGCATGCGGATCCGTCCACCCTCGACTCGCACCTCGAGTACGGTGGGCACGCGAACAGCATGCTGACACTCGTCCGCGAGCTCTTCAAACACTGGCGCAACCGTCAGACCATCGTCGAGCAACTCATCTCACCGAAGCCGACGCCGTCGGACAGCGGACCGCCCACCCGCGACGGCTCGGAATACGAGTACTGGAACCTCGACGGCGATCCAGAGCTCCGGCAGCGGGTGCTCGACCGCCTCGGGCGCCTGCGGGCACCCGCCACCGATGCGCCCGCCCGGCCGGTGCATCCGGGCCCGGAGATCGATATCACCGGCTGGGCCAAGGACGACGTCCTCCCGCCGGTGCCGAACGCAAGTATTCACGAGCCGGCCGCGGCCGTGAGTGCCGAACTCACCGAATGGGGGGAGCAACTGGGTGATGCCGTCGACCTGAGGCAGGAATACGGCGAGACCCTCATCGCGCTGGCCGACCAGTATGGTGTCGACCTGCCCGACCTGAGCCCGGAGTCGATCCAGCGGGCGCTGGATGAACTGCAATACCGTGCGTTGCGGCATTCGGCCGCGGTAGCGGACCTGCTCGACATCGCCGCCCGGTTCGAAGCCGAGAACGGCTACATCGCCTATCGGGAAGCAATCTTCAACAAGACCATCAATCCGCTGATCCGGTTCGAACAGGAACTCTGGCACAAATCCGTCGGCGAGGACTCCACTCCGGGGACCTTTTGGGGAGGTATCCGGTCCGGGATCCGCACCGGATTCTTCGGCAACGTCAAGATGCCCGAGTGGCGCGGTGTCAACAACGGCAGCGATCCGCTGCCGCGCTGGTACGACCTGGCCAACAACGACACCCCCGCGGGCCGGAAGTTCTTCGACAACATGCTGCGCCGCGAACAGTTGCGCAGTCAGCTCGGCGACCTGGCCGACTTCCTGGAGGTCTCCCCCACCGACCTGTCGCCCGAGACGATCGAGGCCGTGCGCGCCGAGACCGCCGAATTGACAAACCAATTCAGCACATTCGAGGCCACAGCGCGGACGTTCCGGGCGGCGGACACCGAATTCGGTGACATCGCCGAGCTGATGGCACGAACCGCCGGTAACGAGTGGATCGACTCCCAGAACGGTGCGCTGCTGGATCGTCAGCGCTTCCCGGGGATCGGACTGGTCGGCGATAATCCGCTGCGCCTGGTCGTGTTCGACAACAACCTCGACCACGATCAGTTGCTCACGGCGGTCCTGTCCGACCCGGACAACGCCGACCTCGCCGAGGCATTGACACTCGGTCACATCGGCCTCGAGTATCGCGTCATCTGGGCCAGTCGGAACGGGCAGGTGCACGTCGCCGAAATCCCGGCACCGGATGTCCGACATCTGTCCGAGGTGCTGCAGGATAGACACCTCAACGCGACCCTGCTGCGGGACAGCGACGAGCCGTGGCGTGTCGTCGGCGACCGGGCGCCGTCGAATCCGGTAGCGCCGCAGGGTGAATCGGAGCCGCCCCAGCTGTCGGCGGACGAGCGTGAGGCCGCACTGGAGGAACTCGCCGACCGAGTGGGCTGCGCCCGCGCGGATCTCGAACCCGAGCGGCTGGCCGCGACGCTGGCCTCGCTGCGGCTCGAGAACGGACTGCGGGCACTGAGTGTCGAAAGGCTCGCCGACACTCTCCGCAACCAGGCCGAGGTCAACGCGTTCCTTACCTCCGACAAGCGCGAGATCCTGCACGAGAATCTGGCAAAGGCGCTCGGGCTGCGACACGATCAGCTGACACCTCAGCACGTGGCACACGCCTTGGCGGACCCGACGCTGTCGGCTTCGACTCGGCAGAAGCGGACTCAGGCGCTGGTCGACTACGCGGCCTCGCTCCGCGAGATCGATACCGCGGGCGTCGACGCGGCCCGCGATCGCCTGGCACATCAGCTCGGTGTCTCATCGGAGGACCTGGCGCCGACCACCTACGAGATCGACCCCGTCACCCAGCATCGTGGCGCCACCGCAGACCTGGCGAAGGTCGACCCGCCGGCGCTGAGCAAGGCGGTCACGAATCTGACGCACCGCCCGAACAGTTACGACCATCTGATCGACGCGCTGTCCGAATTCGTGCACGCCATCGACGTACTGGACCCGAACACCGCGGGCATGTTCAAGCTTCCGCTGACCGATCCGCGCCGGCCCGAGGGCCCTCTGCCCATGTACAGCCCCGACACCATGGAATATCTGCGTGAGGTCTTCGCGGATCACGATGCCCTGCTCGCCGCATTGCCGACGCGCGCCACCCCAGATGCGCCGGAAGTACCTGCGGCACACACAGATTGGGTGAAACTCGCCGGCATAGATCCCACCGATGTCACCCCGGAGAAGTTCGCCGAGATCTTCACTGCCATTCGCGACGGCGACTATCCGGATCTGCTGAACAAACGCGACCCCGCGGCCCTGGCCCGGATGCACGAACAGCTGCGCGAGGAGATCCTCCGGCAGGCCACCGATATCACCGCCCTCGGCGAGCTCGCCGAACAGCACAACCAGGCGCGCATACCGGAGGCTGCCGCCGCCCGCAACGCCGAAATAACTCAGCTCACCCGCGCCTGGTCCCGGGCCTGGAATGCCCGCGAAAACGCCCGTGCCGCAGTGGATGCGGCGATCGCGGCTGGGGATGCGGCCCGTGCCGCGGCCGCGGCCGACGACTTCGCCCGCTTCGACGCCGAGACCAACGACCTCGACGCCCGCGTGCGCGCGGCGGTGCAGCACAACCAGCGGATGACCACCATCGAGACCGGCCTGCAGGCCCAGTCCGCCGCGATCGAGGCGCTGACCCAGGCCGGGGCCGACGCCATCCGGCGCGAGGAGGCCGCGGCCGAGGCCGCTCACCTGCAGACCATGCTCCGGTTCACCGCGCTCCAACGCGAACTGGCGCAGGCGGCCTCCGACCTGGACCCGGGCAAGCCCATCGAACCGGGCGGCTGGGACCTCTACAACGAGATCGACCAGATGTACGCGTCGACACACGCTCCGGCCGTTGTGGATTGGCTGAATGCCGCCGGACACGACCTGTGGCGTACCCCCCGGGCACTGCCGACCGGCGGATTCATCGCACGCTGGAAGTACACCACCGACGCCGCCTGGATCGCCACACACGGCACCAACCGAGTCGACATCGCCAATCACCAGCACCAGGAACTTCCGGCCGATCACCGATCGGAGACCGACGCCTCGACCGAGGCCGCACTCCGCGCCGTCTCACAGAGTCTGCGCGACGGTAACGACCCGGACGACCCACGAGTCATCGAGGCGGCCAGCGAAGAAATCCACATGCGGTGGAACGAACGCAACTACACCACGGCCGTTCCCGCAAGCCTGCTGGAGCCCTACCAGGGCATGGTGCCCGGGGAGGGCATCTCCGAAGACGAGAAGGACAAGAGCCGGGTATTCGCACGTCTGGCCGTCCGGGCGCTGACGGGCAAACTCACCGAACTTGCCGCAGCCGTGGGGCAGCCGGCGAAACAGGCGGTCGACTGGGGAATCAACAACTGCGTCGCCAAGTCCCTCAATTACGTCAGCCGCCACCACGGTGCCGTGGATGCACCGCAACCCCGCAACGACTCCACCGGGACCAGCTGGCTCCAGGCCCGGCCGTGGCTGCGGGGTGCCGTACTACATGGATTCAGTTCCAGCACAACCTCTTCCGCCCACGCCACCATCGCCGACACACTCATCACCACCGGCCCCAAAGCCACCGCCTGGATCCTGGACCAACGCACCACCACCGACGGCTACGGCATCGGCGCACACAGCTCCTCACTCACCTACCTGCACCGCAACACCGACGGCACACACACCTTCGAACTCGACGACCAGGAAATCACCTACCACCCCAACAGCCAACCCGGCCACGAATGGTCCATCGGCAACGGCCCCCGCACCTCCTTCACCGAACTCACCGGCAGCACCGACGCCGAAACCGCAACCACCCGAGCCGCAATCTGGCACGAAGGCCTCCCTCACAACGACGTCGCCACCGCCGACCCCACCATCCCCCAACCCGCCGACGAACTCCGCATCGGCCAAAGCGCTCCACAGCAGCCGGAAGACGATTCGGCCGTATCACGCAGATACACACCGAGTCGGCCACGGTACGAGTTGGAACAGCCGGTGCGTCCGCTCCCCCATCAACCGGAGCTGGCCCGCCCCGGAGCCCACGTACCGATCACCGTCGACGCCGACGGAGTGATTCTCGGCCGGGACGGGTTGCCCTACAACAGCAATCCCGCGGGCGATTTCTTCCTGCTCGGCACACTCCCGGGCGATCTGCGCTCCATTGCCGACTGGGGCGCCGGGCACAAGGTGCTCTACAACAGTTACGCCAACCCCGCCGACGGGCCTGCCGCGTACGGGGTCTGGACTATCGAGAACGGTCGGCTGACCTCGGTGATTCCCTTCAACGGATCGTTCACCGACACCTTGAACCTGCCAGGCGAGTTGCGACCGACGGCGCAACTCCGATATGAGCTGACTCGCCTCGGAATCGACCTGACCACCGTCGATTTCGAAGACGAGCACCAGGGCCTGTTGTGGCAACCAGGAGCGCATGGGCAAGCGATCGATCGCCTGATCGAGCAGGGCGGCATCGGCGTCGCCCGCCTGTTCCCCGGATACGGCGATCACTTCTGGGTGGATATCCTCAGCGCCGATGTCACCGGGGCGCGGGTAACGGTAACGCTGTCGCTCAACCCGGTGCGTGGCGAGCCGGGCCGGGTAACCCTGACGATCGACCGCGACAATGGCGCTACCGCAATACATTATTCGGATCTCGAGCTGGGTGCGGAGCCGTTGCGGACCGCCGCCGTACTCGCTGAGCTGCACCGCACAGTGGTGGAACCATTACTGGCGGAGTCCGGCGTCGACACCGGCGCCCGTGTCCGCTGGACGTACACCGCCGGCGGGCCGGTGCTGTCGGACCGGTCGGACGATATACCGGACGGCGACTTCCGGGTGTCGGCCGACCGGGTGCGCGAGGTGCCGCTCGCGCGGCGCTGGGTCGGCGAGCAGCTGGCCGAAATCGGCTGGGGCACAGACGATCAACGACACTCGGTCATGCTGGCGGTTTCGGAGTTGACCGCCAACAGCCTCGAGCACAGCGACGGTCCGGTGCGGATCGTACTGGAGCGGCTCCCCGGCACCGATCAACTGCTCATTCAGGTGATCGATACGAATCCGGAGCATCCGCCCGCACTCGAGGCCGAGCCCCTGCCCGACGAACAGATCATTGCCCTGACCGCCGAGGCCGACCCCGCCCTCGAGTACGATCCCGACGCGGAGATCGACCTCGACGCCCTGCTCGAGGCATTCCCCGATCCGGCGCCGGACGAGGTCGTAGACCAGGTGCTGGCCACCGCCGAGACCCGCGGCCGCGGTCGCCAGATGGTGGACGAGGTGAGCGACGCCTGGGGTATCGCGGATCTCGCCGAGGGCCAGGGCAAGTCGACCTGGCTGCTGATCGCCGGATCCGCCGTACCGACTGCCGAAACCACGTCGGGAGAGGCGCAACCCGACGACCGGGTGCAGCCGAGCCGAGCCGGCTTCGAGGTGGTGCCGCCGAACACTCCGG
The DNA here is from genome assembly GCF_050434125.1 of Nocardia sp. GP40. Classification (NCBI taxonomy): domain Bacteria; kingdom Bacillati; phylum Actinomycetota; class Actinomycetes; order Mycobacteriales; family Nocardiaceae; genus Nocardia; species Nocardia sp. GP40. The sequence goes on along the minus strand of NZ_JBNPVW010000016.1, from coordinate 175,528 downwards.
GCCAGTTCGCCCCGGACCCGGATCAGGTCGTCGAATTCACCATGGTCCGTGGAAAGGACGGGCTGTTCGTCGGTTCCGACGGCGAGCCGTACACGACCCTCGATCCGGACGCGAACTACGAGACGGCCGATGTGCTGCTGCTCGATGCTGACGGCGGCATCCGCTCGGCCCCTGCCAGGGACACCGCACACATCGAGCTGTACCAGACCTACGGCGATGCCAGCCAGGGACCTGCCGGGTTCGCCACCTGGATACTCGACGAGCACGGGCGCCTGACCGGAATCGCGTTCGGCACCGACGGTTTCCGATATGCGCTGTCGGATCCGCGCTACGCGGCGCAGGTTCGATTCGCGCTGTCCCGGGCCGGGGTCGACCTGACCGCCGTCGAGTTCCACAACCCCTACGACGGCGAATTGTGGAAGGAGGGTGGCTCGGCAATCACCGCGGATGAGCTGATCACCCAGGGCGGCAAGCCGGCGCCCACGATGTTCGCCGGAGCCCGTGACGAGTTCTGGGTGAACGTGACCCGCGTCCGGAGCCGGGCCGACGGTGTATCGATCACGTTGTCGGTCAACCCGGTCCGTGGCAAACCCGGCAGTGTCACGCTGGACCTCAGCCGCGAAAACGGCGTCATCACAGCACGATACGGCGATGTGGTACTCGGCCCGGACGCGGTGCGGGTGGCCGCCGCGCTGACCGAACTCCACGACAGCGCGGTGGCGCCGTGGCTGGCCCGCTCGAATGCACTCGTCCGCGGTAACCCCGCCGAACAGACCGAACAACAGGTGGGCACGGCCAACGGAAATGCCGTCGATGCCGCACGGCAGTGGGCCGTTGATCGACTGCGCGAACTGGGCTGGCGCAACGAGCAGCAGCTCGACGACGTCGGGTCGATGGTCGCCGAACTGGTCGCCGATGCGATGGAACACGGCGCCGGTCCGGTGCGGCTGAAAATGGACCTGGTCGGAGAACCCCGCACCCTGCTCGTACAGGTGCTCGACAGCAATCCCGCGCATCCGCCCGCGCGCGCGGCCGGCCTCGCCGACACCACCGGCATCGCCGATCTCGGTCAGGGCAAGTCACGGTGGTTCACGCTGCGGGAGAAACCACCGGCCGCCCCCGCGGAAACACCCGTCGCTCCCGCCGATGCGCCCGATGCCCCCGCGATCCCCGACGGCATCCAGGGGATCCTCGATCGAATCGAGGCCGCCGGGGCATCGCCCGCGGCCACCGCGGCAGCCAAAGACCTTGTCCTGGAGCAGTATCGGAACCATCGGCAGGCCCGCGAAGCATCGTTGCACGGCGAGTACCTGACCAACAGGACGAAGGATCTGGTCGCGAAGGGCACGTCCGCGGCGGAGGCCGATCCGATTGCCCGGCGGCAGGCGGACGAATTCATCACCCGCAAGCGGGCACAGGCCGGGATCACCAAGGACGCGACACAGCGCGTGACGCAGTGGGCCGACAAGACGTCGATCGCCGGGGTGATCGCCGAGGCCGGAGGCCAGGACGCGGCTCTGCTCGCGCCATGGGCCGCCGACCCGGATCTACCCAAGGCCCTGCGAACACTGCTGAACCGGATCGGAAACTCCGATGCGGGGCAGGTGGCCAAGGAACAGGCCACGCGCCTGATACTCGAGCGCTACGAGGATTACCTGGAGGGGCCGACGGCGGGCGTCTACGCCGATTACGTTCGGGACAGGTCCGTCGAACTCACCGATCAAGGCACACCGGCTGCCGATGCCGAGCGCCTGGCCCGGCAGCAGGCCGATGCCTACATGCTGACCGCGCAGGCCCGGCAAGCGGTCGGCGCTACCGCGGCGAACAACACCGTGCAATGGGCCGACAAGGCCCGCGCACGCGCCGCGCGAGCGGGCGCCGATCTGGTCGACCGGCTGGCCCGAATCTATCGCTACGAGCATCTGCTGCCCTCCGAGCTGGATCCGAATCTTACTGCACCCCAACGCTTTGTCATCGGTCAGCTGGAGAATCTCGTCGCCGGACTTGCCGTGGCCGAGGCGGAACTCGCTGCGCTGCTGCACCGCATGCCGCATCTGACGGAGGCGGGCGCCGCGGCATGGGCGGCGACGATCAAGGGGACCAGATCGACGCTGATCGAGCTGTGCGCGGATTACTTCGAGGGGAAAACTCCTACCGGCGAACCGATTACCGAAAAGACGGCCGATCCGGCAATCTGGGCCGGTTACGAGGCCATAGTTCGCGGCCTGCTGGGCGAGATCCGGCTGGCCGCACAGTTCGATCATGTCGATGCGGTGTGCCGGCTCGTCGACCTCGACATGCCCATGGGGGCACGGATCGACGGCGAGATCGACGTGGTGACAGACGGTCACCGAACCTGGCGTGAAGTCAAGACGAACAGCCTCGAGGGGCAACGCAACGGGGGTCAGGAGATCGAGGCCCAGGCCCGCAAGCAACTCCTGATCGCCTACGAGAACCGGGAGTATTGGGTCGATGGGGCCCCACCGAAGATCGTGTGGCACTTCATCAATGGCGTGCGCCCGGCCGTGAGGGCCAGGCTGGAGGCGATCAGGATCGAGGACGAGACCGGACGGATCGTGCCCGGGCATCGGATCGACGTGGTCGATGAAACCTCGCGGTCGGCACCGGCCGGGGAGCCGGCGGGCTTCGAACTGTACGACGAGATCAGCCGGACGTACCGGGCGATGCACGACCCCGCCGCCGTCGACTGGGTGAACTCCACCGCGCACAACCTGTGGCGCAATCCCCGGGCGCTGCCGACGGGCGGATTCGTTGCCCGCTGGAAGGACACCACCGACGCCCGATGGATCGCCGAACACGGCACCACCCGGGTCGACATCGCCAACACAGACCATCGAGAACTGCCGGTCGATCACCAGGAAGAGACGGAGGCCTCGACCGAGACGGCACTGCGCGCTGCCGCGCAGCACCTGCGCGACGGTAACCATCCGGACAATCCTCAGGTCATTGAGGCGACCAGCGAAGAAATCCACCTGCGGTGGAACGACCGCAACTACAGGTGGGCCGCTTCGAGCCTGCTCGAGCCCTACCAGGGCATGGTCCCGGGGGAGGGCATATCCGACGATGAGCAGGAGAAGGACCGGCAGTTCGCGCGCCTGGCCTTCCAGGCGCTGACCGGTCGGTACGCCGAACACACGGCGGCTCAGGAGCAGCCGGCGCCGCAACAGGTCGACTGGGGCACCAACAACTGCGTCGCCAAGTCGCTGAACTACGTCTACCGCCACCAGGGACCGAACGACCCCGACGGTCCGGTGCTTCCGCCGGCGCCCAAGAACGATTCGACCGGAATGAGCTGGGCCGAAACCCGGCCGTGGCTGCGGGGTGCCGTACTACATGGATTCAGTTCCAGCACAACCTCTTCCGCCCACGCCACCATCGCCGACACACTCATCACCACCGGCCCCAAAGCCACCGCCTGGATCCTGGACCAACGCACCACCACCGACGGCTACGGCATCGGCGCACACAGCTCCTCACTCACCTACCTGCACCGCAACACCGACGGCACACACACCTTCGAACTCGACGACCAGGAAATCACCTACCACCCCAACAGCCAACCCGGCCACGAATGGTCCATCGGCAACGGCCCCCGCACCTCCTTCACCGAACTCACCGGCAGCACCGACGCCGAAACCGCAACCACCCGAGCCGCAATCTGGCACGAAGGCCTCCCTCACAACGACGTCGCCACCGCCGACCCCACCATCCCCCAACCCGCCGACGAACTCCGCATCGGCCAATCCGATCCGGGCGCCGATACGCCCGAGCAGCGGGCGGCGGACGCAGCCGCACAGCGGGCAGCCGCGTTGCGGGCCGCCGCGCAAGCCGACCCGGCCAGCTGGTTGAAAAACCAGCTGGCCCTGCAGGCCGAATGGACCGCCCGCGACCTCGCCGGCACCGCCGACTGGGTGCGCCGCATGTCCCAGACGCCCGAGGAGCAGCGCGCGGAGAACCGCGATCGGGCCGAACAGTTCGCGCACGACGCGACCGTGCGCGCCGAAGAGGCGCGCCGAGCATCCGACGCCGATCCGGACGACTGGCTCAAGCGCCGGCTCGCCGAGCAGGCCGAGTGGACCGCGGCCCAGTATCGCGACATGACCGACTGGATGCGGCAGATGTCGGGGCCGGAGACCGAGGCCGATCGGGTCGCCCGGGAGGCCCGCGAAACCGCCAGGTGGGCAGCGGATCTGCGGCGCGAGGCGCGGGAGAACCCCGACGACGAATTCCTGCGCCGGATGGCGGACATGGCCGAGCGGGCGGCCCGCAACCAGGCGGGGGTCGCCGAGGCGGTGCGGCGGCAGGAGGAATGGAACGGCGAGGAGAACGAGGGCGAGCAGGAATCGGAGGGCACAGCGGGCTCGGAATCGACAGGGTCCCAGCAGCATCCGGATCCCGGTACGGACCTGGCCCGCACCGGCGGTACCTCCGCCGACGAGGGGTTGCGCGCGGCCTTCGCCGAGGTGGCCGGGAATTACCCGCTCACGGAGGGCAACCTGGCCCGCCTGCTACTCGGGCCGGGACTGACCCGAGCGCAGCGGCGGACGCTGGTCGGCGCCCTGCTCGACAGCATGGGCGGTGGGCTGCACCGCGACAGCATCGCGGTTGCCATGACGCGCAGCCGCCTGCTGCGCGCCTTGGGCCTGACCGGTGTCCGGTTCCGGATGCGCCCGGTGCGGGTCGGGGGCAGGGTCCAGACGTATGTGGATCAGGCCAGCATCCGGTACGGCCGTGCCCGCGAGTACGAATACCAGGCCGTCGGGCCCAGCGCGCGCAGAATCGCCGCCGCGCTGGGGCGCCTGGCTCGGCGGGGCCGGGGCGACACCGCAGTCGAACCGCTGACCGAACTGATTCATGCGGTGCTGCACGGGGATCCGTCCTCGGTGCTGCCGCGGCCCCCCAGCGCATTGGTCACGGACGACGTGCATACGGACGAGAACGGCCGGGTCGTCACGAAGGCCACCGATATCGACGCCGCGAAACGGCGGCGTGTCGATGTCGCACGCACGCGCCTGGACGATCAGCGCGCGCAGCGGCTGATGGAGGCTCAGCGGGCCGCCGCCGATGCGGTGCGGCCGCGCGTGGAGGCCGAGCGGCCGCTGCGGGACGCGATCGATAAGGTCAACCGGCTCGAGGGGGCGGCGGCCGGACGCGGCGAGGGGCACACATCCGGGGTCGACTGGACACAGATGACCGATCCGCAGCGCGGGGAGCTCGTGATCGCCCAGCTACGCAACCAGACGATGCGTACCGCGGTGGGCGACGACACGCAGGAGGACTTCAACCAGGCCCGGCACGACGCGTACGCCGAGCTCGAGGCCGCATTCCGGGTGCATCGCGCCGCCGCCGAGCACGAGGCGGTGACATTCACCCATATGCAGGCGGTCGCCGAACAGGTCGCGCTGCGGACGGTCAATGCGACCTCGGTCCCCGGACAGCCGCGCGTCGGCGTCATCGACGGCCCCCAACGCCGAGTGGTCGTGGTGCTCTGGGACGATTCTGCAACAGCCGAGGATGTCATCGATCGCGCCGCCGAGCACTATCAGGAGATCGGGGAGCTGGCGGAGGATCGCTCGAAGGTGGTGGTGCTGCGCATCGTCCCCGACGATCACGGCAACCTCGCGGTGCAGCGCGAGGAACATCCCGATTCTGCTGTTGCACAGTCGGATCCGAATGACCCGACCGCGAACGATCCCGTCCGGACCCGGCTGCACGAGCTGAACAGGCGTCGTGTGGCGTTGGAGGAGGCCCGCACCGAATGGCTCGGGCATCGCAACGCGCTGGCCGCCGAGCTGGGCATTCCCTCCACCGGCAACTGGCGGGCGCTTCGCGACGCGAATTTCGGTGCGGCGCTTCAGGAGGTTCGCGAACGGGCCGGGGTGCAGGATCTCGAGGATCTCGAGACCGTACCGCAGCTGATCAGCGCACGGAACAACGTTCTCGAGCTCAATGAGCGGATCGCCTCGCTCGACCGCGAAGTGGAGGCGCTGCAGCGGGACCCGTCCCTCCAGTCCGAGCACGACCGGCTCGTCAGGCGGTGGCAGGGCCTGCAGGATCGGCAGCGGGCCGCGGAGGAGCAGCTCGCCGAGCTCGCCGGCAAGGTCCATGTGCACGACTACAGCGGAAGCGATTACGAGCAGGCGCTGCTGGCGCGGCTGCGCGAGGCGCAGGAACGCCGGATCGTCGTTCCGGCCACCCTCGACAATCCCGGCACCGTCGAGCATCGGGCGGCCTCGCCCGCCGAGATCGCGCAGCGCCGCCAGCAAATCCGGCGGCTGATGGAGCTGGTCGACGCCATCGACCACATCAAGAAGCAGAAGACGGTCCTCGAGGAACGGCTACAGGATCTGGCGATCGACGGCGTCGGCGAGGGCGTCCCCCGGGCCCCGGAGCTGGCCCAGGAGTTGCTGCGCCTGGACGCCGAACGCGCCGAGCTGCTGGAGGATCCGCACACCAGCGCGCAGCGGTCGCGGATGGCCGAGCTCCTGGATCGGCTGCGGCATACCGGTATCGATATCTCCGATGCGCAGGTGGACGGCGACGCCGACACCCTGCGCGAGGTGCTGGATGCGCATCGCGCGGCGGCCGCGGCCCGCACCGACGGTACCGGGGTGGATGCGCGGCGCCTGCTCGATGAGCTGCGAGAGGCCGCCGGCACATTGCGGACCGACCCCGGGGTGCTGCGTGCTCGGATGCTCGATCTGCTGGATCGGCTGCGGCGTAACGGTATCGATATCTCCGAAGCGCAGGTGCACGGCAATGCCGACACCCTGCGCGAGACACTGGACGAACATCGCAAACAGGCCGACCTCCGCACCGACGGCACCAAGGCGGACGTGCAGAACATGCTCGATGAGCTGAGCCGCACCGCCGATGCGCTGCGACCGGGCCACAGCGTGCTGCGCGCGCGGCTGGAATATCTGCTGGATCGGTTGCGGCATACCGGTATCGATATCTCCGATGCACAGGCGCACAGCGACGCCGATACCCTGCGCGAGGTGCTGGATGCGCATCGCGCGGCGGCCGCGGCCCGCACCGACGGCACCGGGGAGCACGCGCTGAGCATGCTCGACGAGCTGAACCGCACCGCGGATGCGTTGCGGCCCATAGAGAATGCCCTGGGCAGGCTCGAAGACGAGGTCGCTCGTCTGACCGGCCGGTGGGACCGGGCCCTGTCGGATATGGATCTGACCAAGACGACCGATCGCGTCGTCGTCCTCGACGGCCGCTCGGCCGAACCCGGTGCTGAGGGACCGGTCGTGCCGCCGCGGGTCATCGTGCTCGGGTCGCGGCTGGACTCCGCGGGCAGCCGTACCGAATTCGACGACGCGCTGCGGCGAGCAATCGAGACGAACCCGCGGGTCGCGCGCGCCATGCTCGAGGACCCGCACATCGAATACTGGCAGATGGTCTCGGGTCCCGCGAAGGTGCAAGCCGAGCCGCTGGACGGCCCGGGCCGGGCCGATCGCCGCTATTACAACGGCGATCCGGTCCGCGGCAATGCCGGAGTGCGACTGGGCGAATGGCGCGACAGCGCCGGTAAGTGGCATCCGATCGATCCGGGCAAGTCCGCATGGCGACGCAGTGACGATACGAACACTCCCGACGGTTATCGGGAAGGCGACCCGGACTGGTGGGGTGGCCTGGCGCATTTCATCAACACCCTGGACCTGCCGTTCGCACATATTCCGCAGGGCAAGTTCGCGGAGGATCTGTTGCCGTTCAATCCGATGCTCGTCGGACCCGGCCAAGCCTTCTTCACCGGGGACATCCCCGAGGAGGACCTGTACACGCCGCCCATCGCCCACCAATTCAGCGAGTTCTGGTTCGGGCAGCGCCAGATTCGCAACCTGATCATGGCCCTGAAGCATCCGCTGGTGAAGGAGTACATCCACAACCATCCGGAAATCGGGGACTGGATGAAGGAACGACCCGGGCTCCTGCGCAAGGCGCCGTTCTCCACCATCCTGGCCGGATACAAGTGGCATCGCGAAGCACAGTGGGACGAACAGCCGGTGTTCCCGAACCGCCACTACGGCGAGAATTCGGTCAACCCGCAGCGCGAGGAACTACCTGCCGGAGTGCAGCACCTGTACGAGCAGCTGCGCAGCCTGTCGCCGGAGGAATTCCGGCACGAGATGCAGGCCCGCGCGGGCCGCGCGGTGGTCGAGAAATTCCAGTCCGATATGGTCCGGGTCTATCTCTCGGGCGATCCCGATATGGTGGGCGCGCTGCACCACCATATCGAGGCCGCGGTCGAGGAATTCGGTCCCGTATTCCGCGCCGGTGATCCGGTGGTCGTCCGGGAAACGCTGACGGATCTGCAGCGAATTCTGACCGGATATCAGTCCGGCGGATGGGCGCCGCGTGAACTTGTCAACCGGATCGTCGAGACGCTCACCCCGCATATGAACAGCGATTTCGTCGGCGGCGATCCGATCTCCGATCAGTGGCGGCTGCTGTCGTGGACCGATCGGAACTACGAAATGTTCCGCGCCGACCCGCATCTGGCCGACAAGATCATGGCCGGGCTGCAGCAGCACGCCCACAACGAGCGGGTGCTCGCCGCCCGGACCGTCGTCGCGCGGATTCGCCAGGAATTGATCGAGGACGTGCCGCCTGCCGAGCGGGCACATCCCGAATTCGAACAGCGGCTGCGCGAGCGCGTCGATGCTCTCGTCGCCGGGCTGCGGGACGAGGATTTCCGAAATCTCAAGTACCGCACCGTCAAGGTGGTCGGCGATCTGACCGTCCCCGCGGACGACGGCCTATCGCGATTCGAGCGCATCTTCTCGAGCGCTCACACCACCAAGGTCGCAGAGCCGGGTGACACGCTCGTCGCGGTGCACGAACGGCTGACCGGGCAGAAACTGGCCAAGGGCGCCGTGCTGACCGTCGATGAGGCGCGCGCGGCCCTGGAGCATCTGCTCATCGGCGACCGCACCAGTCCGGAATACGCCGCGGACCTGCGGGAGCGGATCACGGACTACCTGTCCGGACTGCGCGACGATCAGGTCCGCGACCTGACCGAGGAGCAACTCCGCGCGCTGGGGGCCAGCACCGTCGCCCAGCATGGCGATCAGATGTTCGGCGAGTGGGCCAGATCCGGTGCGGTGCGGTTCAAGCGGATCTCCGACGCCTTCGATACAGAGGATCCGGAGGCGATCCGGGCCACCGTCGACGCGGTGTACCGCCAGCTCGTGCGTGAGGGGGAGACCGGCAAGATCACCGATCTGGTGGTCAACCGGATCGCCGAGGGCATCGCCGGCGACATGCGGGACGACTATGTGCGCCAGGACGATGTGGCGCCCATCGCCAAACCGCCGTCGCTGGACCTGACCCGCGAGAAGATCCAGATGGTGATCGACCACCTGCTGATCAACGAGCACTATGTGCACGATCATCTCGACCCCGACGGCCGGTTGATCAAACGGCGGATGGATCAACTCGTGGATGTCGCCGAGGCGATCAACCGGCTCATCACCGTGGAACCGTTGGGCGACACCGTGCTTCCGCGCCTGCGCCATCCGCGGACGTCGGATGTGATCTTGCTGCACGACGCCCTGGCAGAGGCCGTCTACGCCGCGGCCAACCCCTTCCGGACCTGGTATGACGCGAATGCCAGCGCCGCGGCCGACGGGTACGACTGGGACTCGGTTCGCCCGCCGATGACGGGCTGGCGCGCCAAGATCCGCTTCCGGTCCGATCTGGCGGAGCTGATGGAGAGCCTGCGCGCGACCGAGCGGCTCGAGCGCGCCTCGGTGGTATTCGACGGGGCCGCAAGGGATCTGGGTCGTGATCCGCAGGAGGTGCTGGACGCCCTGTCGCACGATCCGGTGCAGGACTTCCTGAATACGCTGCGGGAGCGGCAGAACGGGCGCGCGGGCCTGGATCGGGTCGATGCCCTCGGGGCCGCGATCGAGGACTATCGCTCGGCGGAGGTGGCGCAGGGCCGCAACGACAACGAGCGGGCACGGATGGCGGGCCGGGCGATGGACGACGCGGCCCGGGATGCGGGTGCGCAGCCGGACGAGGTGCGCGCGGCGGTGGCGCGGAATGCGCTGCAGGAGTATATGAATTCGCTCGGCGGCCAGCACGCCGACCCGGCGGGCGCGGCACGGGTGAAGGCGCTCGAGAACGCGATCCGCGAGCGCAACGAGGCCGTCGCGCGCCTGGCCCACGCCACCCGCGGGGGCGAGACGCCGTCCCGGCTGCACACCGGCCTGCATCCGCTGGACACCTTCCTGCCGGGCGATCGGAACCGCCAGGCCCTGCCCGCGGCCGAGGATCGGCTGATTCAGGCCTCGGAGGAGTTGCAGACTGCTGCCGTCGGGCTCGCCGACCCGCGGGAGGCGATCGGCAAGGGGCCGGACTATTTCGCCGCCCTGCGGGCGCGCCAGCCCGACGCCGCCGGGCGTGCCCGGGTGGACGAATTCCGGGAGGCGGTCCACGAATTCGAGTCTGCCGATCAGCATTTCACCGCGGTTCGTGACGGCGTCGCACGGGCCGAGCTGACCGCCTCGGGCCGGGCGGCGCAAGCACACGAGCCTGCGGGGCGGACGCTCGAGCCGCACAACCGGGCGTTGCGGGAGGCGCAGGACGCCCTGAACGGGCGGCAGGAAAACCTCGACCGGCAGCAAAACCTGGTGCGGCAGGCCACGAACCGGCGCAATGAGGCCGGTGCGGCCCTGGATCTGGACGCGGACATGCTCGCGGGTCTGACCAAGCGCAAGCGGGTCGATACCCTCGTCGATGAGCTGAACCGGCGCGCCGACAGCGGCGCGCCCGGCGCACCGGATCGCGCGGCGGTCAGGGAGTTCGCGGACGCGGCCCGCGACGTGGTCCGGCTGCGCCGCGACATGATGCGGGCGCAACGCGAACTGAACCAGGCCCACGCCCACGTGCAGGACCGCGCGCGGGAGCTGGAGGAGGCGCAGCAGCGGGTCGCCGCTCGGCAGCGCGACGCCGACGCCACCGAGGCGCGGGAGCTGATGCTGCAGCGGGAGCGGGCGGCGCAGCAGGCCGCCGCCGAGGTGCTGCCCGAACTGCGGCGGCAGCTCCGGGAGTTGACAGAGCAGGCACAGGGGGCCGCGGAGGCCGATCCGGCGGCGGCGACCCTGGCCTTCCAGCGGGCCCGCGGCGTGCTAGGGGAACTGCAGGATCGGCTCGAATCGGAACTGGCGCAACGCAGGGCGCTGCTGACCGGCGCCGAGACGGCCCGCGAGGGAGCGGCCGAGGCTGTGGGCGTCGATCGGACGGTCCTGGACGGCCTGACCGATGAGGATCACGTTCGGGCGCTGGCCGATCGGCTGCGCGCGGACCCGCCTCCGCGGCCCACGCACGAGCCCGTCGACGCCTTCCACCGGCGGGTGGCCGCGTTCGCCGACGCCGCCGCGGCGCACCTGCGTGCGCAGCGCGAGGTGACGCGCCTGGAACATGAGCTGGTCCGGGCGCGTGAGCAGGGCCGGGAACTGGCCGAGCTGCACGCCGAGCTCGATGCGCGGATCGCCGCCGCCGATGCGGACCGTACATCGCTGCTGTCGCGTGTCGCCGAGCATCCGGAACTCGAACCCGCCGAACAACATCCCGCGCTGCCGGCCGCCACCGGGCCGGGCCTGCGGGCCGCCCGCGAGGAGCGCGAGCGTCTGGAATCCGAACTGGCACACCAGCAACAGCTCGCGGATGCGGCGCGCCGCGCGGCCGAGGTGGCCCGCACGCGAGCTCTGAAAATGCTGCCTATCGAGCCGAACGAGCTCGCGGGGCTGGACGATCCGGAAATGACACAGCAGGCTTACGCCGCGGCGCAGCGTACCTGGCAAGTCGGGCAGACCGATCCGCGCCGGGCGGCGGTCGACTCGCTGCGGGACGCGGTGGGCCGGTACGCGCACGCCAAGGCCGAGGCGGAGCGGATCGCGCAGGAGTTGCGGCGGGTGCGGGAGGCCGAGCAAGCCGCCGAGGCCGCCGACGCCGCCGCCGTGCGCGCGGCGGGCGACGCGATCCTCACCGAGGGCGCCCACGGGCTGACCTACACCCGCCACTACAGCCCCGACGTCGCGTACGGCGTGCACGCCACGGTCGACCGCGACGGGGTGCTGCGCGCCGATATCACCGTCGGCCCCCGCACCCCCAGCGGCCGGACGATGTTCCGAGACATGATGGAGACCCTCGGCGACCGGGTGCGGCATATCGAGGCCGGGTGGCGAGGCGGGGACGGCTTCTCCGACGAGCTGACCGCCTACGCCGACTCCGTCCTGAACAGGCGGCTGAGCCCGCAGGACGCCGCCCGCAACACTGTGCTGGGGCGCATGGCGGGCGAGCTCGGATTCACCGAGGTAACGGTCCACACCGACGATCCTTCGCAGCCGGTCGGCGAAAACAACGGTGTCACAGTCCGTTTCAGCAAGCCCGACGGCACGCCGGGAACCCATCGGTCGCCGGGCGGCAACGATTCCGGCGACGACGGGCATCGGCCCGGTTCGGCCACCGGCAAAGCCGCCAAGAACCATCCCGCGCAGTCCGAGCAGAATTCGACGGGCAACGGTGTCAAGGGCACAGCGCCGCAGCCAGGGCCGGACTCGTCGGGGCCGCAGCAGCCGCCGGCCGTCTTCAAGGGTGAAAACGATGGGTCCGGCCAGGACGACATGCCGCTGGAATCCACCGAACCGGGATCGAATACGCCTGCGGCAACACCTGATACGCGTGCGGCAGCAAGTCGGACACACACCATGCCGTCCGGCGCCGCCGACCGGGAGGCCAAGCCCGAGGGTTCACGGACCAAGGTTCCCAAGAGCGACAGCCCGGACATGCTGACATTCCGGTTCAACAAGTTTCAGCAGAACAGAGCGGCCGAGCTGCTCGCGCGCGCGGGTTATCGAGTCGAGCAGATACCGCCCGCGCAGGGCATGGCGCCCCCTGTGTACCTGATCGAAGGCCGCCCCTTCGGCCACTTCGCCCCGCAAACCGGGCACCCCGGCAACATCGTCGACCGGATGGTGCGCCACGCGCGCAACGGCACCGACCGGATCGTGATCAGTATGAGCGAAACCGCGGTGACCCCGGCCGAACTCGCCGCGCTGCTGAACCGGGTGCGGCCGGCGGAGATCACCGAGGTCATCGCCGTCGACAGCAACGAAAATATCATCCATCTCTACGCCAGGGAGACGCCGGAATCCCCATGGGACGCCCGCAATTACCGGACGGTCGCCGAACTCACCGCGGCGTTCACCGCGCGGCACCCGATGTCCGTCACGGGCTTGGATGCCCCGGACCTGCCGTTGGACAATGTTCGCGAATACCTGCAGGCATTGCACGACCAGCTCACCAAGTACCCGTACCTGTATCTGCGTGAAATCAACATCGCCGATATCCGCCCGGCTGCGCGAGTACAGGCCGCGGTGACCGCCGACTCGACCGACGGCCCGGTGTATACCGAGCGAATCACCGTCAGTAGACGACTCGCTGCCGATGACTCGCTGCCCCCGGGACGGATATACCGGCTGACGGTGACCGCCATCGGGGAGGCACTCATCCACGCGGGCCGCTGGCGCGCCGAAGCGCAGGCCTTACCCGCGCTGCGCGAGCATTACCGCGCCCTGGGCGGGACACCGGAGGACGAGCAGCTGTTCACCCAGTGGCTGCGCCAGGAACTGGGGACGGCCGCTGTCGACAAGACGGGCAGCTTCAACGTCCGGCCCGCGTTGATCTCGTCGTTCCGGGCCGCGGAGAACGACCCGGCGCACGCGACCCCGGGCCAGCTCTTACTCCGCGACATCATGGTCGGGCAGGCGCAACGCTGGCATGACCGGGCCCCCAACTATCTGCCCACGCCGACTGCCGAGGAGGCCGCGAACATCGCGATCTGCGTCACAATCGGCGCGCAGCTCCAACGCGACCTCGGGATCACCACCTTCGGATTCGACCTGCCCGGCCTCGACGTCGCCACGGTGCAGGAATTCGTTACCACCGTCCGCGCGCTGCTGGAGCGGCATCCCGAGATCACCCTGGACTCGATCGGTATCGGCCCGCTGCCCGAAAATGCCACCGGCACCGCCACCCTGATGCTCGATGCCGAAAACCGTCCGCGAACGGGCTCGATCATCCTGCCCGAGCGGCACGCTATCAATCCGGCAGAGTTCCGCAGGACGTTCGGCCTCTCCGTCGACAGCAAGCACCGGGTTGGTTTCGCCAGATACCCGGTGGCCAGTGCTATCGCCCACGAAATGGCCCACGGACTGTATTTCGCAACCGGAGTGGCATCCACGGCCGAGGCGCTCGCCGCCGACCACGAGCAGGCAATGCTCGAACTGCTCGCAAAGTACCAGTCGCTCCCGAGCGCCGCCGGACGCCCGGTGGATCCCGCGGAATTCCAGGCCTGGCTCGACGAACAGTTCAGCGGCTACAGCCGCAATCCGGACGGCACCCTCAACTTCCCCGAGGCCTATGCCGAGTCCGGTGCTTCGGTATTCCTGCACGAGTACAAGGCAACCGACGGCGAAAAGGTCCTGTACGAACGCATGGCCCGACTCGCACGCGAGGCGTCCGAACGACGGCGCAACGAGGCGCCGCCCACGAGTCCCGGCACCGAAAATCGGCCTCCGCAAACATATTCCGGGCAGTTCGCACCCGATCCGGCAGCAGGCGCGGCAGATACCGACCCCTTCGCGAATCTGGGCACCGCAGCAGAGGTCGGCGAGGCCCTGGCGGCCAGGCGCGGCGTTCGGGTCACCGGATTCGGTCCGGCGGTGGACGTCGAAACCGCCCGCGAATACGCACGCGCGGTCGACCAGGTGCTCGCTGACCACCCGGGTATCGGAGTTCGCGAAATACAAATCGAGCTCCTGGACGACGGCGTGTTCACCGCGGTGGAGACGGAGACGGTCGGCGACCGGACCCTGACCAGGGAGATCGCGTTGAACCTCCGGTACGCCACCGACCCGGCACGATTCCACCAGGATTGGTCGACCAGCGATATCGGTACCAGCATCGCAGGCCTCGCCGATCGGCCCGCCTACGGCAGCGCGCTCTATGAATTGGGCTGGGCACTCGACGATGCCGGCGGTAACACTGCTCAGCAGTGGGCCATGTCCGCCCTGGTCGCGCACTACCGAGCCCAGCACGGTGGCACCGTCGAACTGGATGCGTTCACGGCGTGGCTCACACAGCAGTTCAGCCCGTACAGCTTCGGGAAAAACGGGAGCTTCTGGACGGCCGGAGCGGTGCCGGAGGCCTTCGCCGCGGTCGCCTGCGATCGTGCGAACGCGACCGAAGGCCAGCGAGTGCTGCACGACCTCGTGGTGCGGCAAGCCGACCCGCACACCTACCTCGAGCCCGACGTCGGCGACGAATCCTTTACCGAGTCGACGATCACCGACGAGTGGTCGAACCTGAGCACCCCGAGTGCGGTCGCGGCGGCGCTCGCCCAACGATTCAACCTGGTCGAGGCCGATCTGGATCGCCCCGGCGTCGGCGTCGAGACCGCGCGCGAGTTCGCCCGGGCCGTCGAACGGCTGCTGACCGAGCATCCCGAAATCGACATCCAGCGCGTCCGTATCGCACGGCTGAAGGACGCCCAGTTCGCGGAAGCCACCTATGCGGACGCAACCATCACACTGAACGAGACGTTCGCGACCAATCCTCTGCAGTTTCAACATGATTCGGCAGTATCAGTGCGCAGCGGATGGTTCCACGGCACGGTCGACCGTCCGGTTTACGACGCGATCATCCATGAGGGAGGGCATCTGTTCGATGCCGCCGGGAACTTCGAGGCGCGGCTGGAGGCGACGATGAACCTGGCTCTCTATGAGATGGCACATCCCGGGACCAACCTGAAAGATCTTCTCGCCAGCCAGATCTCTCGGTACGGTATCGACAAGAGCGACGGCCTGCTCAACCCCGCCGAGGCATTGGCCGAGGCCTTCGCCGCGGTGATGCACTACGGCAGGGCCAACGTCACCGAGATCACCGGCCTGATTTACGACCTCATGGCGGCGGCGGTAGCCCGCGCCTGAACAGGAAGAATGAACCCATGCCACGCACCGACTACCCCGACGACGACGAACTGCGCGACAACTTCGACACCGAATTGGCCTCGGTGCGCGCCGGCCGCGGACTGCACACCGAGACCGGACTGGACGCCGAAACCGATGCCGCGCTGATCGCGATCGCTCGCGCCTACCCTGCCGTCACCGACGAACTGGTCGCGGCCGCCCGGGCCGCATTCGCCGGACAGCTCGACGGGTCGAACGGGGCTGCGCGCCGGGCAGCGATGCAGGCGATCATTGCCGAACACAACCGCCGCGCGCAGTCCGGCTCAGACGTCCACTGATCCCTGCCGCTCCTGGAAACGCCGCTCGAATTCCACGACATAGCGCGACGGGGAGATCGATGACGACGACTGCTCCAGCACGCCGTCATCGGCGATGTAGAAGATGGCACGGCCGATGGAGATCTCGTCCGGCTGGGTGGGCACGAACACCATCCAGCCGACACTGATGCGGCTGGCGTGCAGCTCATCCAGCGGATAGTTGGTGGTGTCGAGGTCACGGTCCAGCACGTACTGGCGGACTCGGGCAATTGCCTCGTCCTCGAGCATGGGCTCCGGCATCGTCATCGCGACTCCCGCAAGTATCAGTTGGTAGAGGGCGGCGTCGACGTCGAAGGTCCCGTCGTCACCGAAGATCTCGACGAGAGTGTCACGAGTGACCACACCCACCTCGGCAGCCGATACCAAGGTCGCTATGGCGGCGCGCTGCTCGTCGCTCGGCTGCCGCGATATCAGTCCGGCAACGACATCGACCACCGTGTCGATGGTCCACACCCCCGGCACCGCGGTGGCCAGCTCGTCTGCGCCCGGCGACTCGCCGCGATGCCAGCGACCGCCCTCCCACCAATAACAGAACGACAGCAATCCGCCGGCTGCCCGAGGATTGAGCACCGGATTGGCTACCCACAGCGGGGCGCCGGCAAATATCTGTGGCATCGGGGCGCGGTTGTTGTAGGCGGCGTTCAGCGCGGGTGCGTTCCACACGCCTCCCGACAGCACCGCCCGTCCGCCCGGCACGGCGTACAGCGTCGCGCCGCTGCGCTGGGAACCCTCGAACCAGCCCAGCGCCGGCAAAACCCTTGGACCCCATTGCGATCCCGCCGCAACGAAGGCCGCAGCAAGTACTGCCCAGCGCGCCCACATCTCCGGGTAATCGGGAAAATCGTTCTCCGACACCACTGCTCGCACGCCTGCCTCGCGGTCGGTACGCACCTGCACCGCCGCGTCGTGCGCGCTGCGGGACTGCCGATCGCCGTGGACAAGGTAGGCGGCCAGCCATGTCGGCAGCGAATCGCGCGGAAACTCCTGCAGGTCAGCGACATACACCTCAGGCGGGAACAGCTGGTCATCGGGGAACGGCTCGTCGCCGTAGTCGTAGTCGACCTCGAGTTCGCCCGAGCCGGACAACGTCAGCAGCAGCCGCCACCACGGTCCGTCGGCGAGCCCGGCGGTGGTCCTCCGATGCTCACGCGCCAGCTCGAGGGCCGCCTCGGTGGGCTGCACACGCACCGCACGCTGCTCGGCGTCGGTGAACACCACCACCGCCACCTCGGCGGCAACGGTGCACGCGAACACCGATTCGAGCCGAGTCCAGCCCTGCGGCCCGGCAGCGGCCAGATCACGCGCCAGTCGGCGGATCAATTCCCGAGCCTGCTCGACCGGGGCCTGCTTCACCGGTTCTCCGGCGATCCGGAACCCCACATCGGCCTCGTCGGCGACCGGAATCTCGTCGCGGGCCTCCGGCTCACGGCCCTCGTCTGGACTCGTCACGTCGCAGGTGTCCCCTTCATCCACACACCGGCGCTGCCCGGCGTTCAGGCTTGATATCGGACCATCTTGTCACAGCGATCAGCCGGTGATCAGGCAACGGAAGACGATCCACGGCATCGTCGCCAGACGCTTGCAAGTCTGGGACGCGTGGTGGCGCGGCCCAGACGCGTGGTGGCGTGGACTCAAAGGGCCACGAGTCTCTCGTTCCCCGCATGGCCCAAGAGGGGGAAACTTCGGTTCACCAGGGCTTAAACGTGTGATGACATGCCGAATCGGCGAAGATAACCGCGCGCGGTTACCCTCGGCCGCATGGACTACGGACGCTGCGACGGGATCGTGCTGGCCGCGGGCGCCGGCACGCGGTACGGGCGGCCGAAGGTGCTGGTAGACGAGGGTGCGTGGCTGCGGGGCGCGATCCGCGCGCTGCACGACGGGGGATGCGAGCGGGTGTGGGTGGTCCTGGGGGCGACGGGTCCGGCGCGGGTTGGCCGAAATGGCCGATGGCTCATCTGTGACACTCCGGAGATTGCGATACCCGAAGGTGTGCAGTGGGTCTGGGCGCCGGACTGGGCCGTCGGGCTGGCGGCCTCGCTGCGGGCCGGGCTCACCGCGGTGGCGGCGGCACCGGATCCGGCGCGGTATGTCGCCATCATGCCGGTCGACACCCCGGATGTCCGATCCGACGTGGTCGCGCGGGTGCTCGCGGCCGGGCGCGCCGCCGCCAGCGGGCTGTCCCGCGCGGTCTTCGAGGATCGGCCCGGCCATCCGGTTGTCCTCGCTGCGAGGCACTGGGATGCGGTAATCGCTTCCGCTCGAGGAAATTCCGGAGCCAAGGGGTTTCTGGACAGTAGACCGGATATCGTGGCGGTACCGTGTGACGATCTGGCGACGGGACGCGACTACGACTATCCGCCCACTCGCGCACGCTGACTGGGGAGGTTGTGATGCGCGACATCGTCGACGACCTATTACGGGTCTGGCACAGCGGCCGAACCGGAGCCATGGCCACCCTGGTCCGAACATTCGGCCCCTCCCTGCTCCCGATCGGCTCGTGCATGCTGGTCGACCCCGACGGCCGCGTATTCGGCTCGGTGTCCGACGGGTGCTATCAGAGCGCGATCTACGACGCGGCCCTGTACTCCGCGCGCACCGGCCGCAAGGAATTGCAGCGTTTCGATCCCGCGAGCGGCATGGACAGCGCCGACTGCGGGACCATTGATGTTTTCGTGGAACCGTTCTCGCACAGCGACTTTCCCGAATTTCCCGCAGTCGCCCAGGATCTGGCGGGCGGGCGTGCGGTCACGGTGTTCACGGTGGTGTGGCACTCCGACGCAACGGTGATCGGGCAACATCTGGTAACCGACCGCCGGCACAACACCGAATTGGTGGCGTTGCCCGAATCCGACGTGTTCTGCTGCTCGTATACCGTGCCCCCGCGCCTGATCATCTTCGGCGCCAACGCATTTGCCTCCGCACTGTGCGTCCAGGGCAAACTGCTGGGCTACCGGGTCACCGTCTGCGACGCGCGCCAGACCTTCGCCGCGGAACAATCCTTCCCGGGCGCCGAGGTGGTCGTCGACTGGCCGCACCGGTACCTGAACCAGCAGTACGCGGAGGGGGCGATCGACTACCGCACCGCGCTGGTCACGGTGACCCAGGATCCGCAGGTCGAACTTCCGCTGCTCGCCACGGCGCTGCGGCTGCCCGAATTCGGTTACCTCGGCGCGCTCGGCGCCGGGCCGGCGCACGCCCAGCGCCTGGATGCCATGCGCGAGAACGGTTTCGACTCCGAGACCCTCTCGCGGCTGTACACCCCCGCCGGGCTGGACCTGGGCGCGGGCACCCCGGCGGAGACCGCGATATCCGTCGCCGCCGAGATACTCGCGGTCCGCGCCAGCACGCCCTCGCATCACACCGGGCCCTTTCCGGCGTTCACGACCCCCTGACCTGGTACCTACTTCAGCTCCGGATGCTCGGCGAAGAGCTCGCGCAGCACCGACAGGTCGAACAGCTGGCTCGCCTTGATGCTGATCTTGGCCTTCGACAGGGCCTCGATGTTGGAGGCGATCAGCTCATCGGTCATGGTGAACAGGCCGTTGGCCTTGGTGTCGGCGGACACCACGAGGCCGTTCTGCGCGGTGGCCTCGGCGGTCTGCTCCGACAGCTCCAGGCGCTGATCCTTGCCGTAGACGTCGACGGCCAGGTGGGCGCTGCCGGCCGGATCGGCGACCGCGTCCTTCCAGCCCTTGATCTCGGCGGTCAGGAACGCCTTCAGCTTGTCGCGTTCCTTATCGATCGTCTCCTGGCGGACGGTCAGCGTTTCCGCGGTCAGTGGTAGACCGTAGTCGGCGAACATGAAGTTGGTGTTCTGGAAACCCTTGGCCGCCAGGGTGATCGGCTCGTTGGTGACATAGCTGACCCAGCCGTCCACCTCGCCGTTGGCCAGCGGGGTCGGATCGAATTGGGCCTGCACGATGTGAACATCGTTGGGCGTCATATTGTTCGCCGCCAGCAGCGCCTGGAAGATGAGCTGATTGGTGTCCTGCACACCGATCTTGCGGCCCTTCATGTCCTGCGGGGAGTGAATCGGCTTGGCCGCCGAACTGACGATGCAGAACGGATTCTTCTGGTACGTCGTGCCCACGATCTTGGCCGGAAGCCCGCCGAGCACCGCGGGCGCCGTGGTCTGCGGGGCCGAGGTGCCGATCCAGATCTTGCCGGTGTCCAGGCCCGCCTCCACCGACGTGCTGGCGGCGCCGCCGGCGATCAGGTTGACGTGCCCGAATCCGGCGTCGCGGTAGTACCCCTTGCTGTCGGCGTAGTACTCGCCGGAGAATTCGATGTTCTTCAGCCACGACAGCTGCATCGCGACGGTGCCGAATTTCGAGCCGTCGGCGGAGCTGCCGTTGGCATTCGCCGCGGATGTGCTCTTGCCGCAGGCCGAAAGCGCCGCGGCGCCGCCGAGCGCGGCACCGGTGAGGGCCGAGAAACGAAGGAACGAACGACGGTCCATGGACGAGAACCGGGCCGCCGGGGGGATCACGCGTGTCATGCCGGAACGGTAGTTCGTTCGTATTGCCATTACCGGTCTTTCGGCGATTCGAATGTGTGCGGTGTGTAAACTCCCACGGCCGAGCTCAGCTCGCTCCCGCCTCCGGCCCGAACCTGGCCAGTACCAGGTTCTCGATCACGCCCACGATCGCGTAGAGCAGCACCGACACGATCGTCACCAGCACGATGGCGGCCCACAGCTGGTTGTACTGGAAGGTGGGAATGGCCCGGATCAGGCTGGCGCCCAGTCCGGTACCGCTGCCGAGCCATTCGCCCAGTAGCGCGCCGATCAGCGCTCCCGGCACCGAGATTCGCGCGGCGGCGAAGACCGCGGGCAGCGCGGCGGGTACCGCTACCATCCGCAGCCGGGTCCAGCGCGAACCACCGTATGCGGCAACGAGTTCCATCGCCTGCACCGAGGCCGAGCGCAGCCCGGTGATGATCATGACCAGCGCTGGGAAGAACACCACGATCGCCGCCATCGCCGTCACCCCGAGGGTGCCGCGGCCGAAAACCAGCACGATGATCGGCGTCAGCGCGACCAGCGGCACCGAGCGCAGCAGCATTGCCACCGGCATGAAGGCCTGCTCGACCGGGGGCAGGGTGACGAACAGCGCCGCGACGATCAGGGCCGCGGCCATGCCCACGGCGAATCCGGTGACCGCGTCCCCCAGGGTGATTCGCAGGTCCGACACGATAGCCGCCCTCGCGCTGTCCGCGGTCGGCCCGGTGACCAGGTACTGCCAGACATCGGCCGGTGTCTTGCCCACGCGCGGCCCCACCTGAGGGAAGGCGTAGAGGAAGGCGTACCAGATCACCACCATCAGAACCAGTGAGATCAGCAGGGGGAAAAGGAATTTCGCGATTCTTCGGATCACGTTCACGAGCGTGCCTCCCGGGCCGTCCAGGGTGCGGCCAGCCGGGCCGCCAGCGCCACCACCACGTAGCCCAGGCCCGCGAGCGCGGCCGCGGCCAGCGCCATTCCCCAGGTGCGGGGCACGTTGAAGGAGGTCTGCGCCGCGGTGAGCGCGACCCCGATGCCACTGTCCACCCCGCCTAGATATTCGCCGAGGATCGCACCGAGCACCGCGGAGGGCGCCGCGATCTTCAAGGCGGCCAGGGTATTCGGCAGCGCCGCAATCAGCTGTACCCGCCACAGCTGCTGCCAGCGCCCGCCGCCGTAGGCGCACACCAGATCCAGAGCGGTACGGTCGGCCGAGCGCAGCCCGGACACGGTGCCGACCATGGTGGTGAAGAAGCAGTACATCGCGGCCAGGAAGACCGTCGGCGTGCGGCCGCCGAAGACCACCAGGATGATCGGGCCGAGCGCGAGCAGCGGCGTGCAGTAGCTCAGGATCGCCAGCTGGGTGGCCAGCGACTCGATCGGCGGCGCCAGCATGACCAGCACCGCCAGGACGATGGCCAGCGCATTACCCCAGACGAAGCCCTTCAGCGCGCCCAGCGCGGTGATCTCGAAATTCGGCCCGTACAGCGCCCAACCGTCGGAGTACATGGTGTGCAGCACATTCCACGGACTCGGGACGGTGCCGCCGGCCACCCGCAGATCGGCCAGTATCCACCACACCGCGATCAGCAGCACCACGCCGATCGCTCCGCCGAGCCGTTTCATTGCGCACTCCCGGGAGCATTGAGCGCAGCCTCGGCCTCGGCCTCGATGCCGCCACGGCCGCTGCGGCCGAACAGCAGCTCGGACAGGTAGTCGTGCAGCCGATGGAATTCGGGACTGCGCATCATCTCCGGGGTGCGCGGGCGCGGCAGGTCGATCGGCACCATCTCCACCACCCGGCCGGGTCGCGGGCTCATCACCGCCACCACATCGGACAGGAAGACCGCCTCCGCGATGCCGTGCGTGACCATCAGCGTGGTGGCGGGCTTCTCGGTCCAGATGCGCAACAGCTCGAGGTTCAGGCGCTGACGTGTCATATCGTCCAGAGCGCCGAAGGGTTCGTCCAGCAGCAGCACCGACGGCTTCACCACCAGCGCGCGGGCGATCGAAACCCGTTGCCGCATACCGCCGCTGAGCTGTGCGGGCTTGGCCTTCTCGAAGCCCTCGAGCCCGACCAGCGCGATGAGATCCGCGATCGCCGCCGGATCCACCGGCAGCCCCGCGACCTGCAGTGGCAGTTTGATATTGGATTCCACGCTGCGCCACGGCAACAACGCCGAATCCTGAAAGGCGATGCCGAACTGATGCCCGCGGCGCAGCTCGGCAGGCGTGGCCCCGTTGATGCCCGCCGTGCCGGAGGTCGGTGTCTCCAGCCCGGCCAGGATGCGCAGCACCGTCGATTTCCCGCATCCGGACGGCCCCAGCAGCGACAGGAACGCACCCTGTTCGGTATGCAGGTCGACCGAATCCAGCGCCGGCACCGCGCGCCGACCGACTCGAAACGTCTTACTCAGATCGCTGATATGGATCCCCGTGCCCGCGACTTCTGTACTCACGACTGCGCCTCGCAGGCGCTCGGCTCCGTCGTGACCACGGCCGTGGCGGCGCCTATTTCTTCCTCGCTGCGCTCACTCATGACGACACACTAGGAGCTACCGGTTGCGCAGATATTGCGAATCGGCACAACATGTTTCAGAGGCGTTACGGACGGATGCCGGGCGAGGGTCGGGCATGTAGAGAGCGCATCACCGGCCTGCTGTGTTGTGTTCCGCCCGTTTCTCCCATGATCAGCCGGAACGGCCGAGCAGCACGAACTCCTCTGAGTGCGTTAGGCACTTTCGGGTACGTACTTCTTCTGAAAACCAGCTCTTCATAAGTCATGCAACATGTCGAATGAAAGGAGAATGCGTGCCGTCGAGCCTGGCGCCCGGCGGCGTGGACCGTGCGGTCGATGCCGCGGGCTCGGGAATCGCTGCCCTCGCGGCCGTGCGCACCCGCGGTGCACATGTCTCGGTGGTCGGCGGCCCGGCGCTGACCCCCTTGCGTGGCATAAGGATTCACCAGCAGTGGATCAGCGCCGACGGCCCTACCCTCGCAGATCTCGCGCGCCTCGATCTCACCCTGCGGGTGGCCGGTACCCTCCCGCTGGAGCGTGCAGCCGAGGCGCACGAGCGGCTGGAGAAGGGCGGTCTGCGCGGCCGATTGGTTCTCGTCCCCTGACGCTGATGGCGATCACATGCAGAACCAGTCGCGGGCCGAGCGGCGGAACAGCAGCAGGAGGATCAGAATCCCGCTGATCGGCCCCAGCCATCCCGGCGGATGCCCGACCGGGATGGAGGGCACGGTCCAGAGCATGGTGAGGGCCGCGAGCAGCACCGCGGTGATCCTGATGCTGCTCCCGACGGCGCCGAACCCGAGGGCGACCAGGCCCAGCAACCAGGTGGGCACGAAGAACAGGGCCGTCAGGGCCGCCGAGCGCGCACCGAACAACCAGCCCGCCGACACCACGCACACCAGCCCGACCGCCGCCATCGCCAGTGCCACCACCTGCGCCGCGCGCACCGCGATCGGCATCCGAGGAACCGCCTGTGGTCCTGGATCGGCTCGAACCCTGTTGTCGGCCATCACCTCTCCCATCCAGCACGACCCAACAGCCCGCCGCGGAGATCGATTCGAACCATACCTTTGGGCCTGGTAACTCGACGAACGACGCGCGCACTGGGATTCGGAACGAGAAAACCGTGATCACGCCCGAACCGCGTCAAGGGCCGTTACGATTCGCTCGATTGTGTTGTGTGTCATAGCAAGTGGAGAGGCGACGATGTCGATTCCGACCGAGCTGATAGGCAGCACATCCCTCGACCCCCATACCTTCTGAACGGCATGGCCGATCTCGCGTCGGGAAGGATCGGTCAGCCCGATCTCGACGCGCTGACCGATCGGGCGATCGGAGACCATTGCGCGCCTGGAAGCCGTCGGCTCACCGGTGGTGACCGATGGAGAGCAAACCAAGCCGAGCTTCGCCACCTATCCTCTGCAGGGCATCGAAGGGCTCGCCCCCGATGGCGTGGTGATCCCCTTCGCCGACGGGCACACCCGGCGACTGCCGCGGTTGACCGCCGGGCCGCTGCGGTACGGCACGTTCGCCGTGTCGTATCTCGACAAGGCCCGCACGATCGCCGCCCGGCCGGTCACGACCACGACGGCCTGCATCTCGGCACCGGACCGGTCGCACTGGCGACCACGATCGTCATAGTGATGCTCGTCACCGTCATGGCCCGGCGTGGCCCCGTCTCAGCGGAATCTCAGCGCCCGATCGTCACCGTGGACGCGTGATAGATCCTGCGCCGGTTGCCATCTCGCCCGCCAGAACGCTCGCGTCCAAGGTTCCGGAGATCACCGCCCTGTTCTGGGTGATCAAGGTGTTCTCCACCGGGATGGGCGAGACGTTCTCCGACTTTCTCGTCTCGCATCTGCCGCCGGGGATCGCCGTCGGCGGGGCCGTGCTGGCGTTGATCGTGAGCCTGATCGCCCAGTTCCGCAGCCGCCGCTACGTGGCGTGGATCTACTGGTCGGCCGTGGTGATGGTCAGCATCTGCGGCACGATGGTTGCCGATATCGTCGACTTTGTCGTCGGCATTCCGCTGCTGCTTTCCACGGTCATCTTCGCCGCGTTGCTCGCGGTGGTTTTCGGGGTCTGGTACGCCAGCGAGAAGACGCTGTCGGTGCACAGCATCACCACGGGCCGCCGCGAAGCGTTCTACTGGACCACGGTGATGGTCACCTTCGCGCTGGGCACCGTCGCGGGCGACCTGACCGCGGGCACGCTGCACCTGGGATATCTCGCGTCAACAGTATTGTTCGCAATCGTGATCGCGATTCCAGCGCTCGCGCACCGCTGGGGCGGACTGGGCGCGATCCCGGCCTTCTGGGCGGCCTACGTGGTGACCCGCCCGCTCGGTGCCTCGGCCACCGACTGGCTCGCCTCCAACCGAGCCGACGGGCTGCGATTCGGCACCGGCTGGGTGAGCCTGGCCGTGACCGTCCCGATGATCGCCCTCATCGCCGTGCTGGCGCTGCGGCCGGAGCTGTTCGGGGGCACACCCGCCATGGCAGCGGTGCGCACCGGCCGCCGCTAGCGTCAGGCCAGCACGTGCAGCAGGTGTTCGATCTCGTATTGGATCGCGGTGCGGCCCGGGCCCAAGTACTTTCGCGGATCCGAGAGGGCCGGGTGCGCGGCCAGTTCCGCCCGAACCACCTGCGCCAGTACGATATTCAGGCGGGTGGCGATATTGATCTTCGTCATGCCGTGCCGGACCGCCGAGGCCAGGCCCTCGTCCGGCACGCCCGAGGAGCCGTGCAGGACAAGCGGCACCGGAACCTTCGCCGCCAGGCGCGCGATCAGATCGTCGTCCAGGCGGGCGTCGCGGGTCTGCATGGCATGCGAGGAACCCACCGCCACGGCAAGGGCATTCACGCCGGTGGCCGCCACGAAGGCGACGGCCTCGTCCGGATCGGTGCGCACGCCCGGGGCGTGGGCACCGTCCTTCCCGCCGACCTCGCCTAGCTCGGCCTCGATGAACACGTCCCGCTCGCGGCACCAGCGGGCGATCTTGGCTGTGCTGGAGACGTTTTCGGCGTAGTCGAGCGTCGACCCGTCGTACATGACCGATTGGACGCCGAGTTCGACCGCGGCCCTGATCAATTCGTGCGAGGTCGCGTGGTCCAGGTGGACCGCGAGCGGCGCGGTGCTGTCCTGCGCGATCTGCAGGCAGGCCCGCACGAGCGGTTTCAGCCCGCCGTGATAGCCGGCGGTATTTTCCGAAATCTGCAGGATCGCAGGGCGTTTCGTGGACTCCGCGGCGGCGGCGATGGCCTCGGCATGCTCCAGGGCGATCACGTTGAAGGCGCCCAGTCCGCCGGGGGCGGCCACGGCGATCAGCTCGGGGACGGGGGTCGAAGGCACTGCGAAGGCTCCTACGGTGTGCTGAGTCTGGTGACGACGATGGTCGGCGCGAGCCGCACGCGCAGGGCGCGGTCGATCTCGCCTGCGACCGGTATGACGACCGCGGCCGCAGAGGTCGCGACCGCATCGGTCAGGATTTCGGGCCAGTCCGGTTCGGGATCGGCAGCCAGGCCCGCGATCACGGCGGCGGCCGCGGCGTCCCCGGCGCCAGTGGGGTTCCCGGACACCGGATCGGGCGCGGCGGCGGACCAGGCGCCCGACGCGGTGACCGCGACGATGCCCTCGATGCCGCGGGTGGCGATCACCGCGCGCACCCCCGCGTCCAGCAGCGGGCGAACCGCGGCCACGACCTCCTCCGGCGTGTCCGCGGCGGATCCGGTGAGTCGTTCGAGCTCGTCGCGGTTGGGCATGAGCACCACGCCCGGGACCTCGGCGGCCAGTTCCAGCGCCCGCCCGTCCACATCGCAGATCGTGGGCACCCCGGCCGCGAGGGCGGTGTGGGCCAGTTCGGCGGGCAGGCCGTCGGACACCCCGCCGGGCTGCGAACCGGAGATGACCATGCCGCCGGTGTCGGGGAGCATGCCCGCCACCCGCACCCTGAGCTGATCGATGGCGTACGGCTCGTTTACCCGGGCGCCGGGCTCCCACAGCGAGGTCGCGGTGCCGTCGCCGGATTCGCTGATCACCACGGTGCGGCGCACCCACGGCAGCGCATGCACGAAGTCCACAGGCAGCTCGAGTTCCGCGGCCGCGGAGAACAGATGGTCGGCGAAACCTGTGGCGCGCGAGTACTTGCCCAGCTGATTCAGCACCCGGGAGACGTTGATGCCCTTGCCGCCGATGCGCTGCTCCACCGACAGCACCCGGTGCTCCCGGCCCCGCTCGAAACGCTCGACCCGGTAGGTCATGTCGTATGCCGGGTTCATCGTCACGGTAAGGATCACGTCAACCACTGTCCCCGTCGCAGGATTCGGCGTAACCCCAGGTCCCGGTCGAGCACGACGATGTCGGCGTAATGGCCGGCACGCAGATCGCCGACCTCGTCCAGCCCCGCCGCGGCGGCAGGGGTGGACGTCGCGGCGCGCACCGCATCGATCGGCGCCACCCCGCATTCGCGGATCGCCCAGCGCAGGCCCGACAGCAGGGTGGACGTACCCCCGGCGATCGAACCGTTGGCAATCCTGGCAACACCATCGCTCACAGTTACCTCCTGCGGACCGAGCCGGTACTGGCCGTCGGGCAGCCCCGCCGCCTGCATGGCATCGGTGATCAGCGCGACCCGTTCACGGGCGGTCGCGAAGGCCAGCGCGCCGAATCCCGGATCGACGTGCACCCCGTCGCCGATGAGTTCCACCACCACCCGGCCGGCGGCGGCGGCGACCAGCGCGGCCGCGACCGGCCCGGGGGCGCGGTGATGCAGCGGGGGCATGCCGTTGGCCAGGTGTGTCACGAGCGTTCCGAAACCGCTGGGGGCCAGCGCATTTCCGAAATCGAGATAGTTTGCGTCGCTGTGGCCCAGCGCGATGACGACGCCGTTGTCGACCAGAAGTTTTGCGGCGGTAACGAACCCCGGTCGCTCCGGGGCGAGCGTCATCACTCGCAGGTGCCTGCCCGCGGTGTCGAGCAGCCGCTCGATCAGCGCCGGATCCGGGTCGGTGAGATATCTCGGATCCTGTGCGCCGCAACGCACTTCAGACAGGAACGGCCCCTCGGAGTGAATGCCCGAAATCACCCCCTCGGCAGCAAGCCCCGCAAGCGCCGCGGTCTGCGCCACCATGTCCTCGGGCGCGCCCGTCACGATGCTCGCCAGCACGGTGGTCGACCCCTGCCCGTGGTGATACTCCGCAGCGGCCCGCGCCTCGGCGGGATCGGTCGTATCGAACCGATGCCCGAACCCACCGTGATTGTGAATATCCACCAGCCCCGGAATCACGATCCCGGCGGGCTCCGGCGCCTCCCGTCCCGGATGCTCCCGGGCCCACTCCGCAAACGATTGCACCCCCGCAATCCGCTCCCCGACCACGGTGACGACCCCGTCGTCCAACTCCACCGAAGCAGCAACGACCCGCCCCCGCAGCACGATCTCCGACTCCCGCGTCACACCCTCACCTCGCCATTCCGCCACTCACGCCCGTTCGCACCGTACCCCGCCCCAGCCGCACCCATAAGCACAAGCGCGCCCGCTCCGGAGTCCGCAACTCCCGGGCTGCGGCTCACCCGCATTCCGCGCGATGGAGTGTCGATACCTCCACAGCGCGCCCTCCCGAGCGCATTCCCCGCAATCCAGCCCGGCCGAACCGCGAATACCCGCATCTCGCCACAGACCGTTGGCCGCACCACGCGCCTCGCGCCCACCGAGGGATACGCACCCGCCGAACTGCCGCACGCCCGGCCGGGCCACCGGACATGTCTGCATCGGATCAATGAGAATCGGCGCGCCCCATCTCCGAGCACGGGCCGGAAAAGCGACGCAGGCCGGCCGAGCACGCTGGCGGCGATCACGCGAGGGCACCGGTGCGGGCGTATTGGGCCGCGCCGACCAGGCCCGCGCGAGCGCCGAATTCGCCCAGGACCACGCGGGGCGCGGGGGCCACCCGTAGGAGTTCGGCAAGGCGGCTCTGGAGGGCGGTCGTCAGGACGACGCCGGCGCGGGCCAGGCCGCCGCCGAGCACGACCAGTTCCGGGCAGGCGGCGTGGATGACGCCGAACAGGCCCTCGGCGAGGGCGTCGATGGCATCGTCGACGACCGCGCGGGCATCCGGATCAGTGTCCAGAACCGCGAAAACCGCCTCCGCGCCGGGTATTTCGCGTCCAGTGCGGGCGGTGTAGGCGCGGGCGATGCTGGCGCCGGAGGCGACGGTCTCCACGCAGCCGATGTTGCCGCACGGGCATTTCAGCCCGTCGCGGTGGCGCACCGGAATGTGGCCGTACTCGCCCGCCTGCCCGGCCGCGCCGCGCACCAGCCGCCCGCCGATCGACAGCGTCCCGCTGATGCCGGTGCCCAGGATCAGCACGCACACGTCGTCGCAGCCGCGGCCCGCGCCGTACCGCCACTCGGCCCAGCCGGCGACCGCGACATCGTGCTCGATCAGCACCGGCATGCCCCATCGATCGGCAAACCGGTTGCCCACCTTGACATCTCGCCAGCCCACATTGCTACTGAACACCGCCAGCGAGCGCGCCGGATCGACGATGCCAGGTAGGACAACGGCCGCACGCGCCACCCGAAGTGGCTGCGAATCAGGCCGTTCGCGCCGCCCCGGGGACGGATCATCCGGCCCGGGCACGGCGCCGCCCTGTGCGGCGGGCAGATCCTGCGACGGACTCGGCTCCGGCCGCATCGTGGACAATTCGGCGAGCAGCCGGTCGCCGAGCTCGCCGATGGCATCGAAGGCGGCCTCGCCCTTCGGGGTGTCCACGATGCCGGAGCACAGCACATTCCCTGCGGCATTGGTGATTTCGGCCTTGGTGGTGGTGCCGCCGACATCGACCGCAAGTACCAGGTCCGTGTCGTCCAATACCCCGGGAGGGGAGATCGGCGCGCTCACCCGTCAGCCCAGAATCACCGAGCGGTTCAGGCTGCGCGGATGGTCGGGGTCCAGGCCCAGATCCGCCGCGCGCGCCTGGCAGAGCCGATGCACGCGCACCAGATCCGCCATGGGGTCGATATCGCGGTGCTCGAAATGCGCTCCGGTGGCCTTGATGTCGTCGGCGAGACCGGGCAGCAGCGGCCCGAACGCCCACACCGCACGGCCGGGCGCGGCGATGCTGATCGGGCCGTGCCGCCACTCGGTGGCCAGGTAGGCCTCGGTCCAGGACTGGCAGGATTCGCGCAGCTTCAGCCCGGCCTCCTCGGCGATGGCGGCGGCGAAACCCA
The DNA here is from genome assembly GCF_050434125.1 of Nocardia sp. GP40. Classification (NCBI taxonomy): domain Bacteria; kingdom Bacillati; phylum Actinomycetota; class Actinomycetes; order Mycobacteriales; family Nocardiaceae; genus Nocardia; species Nocardia sp. GP40. The sequence continues at coordinate 144,894 of NZ_JBNPVW010000016.1, read as the reverse complement.
TTCCGACGAAACTGATCTGCTCGGCCGAGCGCACCGCCGCTACGGCGGAGTCGAGATCCTCGGCCAGGACCGCGCGGGCCTGCGCGATCACCGGAGCGAGATCCTCGCCGAGATGCCAGCGCAGGATGGCCAGCGCGGTGGTGGCGAAACGGGTCTGCACCACCGACTGCTCGTCGACCTGATCGATGAGGATCGGATCGGCCAGCTCGAGCACGGGCGTGCCCGGACTAGAGCAGATGACGGTGCGGGGCACGCCTTCCGGCAGCGCGCGCATCGCCGCGACCACCTCGGTGGTGGTGCCGGAGCGGCAGATCACCAGGTAGCGGTCGTAGTCGTGGCGGCGCACCTCACCGGCGGGCCAGGCGTCGGTGCTGCCGTGGCCCGCGGATTCGCGCAGCGCCGCGATGGCGCGTGACATGAAAAGCGAGGTGCCACAACCGATGACGGCCACGCGCTCACCCGGCTGTGGCAGCAGCGCGGCGTGGTCGGCGGCGATCGTGGCGGCGCGCGCCCAGTCGTCGGGTTGAGTGGCCACCTCGGTGGCCAGATGGGTTTCGGCAGGGATTCGATCGGCAGAGGTCGGCACGAGACCAAGAATCGCCCCGATGATCGTTCATGTCAACTTTACAATCAAAACGTGCACAAACGATCAATGCGTGAGCTAAATTCGGACCAATCGAATCACTGGCTCCACACTCGTCGGTCGAACCGCCGGGTGTGCACCATTGAAAGGCTCTTGTAGTGAAACGTCCACTCCGCGGCGCCCTCTCCACGGTCGCGCTCCTGTCCGGCCTGGCGCTCGTCGCCTCTTCCTGCGGGTTCGGCGGTAGCAAGTCCGACTCCAACGACCCGAACACCCTGACCTTCCTGGCCCCGATCTACAGCGACGGCACCAAGTCGGAGTGGGACAAGATCATCTCCGACTTCGAGAAGGCGAACCCGAGCATCAAGGTGAACCTGCAGATGGAGTCGTGGACCGACATCCCGAATGTCGTGCGCACCGACCTGCAGAACGAGTCGAGCACCCCGGACATCCTGAACATCGACGCGTACTCGACCTACGCCTCGGACGGCAAGCTCTATCCTGCCAACCAGATCGTCGACAATTCCGTTCTCAGTGATCTGCAGCCGAGCTTCATCAAGAACGCGTCGATGAACGGCACCCAGTGGGCGCTGCCGCTGTTCGCCTCCACCCGCACCCTGTTCTACAACACCGACCTGTTCACCAAGGCCGGCATCGCCGCGCCGCCCAAGACGTGGGCCGAGCTGACCGACGACGCGAAGAAGATCCAGGCCCTCGGCGGCGGCGTCTCCGGCTACGGCCTGCCGCTGGGCAGCGAGGAGACCCAGGCCGAGACCTCGCTGTGGACCTTCGGCGCGGGCGGCAACTGGTCCGACGGCACCAACATCACCATCGACACCCCGCAGAACGTCACGGGCGTGCAGGCGATCAAGGCACTCGCCAGTGCCGGTGTGACGCAACCGAATCCGGGCGCAACCAACCGTACCCCGCTGATCAACACCTTCATCCAGGGCCAGCTCGGCATGATCGAGGGCCTGCCGCCGGTGATCAGCATGATCCAGCAGAAGAACCCGAGCCTGAAGTACGCCACCGCGCCGACCCCGACCCAGGACGGCACACCCGTCACTCTCGGCGTCGCCGATCACCTGATGGCGTTCAAGAAGAAGGTCGACAAGACCGCCGCGATCAAGAAGTTCCTCGATTTCTTCTACCAGGGCGCCACCTACGCCTCGTTCGTGAAGGCCGAACACTTCATCCCGGTCACCACCTCCGGCGCGCAGGCCATGTCCGATGACCCGGTGGTCAAGGCCTTCGGCGCGACCCTGCCAACCGCCAAGTTCTACCCGAGCAACAACCCGAAGTGGGCCGCGGCCGAGGGCGCGATGAAGCAGCAGCTGGGCACCGTCACCACCGGCGCCGATCCCGCGACGGTCCTGAAGTCGATTCAGCAGGCGGCGAGTTGAGGGGCGCCGCCGGCGTAAGGACCGGTCACCGATCCACGGCAACGCTGCGCGCGCTGCCGTGGGTCGGCCCGGCCCTGGTCCTGATCGCCGTGATCGTCGCGTTCCCCGCGGCATACATGATCTGGACCTCGACCCGCAGGCTCACCTCCTACGGCCAGGACCAGGGATCCGCGGGGCTGGGCAACTTCCGAACCCTGTTCGCGCGGCCCGAATTGGGCAGCGTGCTGGTCCACACGATCGCCTGGGTGATCGCGGTCGTGCTGATCACCCTGGTGCTGTCCACGGCGCTGGCCCAATTCCTGAACAAGAACTTCCCCGGGCGCACCGCGGTCCGGATGTCGATCCTGGTGCCGTGGGCGGCCTCGGTGGTGATGACCACGACGGTCTTCTCGTACATGCTCGACCCGGACGTGGGCATCGCCAACAAGTTCCTGGTCGACATCGGCGTCCTGCACCGCGGTTTCGGGTTCACCAAGGAGGCGGGCCCCGCGTTCGTCACCGCGATCGCGGTCGCGGTGTTCGTCTCCATCCCGTTCACCACGTACACGATTCTCGCTGGACTGCAGTCGATTCCGGCCGAGCTGAACGAGGCGGGCCGGGTCGACGGCGCCAGCGCGTGGCAGCGCTACCGCTACCTGACGCTGCCGCAGTTGCGTCCGGCGATCGCGGTGGCGACGATCATCAACATCATCAACGTGTTCAACTCCCTGCCGATCCTGCAGGTGCTGACCGGCAGCATCGCGGGCTTCTCGGCGGACACCACAACCACGTTGACGTTCAAGCTGATTCAGCAGAATCAACAGCTGGACACCGCGGCCGCCCTGAGCGTCCTGAACTTCGTCCTGATCGTGGTGATCATCGCGATCTATGTGAAACTGATCCGCCCGACCGGTGAGGAGGCACGATGACCGCCTCGGAATCCCGGACCGCGACGGCCGCGGCCGGCACCGACGCCATCGATCCGCCGACGGCACAGCATATTTCGCCGGTACAACCGAAAAAGCCCAGGCGCCGTTGGGATCTCACGCTCGTCGGCATCGTGATCGCCGTGATCTTCCTGATCCCGTATCTGGTGATGGTGATCGGCTCGCTCAAGCCGCGTTCGGAGATCCTGCACATCCCGCCGAGTTACCTTCCGCACCACTGGAGTCCGGACAACTACGCCACCATGTGGCACACCCCCGAGACGCCGCTGCCGTACAACATGGTCAGCACCATCGTGATCTCGGTGGCCGCCACCGTGATCGTGCTGCTGGTGGCGATCCCGGCCGGGTATTACACCGCGCGGCGGCGCTTTCCGGGCAAGCTGGCCTTCCTCGGACTGGTGCTGGTCACCCAGATGCTGCAGCCGGTGGTGCTGGTGACCGGCCTCATCCGGGAGTTCTTCGCGCTGGGCATCAACGACACCTGGCTCGCGATGATCCTGGTCAACGCCGCGTTCAATCTGTCCTTCGCGGTGTGGATCCTGCACAGCTTCTTCGCCTCGGTGCCGGTCGAGATCGAAGAGGCCGCCCAGCTGGACGGGCTCAACCGGATTCAGATTCTGACCCGGGTGAGCCTGCCGCTGGTCTGGCCGGGCATCGTCACCGCGACGATCTTCGCGTTCGTGTCGTGCTGGAACGAATTCGCCGCCAGTCTCGTCATTTTGACCACGCCGGAGAATCAGCCGCTGTCGGTGGCGCTGACGAAGTTCATCGGGCAGTACGACACGGCTTGGCAGTACGTGTTCGGCATCTCTACTGTCGGCGTCGTGCCTGTCGTCATCCTGTTCGCATTCATCGAAAAGCGCCTGGTCGCCGGACTGACCGCCGGTAGCGTGAAATGACCGTCCCCGCGGATCGATCACTGCGCTGGAACCGGCTGCTGGAACTGCTCGCCGAGGCCGGGCGGCTGTCGGTGGAGGAGGCCGCCGAACGACTGGCGGTCTCCCCCGCCACCATTCGCCGCGACTTCACCTCGCTGGCCGATCAGCAGCTGGCCACCCGCACGCACGGCGGCATCGTCGCGACGTCGGTCGCCTACGATCTGCCCGCGCGCTATCGCGGCACCGGCGACGAGGCCAAGCAGCGGGTCGCCGAACGCGCCGCGGCCCTGGTCAATCCGACGGAGGTGGTGGGCCTGAACGGCGGCACCACCACCACGGCCGTGGCGCGCGCGCTGGCCGGGCGCCCGGATCTGCCTACGTCGGCGGACAATCCGATGACCATCGTCACCAATGCGCTGAACATCGCGGGCGAGCTGGTGCTGCGCCCGCACCTGCGCACCATCTGCATCGGCGGGCAGGCCCGGCGGGAGTCCTATGAGCTGCACGGCCCGATGGCCGAGCGCGCGATGTCCCAATTACATTTGGACACACTGATTCTCGGCGTCAACGCGATCACCGCGGCGGGCGGCGCCCAGGGCCGTCACCTCGACGAGTCCGGCGTCAACGCCGAGATGGTGCGTCGCGCCGACCGGGTCATCGTCGTAGCCACCGCCGAGAAGCTCGAGCGCACCGCGCTGGCCCAGATCTGCCCGACCGAGGACATCGACATCCTGGTCATCGATTCCGCCGCCGACCCGGACGCGATCGCGGCCATCCGCGAGGCCGGCGTCCGGGTGGATCTGGTCTGAGCGCGCCACCGACCTTCGTTGCCGTTCAGAAACATTGGGCGTGCAGGATGATCCGACGTGGAACCACTCCCACCAAAGAACCTGCTGCTGGACGCCTGCCGGGGCCTGCCGAATGAGGAGCACCTGGTGCTCAGATCCGCCTGCCGGCTCGCCGAGCTGCACGAGCAGCGGCTCGACGCGGCCACCCGCACGGTCACCGATATCGATCGGCACAGAGCGCACCTGGTGCACGACATCGACCGGTGGGTCGCCCGGGAGTTACCGCACGCCCACCGGGGTGTGCGGCTGCACACCGAGACGGTGGGCACGGTGATCGACCGGCTGGCGCAGTTCTCGGCGCTGGCCTATCTCGCGCTGACCAGTTCCCCGGAGTGGGTCATCAACGATGCGTGGCGCCGGCTGACCGAACTCGCCGTCGCCTACGACGACCTGGCGGCCGAGGTGACCGCGGGCAGATGCCGGCTTCCCGATCTGAGCGACCACCACGAGTACGAGGCCTAGCGGCGCGCACCGGCGGCCCGGAAGCGCCGCCATATGACACAGAGAAATGCTGCCGGCGCCGCGCCCAAGGTGCTACGACGCCGGCAGCGGGAAAATGGCCTGTCCCCCGCACCCGATTCTGCCGCGGCAACAGCGGCCCGACCACTGAATTCGCCTGAGAGCACCCTAATAGTTACCTCCGCAAACAAAGGCGGAAGACGCCGAACGGCGGCGCTGGCGAGGGAAGTTTTCAGCGCCGCCGATGGCTAGGGATGACGGATCAGGGCAGTTGATCCGTGCCGGTCGACCCGACATCACTGATCCTGCGCCTGTTACCTCGAGAAGTACCGCGATAAATCTGTGAACTCTCTGTCAGAGACCTGATCTTTCTTGCGACCCCTCTAAGCAATCACTCAGCTATATCAGTCGATCGGCTATATTGTGTCGCGGCCGCTGCATGGGGGAGCGGCGGAATCGACGTCGCGTCCTGTTCTGTTCGGGTAACAACTCACAGGTAGGTGCATCTTGAAACGACTGCGTGCCACCGTATTCGCCGTACTGACCAGCTGCATGCTAGCGGTCGAGGCGGCGACCGGCGCCGCAGTGGCCGATCCCGGTAAGACGCCTCCCCCGGCGAACTCCGGATCGGCCTATCCGCCAACGCATTCCGATCCGGGACCGACCCCCTACAGGAGTGGATCAATACCCATATTCCGTCGCCGTCCGAAGTGCTCCCCCATGCTCCCGCCGATAAGAATGGTCTTCCGCCGGATCTGGCAACACTGTGGCATGCGATCCAATCCAGCCCGACCGGCGATCCGCTCTTCGATAATTCCCCCGCGGACCTGGCGCGGTACCGGCCCGGCGACATCATCGAATCGCGGGATGTGACCTGGCCGGCGGTACCGATGGTGCTGACATCGGTAATGTCGCTGTTCCAGCGGGCCGTACTGCTGAAGTTCCGCACCACCGACGCCAACGGCACGCCCTCGTTCGGCACCGCGACCCTGCTGGTGCCCTTTAACCCGTGGACCGGGCCGGGCGCCCGGCCCGTGGTACTGAACGCGACACCGATCAATGCGCTCAATCGGCGCTGCACTCCGGGATATGTGCTGTCGCACGGATACAGCCTGGACGCGGTCAATGGCAACGACTTCGTGCCGTCACCCACCATGTGGGCCGTCAGCCAGAACTACGCGGTGGTGATACCGGACCACGAGGGCGCTCTGATGTCGTACGCCGAGCCGACGGTCGCCGGTCATACGATGCTCGACACCGTCCGCGCGGTCCGGCACGTGATGCCGGATCAGTTCGGTGCGAGCCGTTTCGCCATGACCGGCTATTCGGGCGGCGCGATCGCCACACACGCCGCGGCGATGCTGATCGACGAGTACGCCCCGGAATTGAAGCCGCAGTTGGCCGGAGCCGTGATGGGCGGCCTGGCCACCGACTACAAGTCCTTCGCTCGCACCTATGACGGCACGTATGTGTCGGGATTGCTGATGACCATCGCCCTCGCGATGGCCCGCGAACACCCCGAGATGCTCGGCCGCATGAATCATCTGGCGCAGTGGGCGGCAATGTCGCCGTACAAAGAGGTATGCAGCTCCCAGATGGCGACGCTCGGAGTGTTCGGCATACCGTTCGAGGCGCTGGCCAACAACGCCAACCCGCTCTACACCGAATTCGCCGAGAAGATGTTCCAGCGCCTCAGCCTGAAAGACCGCAAGGCCGGGATGCCCCTCTACATCTACAACGGCAAGCACGACATCTGGATGTCCGCCACGGGCGCCGAGGAGCTTTACGACAAACAATGCGCGCTCGGCGTACAGGCGGTGAAGAACATCGTGGGCGGCGAACACATACTCGCCTACTTCGGCGGGTACCTGGCGGCGATGGATTGGATGGGGCACCGCCTGCGGAACGAACCTGTACCCGGCGAATGCAATCCGGCACGATCAGGCTCGACGCCGCCCGCCACCGGCGGTGGGAGAGTTCACTAACCGGGAGGCAGGAGCGCCAGCACGGCGTCGATCGTGTCGGCGTCGGCGGCCTCCTTATCCGGGCGGTAGCGCACCACACGGGCGAACCGTAGCGCCGCGCCGCCCGGATAACGCGGGCTGACCTGTACGCCGTCCAGCGCGATCTCGACGACCAGCTCGGGCCGCAGATAGACCACGTGCCCGTCGCGGGCCCGTTCGTGCCGGGGAAATTCCTCGGTCTGCCAGGCCAGCAGCGCATCGGTGAGTCCCTTGAACGTCTTGCCGACCATGATCGGCTCGCCGCCCTGGGGATCGCGCGCGCCCAGGTGCAGATTGGACAGATAGCCCGTGCGACGGCCGTAGCCCCATTCCGCGCCGAGCACGATCAGGTCCAGCGTGTGCGTGGGTTTGACCTTCTGCCAGGCGCGGCCCCGGCGGCCCGCGGCATAGGGCGCGGACAGCGACTTGATCACGATGCCCTCGTGCCCGAGCGCCAGGGCGGTATCGAAATACTCGGCCGCGGCCTCGGAATCGGGCGTGATGAGCGCCGGAATGCTGTGTTCCGCAGCGACTTTCGTCAGCGCGGTGCGGCGTTGCGAGAGCGGCGCGTCGAGTAGATCCACACCGTCCAGGTGCAGGCAGTCGAAGAAGTACGGGTGCAGCAGCAGATCCCGGCTCGAGGTGGGCGGCGCGGAGTCGGGGTCGACGGTTGCGAAGCGGCTCATCGTCTCCTGGAACGGCCGCGGACGACCGGAATCGGTCAGGGCGAGGGTTTCTCCATCGAGAACCACGCTCTCACAGGGCAGTTCGCCGACCAGCCGCACCAGCTCCGGCACCCCGGCGGTGATGTCGCGCAGCGTCCTGGTGAACACCCAGACCTGGGAACCCTTGCGGTGCACCTGAATTCGCGCACCGTCGAGCTTGTACTCCACGCTCGCCTCGCCCTCGAATTCGGCGAGCGCATCGTCCAGCGTGGCGCCCGGCGACGCGAGCATCGGCTGGATCGGCCGGCCGACCTCGAGCCGGAATCCGGCCAGGGCCGCCGCTCCGCCGGTCATGGCCGCGACCGCCGTCACCGGCAGCTGCCCCGAGAGCATGTAGGCCCGGCGCACCTGCTCGACCGGCACCTCGGCGGCGCGTGCCACGGCCTCGGCCACCAGCGCGGTCAGCGCGCCCTGGCGCAGCTCGCCGGTCAGCAGCCGCACCAGGAAATCCCGCTCCGGCGCGGTGGCCGCCCGCAGCAGGCCCGCCAACAGCTCGCGCCGCCGGGCCGCACTGCCCGCCCCGGCGGTACTCGCGAGCTTCCCGAGGGTGCCCTCGACCGTGACGACCGTTAGCTCCGGTTCGGCGGCGGGCTCGGCCTCGACGGCGGCCAGCGTGCGCCAGCCGGTGCCGATCCGCCCCTGGGTGAGCTCGCCCGAGATCCACGCGACGACCTGGGCCAGCTCATCGGGCGCGGCCTCGGCCAACAATTGCGCTACGGCGGCGACCTTGAGCTTTCGCGAGGAGGTTGCGCGGACAACCTGTGATGCCTCGACTACCTGTGACAGCAACACGCACTCGACGGTAACGCGAGGGTGTGACAAAAAGCTCACGACGTGTGCTAATCGGCTATTGGCACTGCTGTAAATCCTTTTTAAACTGGCGACATGGCCAAGACTTACGTTGGGGCGCGGCTTCGGCAGCTGCGCGCCGAACGGGGCATGAGCCAGGTCTCGCTCGCCAAGAAGCTGGAGATCTCGGCGAGCTACCTCAATCAGATCGAACACGATGTGCGCCCGCTCACCGTGCCGGTGCTGCTGCGCATCAGCGAGGTCTTCGGCGTCGACACCAGCTTCTTCTCCTCACAGGACGACACCCGCCTCATCGCCGAACTCCAGGAAGTGGCGATGGACACCGAGCTCGGCATCGAGGCCGACGCCCACGAGATTGCCGACATGGTCTCCGCTCACCCGAGCCTGGCGCGCGCGATGGTGAACATGCACCGCCGCTACCGCAATACGACCGCGCAGCTCGCGGCCGCGACCGAGGACCGCTTCGCCGACGGCAGCGGCTCGGGCGCGATCTCACGCCCGCACGAGGAGGTGCGCGACTTCTTCTATCAGCGGCAGAACTACATCCACGAATTGGACACCGCCGCAGAGGAACTCGCCACCCGGATGCGCTTCCACGGCGGGGATCTCAAGCGCGAGATCGCCAATCGCCTCAGCACCGCGCACGGCGTGCAGATCATCGAGCGCATCGACCTCGGCGAGGGTGTGCTGCACCGCTTCGACGCCGAATCCCGGCGGCTCGAGATCGCCCCGCACCTCTCGGGCGGGCAGCGGGTGTTCAAGCTCGCCGCCGAACTGGCCTATCTGGAATGCGGCGACCTGATCGACAAGCTGGTCGAGGAGGGCAATTTCGCCTCCGCGGACACCCGGATATTGGCAAAACTGGGTCTGGCCAATTACTTTGCCGCCGCCACCGTGCTGCCGTACACGAATTTCCATGAGGTGGCCGAGGATTTCCGCTACGACATCGAGCGGCTGTCGGCATTCTTCACCCAGAGCTACGAGACCATCTGCCACCGCCTCTCGACGCTGCAGCGGCCCAAGTTGCGCGGGGTGCCGTTCTCGTTCGTGCGGGTCGATCGCGCCGGGAACATGTCGAAACGCCAGTCCGCCACCGGATTTCACTTCTCGTCCTCGGGCGGCACCTGCCCGCTGTGGAACGTCTACGAGACGTTCGCCTACCCGGGCCGCATCCTGACCCAGATCGCGCAGATGCCCGACGGACGCAAATATCTGTGGATCGCGCGCACCGTCGAGCGCCGGGCCACCCGATACAACGAACCGAGCAAGACCTTCGCGATCGGCCTGGGCTGCGAGCTGCGCCACGCCGGGCGCGTGGTCTACGCCGACGGCCTGGATCTCAACGACCCCAAGGCCACCCCGATCGGCGCGGGCTGCCGCGTCTGCGAGCGGGCCAACTGCCCGCAGCGCGCGTTCCCGCCGCTGGGCAAGTCGCTGGACATCAGCGAGCACCGCAGCTCGATCTCGCCATACGTGTTGCGCTAGTTACTCTTTCGCGTCACTCCCGGCACACCGCCGGCCGGATTCCACCGCGATATCCCGGCCGGCATCGCGCCGGGACGACGGTTCGCACCGCGCGGCGGGACGACGAAAATTCGACCGCTCAGTGGTCGGTCTGAATGCGCAGCGTCGTGATCGTGCTGGCAAGACCCTCGTATTGGTTTGCCAGCAGCACGATTTCGATGAGGCGCTGCTCGTCGTAGTGGGCGGCCAGGGCAGACCAAGCCGCGTCGTCGATGCCTCGGGTGAGCACGAGCTGATCGACCGCGGTGAGCAGCGCGCGCTCCTTGTCCGACCAGCCCGGAGCCTGCGGGCCCTCGCGCAGCCGGTCCAGGATTTCCAGGGTGACCCCGGCGCGCTTGCCCAGGCGGATGTGATGGTCGGTCTCGTACTCGCACTCGCGCAGGTGCGCCACGCGCAGGATCACCAGTTCGGTCTCGTAGCGGCGCAGCTTGCCGCCGGGCATCAGCCGCCCGGAGAAGTGCAGCCAGCCGCGGAACAGTCCGCCGGTCCGGCCCAATGTGCTGAACAGGTGGGCGTCGGGCGTACCGGCGGCACGCGAGAGCGCCTGCCACACCACCCAGTTCACGGGGCCGAGTTCGCGCAGGCGGCCCGGCTCGATACGTGGCTTCATCGTCACCGTGCTCACGCTAACAGCACGCCGCGACCGATCGCCACAGGTTGTGTACAAGCGTGTTCACAGATGGCTCCACATATCACCGCTTGCAGTTCGTGACACGAACTAATATGGTTCGTGTCACGAACTTATGGAAGAAGAGATATGAATCCGGATCCGCCGAATTCAACGGTCGCCGAACACCATCGGCACCCTGTTGTCCGTCACCACGCGCTCGAGCAGCGCCGCGAGCTGGGCGCGCTCGCGCGGGTTCAGACCTCCGGGGAGTTCATCGATCCGGCGGCAGGTCTCGTCGTAGAACCGCTCGGCCAGCTCCCGGCCCACGGGCGTGAGCTCGATCCAGACCGCCCGGGCGTCGTCGGGATCGGGCACCCGCCGCAGGAATCCGCGCTGCGTGGTGCGATCCACCAGGCCGGTCAGGCTCGACTTCGCCAGGCCCAGCACCGCGCCCAGCTCGGTCATGCCGTAGGACTGCGACATCAGCACGCACAGCAGCTGCCCCTGCTGCGCGGTGATGCCGTATTCGCGGGCCGACTCGGTGTAGACCGCACTGACCAGGAATGACGATCGCACCAACCCGGTGACGACGTCCATCCGCCCGCTCTTGCTCCCGATCACCCGCCCAGGGTAGCTGATTCGCATCACGAACTAAATGACAAGGATCGACCATGACACAGCGCACCATCCGGTTCGGCACCAGCGTGAGCACCGCGGCCGCCGACGCGGCCCGATCGATCAGCCTGGCCGTGCACGCCGACCGGCAGGGGCTGGACCTGGTGACGGTCTCGGATCACCCCTACTTCGGCGCGCGCCTGGACGCGTATTCGATCATCGGCGTCGCGCTGGGCGCGACCAGCCGGATCTCCGGGCTGGTCAGCGTCACCAACCTGCCCAGCCGCCCCGCGCCGATGCTCTCGCGGACGGTCACCTCGCTGTCCACGCTGTCGGGCGGCCGCATCGTGCTGGGCATGGGCGCGGGCGGACTCTGGGACGACATCGCCAAGCTCGGCATCGCGAAGCTGACCCCCGGCGCCGCGGTGCGCGCGATGGCCGAGGGGATGCGGCTGGTGCGGTTGCTGTCCGGCGGCGGCACGCCGGTCTCCTTCGAGGGCGAGTTCTATTCGGTGCACGATCTGGAACCGGCGGCCGCACCGGCACCGCCGATCTGGACCGGTGCGGTCGGACCCAAATCCCTTGCGGTGACGGGTGAATTGGCCGACGGCTGGATCCCCGGGCACGCCGCGGACTGGCTCAGCGACCGTTTCCGCGAATCCCGCCCGATCATCGATGCGGCGGCCGAGGCCGCGGGCCGCTCACCCGCGGACGTCGCCACGGTGTACAACCTGCCCGGACGTATCACCGCCGAACCGCTGCCCCGCACCCGCGACGAGCAGGGCCGCTGGATCGGAGGGTCGGTGCGGCAGTGGATCGACGAGCTGACCGATGCCGTGGTCCACCACGACGCCGCGGGCTTCGTGCTCTTCGCGCCCGGTGGCGCCGAGCCGGATTCCGAGATGCTCTCGCGCTGGGCACAGGAGATCGTCCCCGCGGTGCGCGAGGCGACCGGAGTGCGGTCGGCGGATCGCACGTAGACGTTTTGCTGGGGAGCATTCGCGAGTCCGGGCATGACACGTAGCGGCCCGCCGGACCATCCGGCGTGCGGCGGCGGCTGGTATCCCGGTGGTGACGACCAACTCGGGCGAATCCGAAAGTGCCGCCCTCGGCGCCATCGGCCACGTTGGCAACAATCAGCGCTCTGTCTCCGCGGCCATGGGTAAGCGTCTGCGTGATGCCGGTAAGACCAAGCTGCTGATCGTGAATCACATGGCCGGCCAGGTCAGCGGCGACGATTTTTGCCAGGGCACCGCGGAGGGTTTCGCCAAGCCGACCGCCACGGTGGTGGTCGACATCAACAACCCGACCGATGTGCAGTCCCGGATCAAGGCCGCGCTCGAGGCGGACCGGTCGATCGATGCGGTGGTGTCTGCCAACGCCCAGATCGGTGCCCGCTCGGTAGCCGCGGCGCAGGAAGCCGGTTCCACGGCAGCGATTGCCACCTCGACTCTCAACACCGAGGTGATCGATGCCATTCGAGCGGGCAAGGTGTTGTTCTCCGCCGACCCGCAACAGTATGAGCAGGGGTATCTGCCGATCGTGATGTTGCAGCTGTACCGGTCGAACCTCGACACCGTCGGGGGTGGGTTGCCGATCCCGACGGGGCCTGGCTTCATCGACAAGTCCAACGTCGATGCGATCGCCAAGCTTGTGGCGCAGGGAACGCGCTGAGACCCCCGGAAGTAAGTGTTGCCACGTCAGCTCCGGTGCACCCGCCCACAGCCCGAGCACCGTGGGTACGGCGGCTCGTCCTGCGTCCGGAAATCGGCGCGGCGCTGGGCGCGGCAGCGGTCTTCGTATTCTTCTCGATCGACACCGGCCAGTTCCTGAGCCCCCTGGGCATCTCGACGTGGCTGGACGATGCGTCCTCGATCGGCATCATGGCCATCGCCGTGGCCCTGCTGATGATCGGCGGTGAGTTCGACCTGTCGGCTGGTGTGATGACCGGGTCCACCGCGCTGGTCACCGCGCTGCTCGCAGTGCACGCGGGATGGAACGTGTGGCCGGCGCTGCTGGTCTCGCTGATCTTCGCCCTCGCCATCGGCGCACTCAACGGCTGGCTCGGGATGCGCACCGGGTTACCGAGTTTCATCGTCACCCTCGGCACATTCCTTGCCCTGCAAGGTATCAACCTCGGAGTGACGCGCCTGGTCACCGGGACCGTGCAGGTGGCGGGCATCCGTGAGTCCGGCGGCTATTCCTCGGCAGGCGCGGTGTTCGCCTCCACGATCGGCATCGGCGATGCTCGCATCCAGGCATCGACGCTATGGTGGATCGCGCTGACGACAATCGCCGCAATCGTGCTGGCGCGCACCCGATTCGGCAACTGGGTCTTTGCTCTGGGCGGATCGCCGGCGGGCGCACGAGCGGTCGGTGTGCCCGTCGCGAAAACCAAGATCATGCTGTTCATGACCACCTCGGCCGCCGGTTGGATGGTCGGCACGTGCGACATCCTGCGATTCGACAGCGTCCAGGCCAGCCAGGGAGTCGGCTCGGAATTTCAGTACATCGTCGCCGCTGTCGTCGGTGGATGCCTGCTCAGCGGCGGGTTCGGTTCCGTAGTCGGCGCTGCGATCGGTGCGCTGACCTTCGGTATGGCACAGCAGGGAATCGTGTTCGCGCGCTGGAACAGCGACTGGTTCATGCTGTTCCTGGGCATCCTGCTGCTCTCGGCGGTACTGGTGAACACGCAATTCTCCAAGCGCACGGAGAGGGCGCGCCGATGACCGCATTGATCGAAACACTGTCTGTCGGAAAGAGTTACGGCAATGTGGTGGCACTGCGGGACGTGTCGATGGTCGTCAATGCCGGTCAGGTCACCTGCGTGCTGGGCGATAACGGTGCCGGCAAATCCACCCTCATCAAAATCTTGTCCGGCGTGCACCAGCACGACACGGGTGAGCTGCGGATCGATGGTGCACCGACCCGGCTCGCCTCACCGCGAGCGGCCCTGGACCGCGGCATCGCCACCGTGCACCAGGATCTCGGATTGATACCGCTGATGAGCGTGTGGCGCAACTTCGTCCTCGGCCGCGAACCCACCACCGGGATCGGGCCACTGCGACTGCTGGACCGGCCAAGGGCGCAGAAGACCACTCGGGAAGCCCTGTCCGACATGGGAATCGACATCCCTGACGTGGAACAGCCCGTCGGCACACTGTCCGGCGGACAGCGGCAATGCCTGGCCATCGCACGGGCGGTGCACTACGGCGCCACCGCGCTCATCCTCGACGAACCCACCGCCGCTCTGGGCGTCAAGCAAGCGGGTGCGGTCCTGCGGTATGTCGTACAGGCCCGCGACCGCGGCCTCGGTGTCGTTCTCATCACCCACAACCCACATCACGCCTATCTCGTCGGCGACCGGTTTCTGCTTCTTGAACGAGGCACAGCGCTCGGCTCCTACGAGAAGCCCGACATCGAGCTGGCGGAGCTCACCCAGCAGATGGCCGGCGGCGCAGAACTGAACGCACTGCAACACGAACTACAGCGGGTGCCGTAGCCGGAGATCCTCGGCCCCAGGGTGATGGGATGTCCGGTCGATGACAGTGGCCAGCGCCAGGATCGCGCCCGGGCCAGGCCATCCGGAGATGCCGCACGGTACGTGCACACGATGTCGGACCACTCTGGTAACCATGTGCGTATGACGAACCTCGGTGCCGTACTCCTGCCACAGCAGCCCCCCGAGCGCCTGCGGGAGGTGGTGCGCGCGGCGGAGGGCGCCGGGCTCGAGGAGCTGTGGCTGTGGGAGGACTGCTTCCTGGCCGGTGGCATCTCCAGCGCGGCCGCCGCGCTGGCCTGGAGCGAGCGGCTGCGCGTGGGCGTCGGGGTGCTGCCGGTGCCGCTGCGCAATGTGGCGCTCACGGCCATGGAAATCGCCGCGGTGGAGCGCATGTTCGGCGGGCGCGCGATCTGGGGCGTGGGCCACGGCGTGCAGGACTGGATGGGCCAGGTCGGCGCGCGCGTCGCCTCCCCGCTCACGCTGCTGGGCGAATATCTCGCGGCCCTGCGCGGGCTGCTGGCGGGCGAGCGAATCACCGTGCAGGGCCGCTACATTCAGCTCGACGACGTCGCGCTGGACTGGCCGCCCGCCGCCGCACCCGAGCTACTGGCGGCGGCGACGGGCCCGCGCACGCTGGGGAGGGTCGGCGAGTGCGCCGACGGTGTCGTACTCACCTCCGCGACCTCGGTCGACGGGGTGCGCGAGGCGGTCGAGACGGTCCGGAGATACCGCGCGGGCGTCGGACGCACGGGCGTTCCCCGCGTCGTCGTGTACGTGGCGACGGCGACCGGCCCCGGCGCGGCCGACCGCCTGCACGCGGATCTGGCCCGCCAGGGCCGCGAGGATCTGGCAGGCATCGGCGCCGCCGGGGATGCCCGGGCGATCGCCGATGCCGTCGTCCGCTACGCCGAGGCGGGTGCGGATACGGTCGTCCTGCAGCCCACCGAGGACGCCGACCCGCTGGATTTCGTCCGGTTCGTCGCCGAACAGGTCCGCCCGCTGGTCCCCGCCTGACCGCCGAACTGGCTGTCCCCGTGGCCAATTCGTGCTCGATGACACCTGCCCTGCGGGTCTCGTGCGAATCGTTCCCCGGGGCAGCCCGCCTGAAGGTGCCTCGTCACGGTGGGGCGTGGATCCAGCGGCCGTGCGAAGTGCGGCTGCGCCGGATTATTGCGACAGGGCGGCGCGGTAGACCTCGGCGGGACCGGCGGCAGGGCGGCCGAGCAGCTTGGCGAGGTCACCCGTGGTGACCTCGAGCAGGCCGTTGCTGATTCCGGTGTCGGCGTCGGCGAGGCCCTTCGCCAGGTGTTCCGGCAACCCGGCGGTCTCCAGGGCCACGACGTAGTCGGCCTCGGGCAGATCCTGATAGCGGACCGGCTTGCCGGACACCTGCGAGATCACCTGCGCCAGATCGGCATACGTGAATGCCTCGTCGCCGCCGAGTTCGTAGACCTGGCCCGCGTGCCCGTCGGTGGTGAGTACCACCGCGGCCGCCTCGGCGTAGTCGGCACGCGCGGCGGCCGACACCCGGCCCTGCCCGGCGGCACCGTAGAGCACTCCGCCCTCGATCGCGGGCGCCAGCCCGCCCAGGTAGTTCTCCCAGTACCAGCCGTTGCGCAGCAGGGTGTGCGGCACGGTCGAGGCGGCCAGCGCGGCCTCGGTCCCGCGGTGCTCCTGCGCGAGGATCAGTGGGTTGTCGGTGGCGCGCGGAATGCTGGTGTACGCCACCAGTTGCACGCCGGCCCGCTCGGCGGCCCGGATCACGGTGGTGTGCTGCTCCACCCGCTTGCCGAATTCGTTGCCGGACACCAGCAGCAGCCGGTCTACCCCGGTCAGCGCACGATCGAATGCCTCGGCGTCGTCGTACGAGGCCTCGCGCACCTCCACGCCGCGCTCGGCCAGATCGGCCACCTTCGAACGATCCCGGACGATCGCGACGATCGGCCCGGCCTCGCGGCGCAGCAGCGCCTCGACGACGAGTCGGCCCAGCTGGCCACTGGCCCCGGTGACGGCGACGGTCATAACTACCTCCATGAGTATGTACGGAACATCATGCACTAACTATTTGTTAGTGCATGATATTCCAGCACTACTGAGCGCTCCGTCACTACAGCGCAGATGGGTAGCATCACCTCATGGCAGTTGTCGATGGCGCCGCTCCCCACCCCGCGCGGCCGGGCCACGCGGGCACGTCGGCGGACCACCACCCCGCGGACAGCGCCGATCCCACGCTGGAGGCCGACGTTTTCTCCCGCAACTGCACCTCGCGCCCGGTGCTGCAGAATGTCGCGAGCCGCTGGGGCGTGCTGGCGCTGGTCGCCCTGCTGGAGGGCCCCTATCGCTTCAACGCCCTGCGCCGCCGGGTCGACGGCGTCAGCGAGCGCATGCTCTCCCAGACCCTGCAAACCCTCGAGCGCGACGGCATGATCCACCGCGCGGTGCAGCAGTCCATCCCGCCGCACGTCGAGTACACCCTCACCCCGCTGGGCACCGAGGTCGCGGCGAAGCTGCACGAGCTGATCATGGTCCTGGAGTCCAACATCGACGACATCACCGAGGCCCAGGCCGCCTACCACCGCGAGTGAGCATCATCGAGGCCCGACCGGTACGCCCACATTGCCGTCACACGTGGCAGCGTGATTCCACCGCGCGGTGCGGCAGTCCCACTGCGCCCTCGGCGTCACGGCCGCGACAGCTCTCCGTTGGTGAGCAGGAACCGCGAGCCGTCCGGGTTCGTCCCCTCCATGATGGTGGTCTGCCGCTGCCCGTCCGCGGCGACGGACCAGAAGTCACGTGCGACCCCGTGGCAGGTCTGGGTGGGTGGCGACAGCTCGGCCGTGTTGCCGTCGGCGGCCAGCGTCCAGTCACAGCCGTCGTCGGTGCGGGCGACTATCGTATTGCCGTTTCCAGCACGGTAATTCAGCGTTCCGCTGAATGCCGTCGGCACCGGCACCGCTCCGGCGACCGTTCCGAGGTTGACCAGCCGCGCCGGATCCGGCGGATCGAACCGCCACGTTCCGGCGAAGTTCCGGACGGTCTCGGCCCTATCGGTGATTCCGGCCCGCGTGCGGCGTCCCTCGGCGAGGCCGAAGGAGAACGTCTGTCCCGCAAGATAGCTGTTGGCGTGCAACACCTCCCGCTCCCGGTTGCCGTCAATCTGCACCCGCCACCGGTCGATGTTGTACTCGGAGTTGATGATTCGATTGAAGCAGTGCTGATCGGCGGAGGCGAGTTCGAGCGCCCCGGGCTCGACGCGGAACCGCCACGTGCAGCCCTGGTCGGTATGGCCGAGCACCTCCCCGTTCGCTCCCCGGCTGAACGTCACGGTCCCGATCTGCGGGAACTGCGCGGTGTAGCCGAGCAGGTTCATGGTGGCGACGTCGGTCATGGTGGCCGCGTCGGGCTGATCGTAATTCCAGGTGCCCAGGTACGAGGCGGCGTCGTCCGGCGCGGCGGTCGCAACGCCGGCGGAGCCGCCGAGCAACCCGGTTACGGCGAATGCCGCGAGCGCCGTCCGCGATGTCACACCCCGGCACCTACCGGCTGCGAGTCCGAGCAGGCGACGCGTGCGCGATGTCCGAGGCCGGCCATCGGACGCCTCGGGTATGTCGGCTTCAAAATTTGTCATATCCGATGGACGAGACGGCGCCGAGCGAAGTTACCGGGCGCCGCGTGTAACTTTCCCGCCGCCCATCTCGTCCGGGACGATATGGAGATGACCCGCGATCTCGCCAACCCGTGGCGAGCACACCGCCACCACCTGGTCGGCTTGGCCCTGCGCATGCTGGGCGATGTCGGCGCGGCCGAGGATGTAGTGCAGGAGGCGTTCACCAGGCTCGCCCGCACGCCGGACGTGGAGGACGATCGCGCCTGGCTGACCACGGTGACCGCGCACCTGTGCCTGGACCAGCTGCGCAGCGCCCGGATGCGCCGCGAGACCCCGGCCGACCCGCTCGATCTGACCGACCGGATCTCGCTGACGCACCCCCCGGACACCGACCCTGCCGACCGCGTCACCCTGGACCAGGAGGTGCAGGGGGCGATGTTCGTTGTCCTGCAACGCCTGAGCCCCGCCGAGCGCGTCGCATTCATCCTGCACGACGTCTTCTCGCTACCGTTCGAGACGATCGCCGAGACCCTCGGCCGCCCGATCGGCACTTGCCGCCAGCTCGCTCGCCGCGCCCGCCAGAAGATCGCCGCCGCCGAGAGCTCCTCGAAAACCGTTGCGCAGGAACAGCATCACGAGGTCACTCGCACCTTTATCGAGGCCTGCGCCGGCGGAGACATCGTCGCCCTGGCGGCTGTGCTGCACGAGGACGCCTGGGGGCTGGCAACCTTCCTGCCCGGCACCGGCTTCGACCCCGTCCTGAGCCACGGCCCCCAGGACATCATTGCCAACCTGACCCGCTACTTCGACCCGGAAGTCACGATGGTCCCGCACCCGGCCTACGGCCGCCCTGCGATCCTCTCCTCTCGTGACAACCGACTGTTCGCCGTCCTGGTCCTGACCATCGACAACGGCTTGATCCACCGGATCGATGCCGTCGTCGACCCGACCGCGAATTCCCCACGGTGAGACTGTTCCGCTTCGTCAGCGACAACATCAGCGGCCGACACACTTCGGCGCCGCTGCATCTACTCCCAGGGCGTCCACTCGTCGGTATGGATTGAGATGCCGAACGGCTCCGGCAGCTCGATCGTCTCCCCGAACTTCCAGCTCACCGACTCCTGGTAGCTGCCGGATTCGCGATCCGGTTCGGTGTACAGCGTGGATACAGCCACCTTCGGGTCTCGATCGACGATCAGGTAATACTCGATCCCAACTCTCGCGTACCCGTTCCACTTGCTCGGGCGGGCCCGTCGGGGGCCAGGGCGGCGATCCTCGGCGGCAGTAGATGGCGAGGTGACCTCGACGGCG
This sequence comes from Nocardia sp. GP40, assembly GCF_050434125.1. Taxonomy (NCBI): domain Bacteria; kingdom Bacillati; phylum Actinomycetota; class Actinomycetes; order Mycobacteriales; family Nocardiaceae; genus Nocardia; species Nocardia sp. GP40. The sequence continues at coordinate 125,090 of NZ_JBNPVW010000016.1, read as the reverse complement.
AATGCCAATTGATTTGGCAGGAGCTTGTGCACGTCATCGCGAACCGCCTGTCGCACGATGTCCCGGTCCATCACGCACAGGTCGGGGATGTACCCGTCATGAATATCGCTGAGATTCAGATCCTGCATCTGTACACAAATCCACCGGAACTCCGGATTGGTGGCCTTGGCCACCGCAATCACTTCGTGAATATCGCTCACGATCACGCTGTGCGCAAGCTTTGGTCCAGGTGCCACAACGATTTCCCCCCCGATGATCTCGGCCCGCGTGCCGTCGTGCGGCAGGTCGAGGATGTCCGCCAGCTCGTCTCGCATCCACAGGTCATAGGGATCTTCAGGCAACTCACTATGCCGGTGGACTACAGCCATAACGCTCATGATGTGTATCCCTCCCTCGTTCTGGGCACCGCAATCGTAAGCAGGACATCGCGAATAACACCAGCTCAACCCCGCATCCGCACCCTTTCCAGGGCGACACACCGACGAACACCCAAGACACGCAGTATCTGGAATTTCCAGAGTGGCGTAATCCAATTCGCTGCGTCGCAGCGACCCACGCACACAAAGGCGCCCTCCGGTCCGAAAACCGAAGGGCGCCTTCACGATACAGTTCAGCTGAACAACTCAGAAGTTGATCATGTGCCCGGCCAGCCCGTGGATCGCCTCCTGCAGCGCCTCGCTCAGGGTCGGGTGGGTGTGCACGTTGCGGGCCAGCTCGTTGACCGTCAGATCCCACTTCTGCGCCAGCGTCAGCTCGGGCAGCAGCTCGGAGACGTCGGGGCCGATGAGATGCCCGCCGATCAGCTCGCCGTACTTGGCGTCGGCGATCAGCTTCACGAAACCGGTCGGGTCGCCCAGGCCGTGGGCCTTGCCGTTGGCCGTGAACGGGAAGGTCGCGACCTTCACGTCGTAGCCCTCCGCGCGCGCCTGCTCCTCGGTCAGGCCGAAGCTGGCAACCTGCGGCTGGCAGAAGGTGGCGCGCGGCATCATCCGGTAGTCGCCCAGCGACTGGGTCTCCGCACCGGCGATGGTCTCGGCCGCGACCACGCCCTGCGCCTCCGCGACGTGGGCGAGCTGCAGCATCGCGGTGACGTCACCGATGGCGTAGATGTGCGGGACGCTGGTGCGCATGTAGTCGTCGATCGCGATGGCGCCGCGGTCGGTGAGCTGCACGCCGGTGGCCTCGAGGCCGAAGCCCCGCACCCGGGGCGCGAAGCCGACGGCCTGCAGCACCTTGTCGACGGTGACGGTCTCGACCGCGCCGGACTTGTTGTCCCTGATCGAGACGGTGACCTTGGTGCCGTTGTCCTCGATGGACTGCACCGAGGCACCGGTGGTGATGGTGACGCCCAGCTTCTTGTACGCCTTGGTGATCTCCTTGGAGACGTCGGCGTCCTCGTTCGGCAGCGCGCGGTCCAGGAACTCCACGATGCGCACGTCGACGCCGTAGTTCTTCAGGACGTAGGCGAACTCCATGCCGATCGCACCCGCGCCCACGATGAGGATCGACCCGGGCAGGTCGCGGGTGAGGATCTGCTCCTCGTAGGTGACCACGTTCGCCGACAGCGAGGTGCCCGGCAGCAGCTTGGTCTCGGTGCCGGTGGCGATGATCGCGTTGTCGAAGGTGATCGTCTCGCTGTTGCCGTTGCTCAGCGCGACCGAGAGCGTGTGGGAGTCGGTGAAAGTACCCTTCCCATCGAACTCGTCGATCTTGTTCTTCTTCATCAGGAAATGAACGCCCTTGACGCGGCCGTCGGCGACCTTGCGGCTGCGGTCGAACGCCGCGCCGAAGTCGAAGCTCGCCTCGCCGGAGATTCCGAACGTCCTGGCTTCCTTGGTGAAGATATGCGCAAGCTCCGCATTGCGCAGCAGGGCCTTGGACGGAATGCACCCGACGTTCAGGCACACCCCGCCCCAGTATTTCTGCTCGACGATCGCTGTTCGCAAACCGAGCTGAGCAGCGCGGATCGCGGCGACGTAACCGCCGGGCCCAGCGCCGAGAACGACGACATCGTAGTGGGAAGTCACGACCTCGAGCCTAACGCAGAGCGATATCCGCGGCAGGGGCAGGTTTGCGCACATCGGTATGCCGCGGCCGTTCGGTGCGAGGCGGGGCGGACCGTCGGTAAGAATGGCTCTTATGAGTCAGGAGCAGCAGACCGATCCGTACCTCTGGCTGGAGGAGGTGACCGGGGACCGGGCGCTCGATTTCGCCCGGGCACACAACGACGTGGTCGTCGAGCGGTTCGCCACCTCGGATCGGTTCAGCGCGCTGGAGCATCGCATCCTCGACCTGCTCGACACCGACGCCCGCATCCCGTACCCGGCCCGCCGCGGCGCCTGGCTGTACAACTTCTGGCGCGACGCCGAGCACTCCAAGGGCCTGTGGCGCCGTACCACGTTCGCCGAATACGCGACCGCGGATCCGGACTGGGAGGTCCTGATCGACCTCGACGCGCTGGCCGCGGCGGAGGAGGAGAACTGGGTGTGGGGCGGCGCGGCGGTGCTGCGCCCGGATCAGTCGCTCGCGCTGATCAGCCTCTCGCGCGGCGGCGCCGATGCCAAGGTGGTGCGCGAATTCGATATGGTGACCAAGCAATTCCGGGACGAGGCGGCCGGCGGTTTCTTTCTGCCGGAGGCAAAATCCCAGCTTCGCTGGATCGACGCCGATACCGTCTATGTCGGAACCGATTTCGGCCCGGATTCGCTGACCGATTCCGGATATCCGCGAATCGCCAAGCGCTGGAAGCGCGGAACTCCCCTCGAGGAGGCGGTGACGATCTTCGAGGGCGAGGCGGGCGATGTCTCGGTGTCCGCCGGCTACGACCGCACGCCGGGCTATGAAAGGCATTTCGTCTCCCGCGCCACGGATTTCTTCAACGAGATCGTCTATCTGCTCGCGGACGACGGCTCGCTGATCCACCTGGACGCGCCCACCGACGCCTCGGTGTCCTGGTACAAGGACTGGTTGCTGCTGCGGCTGAAGACGCCGTGGGAGGTGGGCGGTCGAACCTATCCCGCGGGCGCGCTGATCACCACGGATCTGAACGAATTCCTCGACGGCACACGCGATTTCGAGGTCATCTTCACCCCCGACGAGCACACCGCCCTGCACGGTTACGGCTGGACCGAGCACCACCTGCTGCTCATCACGCTCGAGGACGTCCAGACCAAGCTGTACGTGCTGACCCCGGGCCAGGCCTGGACCCGCGAACCGCTCGCCGACACCCCGGCGATGTCGACCACCAACGTCATGAATCTGGATCCGCTCGAGGGCGGGGACGAATTCATGCTCACCACGAGCGGTTTCACCACCCCGGCCACGCTGCTGTCCGGTGCGGTGGGGAAGTCGGCCACGCTGCTCAAGCAGGAGCCCGGCTTCTTCGACGCCGAGGGCATCGAGACCGAGCAGTTCTTCGCCACCTCCGACGACGGAACGCGGGTGCCGTACTTCGTGATTCGCCACCGCGATCACCGCGACCGGCCGATCCCGGCGGTGATGTCCGGCTACGGCGGCTTCGAGATCTCCCGGACCCCCGCCTACAGCGGCGCCTCGGGCATGGGCTGGCTCGAGCGCGGCGGCGCCTGGGTGATGACGAACATCCGCGGCGGCGGCGAATACGGGCCGCAGTGGCACACCCAGGCGCAGAAGGCCAACCGGCACCGGGTCTACGAGGACTTCTCCTCGATCGCGAAAGACCTTGTCGCACGCGGGATCACGACCGCACCGCAACTGGGAGCGGTGGGCGGCAGCAACGGCGGCCTGCTGATGGGCGTGATGCTCACCCGCTACCCGGAGCTGTTCGGCGCCATCGTCTGCCAGGTGCCGCTGCTGGACATGCGGCGCTACCACCTGCTGCTCGCGGGCGCCTCCTGGGTCGCCGAGTACGGCGACCCGGACAAGCCCGAGGAATGGGAGTACATCTCCCGGTACTCGCCCTATCAGAACACCCGCGCCGAGGCCGCCTATCCCCCGATCCTGCTCACCACCTCCACCCGCGACGACCGCGTCCACCCCGGGCACGCCCGGAAAATGGCCGCGCTCCTGGAGGAACAGGGCCACACCGTCTGGTACCACGAGAACATCGAGGGTGGGCACGGCGGCGCCGCCGACAACAAGCAGATGGCGTTCCAGGCGACCCTGATCTACGAGTTCTTCACCCAGATGCTGATCGAGAAACGCACGACGGCCTGACCGCCCCACGTCGACCCGCCGGGCGCTCACCGATCCCGCAGCCACCGCTCGATGCGGTCGACGGTGGTCTGCGGATCGGTGATCCATCCGTTGTGGCCCAGCGGTTTCGGCTCGTGCCAGGTGGTGATGGCCGCGTCGGGCAGCTTCTCCAGCAGGTGCTCGGCCGCGCCGCGCGGGGTCGCCTCGTCGCCCTCGACCGTGATCGACAGCACCGGCAGCTTCAGCCGGGCGATGCGCTCCTCGTAGTCGATATCGGCGCCGACGGGGACGAATCGCCCGGTGCGGGCCAACCGCGCCCAGTCGGAGATCAGCACCCTGGACTGCCGGCCGAAACCGCCCGCGGTGACGCGGTCGCCGGGCCAGAACCCGGCCAGATGGGCGGTCAGCGAGACCGCGGCGGGGCCCAGCAGCATGCCCGAGCGGGCGATGCCGCTGTAGCCGCGGTAGTACGGGGTGCCCGAGGCGACCAGCACGATTCCGCCGAGGCGCCCGCGAATCCGCGCGGCGTACATCACCCCCAGCTGCCCACCCATGCTGTGCCCCAGCAGAATCGGCGTACTGTCCGGGAAGCGGTCGCGCACGACCTCGAACATCGCCGGGAAGTCGACCGAGACGAGTTCGTGGTACCCGTAGGCGCTGTCGGCGTCCGGTTTGGGCCGGGAGTCACCATTGCCGCGCAGCTCCCCGATCGCCACGTCGACGCCACGTCCGGCCAGCTCCTTGGCGAAATCGCTGTAGTAGATCGCGGGCACCCCCAGGCCCGGAATGATCACCACGACCGCGCGCGGCGCATCCGCCGTGATCGGGTGTCGATGCTTCCCCCATGCCGGAATCAACCGCACCGGCACCGTGCTGCCGTCGGGCACCTGGATCGGAACAGTCTCCATGTCCGAACGCTACCGCGCGAAGCTCACGGTGATCCGCACCCCTATGTCCGTCCGTCGGTGCGGGCCGCACGGCTGCCACCACGATCGGCGGCAATCGCGGCGACCGTGCCATCGGCCGGCAGGGCGGGATCGCGGTCCGGCCGCATTCACCCACCCCACCGGCTCCGCAAGCTCCGCCGACTTGCGATCCCCCTAGGGGCCGAGCCGTTCGGGAGCGCTCTCGGTGCGGGCGAGCAGGTCGTCGAGGCCCGTTCTGGTCGTGACGACGACCAGCTGATTCCCCTCGGCCAGCACGGTTTCCGGGCCGGGTCGCCATTCCAGCACCGCACCGGCGTCGCGCTGCAGGGCGAGCACCCGGACGTATTCGGGCAGGTTCGCGGTGCCGATGGGCTTGTCCACCAGGTCCGAACCGGCCTGGACGGGCACCTCGGCCACCATCAGGGTGGTGTGGTCGACCGCGAGCGTCGCGATCACCCGGCGCTCGCTCATCGCCGCGGCGAAACCGTCGGCGGCGAGCTGAAAGACGCTGCGCACCACCGCCTTACGTAGCGTGCGCTGCACCCGGTCGGCAAGGTCGTCGTCGGACAGGCGCAGCACCACCCGCAGATCGTCCCGATAGGACTGGCCGAGCATCGCGGCCTCCAGATTCACCGCATCGCTGCTGGTGGCCACCACCAGCGCCCGGGCCCGCGCGATCCCGGCCGCGCGCAGCGAGTCCTCCCAGGTAGCCTGGCCGATCACCACGGGCACCCCGAGCGTGCGGGCCAGCGGAACGCCGCGGGCGTTCTCGTCGTGGTCCAGCCCGACCACCCGGACCCCGAGGTCGCTGAGCTGCTCGAGCACGCGCATGCCGACATTGCCGAGCCCGGCCACCACGACGTGGTCCTCGAATCGCGCCGGATCCGGGATGGTGAAATCGGCCAGCTGCGCCCGCAGTACCCCGCCGACCACCAGCGCGGTGACCACCGGCGTCATCGTCAGCCCGAGGAAGGTGATGGTCAGCTGCAGCACCTTGAACAGCGCGGACTTCTCCGGCTCCGGCGCGGCCGCGCCCGCCGCGTCGAGCATCGTCTCGTATGCCGCTGCGCCCCAGCCCGTTCCGATCAGCACCAGCAGGCAGCAGCCGAGGGCGATGAGCGCCACCAGGCCCAACAGCAGGCGAATCAGGTCGTGGCGCACCAGATATCGGAGCAGGCTCAGCCACAGGCGCGGCCGGCCGGGCGAATACGACGCGCGCCCGGACAGCGCGAGCACCCGGCCGTCCGCGGCGGCGGGCGGCACCAGGGTGATCTCCTCACCCGTTTCGACGGCCAGCCCGCACACCACCCGCTCCGGCGGCGTCTCCGGGGCTTCGGCGACGTAGAGCGTTCGATCGCTCAGCCGCAGATAGTCGACCGTCCGCTCGCTGATCGCGGCCGCGAGGAACGACGGCGCCGCCTCCGCCGAGATGGACATCACGACGCAGTCGGCGAACAGCGTCCGGATCCGAAAGCCCAGGCTGGTGTTGAACATCCGGATCACGAGCCGAATCTGCGGATTCAGCTCGTGTGCGCGCAACGCCGAGTGGAAGTTCGCCACATCGCCCTGATCCACCAGCGCCAGCGCCCGTGCCTCGGCAACACCGGCCGCGCGCAGTGTCGCCTCATCGATCCGCTCGGCACACTGGATCCGCACGCGTTCGAGCTGTTCGAGCTGCGGGACGTAACCGCCGTTGCGATTGGGCAGCACGACCGTGACGGTCCCGTCCGCGAACCGAGTCACCAGGCGCAGCGCCAGTTGATAGACCAGCGGATTGTTCCCGCAGACAACGAAACTCGGGCCCGGCTCGGATACCTCGTCGGTGCTCACCCTTGCGATGCTAGCGGCCTACCTAGGCGCTGACAGCGCCTAGGATGATGCGCCGCAACACCCGGATCACATCGTCGAGGGCCGGTCGCGGATCGGTACCGCTCCAGGCATCCACGACGTAGTTGACCGCGCCGATGATCGCCAGCACCCGCATCTCGTAGTCGCCGGGCGGGATTTCTCCATGTAGCGCAGCATCTTCCGCGGCGCCGGCAAGGAGCGCACCCCAGGCGCGGCGCAGCTCGAGGCGGAACTTCTCCACCTTCGGGCCGGCGCCGACCACCTCCACCAGCGCGACACGCGCCTTGCGTGGATCGCGGCCGATGGCTTCGATGTAGGCCCGCACCGCGGCATCGATGGTGTCGACCGCCGACGCGTCGGCGCGGTCGGCGAGGACGGTGGCCACGGCCTCGCGCGATTGCCGGTCGATCTGTTCGTATAGCTCCAGTAGCAGCGATTCGCGTCCGGTGAACTCCTCGTAGAACTGTCGAGACGAGAGCCCGGCGTCCTTGCAGATTGCGCCGACCGAGCTATTGCCATAGCCGTCGCGCGCGAACACCGTTAATCCCGACTCCAGAAAACGCGCACGTCGTTGCCGCTGCCGGTCTTCTACGGGCTGCCCGGCGTACATTCTGCCCGCATTCGTCTCCTGTGACATTGCGCCAGACAATACAGAAGGGCCCGATCCCCTCGTCATGGATCGGGCCCTTCGGTTACGCTTCCAGCTAACCCGACATTAGCCGGAAGTTGGCTGAATTACCGACATTCCGGATGACCTACCGCATCCAACCGGCAACCAGCCATTAGCTGATTCGGACCACCCCGAATCTGCCTCGGCAAGCATATCCTTTTTACAGGATTTTTCTAGTCCAAAATCGCTTCGCTCCGCACCCGGCGGAAACGGGCAGCGGAAACCGCCCCACGATCGTCCAATCGGCCATGCGCCGATAGTCGTTACGTCCGAGAGGTACTTCTGTGAACGGGCGTAGCACCTACCGGACGAAGCGAGAATTCGGCGGGACTACCCGGCCCGCAAACGGCAAAGGGCCGCGGACGGTTTCCCGTCCGCGGCCCTCCCACACCGAATATCAGGCGGTGACGGCCTGCTGCTCCCGCTGCAACTCCAGCGCGATGTCGATCAGCTGATCCTCCTGGCCGCCGACCAGCTTGCGCTTGCCGGCGCGCACCAGCATCTCCGCCGCGGAGACCCCGTACCGCTCGGCCTGGCGCTCGGCATGCTTGAGGAAGCTGGAGTACACGCCCGCGTAGCCCATCATCAGGGCCTGGCGATCGAGCAGGCACTCCTGCGGCATCACCGGGCGCACAACGTCTTCCGCGGCGTCGGCGATCGCGAAGAAGTCGATGCCGGTCTTGATGCCCAGCTTGTCGCAGACACCGACGAACGCCTCGACCGGGGTGTTGCCCGCGCCCGCGCCGAAACGCCGTGCACTGCCGTCGATCTGCTTGGCGCCCGCCTTCACCGCGTACACCGAGTTGGCCACGGCCAGGTCCAGGTTCTCGTGACCGTGGAAGCCGACCTGCGCGTCGTCACCGAGCTCGGCCACGACCGCGGCGATGCGGTCGGAGACCTGATCCAGCACCAGCGCGCCCGCGGAATCGACCACGTACACGCACTGGCATCCGGCGTCGGCCATGATGCGCGCCTGCTTGGCCAGCACCTCCGGCGGCTGGGAGTGCGACATCATCAGGAAGCCAACGGTTTCCAGTCCCAGCTCGCGGGCCAGTCCGAAGTGCTGGATAGACACGTCGGCCTCGGTGCAGTGCGTGGCGATGCGCACGATCGAGGCGCCGTTGTCCTGGGAGACCTTGATGTCCTCCTTGACCCCGACGCCCGGCAGCATCAGCACCGCGATCTTGGCCCGCTTGGCCGTCTGCGCGGCGATCGTGACCAGTTCCTGCTCAGGGGTTTTGGAGAAGCCGTAGTTGAACGAGGAGCCGCCCAGGCCGTCGCCGTGGGTCACCTCGATCACCGGCACGCCCGCGCCGTCCAGCGCGGCGACGACGTCGCGCACCTCGGTCGCGGTGAACTGGTGCCGCTTGTGATGCGAACCGTCGCGCAGCGAGGTATCGGTGACGCGGATGTCGAGTTCTTGCGAATAAGGCATGTCTATTCCTTCCTACACCCGAGCCGAGAGGATCCGGTCGGCCAGAACTTCGCCCACGCGGGTGGCGGCGGCGGTCATGATGTCGAGGTTGCCCGAGTACGGCGGCAGGAAATCGCCCGCGCCCTCGACCTCGACGAAGATCGAAACCTTGGCCATGCCACCGGAAATCACCGAGGGCTCGTCGAACTGCGGCTCGTTGAGCAGGCGGTAGCCGGGTACATACTGCTGCACCGACTTCTCCATCCGGTGAATGGATTCGGTGATGGCGTCGTGGTCGGCATCCTCCGGGATCGCGCAGAAGATGGTGTCGCGCATGATCATCGGCGGCTCGGCCGGATTCAGGATGATGATTGCCTTGCCGCGCTGCGCGCCGCCGATGGTCTCCACACCCCGGGACGTGGTCTTGGTGAATTCGTCTATGTTGGCGCGGGTTCCGGGGCCGGCGGACACCGACGACACCGAGGCCACGATCTCCGCGTAGGGCACCGGCACGACGCGCGAGACGGCCGCGACCATCGGAATCGTCGCCTGGCCACCGCAGGTGATCATGTTGACATTCGGTGCGTCCGTGAGGGAGTCGAGGTTCACCGAGGGAATCACGGCCGGTCCGACCGCGGCCGGGGTCAGGTCGATCGCCTTGATGCCGGCGGCCTCGTACTTGGGCGCGTACTCGCGGTGCACGTACGCCGAGGTGGCCTCGAACAGCAGGTCCGGTTTCTGCGGCAGCGCCAGCAGCCAGTCCGCTCCCTCGTGCGAGGTCTCGAGGCCCAGGCCCCGGGCCCGCTTCAAACCCTCACTGTCCGGGTCGATTCCGACCATCCAGCGCGGCTCGATGCTCTCCGAGCGCAGCAGCTTGTACAGCAGGTCGGTGCTGATGTTGCCCGATCCCACGATCGCGGCGGTGACTTTCCCCACGGTTATCTCCTACGGGCTTCTAGCTGAATTGCAGACGGACAGAGCCGAGTCCGGCGAACTCGGCGTGGAAGACATCGCCCGGACGGGCATCGATGGCGCGGGTGCACGAGCCGGGCAGCACGATGTCCCCGGCCTTCAGGCGCACGCCGAACGAGGCGACCTTGCGGGCCAGCCAGGCCACCGCGATGGTCGGATCGCCCAGCACCGCGTCGCTGCGCCCCTCGGCGACGACCTCGCCGTTGCGGGTGAGCCGGGCGTCGATCTTCTTGATGTCCAACTGATCCGGCGCGACGCGCTCGGGTCCGAGCACCCACCCGCACGACGACGCGTTGTCGGCGATGGTGTCGCACAGCGCGATCTTCCAGTCCTTGATGCGGGTGTCGATCAGCTCGATCGAGGGCGCGTAGGCGACCGTCGCGGCCAGCACGTCGGCCTCGGTGCAGTCCTCGCCGGGCAGGTCGGCGCCGAGCACGAAGCCGACCTCCACCTCCACCCGCGGGTACAGATACTTGGAGGTGTCCACCGGAACGTCCTCGAAGACCTGCATGTCGGCGAGCAGGTGCCCGTAGTCGGGCTCGTCCACGCCCATCATCTTCTGCATCGCCTCGGACGACAGCCCGACCTTGTGGCCGACGACCTTCGCGCCCGCGTCGAGACGCTTACGGATGTTGATGAGCTGGATCTCGTAGGCATCGACGACGTCGATCCCGGGATGCCGCACGACCAGCGGGTCGATCGGCACCCGGTCGCGTTCGGCGGCCGCGAGCTCCGCGGCCAGTTCGCTCCGTACCGCGTCGGACAGCACGCTCATTCCTTCCACTGGGGCCCCGGTCGGTGGCCGAGACAGAAACTGAAACGAGTTTTCCTGCGAAAACCTGCCTCAGCAGCACCTTCTGCCAGACCAATATAGACCAACCCGGGACTGATTCTATAACGTGTTCTACATGACTGATCGGGAATACGACGTGGTGGTGGTCGGCAGCGGCGCCGCCGGGATGACCGCCGCCCTCGCCGCGGCGCACCACGGCCTGCGCACGGTGCTCATCGAGAAGACCGCGCACTACGGGGGGAACACCGCCCGCAGCGGCGGCGGTGTGTGGGTCCCGGGCAACAAGGCGCTGCAGGCCTCGGGACGCCCCGATGACCGCGAGGACGCGCGCACCTATCTGCACAGCATCATCGGCGATGCCGCGCCCGCCGACCGGATCGACACCTACATCGACCGCGGCGCCGAGGCGTTCGACTTCGTGCTGGACCACACCCCGCTGAAGATGCGCTGGGTGCCCAACTACTCCGACTACTACCCGGAGGCCCCCGGCGGCCGGTCCACGGGACGCTCCTGCGAGCCGAAGCCCTTCAACGCCAAGATCCTCGGCGCCGAGCGGTTCAACCTGGAGCCGCCCTACGCCAAGGCGCCGCTGAACGTCGTGGTCACCCAGGCCGACTTCGTCAAGCTGAACCTGATCAAGCGGCACCCGGTCGGCATGCTGCGCGCCATGCGCGTCGGCGCGCGCACCTACTGGGCCAAGGCCACCGGCAAGCATCTGCTGGGTATGGGCCAGGCGCTCATCGCCGCCATGCGCAAGGGCCTGCTGGACGCGAACGTGCCGCTGCTGCTGAACACCCCGCTGACCGGGCTGGTCGTCGAGGACGGGCGCGTCGTCGGCGTCGAGGCAACGCAGGACGGCGAGCCGGTCACCTTCCGCGCCCGCTACGGCGTCGTGCTGGGCTCGGGCGGCTTCGAACACAACGCCGAGATGCGGCACAAGTACCAGCGCGAGCCGATCACCACCGAGTGGACCACGGGCGCGGCCGGCAACACCGGCGACGGCATCACCGCGGGCATGGCCGTCGGCGCCGACATCGACGTCATGGAGGACGCGTGGTGGGGACCGACCCTCTTCAAGGGCGGCCGGCCGTGGTTCGCGCTGGCCGAGCGCAATCTGCCCGGCAGCATCATGGTCGACGCGGGCGGCAAGCGATTCGGTAACGAGTCCGCTCCTTACGTCGAGGCCGTGCACACGATGTACGGCGGCAAATATGGACAGGGTGAGGGCCCGGGCGAACACGTGCCCGCGTGGCTGGTGTTCGACCAGCGCTACCGCAACCGCTACATTTTCGCCGGATTGCAGCCCGGCCAGCGCATTCCGTCCCGCTGGATGGAAAACGACCTGATCGTCAAGGCCGACACCCTGCCCGAGCTGGCCGAGAAGATCGGCGTGCCGGCCGACGCGCTCGCCGAGACCGTCACCCGCTTCAACGGCTTCGCCGAAAAGGGGAAAGACGAGGACTTCGGGCGCGGCAACAGCGCGTACGACCGCTACTACGGCGACCCGACGGTGAAGCCGAATCCGAGCCTGGCCGGGCTGGTGCAGGGCCCGTACTACGCGGCCAAGATGGTGCCCGGCGACCTCGGCACCAAGGGCGGCCTGGTCACCGACACCGCGGGGCGGGTGCTGCGCGAGGACGAGACCGTCATCGAGGGGCTGTACGCCTCGGGCAACTGCTCCGCGCCGGTCATGGGCCACACCTACGCCGGACCGGGCGCGACCATCGGCCCCGCGATCGCGTTCGGGTACCTGGCGATCAAGGACATCGTCGAGCGGGTGCAGCCCCGCGCCGCGGCCAAGTAGGAGATATTCGGTGAGCGGGATCGGCGACGGAATTGTGAACAGGTTCGTCCACGATGGAGACGATCCGGTCGATCCCGCGGCCCCGAGTTCGTGCGGGCGCGCCGAAACGAACTTCCGGCTGCCGACCGCAGCCGTGACCAGCTAGGAGAACAGATGCCGATCGACCCGACCGTGGCGCTGGGCGCCGAACTCCCGACCCAGGAGTTCGCGTGGACCCCGTCCGACGTGCAGCTCTACCACCTGGGCCTGAGCGCGGGCGCGCGCTGGACCGACCCGGGCGAGCTGCGCTACCTGCACGACACCGCCCCGCAGGTGCTGCCGACGTTCGCGACGGTCGCGCCGACCATGCGGGTCACCGAGCCGCCCCGGGTGAGCTATCCGGGCGTGGAGATCGACCTGGCCAAGGTCGTGCACGGCAGCCAGGAGGTCGTGGTGCACCGGCCGATTCCGGCCGCGGGCAAGGCCAGCAGCACCGGGCGCATCACCGAAGTGTGGGACAAGGGCTCGGCGGCGGTGATCGCGCACGAGACCACCGTCACCGGTTCGGACGGCGAATTGCTGTGGACCGCACGCTCATCGATCTTCGCCAAGGGCGAGGGCGGCTTCGGCGGCGAGCGCGGGCCCAGCAGCAAGATCGAATTGCCGGACCGCGCGCCGGATTTCGACATCACCACCCCGACGCTGCCGCAGCAGGCGCTGCTCTACCGCATGTGCGGCGACCGCAACCCGCTGCATTCGGATCCCGAATTCGCCCGTGCCGCAGGATTTCCCAACCCCATCCTGCACGGGCTGTGCACCTACGGCCTGGTCTGCAAGAGCGCGGTCGACACGGTGCTGGACTCGGACGCGAGCCGCGTCACGGGATTCCGGGCGCGTTTCGCGGGCGTGCTCTACCCGGGGGAAACAATTCGGTCCCGAATGTGGTTGAAAGGTAATGAGCTCGTCATCGCGGCCACCGTGGTGGAGCGCGACGAGGCCCCGGTGCTCGGCGACGTGAGGCTGACCTTCACCTCCTGAGCCCCCCAGACCCCGCCGCCCCGGAGCCGGAAGGCTCGGCAGTGCCCCCTCATCACACTGCCGGGCCCGACCCGCCGGGGCGGTGGGCCGTACTTTCGGGGGTGTCGCCGGACTTCCACACCGAGCCAGGGTTCGCGGCGGAGTTCATGTCTGCGTCCTGGATCTGCACATCATGGCGTCGGTCGGCCGCCGAGAACAGATCCCAATCCACCGTTACAACAGCTCCTCCTTTGGCGCACAACCGATTCGAGCACATCGGCCGCCACATTCACCGTCGTGCCTACCAGGGCTTTCAAAGCGAAAATATCTCTGGTGCGCGTCATACCGACCAGTAGTAGCGTGTCGATTCTGACGTGGTTGTCAACACGCAGCCGGAGCCGGACTTGTGTCAGCGTCGAATTTCATGAGTGTGAGTGGGGGAAATTCGGACCTGTCAGTAGTCCCATCCGATGTCTCGGCGCTCGGGAAGTAAGCCTACGACCTGGCCGAAATTCTGCGGTCATCGCTGGCCGACGCGGGACGCGAGGTAGATGCTCTGACTTCGGGCGGCTGGAGCGGCTCGGCGGCGGCGAGTTTCGGCAACGGGTGGAACGAGTGCCGCGACGGTGGCACGAAAATCATCGACGCACTCACGACGATGGCATCCTCACTCGGCGTTACAGCGGACGCATACCGTGCTCAGGACAATCAATTCGCCTCCGAGGTATCCAGCCTGGATCTGCCGTGACCGGCGAGTACAGCGTCGACCTCGAACAACTCGACAACATCGTCACCCGCCTGTCGAGCCTGGCGGGATTCCTCACCGAACACCTGGACACCCTGGATCACAAGAGCGCCGCCGTGCACTCCGGCTCCTGGACCGGCGCGACCGCGACCGCACACGAGACCGCGCACCGCGAATGGGCCTCTGCCGCACGCGAACTCGTCCAAGGGGTCAGGGACATGAGCACCGCCGCACGCAACGCACACACCCAATACACGGCCGTACAGTCCGCGAACACCCGCATGTTCACCAAATCTGTTTCGGGCATCCTTCATGAATTCGAATCTTCGGCGCGCGAACCTGCGACGCTGTCAGCTCAGCTCTACAAGCCTCCGGGGAGCAGATCTGCGCGATTCGGATTTAAGAGGTTGTCAATTCGGGCCCAGTCCGGCTCGCTTGTCGGAGGCGCTGATGTCGGGCTCAAATTTCAGCGGCTCCGAAGGTCAGGTTCGAGGTCCGATTCGCATATCCGATGACAACGTCTTGGATGGCGCCGATCTTCAGGAATGGTTCGCCCTGAATGGAGCGCCTGGCCTTCACGTCATCGTTTGACGACGAGATTATTTATCCGGCGGTGCTTTTATCGAGGTGATCTCATCGAAATTTATGTGAGCCCGCCGTGTTCGTAATGAGTGAGGCGTGTGTGGCCTTGACAATGGTGCCGCGAGGGCGCGCAGCTCTGGCCACGGACGTCACCGTTCAGGCGCGGCATCCGACTCGGTGCGGGTGAGCGCGAGACCGCGCACCACCGCGGCGTACAGCAGCACCACCAGGACCGGGGCGGCCAGGGGGACCCAGGCCAGGTGGCCGGGGACCACGGCGGCCAGGACCGCGGCGCCTGCGAAGGTCACCGCGCCCGCCACCGAGGGCACCGTGGTCGGGACCACCCCGTGCGGTGCGGAAACCGTCGCGGTGTTCAGCAGATAGGTGGTCGCCACCAGTCCGGTCGCCGCGGCCTCCACCGCGCCGGTGTCGGACCAGGCCAGCGTCGCGAGCGCGAGCAGGACCGCGCCCACCGCGCCGAGCCGGTAGCGCCAGCCCGCGACGACCAGCGCGAGCGCGGGTATAGCGGCCCAGGGCAGCATGATTCCCGCCGCGAGGGTCAGCAGCAGGCCGGACAGGACCGCCAGGAATCTCGTCATCGCCGCACCCGCATCACCCGGCGACGATCCGGAAGCACCCGCATCACCTGATCCAGCCGGGCGCCCTCGGTCCAGGCCACGATGTCGACGCCGACGGTGCCCATGTCACGGTACATCGACATCCGCTCGAGCTGCCACATGCGCGCCAGCGTGGGATTCAGGTGCTCGTGAAACGGCGTGCCCCGCAACACATCCACGACCACCACCACATGCCCGCGCTTGCGCAGATCGATCAGCGCCAGGGCGAACTGGGTGTCCAGCAGCGTCGAGAACGCCACCACGATCGCCCCGATCGGCACCGCGGCGTGCGGAGCCAGCGAACCGGAGGTGCTCAGGTGCTCGTCGCCGACGTCCAGCACCGTGTCCACGATGCGGTAGAACTGCCGGCGCCCGATATCTGCGCGCAGCCAGCGGGGCGCCTGCCCCAGGCAGACCACCGCGGTGCGATCCCCGGCCTGTAGCGCGGACTGGGCCACCTGCGCCGCACCGCGCACCGAGAGCTCCATGGACTCCGAGGCGGGACCCGGTGCTTGCAGCGAATTATCCACCAGCACAACGACATCCGCCGCGCGATTGATGAGCCGCTCGGTCACGAAGAGGCGTCCCCGACGTGCGCTCACCGGCCAGTTCACCGTCCGCAGCTGATCCCCGGGGGTGTAGGCGCGGATATCGGCGTACTCGACGCCCGGGCCGTGCCGCGAGGTCAGATGGGTGCCGATCCGCTCGGGATATTCGGTGCGCGGCAATCGCATAGGCTGCGGGTCGGCGATCGGATACACGTACACCTCGCCGGCGGGCAGGCTCAGCGCCGCGACGGCCAGTCCGGCCGGGTTCAGCGCCGTCACCCGCATCGTCACCGGATAACGACCCCACCGTGCCGCCGACAGCGCCAGGCGCACCCCGGCCGGGGCCGCGCCCGAATCCGCCGCGTCCTCGAGGCGCATCTCGAGACCGGGCGACGGTTCGGGCCTGCAGCGCAGCAGCGCGTGCCCGTCCTCGACGAAGGCGGCCGCGCTCAGCACCACCTCCTCGGATTCGAAGCAGCGCAGCTCACCCGCGCCGTCCACCTGAATCCTGGTGCGCGCCAACTGAAGCGGTGCGGTGACAAGCACGCCCAGCATCGGCGCGGCGAAGACCACCAGCTGCCAGCGGCCCATGATCACCGCCGCCGCCAGCGCGACGGCCGCACAGACGGCCAGCATGTACACCAATGCTGCTGGCCGCCACTGTAATTCGGCCTCGACGACGGACTTCGCATCCCGATGCCTCATCGCCCGGGGTTCCCGTCTGCCGCCATCGCGGCGGGTTCTTCTGTCGTCACCTCGGCGAGTTTCCCGGCCGCCATCCCGGCCGGTTCGGCCGCCGACATCCCGGTGGGCACTCTGGTCACGACCTCGATGGATTCGCCTGCCGCCCCGGTCGGTTCGGCTGCCGACATCCCCGCGCGCATGCGGCCGGGATCTCGCGTCGGAGCCCGCCCGGGCGCATGCCGGACCGACGAGTGCGAGGCCTCGCTCATGTTGCCGACCCGCGCGGAACCGGCAGGCGGCGCAGGAGTTCGGCGATCACGTCCTCACCGCGGATGCGGCGCACCCACATCTCCGGGCGCAGCGTGATGCGGTGCGCGATGGCCGCGACGGCCAGGGCCTTCACGTCCTCGGGGACGACGTAGTCGCGGCCCAGCAGCAGGGCGCGGGCGCGGGCCATCTGCACCAGATCCAGCTCCGCGCGCGGACTTGCGCCCACCTCCACCTGCGGATGCCCGCGGGTCGCGGCGGCCAGGGCGACCACGTACGTCACGACATCCGGGTGCACGGTGA
Source organism: Nocardia sp. GP40 (assembly GCF_050434125.1). Taxonomy (NCBI): domain Bacteria; kingdom Bacillati; phylum Actinomycetota; class Actinomycetes; order Mycobacteriales; family Nocardiaceae; genus Nocardia; species Nocardia sp. GP40. The sequence continues at coordinate 107,748 of NZ_JBNPVW010000016.1, read as the reverse complement.
CGAATTCGACCGCGTTGCGCATCTCCATCAGGCCCGCCGCGTCCACCACCTGGCCGACCTGCGGGGGCACCGCGCCGCGCTCGAGGCGGCGGCGAATCATCTGGGTCTCGTCCTGCTCGGACAGGTAGCCCAGGCGCAGCTGCATAGCGAAACGGTCCAGCTGCGCCTCGGGCAGCGGATAGGTGCCCTCGTACTCGATCGGATTGTCCGTGGCCAGCACGATGAAAGGCTGTGGCAGCGGGAAGGTTTCGCCGTCGATGCTGACCTGGCCCTCGGCCATCGCCTCGAGCAGCGCCGCCTGCGTCTTGGGCGGGGTCCGGTTGATCTCGTCGGCCAGCAGCATATTGGCGAAGACCGGCCCCTTGCGGAAATTGAAACGGCCGGAATTCATGTCGTAGATGGTGGAGCCGATCAGGTCCGCGGGCAACAGATCCGGCGTGAACTGCACCCGCGTGAAATTCAAACCCAATGCGGTGGCGAAGGACCGGGCGATGAGGGTCTTGCCCAAGCCGGGCAGATCCTCGATCAGGACGTGACCGCCCGAGAGCACGGCGATCATGATCAGCTGCAGCTCGTCGCGCTTGCCGACCACGACCCGCGATACCTCCCGCAGCACCGCCTCGGTGCGCTTGACGGTCGCGTCCAATGGTTTCGTCATAACTGCACGTGTTTCCAAATCTGTCACATTTCCTGAAGCCGGCGCAGGATCTCGTCCAGCGCGGCACGTCCCGGTGCGCGTGATTTATCGTCCCGCAGTGCGGAATTGGCCGGATCGACCCAACGCCACAATTCCGGGCCGAATTGCAACTGTCCCGCGGTCTCGGTGGCGCGCCGGTTCTTCGCGATCCGATGACCGCTGGACAGCTCGAATTCCTTGGCCAGCAACGGCCGCAGATGCCGGTCCCAGTCCGCCCGGGTGCCGTCGGCGCGATCGGCCAGCATTTCCGCGCGGGCCAGCCAGCGCTGCAGCATGTCCGCCGGGCCGTTCGCAATGTCGTCATCGGCCGGATCCACCCTTTCGGGGCGGTGGGTGCGTGCGGCCAGCGACCACACCAGCAGTGCCAGTGCCGCAACCACCGGGACGCCCGCCAGCACCGGCAGCAGCGAGCGCCGGGCGTCGATGCCGATGGTCTCGACCAACAGGATCACCGCGATCGCGAGGCCCACGATCGCCGTGCGGGCCGGGCCGGCCAATTCGTTCATGCCTGTTCTCCCTGCAGATCCCGCAGCACGATCCGCAGCAGCTGCTCGGCGCGCATGCGCTGCCACTCCAGCATCGAGTGTGGGCTGAACCGCGCCTCCTCGAACAGGGTGACCAGCTCGCGGGCCGATGCGTCGCGCAGGGCCCCGCGGTCGAACGCGCGCGCCAGCACCTCCGAGGGGGTGTCGGAGATCAGGGGTGCGACCTCGCGCGCTACGGCGAGGCCACTCTCCATAGCGACATAGCAGGCGATGATGGCGGTGCGCGCGTCCCGCCCCGAGGCCATCATGGCGGCCAGGCCCATCTCGGCGACCTGGGCCAGCGAGACCGCCGGGTCGGCGGTCACGGAAGGGGTATCCACCCCGGGCGCGGCGCCCCGCCGACGGGTGCCGACCGTGACGACGGCCAGTCCCACGACCGCGACCATGAACAACCCGCCCGCCGCCACCCCGGCGACGAACAGCGCGGCCCCGGTCAGGTGCGGTTCCACGGACGGCGTCGGCGTGGGCTGCGGCGTCCCGGACGCGGGCGCGGCGGTGCTCGGCTGCGCCGCGGCATGCTGCGCCGGGGGCGCCGCGTGCCCGCCCGTGAGCAGATACACCACCAGGATCAGCGCAACGACCAGCGCGATTCCCGCCAGCGCGAGCACCACGTACAGGCCCAGCCGACTGAGGCGAATGGGCTGGCGGTCCCGGGCGCGCTCACGCCCGGAATCGGGCAGGGCCAGCGGCAGCCGATGCTGGCTGGTGATCACTCCCGCCAGCAGAATCACGATCGATACCAGGCAGAGCACCGGCATCAGCGCGACGGTGACCAGCGAGGGCGGCGAGACGCCGAGCGGCCGACCGCCGCCGGGGATGTATCCCCGCAATGCGACGACGGCGAACACCAGCAGCGCGATCGACGCGATCGCCCGTGGTATCGCCGAACCCACCCCGATCATGGGCCTCTCTCCGGAACCTCGCACTGCTCGAAACAGCCATATGGTTGCATGCCGGACGGTACGTGAGGACCGGAATCGAAACACGTATCAACTTTTGCCCCCGTATCTGCCCCCATCCCCAATTACGGCGCGATCCACTTGTGATGAGTGATAGACCGCGCGGATATCCGACGCGGGGACGCCGGAGTCCCGAACGCGGTGGGCGCAGCGTGCGAAAGCAGCGAAAGGCCGGGCGGGACGATAAGCCGACTGCCCGTTATAACCGCCCGCCACCTGCGGTGATGCTGCACACACTCAGACGTCGTTACCTACTACACATTGTAGTGTGGGGGCCATGTGGATCATCCCCGTCGTCTGTGTTGTCTGTGCCGTTGCCATTGGTGTCATCTTCCCCCTGGGCTTCCCGAAGGACTGAATCCACATCCGGGTCGTGACGCCGACCCGGAAAATCATCGGTAATCACGACTCAGCACACGCTGCCCGTCACTTCACGCAGTTCGGCGAGGCGGCTCGTGGTGCGAGCGAGATCGGGGACGTCGGAGACCCCGCGGGCCAGTGCCGACAGCGGGGCGGCGGCGCGGATCGTGAGTGGCAGGTCGGCGTCGTAGAGGACATCCACGAGGTTGACGAAGCGGGTCGCCCAATCCATCGGGACCCGGTGCAGCTCCGGGACATTGCCGACCGTCCAGCGGCGGTAGGCACCGGTCAACTCGAGGTAGTCCGCCGCCGACAGCGGGGTTCCGCACAGTTCGGCGAAATCCGCGGCAAGGCAGTCCGGTTCACCGATATCGGCGGCCACACTGCGGTGTGCGATGGGAATTCGTGACGCCGCCGGAATTTCGATCGCGGGGCCGATGATGTACTGCCCCTGGGCGAATCGGCCCGTACGAGCGCCGAGGGCGCGATAGTCCCGCGGGCCATCCACCGCGACCACGTCCAGCCGGCGGCGAATCTTCTCGATGACCGGCTCGAAGCGCTTGTGCATCAGCGGATTCGGGAGCAGACCCTCCGGCGGATAGTTCGAGGTCAGCACGAGGGTGATGCTGCGCGCGAAGGCGGCCTCCAGCAGCCGGCCGATGAGCATGGCGTCGCCGATGTCGTGGACGTGAAACTCGTCGAAGCAGACCAGCTCGGCATCGCCCAGCATCGCCGCGATCGCGTCGTCGATCGAGCGGTATTCGCCCACCGCGGAATGCAATCCGGCGAAGAAGCCGTGAAAGTGATAGCGGCGCTTGCGATGCCCGGCGACGTCCGCGAAGAAGGCGTCCATCAGCATCGTCTTGCCCCGGCCCGGCCTGCCGTACAGATACACCCCGCGCGGCCGATGCCACCGGGCGCCCATCCGCTCCCCCACCGCCCGCAATCGCGCCCGCGCGGCCATCTGATCCGCGTCGAGAATCGGTGATTCGTTCATCTCGCACCTCCTCCTCTACACATGTAGAGGTTCATCTACACTTGTAGAGGATTACCGTGCTGACCGCGAGAAAAGGTGACCATGTCCACAGCCGATCGACGCACCCTGATCGTGGACGGCGCGACCGACCTGATCGCCACCCGCGGCCTGCGGGCCCTGACCCACCGCGCCCTCGATACCGCACTGGAGCTGCCCGCGGGCTCGACGTCGTACTATTTCCGCACCAAACGGGCCCTCGTCGAGGCGATCGTGGACCGGATCACCACCCGCTCCCACACCGACTTCCTGGCCGCCGACCTCCCCGCCTCCGAACCCGGCGAGATCGCGCACGCCATCGCCGTCTGGCTGGATCGCCTACTGGCACAGCGCCGCAACCAGCTGATCGCCCGGCACGCGCTGATCATCGACCTGCTCGGCGACGCGGATATGCACGTCCGCCTGACCGCGTCGTTGTTCTCGCACGATCATGCGACCCGTCTGTTCGCGGGGCTCGGCTCGGTCGAACCCGCCACCGCCGCAGCCGATTTCATCGCGGTGCTCGAGGGGCTGGTTTTCGATCGCTTCGCGGGCATGCGAAGCACGACAGCGACCGGAAATTCCGCGCGCATCGCCGAGCTGACAAGAGTGATCGAGGCTCAGCTTGCCTGTGCGTAACGAGCCAGCCGCCGAACGCGGCGCACTGCCCGGCGCTGTGAAAAGCGGGTGGCAGGGAATGCCGCATACCTGTAACGTGTCGGCCATTGTACGGGGACCCTCGGGGGACTTTGCCGAATCATCAGCGTGTGAACGCTATTGAGGCGTGCACAAACATGCGACGCATGTTTCACCGATTCCCTTGGTGGACATAGAGATCACAGGAAATAGCGAATGCAGCCGCAGTTCCCGCAGGGCCAGCCCAACAATCCCCAGGGGCAGCCCGGGTATCCGCAGCAGGGCCAGCCCGGCTATCCCCAATCCCCCGAATATCCTCAGGGACAACCCGGTTACGCCGCCGCGAACCAGCCCGCGCCGGGACAGGCGGGGTATCCGCCTCAGGGGCAGCAGCCCGGCTATCCGCCCCAGGGGCAGCAGCCCGGCTATCCGCCCCAGGGGCAGCAGCCCGGCTATCCGCCGCAGGGACAGCAGCCCGGCTATCCGGCGCAGGGACAGGGGCAGGCCGGATACCCGTCGCAGCAGCCAGGCTATCCGCAAGGCCCGCAGGCGAATCCGGGCGTGGCGCCGAACGCATGGCCGAACGCACCCATCGGCGGGCAGATGATCGGGTCCTCCGGGCCCGGACCGGGACTCAGCAGCATCGGAGGACGAGTCGCGCGCGGCGCGGGTTTCGGGGTGATGCGGCTGGTCATCTCGCTGATCGTGCTGGTGGTGCTGGCCGTGGGCGGCTGGGGTTTCCATCAGCTGACCAAGTCCGACGCGGAGAAGGTCCAGGTGGGCCAGTGCGTCAATCTGTCCGGCACCTCGACCGATCCGAAGTTCAAGATCACCTCGTGCGACGGCATGGAGGCGAACTACAAGGTCGTCGACAATCAGAACGGCAGCACCTGCGCGGACGAGGCCGACGCGAGCGCCTGGCAGACCGGCAAGTACAGCTACCACCTGTGCCTGCAGCTGAATGCGAAGCAGGGCGACTGCATCCACAACGGCGCGGACTACCACACCAAGGTGGACTGCAGCTCGTCCAATGCCGACACGAAGATCGCCCAGGTGCTCAACAGCACAGACGAAAACGGCTGCCCCGACAGCGCGACGAAGTACCTCAAGTACACCAAGCCCGCCGCGATCGTGTACTGCCTGGGACCGACACACTGATACCGCAACGCCCCCGCGAGCGAGCTTGCGAGTGAGCCATCAACACAGCGCATTATGCTCAGCGGAACCGAGCGCCAGCGAGGTGTAGCTGAGCATGGCGCGGCTCGCGGGGGGTGGGGTTCGGACCTGGAACCGGAATCAGTTCGTGCTGAGCACCAGGCCCGAGGTCGGCACGCCGGTGCCGGCGGTGACGACGATATTCCGCAGGTCGGCAACGGGATTCACCGAGGTGCCGCGGATCTGGCGCACGCCCTCGGCGATGCCGTTCATGCCGTGAATGTAGGCCTCGCCGAGCTGACCGCCGTGGGTGTTCAGCGGCAGCCGCCCACCCATCTCGATGGCCCCGTCGGCGATGAAATCCCGGGCCTCACCGCGCCCGCAGAAGCCGAGTTCCTCGAGCTGCATCAGCACGAACGGGGTGAAGTGGTCGTACAGGATCGCGGCCTGCATGTCGTCGGGGCGCAAACCGCTTTGCGCCCACAGCTGTTCGCCGACCAGTCCCATCTCCGGCAGACCGCTCATCGCGTCCCGGTAGTAGCTGGTCATGACGTACTGATCGGCGCCGGAACCCTGTGCGGCCGCGGCGATCACGGCTGGCTTCTGTGGAAGATCCCGTGCCCGTTCGACACTCGTGACCACGATCGCCACGCCGCCGTCGGTCTCCTGGCAGCAGTCCAGCAGATGCAGCGGTTCGGCGATCCAGCGCGAATTCTGGTGCTCCTCCAGCGTGATCGGCTTGCCGTAGAAGTGCGCCGCCGGATTCACCGCGGCATGCTTGCGATCGGCCACCGCGACCCGGCCGAAGTCTGCACTGGTGGCGCCGTAGACGTGCATGTAGCGCCGGGCCACCATCGCCACCTGCGCGGCCGGGGTGCCCAGGCCCTGCGGATACGACCAGGCCGCGTCCACGCCCGAGGAGGTGGGGGCGGCGGCGAGCTGGGTGGAGAACTGCCCGAATCGATGCCCGGAGCGCTCGTTGAACGCCCGGTACGCCACGACGACGTCCGCGACGCCCGTGGCCACGGCCATCGCCGCCTGCTGCACGGTCGCGCACGCCGCGCCGCCGCCGTATCCGATGTGGCTGAAGAACTTCAGCTGCGGGATGCCCACGGCGCGGGCCACCGCGGCCTGGGTGTTGGTATCCATCGTGAACGTCGTCAGGCCGTCCACGTCGGCCGGCTTCAACCCGGCGTCGTTCAGCGCCGCGGTGACCGCCTCGGCGGCCAGGCGCAGCTCGCTGCGCCCGGAATCCTTCGAGAAATCGGTCGCGCCGATGCCGACGATGGCGGCCTTACCACTCAGCTCGCTCATGCCTGCTCCCGCAATTCGATGACGGCCTTGGCCGTGATGTGGTCGCCCAGGCTGTCCCGCCCGATCACATCGATGTCCACGCGCGTGCCCTCGACAGCGGTCACGGTGCCGGACAGGGTCAGCGTGTCACCCGCGTACAGCGGCACACCCAGCCGCAGCGCAAGGGATTTCACGATCGCCCCGGGCCCGGCCCAGTCGGTGACGAGCCGCTGAACCAGCCCGGTATCGGTGAGGATGTTGACGAAGATGTCCTTCGAACCCCGCTGCACGGCCTTGTCGCGGTCGTGGTGCACGTCCTGAAAGTCCCTGGTGGCCAGCGCACTGCTGACCACGAAGGTCGGATCGGCGTGAATGGCCAGCTCCGGCAGCGTCGTTCCGACCTGCACGGAGGACGCCGAAAGCGTCGTTGTCATCGAACCGCCTTCCAATACGGCACAGTGCTGTCATCGTCGAGCTTTTCGAAGGCCACCTCGACCGGCATGTCCACGCGCACCTGATCGGGCTCGACCCCGCGCAGCTCGCCGAGCACGCGCACGCCCTCCTCGAGCTCCACCAGCGCCACGACGAACGGCAGCGTGCGCCCGGGCACCTTCGGCGCATGGTGCACCACGTAGCTGAAGACGGTGCCGCGGCCGGAGGCGACCACGTAGTCCGTGTCCTTCGCCTTGTCCTGCCACAGCGCCGGGATCGGCGGATGCCGCAGCGTACCGTCGGGCAGCCGCTGGATCCGCAGCTCGCCGAGTTTGGTGCCCTCCCAGAAGAATTCGGTGTCCTTGGAGACGATCGGCCGCACCCGCTTGCTCAGGTCGTCCTGCGGCGCAGCGGGTTTGCTGGTCCCGGGCGCGAATTTCAGCATCCGGAACGACATCTCGGTGACCGGCTCGTCACCGACATACCAGGTCAGCAGGTAAGTCGCGAACCATCCCTCGCCGAGGGCGGTGCGCTTGGGTCCGGTGAGGTCCTTCAGACGCGTACGCGCATAGGGCTTCTCGCCCAGTCGCAGGTACCGGTGATAGGTCTGCTCACAGTTGGTCGCCACCACCGAGGTGTAACCGGCGGCGTCGAGCAGGTCGTTGACCTCGTTCATCGGATCGTCCGACGGCCGGGCCCCGTGCAGCCCGGGCATCGTCCACACCTGCGCCATCGCGGGCGGCGCGACGATACCGGGATGCCCAGCGGCCCTGGCGGCATCCTCGTCGACATAGATCGGGTTGGCATCGCCGATGGCCTCGACCCAGTTGTTGATCATCGGCTGGTTCACCGGATCCCGGCCGTGGCGGGGGGCGCACTCTCCCTTCGCCAAGATCCGTTCTCCGGCAGCGACGATCTCGTCCGCCGATATGGTTTCCGGCACTGCTCGACTCCTATCTCGGTACGCGCGGCAGCGACAGCCCTGCGGTGGCGATGAGCTCGCGCATGATCTCGTTGACCCCACCGCCGAAGGTCACCACCAGGTTCTGCTTGGTGCGCCGGTCCAGCCAGGTCAGCAGCTCCGCGGTCGCGGGATCGGCCGGGTCGCCGTAGCGGCCGACGATCTCCTCCACCAGCCGCCCGGCCTCCTGCAGCGATTCGGTCGAAAAGACCTTGGTCGCGGAGGCATCGGCGATGACACCGTTGGGATCGGCGTCCGCCTGATCGTGGTTGGCGGCCACCTGCCAGTTCAGCAGCTCGTTGAGCCGGACCATCGCGTGCAACCGGCCCAGCGACCGGCGCACGTCGACCTCGCCGAGAACCCCCTGCCGCAGCGCGAATTCACGCGCCCGGTCGTAGAGCTGCTCGATCTTGCCCGAGGGCCCCAGGCTCACGCGTTCGTGATTGAGCTGGGTGGTGATCAGCTTCCAGCCGCGGTTCTCCTCGCCCACAAGCATGTTCGCGGGCACCCGCACGCTGTCGAAATACGTGGCGTTGGTGTGGTGCGCGCCGTCGCAGGTGATGATCGGCGTCCACGAGTAGCCCGGATCCTTGGTATCGACGATCAGGATCGTGATGCCGCGGTGCCGCGACTCGGTCGTGCCCGTGCGGCAGGCCAGCCAGACATAGTCGGCCTCGTGCGCGCCCGTGGTGAAGATCTTCTGCCCGTTGACGATCCAGTCCCCACCGGCGTCGCGCACCGCGCTGGTGCGCAGCGCCGCCAGGTCGGTCCCGGCCTCCGGTTCGGAATAGCCGATCGCGAAGTGCACGTCGCCGGACAGGATCGGGGGCAGGAACTTCTGCTTCTGCTCCTCGGTGCCGAACTGCTGCAGCGTCGGGCCGACGGTCATCAGCGTCACCAACGGCAGCGGCACGTCCGCGCGCACCGCCTCGTTGTAGAAGATCTGCTGCTCGACCGGACCGAATCCCTGCCCGCCGTACTCCTTCGGCCAGCCCACGCCGAGCCAGCCGTCGTGGCCCATGCGGCGCACCACCGCACGGTAGGCATCGCCGTGGCGATTGATCGCCATCTCGGCCTCCTCCTCTGGAGTGACGAGATCGGCGAAATACGAACGCAATTCGGCGCGCAGCACGCGCTGTTCAGGCGTCAGATCGATGAACATCGGGCTCCCAAACGGTCCAGCCGGAACGACGCGCCGCCGAGCCAGCGGGCGAGGTCCTTGGCCTGTGAGTAGTAGCGATGCAGCGGGTGGGTCACGTCGACCCCGATGCCGCCGTGCAGGTGATGACATCTCTGCATGGCCGCGGGCAGATCCGAGGCGACGGCGTAGGCCAGCACCTCCAAATCGTCATCGATCCGTTCCCGATGCGCGGGGCTGTCGTCGTCCTGCGCCAGGGCCCAGTTGGCCGACAGCGCCGCGGCGTGCAGCGTGCGCGACACCACGTACACATCGGCGATTTCCTGTGCGACGGCCTGGAATTCGGCCAGCGGCCGCCCGAACTGATGCCGGGTGCGCACGTGTTCCGCGGTCAGCGTCAGCACGCCCTTCAGCAGCCCGTCCGCGACCGAGCCGATCGAGGCCAGCGCCAGCCGGTGCAGCTCGGCGATCCCGCCGGGCAGCAGCTGCTCCGCGGGGATCGCGACCTGATCGAAATGCACGGAGAATTCCGGCGTTCCGTCCGACGAGGGGCTCGCCGTGCGAGTGATCCCCTGGGCATCGCCGTCCACGACCGCGATGCCGGAATCGGTCGGCACGAGCATCCACTGGGCCTGCTCGGCATACGGCACGGCGATCTTGCGGCCGGTAACGCGCACCGCATCGCCGTCCCGCACCGCGACGGTCTGCGGTTCGGCCGTGAACGGCGAGCCCGGCTCGTGCAGCGCCGCGGTGAGCACCGCACCCTTGGCGACGGCGGCGAATATCTTTTCCGCCAGCGCGTCGGGAGTCCGGTCGATCAGCGGCAGCGCCCCGAATCCGAGGGTGGCCAGCGCCGGTGTCCGCACCGCATCCGTGGCCAGTTCGGTCAGCATCGCCGACACCTCGAGCAGGCCCATTCCGTCGCCGCCGAAACGCTCCGGCAGCGCCACCGCCAGCAGACCGCTCTCGATCAGGGTCGGCCATAGTTCGATATCGCGCGCGCTATTGCGTTCTAGCAAACTTACGACAACCTCGGCGACAGCGTCCTGACTCTCGTCCCTGTTGAAGTCCAATTCATAGCTCCCGATTGAGGTGTGGACCTAGGCCTGCGTTTCGCGCGGGAGCCCGAGAATCCGTTCGCCGGCCACGGTCAAGAGGATCTGCTCGGTGCCGCCCGCAATCGACAAACAGCGTGTTAACAGGAATTCTTTCACCACTTCCGTTTCCCGCGCGCCCGCGACACCGGCCAGTTCCACGGCGAATTCCGCCACCGCCTGGCGGTGCCGCACGCCGACCAGTTTCCTGACGCTGCTTTGCGGCCCGGGGTCGATGCCGGCCAACATGCGCTGCGCGGCCCGGGTTTCCAGCAATAGTCCCGCAACCGCATCCGATACCAGCGCGCCGATGCGGTCGGCAATCAGTTCCGCACCGGTCCCGGAATCCGGCGCGGCCGCAATGAGCGACTCGAGCTCGTTACCGATTCCGCTGCCGCCCATGGCGACCCGCTCGTTGGACAACGTGGAGCGCGCGATTTTCCACCCCGCGCCCAGTTCGCCGACGAGACATTCATCCGGGACGAATACCTCGTCCAGGAATACCTCGGAAAACTTCGCCTCGCCGGTGATCTGGACCAGCGGCCGAACCTCGATTCCGGGGCTGCTCATATCCACGAGGAAATAGCTGATGCCCTTGTGCTTGGGCACATTCGCATCGGTGCGGGCCAGGCAGATCCCCCAGTTGGCGACGTTCGCCAGCGAGGTCCACACCTTCTGCCCCTGCAGCCGCCAGCCGCCCTCGACGCGAGTTGCGGTGGTGCGCAGCGCCGCCAGATCCGATCCGGCCCCCGGCTCACTGAACAGCTGGCACCAGATCACCTCGCCGCGCAGCGTCGGGCGCACGAAGCGCTCGACCTGCTCGCGGCTGCCGTGCTGCAGCAGGGTCGGCACCGCCCAGTTGCCGATCTGGATGTCGGGCACCGTGATTCCGGCGCCCCGCACCTGCTCGTCGATGAGCGTGCGCAGGATCGGGCCCGCGCCGCGGCCGTACGGCCGGGGCCAGTGCGGGGCGAGAAGTCCGGTGTCCACCAGCGCATCTCGCTGCTGCGCGAGCGGGAGTGCGCCGATCCGGGCGAGATCCGCGGCGAGCTCGGTCGCGTCGGCGGCGTCGAGGCCGACGGCCTCCCAGGCCTGCGCGTCGCTTCGGGCGCCCGCGCCGAAGCCCAGATCCAGGCCCACCGTGCGGCGCTGCCCGGCGCGCACCAGCTCGGTCACCCGCGCCCGCCAGGGGGCCGAGCCGCCCATCAGCTGCCGCAGCGCGACCGCCCGGCGCAGGTAGAAGTGCGCGTCATGCTCCCAGGTGAAGCCGATGCCGCCGAGCACCTGAATGCAGTCCTTGGCGGTCTCGACGACCGCGTCCAGCGCGATCGTCATCGCGATGGCGGCGGCCAGGGGCAGCTCGTCGCTGCCGGCGTCCACGGCTCCGGCGGCGTCGGCCGCGACCGCGCGAATGAGCTCCGCACGGCACAGCATCCACGCGCAGAGGTGCTTCACCGCCTGAAATTCGCCGATCCTGCGTCCGAACTGCTCACGGACCTTGGCGTACTCGGTGGCGGTCTCCAGGCACCAGCCGGCGATCCCGGCCGCCTCGGCGGCGACCAGCACCGCGGCCAGATCCCGTACCGCGCAGGCCGGTTCGAAGACGTGCTCCGCCGGTACCCGCACGCCGGTGCATTCCACGCGCGCCAGCGGCGTGCTGCGGTCCAGCGGCTCGAGGGTGTCCACGCGCAGGCCGGCGGCCTCGGGGGCGACCAGGCACCACGCGTCGCGATCGTCCCGTCGCACCGGCAGCAGCACGGCGGTTCCCGCGGCGGCGCCGATGACGGTCTCCCAGGCTCCGGTGAGTTCGAGATCGCCGGAACCGTTGCCGGGCACCACGACCGGCTCCTCGAGGGATACCCCGCAGGGGGTGTCCTCGGCCACGGCCGCGCCCGTGACGAGTCCGGCCAGCGCCGTCGTCAACACCGGACCGCCCACCAGATCGTGTGCCGCCTGTTCGATCAGCACGGCCAGATCGCTCACGGAACCGTCTGCGTCCTCGGCGCCTTCGGCGACGGCGACGCGGAAGACGCCGAGCCCTACCAGGCTCGGCCAGAACCCGCGCCAGAAATCGGCGGCCGCAGGCTCATTGGAACCGCCAGGGGCGCCCGCGTGCTCGCGCTGCGCTGCAGCCGCCGGCTCCGCCCCGGCAAGACCTGCGCGCATTGTTGCAATCGGGCCGACAGTCGCCGCCCATCCGCGCATCGACTCCTGGACGGCTTTATGCTCGTCACTGGTGGCGATGGTCACACTCCGTACCGCCTTCCCGGCGTGACTGCCACACCTAGAACATGTTCTAATATCTAGGTCGGGCGGAAGTCAAGCGCCGATCCCGGCTACCGCAACGCCAAACGCACCGGCCCGACGGAACACGGCTTGTGCAGGAAAGGACTTACACCGATGGCCAGCCCCTCCCGAGAGCAGGCAGCCGACGCGAGTGGGCAGAACGGCAACCGTTCGCGCACCACGCCGGTGTCCACGCTCAGTGAGGACGAACTCAGCTCGACCGCGCAGCGCGAGCGCCGCAAGCGGATCCTCGACGCCACCCTGGCCCTCGCCTCCAAAGGCGGGTACGACGCGGTGCAGATGCGCGCGGTGGCCGAGCGTGCCGACGTTGCGGTGGGCACGCTGTACCGGTACTTCCCGTCCAAGGTGCACCTGCTGGTGTCGGCGCTGGCCCGCGAGTTCGAGCAGTTCGAGAGCAAGCGCAAGCCGCTGGCCGGGCAGAACGCCCGCGAGCGCATGCATCTGATGCTGACCCAGGTCACCCGCGCCATGCAGCGCGACCCGCTGCTCACCGAGGCCATGACGCGCGCGTTCATGTTCGCCGACGCGTCGGCCGCGGCCGAGGTCGATCGCGTCGGCCGGGTGATGGACCGGTTCTTCGCCCGCGCGCTGAGCGACGACGAGCCCACCGACCGCGAGCTGGCCATCTCCCGCGTGATCAGCGACGTGTGGCTGTCGAACCTGGTGGCCTGGCTGACCCGGCGCGCCTCGGCCACCGATGTCGCCGAACGCCTCGAGTTGACGGTCGACCTGCTACTCGGCTCGGCAACCGACTTCCCGTCCTGACACCCGCCGCCGCGTTCCGCCGAGGCATGGCCAGAAATTTGCTAGAGTTCCCGTCCCGGACATTCCGGGCGGCGGACACGCGGCGAATCCGACGTCGACACACCGATTCCCCCCGGGTTGGCCGATACGCTCGGAGGGCAACTAGCTAACGTACAGCAGCACTTCGCGCAATCGGGGATGCGCACGGCGAGGCAATCGTAAACATCTTGTATCACTGCGCGAACGCACGAGCTATCCCCACCAAGTAAGGTTTCCCGCGCCCTGAAAATCTCCTCCGATCACCTAGGTTGGATGCGTGAGCGCACAGGATTTGCCCATCGAACTTCGCCGTGCGTTGGCGGCGGTAGCCCGTATGCCACGGCTACTAGTCGCCTCGGACTACGACGGGACACTCGCACCCATCGTTTCCGACCCGGCGAAGGCCTACCCCCAACGTGAATCGGTGAGCGCACTGCGCGCGCTCGCCGGTCTGACCGCCACCACGGCGGCCGTCATATCCGGCCGGGCTCTGCGAGATCTCGCGGCTCTGTCTCGCCTCCCGGTCGAGGTACAGCTAATCGGAAGCCACGGGTCGGAATTCGACGTCGGCTTCGTCCACGCCATCGACAACGACGCCAAACAGCTGCTGCAGGAAGTGCAGAGCGCGCTGACCCGGATCGCCCAGGACAATCCGGGCGCCTCGGTCGAGGTCAAACCGGCCAGTGTCGCCCTGCACGTCCGCAATGCCGCCCCCGAGGTGGGCCGGCGCGCGCTGCAGCAGGCCGGCCAGGGCCCGGCCAGCTGGGTCGGGGTGCAGGTGACCGAGGGCAAGGCCGTCATCGAGCTGGCGGTCATCCAGACCGACAAGGGCGCCGCCCTGGACGTCATCCGGCATCAGGAGGGCGCCTCGGCCGCGGTGTTCTTCGGCGACGACGTCACCGACGAGAAGGCGTTCGCGCGCCTGGCCGGACCGGACGTCGGGATCAAGGTCGGCGAGGGCGAGAGCCAGGCCGACTATCGGGTCGCCAGTACCGAGGAGGTGTCCATGGCCCTGGCGTTCCTGCTCGAGGAGCGCCGCACCTGGCTGGCCGGTTCCTCGGCCCCCCGAATCGAGCGGCTGACCATGCTGGCCAGCCCCCGCGCCAAGGCCCTGGTAACCCCCGACGGCACCATCACCTGGTTCTGCCATCCCGAACCCGATTCGGCGGCGGTGTTCGCGCACCTGCTCGGCGGCTCGGAGTCCGGGCACTTCACCGTCGTGCCCGAGCGGCCCGGGCTGCCGCTGTCCCAGCGCTACATCGACGGCACCATGACCGTCGAAACCCGCTGGGCCAGCCTGCAGGTCGTGGACTACCTGCCGCACGACACCGCGCCCGAGCGCACCGACCTGACCCGCGTGATCACCGGCGACGCCAAAGCCGTGGTCACCTTCGCACCGCGCCCGGAATTCGGGCAGGTGCCCGTCACGCTGGTACAGGAATCGTCCGGGCTGCGGGTGCACGGCACCAACGACCCGATCGTGCTGCGGTCCCCGGGCGTGCAGTGGACGATCGCCGAGGAGGGCATCCACCAGTTCGCCACCGCCGTTATCGATCCGTCCCGCGGTCCGGTGGTGCTCGAAATGCGGTGCGGCACCTCGGATCTGGCCCCGGCCATGGTGAGCGAGCCGGACCGGCGTCGCGAGGCCGAGCTGTACTGGCGCGACTGGTCCGAGCAGCTCGAGCTGCCACCACTCAAGCCCGACCTGATGAAGCGTTCCGCGCTGACCCTGCGCGGGCTGGTACACGCGCCCTCGGGCTCCATCCTCGCAGCGGCGACCACCTCGCTGCCGGAGGAGATCGGCGGCGTGCGCAACTGGGATTACCGCTACTGCTGGCTGCGCGATGCCTCGCTGACCGCGCATGCACTGGTGGCGCTGGGCTCGCTGGACGAGGCCGAGAACTTCCTGGCCTGGGTGCACCGGGTGCTGGAGACGCTGGCCGGGCCGGAGCGCCTGCACCCGCTCTACACGCTCTACGGGGAGACCCTCGGCCCCGAGGCCGTGCTGGACCAGCTCCCGGGTTACGCGGGCTCGCGGCCGGTGCGCGTGGGCAACGCGGCCAATATGCAGGTGCAGCTCGACGTGTTCGGCCCGATCGTGGATCTCATTGCCGCGCTGGCCGAGGCGCGCGAACACAAGGGCATCACCGATCCCGCCAAGGTGCTGCCGGATCGGGACTGGGAGCTGGTGATCGCCATGGTGTCGGCGGTGCAGCGGCGCTGGAACGAGCCCGACCACGGCATCTGGGAGATCCGCGGCAATCCGCGCCATCATGTGTACTCCAAGGTGATGGGCTGGCTGACCGTCGACCGTGCGCTGCGGCTCGCGGGCAAGTTCGGCCGGCTGGCCGATCCGGCCTGGGCCGAGTTGCGCGAGACGATCTCCGACGAGGTCAGGGCCAAGGGCTGGAACGACGACGTGCAGTCCTTCACCGCCGCCTACGACGGCACCGATCTGGACGCCGCGACCCTGCACATCGGGTTGAGCGGGCTGATCGATCCGTCGGATCCGCGGTTCGCCGCCACCGTGGTGGCCACCGAGGCGGAGCTGCGCAGCGGCTCTACGGTGTACCGGTACCACCACGACGACGGGCTGCCCGGCGGCGAGGGCGGATTCCACCTCTGCGCGGCCTGGCTGGTGGAGGCGTACCTGCTGATCGGCAAGCGGTCCGACGCGGAGGCGCTGTTCGCGCAGCTGATCGACGTGGCCGGGCCGACCGGGCTGCTGAGCGAGGAGTACGACCCGGTTGCCGAACGCTCGCTCGGCAATCATCCGCAGGCGTACAGCCACCTGGGTCTGCTGCGCTGCGCCCAGCTGCTGAGCCAGCCGGTGGCGGCGCTGGCGCAGTGATTCGCTAGGCCGCTTTACACCTACCCTGATCAGCCCCCTCGACCGTTTCGCCGGTCAAGGGGGCTGGTTCGGTTCCGGCCGGGGTGTCGGGTGTCACAGGACAAAGCGGACAGATCGATACCGGCGGTTCTGGACGCGTGAGCTACATTCAAATGGAAATCGTTTCCGTTTCCGTTATGCAGTAGCGCCAGGAGAACGTCGCGTGCCCCGAAGCCTCACCACCCGGATTGCCGTCATCGCTCTGGGGGTCGCGACCGCCGCGACACTGGCCGCCTGCGGAAACTCGACGAACGAGTCGAACGGGAAGTCCGCCTCCGGCAAGCCCGAGATCGTCGCCTCGACGAACGTCTGGGGCAGCGTCGCGGCCGCCATCGCGGGCCCGGACGCGGAGGTCACCTCGATCATCAACGGCCCCACCGACGATCCGCACTCGTACCAGACCACCCCGACGGACGCCGCGAAGATCCACGATGCGGCCCTGGTCGTCTACAACGGCGGGCACTACGACGAATTCGCCGAGAAGGCCGCCGCCGGGCGCGCCAAGCCCACCATCAACGCCTTCGACCTACGTCCCGCCCCGCTCGCGAGCGATGCCAACGAGCACATCTTCTACAACCTGGACACCGTCAGCGCGGTTGCCGCCAAGATTGCCGGCGATCTCGCCGGCGTCGACGCCGCGCACGCGCAGGCCTACAACGACCGCCTCATCCAGTTCCAGTCCCGGCTCAAGAACGTCAGCACGATCACCGACGAGATCGCCGTGACGCACCCGAAGGCCCCTGTGCTGCAGACCGAACCGATCGCGCACTATCTACTGCTGGCCGCCGAGGCCGAGGATCGCACCCCGCACTCCTTCGAGGAGGCCATCGAGCAGGGCACCGATCCGGCCCCCGCCGATGTGGCCGCCGTGCGAGGCCTGTTGACCGGCAAGCAGGTTCACGCCCTGGTCTACAACATCCAGACCGAGGACAAGACCACCCAGGATGTGGCGGCTACCGCGAAGGCCGCCGGCGTTCCGGTCGTGAACGTCACCGAAACCCTGCCGCAGGGCACCGATTACGTCGGCTGGCAGACCCAGAACGCCAAGGCACTGGCCGCGGCCCTGAGCTGATCGCAGGAAACACCATGTCCACCAGCACCTCCCGCGTCACCGCCGAATCCGCCGAGCCGCAATCGGATACCGATACCGACGCCCCGGCAACGGCCGGCCGGACCGCGTCCGAGAACAATCGAATGCCGGACGGCTCGAGCCACCGCAATGCCACTCGGCTTGACGACGAAAAACCCCCTGCCGCAGCGTCGCTCGACCACGCGGAGGGCGGCGAACCTGAGCTGACAGCATCGAGTCCCGGGCCGGTCGACCTCGAGGACAGCCCCGGCGCGGGCGCACCCGCCGGACTCGACGGCCCCGCAATCGACGATTCCGTAGGTGAGAAATCCCCTGCCGCAGATTCGACCGCATCGGAATCCGAGAGCCTCGTCGGCAGACTTGCAGGCACGGCCGCGCACACCACGCCTGCGGATCGGCAGGGCTCGGCGCCGGGCGGTACACCCGCGGTGCGACTTCGGGGAGCGCGGCTGTCCTACGGGGAGCGGACGCTGTGGGAGGGGCTGGATCTGGAGGTCGCTCCCGGGGAGTTCATTGCGATCCTGGGGCCCAACGGATCCGGGAAGACCTCGTTGCTGCGGATGCTGCTGGGGCAGCTGGCGCCCAGCGCGGGCAGCGTGGAGGTCGCGGGTTCGCCCGCTCGGGTGGGTAATCCGCATATCGGCTATGTGCCGCAACAGAAGACGATCGATTCCGGGGTGCCGTTGCGCGGGGTGGATCTGGTCGGGCTCGGCGTGGACGGGCATCGCTGGGGGCTGGGCTGGCGCGGGCGCAAGGAGCGCAAGCGGAAGGTCGCCGACGCGATCGCGCAGGTGGGCGCGCAGCATTACGCGCACGCACCGCTGGAGTCCATGTCCGGCGGCGAGCAGCAGCGGCTGCGGGTGGCCCAGGCGCTGGTCGGCGATCCGCGGGTGCTGCTGTGCGACGAGCCGCTGCTGAGCCTGGACATGGCCAATCAGCGGCTGGTGGCCGAGCTGATCAACGCGCGCCGGCGCAGTCACGACACCGCCGTCATGTTCGTCACGCACGAGATCAATCCCGTGCTGCCGCTGGTGGATCGGGTGCTGTATTTGGTCGAGGGCGAGTTCCGGATCGGCACGCCCGACGAGGTGATGACCTCCGAGGTGCTCTCGGAGCTGTATCGCACCGAGGTCGACGTGCTGCGGGTGCGCGGTCGGCTGGTCGTCGTCGGCACCGGCGACGCGGCGGGAGACCAGGCATGAGGGACAAGTCATCCGGCCAAGCCACCCAGCGGCTCTACCGGCACACCACCGCCGACTCGATTCCGAGACGTCCGATTCGACTGGCCGTCTTCGGTATCGGACCTGCCGACCGCGGGAAGGACACCATCTCGTGAAGGACAACACGCTCTCGGACATCTTCACCAAGCTGCTGGACTTCCACACGACCGCCGACCTGCTGTCCTACGACTTCGTCCAGCAGGCCGTGCTGGCCGCTGCGCTGCTGGGCCTGCTGGCCGGGGCGATCGGGCCGCTGATCGTGAGCCGCCAGATGTCGTTCGCCGTGCACGGCACCAGCGAGCTGTCGCTGACCGGCGCGGCGGCCGCGCTGCTGGCCGGGATCGGGGTGGGCGCCGGGGCGATCATCGGCTCGGTGGTGGCGGCCGTGTTGTTCGGCCTGCTGGGATCGCGTGCGCGGGAACGCGATTCGGTGATCGCGGTGGTGCTCTCGTTCGGCCTCGGCCTGTCCGTGCTGTTCCTCTGGCTGGGCCCCACCCGCGCCGGATCCAAGTTCTCGCTGCTCACCGGCCAGGTGGTGAGCGTCGGCAACACCGGCCTGTCGCTGCTGTCCATCTGCACGGTCGGCGTGCTCCTCGTGCTCGCCTTCGTCTACCGCCCACTGCTTTTCGCCAGCACCGACCCGGAAGTCGCCGTGGCGCGCGGAGTTCCGGTGCGCGCCCTCTCGGTCGTCTTCGCGGTCCTGCTCGGCATCACCGCAGCATTCGGCGTCCAGATAGTCGGCGCCCTCCTGGTCCTGTCCCTCCTGATCACCCCCGCCGCGGCCGCCGCCCAACTCACCGCGAGCCCCCTGCGCGCGGCCATCCTCTCGATCGTGTTCGCGGAGATCGCCGCCGTCGGCGGCATCGTCCTGTCCCTGGCCCCGGGCGTCCCGGTGTCGACATTCGTGACAACAATCTCGTTCGCCATCTACCTGATAGCCCGACTCGTCGGCTCGAAGACCCGAGGTGCCCGACGCGTCCCCGTCCCGGCTTGACCCTCGAATGCGCCGCTGGCCCACCCGCCACCGGCCCGTCCCGTACGTGATGAGGTAGCCGAAGCCGCCGTAGCGGCGGCTGCCCCCGCAAGGCGCACCTGACTGGCTGTGGCTGGTTCGATGTCGCCCGGGTCAGCCACCCTCACCGGCGAGGGCGAACAGACCGTCCGGGGTCTGCTCGATCAGGCCGTCGGTGAGCAGGGAGTCCAAAGCCCGAGCCCGCTGGCCGGGGTCCCGGGTCCAGGCCAGGTCCAGCGCGGTGCGCTCGACGGGGCCGGAGGCCGCGCGCAAGACGTCCAGGAGGCGGCCGCGGGCCTGGCGGTCCGTGCCGTCGTACTTCTGGGTGCGGCGCACCACGTCCGAGGCGGGGCGACCGGCGACGACCCAGGCGCATTGCGGCAGCGGGCAGCCGTCGCAGTCGGGTGTGCGGGCGGTGCATACTATTGCGCCCAGTTCCATCAGGGCCGCGGAAAATGTTGCGGCGCGGTCGATTCGAGCGGGTAGCAGTGCTTCGGTTTCGACGAGGTCGCGCGCGGCCGGGTTACCGGCCTCCGCCCGGCCGTGCACCGCGCGCGCGACGACGCGGCGAACATTGGTGTCCACCACCGGAACTCGCTGCCCATAGGCGAAACAGGCCACCGCCCTTGCGGTATAGGCGCCGATGCCTGGCAGCCCCAGCAGCACCTCGACATCCCCCGGCACCTCGTCCCCGTGCTCGGCCGCCAGCACCTGCGCGCACTCGTGCAGCCGTAGCGCCCGCCGCGGATATCCGAGCTTGCCCCACGCCCGCAGCACCACCCCAGGCGCGGCCGCCGCCATCGCCGAGGGCACAGGCCACCTCGCCACCCACTCCCGCCACACCGGCTCCACCCGCACCACCGGCGTCTGCTGCAACATGATCTCGCTCATCAGAATCTGCCACGCCGACACCCCCGGCCGCCGCCACGGCAAATCCCGGGCCGTCTCCCCGTACCAGTCGATCAGCACATCGGAATCGATACTCACGCGCCCACCACCCGCTCGAACGACCGCACCGTCGCGCCGACACATCCGAACGAAACCCGCTGCCACACCATCACACCGACCATGATTCACCTCGCCCATCGTCCATCGAATCCGGAGGTACCCCCGGGCCGCGGCGGCATACGACGGGTCAGCCGCAGCATGAGACCATGAGTAGCATTTGAGGGTCATCCAGCAGAAAGTGCGGTCACTTCCCAGCCACATGCGAACAGCGCGGCCCGACACCACCCCGAGCCCGCGCCTGCGCGTAGCATTTCGCCAGCGCACAGCGCCGATCGCCGCACCGCGGCGGCCGGGGGCGGCTGGGCGGATATTTGCCCGGCCGTTACTTGCGAGACTGGCCGGTAACCATCGTCGTATGGAAAATGGGACACATGCCTCATGCCAACCCGATCACAGCCTGGAAGTCCCTCCGCGAGGGCAACGACAGGTTCGTCAGCGGCTCGCTGGAGCATCCGAGCCAGGGGGCGGCCGACCGGGCGAAGCTCGTCAGCGGTCAGCAGCCCACGGCGATCCTCTTCGGGTGCGGTGACTCCCGGGTTGCCGCGGAGATCATCTTCGACCAGGGGCTGGGCGACATGTTCGTGGTCCGCACCGCGGGCCATGTCATCGACTCCGCGGTGCTCGGCTCGATCGAATACGGCGTGGACATCCTGAACGTCCCGCTGATCGTCGTGCTCGGGCACGACAGCTGCGGCGCGGTTGCCGCGACCATCGATGCGCTGGATGGCGGCAACGTTCCCGGCGGTTTCATCCGCGACCTGGTCGAGAAGGTCACCCCGTCCGTGCTGCTCGGCCGCCGTGAGGGCCTGACCAGCGTCGACGAACTCGAGGCACGGCACGTGGTGGAGACCGGACGGCTGCTCATGCAGCGGTCGATGACGATCTCCAACCGCGTGGCCACCGGCGAATGCGCGATCGCCTGCGTCACCTACAAGCTCGAGGACGGCCGCGCGCAGTTGCGCCGCTCGATCGGCAATATCGGCGAAACGGTCTGAATCGGCGAGTCCCGCACCGCGCGCATGCCGCACCCCGGTGCGGCGAGTCCGCGCAATGTACCGCACACCATAGTTCACACATACCGACACGCCGCGGCCGTGAACCGGGCATACCCGATCGTGCCCTTACCGTTGTGGTGTGCTGGAACCGAATGGACCACTGCCACCGGAGATCTATTGGCGGCGCCGCGCACTCGCCATCGGGGCGATCGTCGTCGCGCTCGCCCTGGTGATCTGGCTGGCGATCATGCTGCTACACAGTGGCGGAGGTAAGGCCGCGTCCAAGGCCGCCGCCACCTCGTCGTCCGCATCCGCAACCTCGAGCGCGTCCGCCACCAGCTCGGCGGCCGCCACCACCTCCGGTACCGCGGCCGCCGGGACCCCAACGCCGTCCGGTTCGGTCAACGCCACCGCGGCCGGGACGCCCGCGCCCTGCCCCGATCAGTCGCTGGCGGTGAAGGTCACGGTCGGCCAGCCCACGTACAAGGCCGGTCAGCAGCCGGTATTCGGCATCGTCATCACCAACATCTCGACCGCGGCCTGCTCCCGCGACATGGGTTCGGGCCTGCAACAGGTCTCGGTGCAGTCGCTGGACGGGCAACGACGCCTGTGGACGAGCACCGACTGCGACTCCGGCGGCGCGCCCGACGTGCGCACCCTCAACGGCGGCCAGCAGGCGGCATTCACCCTGACCTGGTCGGGCACCACCTCCCAGGCGGCCTGCGCGGGTGAGCGGGTGCCGGTGCCGGCGGGGGCCTACGCTGTCAGCGCACAGTTCGGATCGATCCACAGCGCGCCCGAGCCGTTCAATATCGGGTAGCTACACCCCCGCCCGATTCGGCCATGCGGGACAACCCCTCCCGGATCTGGCGCGCCAGCTGCGGGTCGATACCGTCGAGGGCCGCGAGCTCCTCGGCGGTGGCCGACAACAGGCTGGACAGCGAACCATACACCTCGACAACCGATTCCACGCGGGACAGCGACAGCCGCGGAATCTCGGCGAGCAGCCGGTACCCGCGCGGGCCGACCGCGGTGTCCAGCGCCTCGAGCGTGGCCGGAAAGCCCAGCGCGGGAGCAAGATTCACCAGGTCGAGCAGGTCCACCTCGACCAGCGCGTCCAGCTCGGCGAGGGCGGCGTCGAGTTCGGCCTCACCCACCGGATGCGCTCGCAGATAGTCGCGCAGGATGAGCCGCCGCAGCGTATCGGTCTCGCCGATCACCTCGGCCAGCTGCAGCGCCAGCTGACGGCCGTCGACACCGAGTTCGCCGACATCGGAATCGATCTCGCGACCGATGCGGCGCACCAGCTCGAGACAGTGCACGGCGGACAGCACATCGCGCAGCGTCGTGAAGTCCTCCAGCTCGACGACCGACAGCTGCCGCGTGGCCTCGTCCAGCCGCGAGCGGTAGCGCTCCAGCGTCCCCATCGCCTGGTTGGCGCGGGACAAAATCGCCGAGGAGGGCTGGACGAGATGCCGGAAGCCGTTGAGGTACACCGTGACGATCCCGGTCGAGCGGCTCACCGACACGACGGGATGACCGGTCTGGGCCGCGGTGCGCTCGGCGGCCTTGTGCCGGGTACCCGACTCCACCGTGGGCAGCGCCGGATCCGGGACCAGATGCACATTGGCCCGCCGGATGTACTTGCCGTCGGTCGAAAGCACCACGGCCCCATCCATTTTCGACAACTCCCGCAGCCGCGTCGGGGAGAATTCGACATCGAGCTCGAAGCCTCCGTCGCAGATTCGCTCGATCGCCTCGTCGTGTCCCAGCACGATCAGCGCACCGGTCCCCGCCAGCAGGATGCGATCGACGCCGTCACGCAGCTCGGTGCCCGGCACCAGCCGCGACACCACCTCGCTCAGCCTAACGCCGGCGGCCTGCGCGGCGGCCGAATTCCCCCGTGTCACGGCGCCCGGACCGGGCTTGCCGAGCAGACTGCTGACCCAACGGCCAGGATTCATTCGGCGGCCTCCGCACGCTTGCCTCGTTGTCTCTTCAGACCGCTCAATGCCACTGCCGCATCGACATCGGTCACTTCACGCACCTTCATGGCGAGCCCGGAGCAGTCCACCCCCGGCGGTACCAGCGCCTGTGTGAAACCTAGTCGTTCGGCCTCCGCGAGGCGACGCCCGATTCCTGTGACGCGCCGCACCTCACCGGCCAGGCCGACCTCGCCCAGGATCACCATTCCGCTGGGGAGCGCCCTTTCCTGCACCGCACTCGTAATGGCAAGGGCGATGGCCAGATCCGCGCCCGGCTCGGTCAGCCGCATGCCACCGACGGTGGCCGCGTAGACGTCGTGCTTGCCCAGCGACACACCGCACCGGCTCTGCAACACCGCCAAAATCATCGAGACCCGGTTGTAGTCCAGGCCGCTGACCGCGCGGCGCGGCGCGGGCACGGCGGTGCCGACGGCGAGCCCCTGCACCTCGCCGAGCAGCGGGCGCTTACCGTCCATCGCCACGGTGATCGCCGTACCCGGCACCGATTCCGAGCGGTGGTGCAGGAACAGCCCGGACGGGTCGGGCACGCCGGCGATGCCGTCCTCGTGTAGTTCGAAGCAGCCCACCTCGTCGGCGCTGCCGAAGCGATTCTTCAGCCCGCGCACCATGCGCAGCGTGGAATGCCTGTCGCCCTCGAACTGCAGCACAACGTCCACCAGATGCTCGAGGGTGCGTGGTCCGGCCACGCTGCCGTCCTTGGTGACGTGCCCGACCAGCAGCACCGCGATTCCGCTCGCCTTGGCCAGCGAGGTCAGCGCGGCGGTGACCGCGCGCACCTGGGTCACGCCGCCGATCACCCCGTCCGCGTCCGCGACCAGCATGGTCTGCACCGAGTCGACCACGACCAGCGAGGGCCGCACCTGCTCGACATGCCCGAGGATGGTGGCCAGATCCGATTCGGCGGCGAGATAGACCCGCTCGTGCACCGCGCCGGTCCGGTCGGCGCGCAACCGCACCTGCCCGGCGGACTCCTCGGCGGTCACGTACAGCGCCCGCTCGTCGCGCTGCCGCGCCCAGCGATGGGCCACCTCGAGCAGCAGCGTCGACTTGCCGACCCCGGGCTCCCCGGACAGCAGCACCACCGAGCCGGGCACGACGCCGCCGCCCAGGACCCGATCCAGCTCGCTCACCCCCGTCGGGCGCGCGCGGGTGGTCTGGGAGTCGATGGTGGAGATCGGCGCCGCCGCCGTCGAGGGCAGCAGCGCGCGCCGCCCGGCCGACACGCCCGAGGGTGCGGCCGCCATCTCGTCGATGGAACCCCACTCGCCGCAGCCCGGGCAGCGGCCCACCCACTTGGCGACCTCGTGAGAGCACGCGGAGCAGCGATACAGCGATTTCACCTTGACCACGTGGGCAGCCTAAGGATCGCCTCCGACAGAATTCGCATACTTCGCCGGAGCCTGCCGTTCAGGGGTGTTGACAGCCGCTGTTCAGCCCTGTTTGCGAGGCGTGGTGCCCGCGTCGACCGGGATGTTGACCAGCACGGTGCCGGCTTCCTTGAAGTTGAAGGTCACCGGGTAGGTCAGGCCGGGGGTGATGTCCTTGCTCAGGCCGTCGATCTCGACCACGATCGGCGTGGACGCCCCGGCGGACGGCTTCTGCGCCGAGGTGGTGGCCGCGGCCTGCGGGGTGGCGCTGCCGGTCGGCGCAGCGGTGCTGGTGGCGGCGGCAGTGCTGGTGGCGGCGGCGGAACCGCTCGTCGGGGTGGCGCTGCTGGTCGGCGCGGCGCTGGTCGAGGCGCTCTGCGGCATGGCCTTGGGCGCACCGGCGACCAGGACCCGGCCCGGGGCCAGCGCGGCATCGGCCGGGGTGATGTTCACGGTGCCCAGATCGGTCGTGATGCTGCTGAGCTCGTCGGTCTTGTCGGGTGCGGAGTTGACCGCGCTGAAGGCCAGCAGCGCCTTGCCGCCCTTGGTGTTGGTGTAATCCGCGGACTGCGGCAGCAGGATCCGCACATCGCGCAGGGCGACGGCGCCGACATTGGCGGTATTGCCGTTCACCGCCGAAACCTGCTCGGCGGTCTGCGAGATCTGACCGGCGCCGCATCCCGACAGCACGAGCGCCGAGCCCGCGGCGAGCGCGGCAACTGCAACAGCACTGCGCCGCACGGCGCGACGGGGCGCCTTGGACGCGGTGTTGGCTTTCAGGGCAGTCACGGGTTGTCCCTCCATGTCGACCGGGCTCACTCCACGATGCAGAGTAGTAGTACGGAGCGTAATAGTTGGCCGGGCGCGCGGATCCGCAGGCCCCCTCCGGGTACCCGTGTCGTACCCGGCCCGCGACCGCCCGGCCGTAACTCCTTCTGGCACAACAGGATGCACACGAGTTTCGTTCTGTCAACCCCCACCGCGCGGCTGTTGTGGCCCTGACCTGCGTCGTTGATCGCGCCGTTACCGAGTCGCATGTTAAACTGTGAGCATCGAAAGGGGCACGGGACACATGATTTTTAAGGTCGGAGACACCGTCGTTTACCCCCACCACGGAGCGGCGCTGATCGAAGCTATCGAGACACGCACCATCAAGGGCGTGCAGAAGGAGTATCTGGTCCTGAAGGTTGCCCAGGGCGACCTGACCGTACGGGTTCCCGCCGAGAATGCCGAGTATGTCGGCGTCCGCGACGTCGTCGGTCAGGAGGGCCTCGATCGGGTCTTCCAGGTGCTGCGCGCGCCGCACACCGAGGAGCCGACGAACTGGTCCCGCCGTTACAAGGCCAACCTGGAGAAGCTCGCCTCGGGCGATGTGAACAAGGTGGCCGAGGTCGTGCGTGATCTCTGGCGGCGCGAACAGGACCGCGGCCTGTCCGCCGGCGAGAAGCGCATGCTCGCCAAGGCCCGCCAGATCCTCGTCGGTGAGCTCGCCCTCGCTGAGGGCACCGACGATGTGAAGGCCGAGACCCTGCTCGACGAGGTTCTCGCAGCAGCCTCCTGACCGTGAAGAATCGACACGACGTCAGTCGTGTTGTGGCGCTGGTGCCTGCCGCCGGCCAAGGCGTACGCCTGGGTGAGTCCATGCCCAAGGCCTTCGTCCCGGTCGGCGGCAGCCCCATGCTCACACTCGCAATAGACGGACTGATCGCGTCCGGGGTCGTGGACCATATCGTGATCATGACGCCCGCCGAACTCGTCGGCGAGGCGCAGGGCCTGCTCGTGGGCCACCTCGGACCGGCATGCCCCGTGCCGGTCGACGTGGTCCCCGGCGGCACCGAGCGCACCGATTCGGTGCGCGCCGGAATTGCCGCCGCACCGCAGGCCTCCCATTTCCTCGTGCACGACGCGGCGCGCGCCCTGACGCCGCCGACCCTGATCGCCCGGGTAGTGGCCGAGCTGCGCGCCGGTCACTCCGCCGTGGTACCCGGCCTCCCGGTCACCGACACGATCAAGTCGGTCGACGCGCAGGGCGATGTCACCGGCACCCCCGACCGCGCCGGACTGCGCGCGATCCAGACCCCGCAGGGCTTCGAGGCGGATCTGCTGCGCCGGGCGTACGCCGCCGGGCTGCAGGCGACCGACGACGCCGCCCTGGTCGAGGCGTTCGGCGCCCGGGTGCGAGTGATTCCCGGCGAACCGATGGCCTTCAAGATCACCACCCCGCTGGACCTGCACCTGGCCCGCACCCTGCTGGCCGAACGGGATGAACCGGGACAGACACTGAGCACCGGAGCGATGCGGTGACCGATCCCGCCACCATGCGGGTGGGCATCGGCAGCGACGTGCACCCCATCGAACCCGGGCGGCCCTGCTGGATGGCCGGGCTGCTGTTCGAGGGCGAGAGCGGATGCGCCGGTCACTCCGACGGCGACGTCGCCGCGCACGCGCTGTGCGACGCGCTGCTGTCCGCGGCCGGACTGGGCGACGTCGGCGCGGTCTTCGGCACCGGACGCCCCGAATGGGCGGGCGTATCCGGCGCGGCCATGCTGACCGAGGTCCGGCGTCTGCTCGACGACGCCGGCTTCGCGGTGGCCAACGCCGCGGTCCAGGTCATCGGGAATCGGCCGAAGATCGGGCCGCGGCGTAGCGAGGCGCAGCGGGTACTGGGAGAATTACTCGGTGCGCCGGTTTCGGTATCCGGCACGACCACCGACGGTCTGGGTCTCACCGGCCGCGGCGAAGGTATTGCGGCGGTCGCCACCGCGCTGCTGTGTTGTCGGTAGCCGATCCAACGCCCCGACCGATTTCTGAGCTGCCGGATACCGTTCGCTTCCCGGCACCCGCCCGTACCTTCCGCAATCGCACTGACAGTAGGATGGCTGGTCGTGACTCTGCGCCTGTTCGACACCGCGACGCGGACCCTGCGTGATTTCACGCCGCTGGTCCCCGGCCGAGCGTCGATATACCTGTGTGGCGCCACCGTGCAGGGTGAGCCCCACATCGGACACGTCCGCAGCGGAGTCGCGTTCGACGTCCTGCGCCGATGGCTGCTCGCGGGCGGATACGACGTGGCCTTCGTCCGGAACGTCACCGATATCGACGACAAGATCCTGAACAAGGCCGCCGCCGCGGGCCGCCCGTGGTGGGAATGGGCCACCACGCACGAGCGCGCCTTCGATCGCGCGTACGCCGCGCTCGGCGTGCTGCCGCCCTCGGTGGAGCCGCGCGCGACCGGGCACATCACCCAGATGGTCGAGATGATGCAGCGGCTCATCGATCGGGGCCACGCGTACGCCTCGTGCGGGAACGTCTACTTCGACGTGCGCAGCTACCCCGAATACGGCGCCCTGTCGGGCCACAAGCTCGACGACGTGCACCAGGGCGAGAGCGCCGGGGAGGGCAAGCACGACCCGCGCGATTTCACGCTGTGGAAGGCCGCCAAGCCCGGCGAGCCGACCTGGCCCTCGCCGTGGGGTCCCGGCCGCCCGGGCTGGCACCTGGAGTGCTCGGCCATGGCCGGGTACTATCTCGGCCCCGAATTCGACATCCATTGCGGCGGTATGGATCTGGTGTTCCCGCACCACGAGAACGAGATCGCCCAATCCCGTGCCGCCGGTGACGGTTTCGCGCGCTACTGGCTGCACAACGGCTGGGTGACCCTGGGCGGGGAGAAGATGTCCAAGTCGCTCGGCAACACGCTGGCCGTGCCGAATGTGCTCGAACACGTTCGCGCCGTGGAACTTCGGTTCTATCTGGGCAGCGCGCACTACAGCTCGATGCTGGAGTACTCGGATCAGGCCCTGCGCGACGCCGCGGCGACCTATCAGCGGCTCGAGGCGTTCGTCCGGCGGGCGACCGAGCGGCTCGGCGAGATCCCGGTCGGCAAGTGGACCGATGCCTTCGCCGAGGCGCTGGACGACAATCTCGGAATTCCCAAGGCGCTGGCCGAAATTCACAGCGTCGTGCACGAGGGCAACAAGGCGCTGGAGTCCGGCTCGGGCGATACCGCGCGCGAGCTGGCCGGTCAGGTGCGTGCGATGCTCGGCATCCTCGGCGTGGATCCCCTCGATCCGCACTGGGCCGGCGCCCAGGACTCCTCCGCGGCCGACGGCGCGCTCGAGGTGCTGGTCGGGGCCGAGCTCGACCGCCGCCAGCAGGCCCGCGCGGCGAAGAACTGGGCCGAGGCCGACGCGGTGCGCGACCGGCTGCAGGCCGCCGGCGTAGAGGTCACCGACACACCCGACGGCCCCGAATGGTCGCTGGTGTCACCACAGACACGGAGGGCCGACTGATGGCAGGAAACTCGCAGCGCCGCGGCGCGATTCGCAAGGGCGGCAGCAAGAAGGGCCAGACGGTCGGCTCCGGCGGTCAGCGCCGCCGCGGGCTCGAGGGCCGCGGCGCGACCCCCAAGGCGGAGGACCGCAGTTACCATCCCGCGCACAAGCGGGCGGTCGCGGCGGCCAAGGCCGCGGCGAAGGGCGGGGGCCGCGCGCCCGCGGGCCGGACCGCCGGACGCCGCAACGAGGACTCCCCCGAGCTGGTGCTCGGCCGCAATCCCGTGGTGGAGTGCCTGCGCGCCGGGGTCCCGGCGACCGCGCTGTACGTCGCGGTGGGCGCCGAGAACGACGAGCGCCTGACCGAGTCGGTGAAGATCGCCGCCGACACCGGCATCTCCATCCTCGAGGTGCCGCGCACGGACCTGGATCGGCTGAGCTCCAACGGATTACATCAGGGCATGGCGCTGCAGGTGCCGCCCTACCGCTACGCGCATCCCGACGATCTGCTCGTGGCCGCCCGCGGCTCGGCCGAACCCGCGCTGCTGGTGGCGCTGGACAACATCACCGATCCACGCAACCTCGGCGCGGTGATCCGCTCGGTCGCCGCGTTCGGCGGCCACGGCGTGGTCATCCCGCAGCGCCGCAGCGCCAGCGTCACCGCGGTGGCCTGGCGCACCAGCGCCGGCGCGGCGGCCCGGCTGCCCGTGGCGCGCGCCACCAATCTGACTCGCACGCTGAAGGATTGGGCGAGTACCGGGGTGCAGGTCATCGGCCTGGACGCGGGGGGCGACACCACCCTCGACGAATTCGACGGCACCACACCGACAGTCGTGGTGGTCGGCTCGGAGGGCAAGGGACTGTCCCGGCTCGTGCGCGAGAACTGCGATCAGATCCTGAGCATTCCGATGGCCGGCCCCGTCGAATCGCTGAACGCCTCGGTGGCCGCGGGCGTCGTGCTCGCCGACATCGCCCGCCAGCGCCGGGCGTAAAGGCCTGCGCGTCAACACGCTTTCCTCCGGCAACCCCCGTAGACTCATGGGGTGGCCATGTGGAACCAGGGTCCCTACTACGGGGATCTGCCCGACCAACCGATCGGGCAGCCGATCGAGCACCCGCACGCGACGACCGTGCTGCTGCTCGGTGCCCTGAGCGTGTTCTGTTGCGGCGCACTGGGTCCCATCGCGTGGGCGATGGGTAAGCGGGCCCTGGATCAGATCGAGCGTTCCGGCGGCGCCTTCGGTGGACGCACGCAGGTACTGGTCGGATACATCCTCGGTGTCGTCGGGACCGTACTCATGTGCATCGTCGCGGTGATCTACCTGATGATCCTCGTCGGCGGACACGCATAGCGTCAGTCCAGGCTGGGCCGCTCCGGTTCGGCCCGTACCTCCCAGGCGGGCCATTCCTCGTTGACGCTGCCGGTCCACCGGGGCTGGCGACGGTCCTTGAACGCCGCCATGCCCTCGCCGCCGTCGATGCTCTTGGCGACAAAGGAGTTCAACTCGGTTTCCAGCTGGCCGACCGCCTCGGGGGCCATCCCCAGTCCCTCCCAGAGGAGTCGCTTGGACAGCCCGGCGGGTAGCGGCGCCGAACCGCCCGCGATGTCGTGGGCGACGGCCATGGCCGTCGGTAGCACCTCACCGGCGTGCAGGCTGTCGTTGGCCAGGCCCATGGCCTTGGCCTCCTCGCCGTCGAAGGTGCGGCCGGTGAGCATGATGTCGGCCGCATTGGCCATCCCGACCAGCCGCGGCAGCGTCCAGTGCGCGTAACCGTCGGCCATCACGGCCCGGCGCACCTGGTTGAGTCCGTAGACCGCGTCGCGGGCCATATAGCGCAGGTCGCACTGCAGGGCCAGCGCCAGCCCGATGCCCACGGCGTGGCCGTTGACCGCCGCGATGACAGGCTTGCGCACCCGCCACGGCGGGGGATCGATGGTGCCGCTGACCTCTCCGACCCGATTGGACAGGTCGGCGCCGGCGCAGAATGCGGGCGGCGTGCCGGTGATGACCACCGCCCGGACGGCGTCCTCGACATCGCACCGGCGCAGCGCGGCACTCAGTTCCGCGGCCATCGCCGGGGTGAACGCGTTCTGCTGGGCGGGACGGTTGAGCGTGAGCACCGCAACACCGGCGGAGACATCGACGTGCAATTCCGAACTCATGCTGTTGTCTCCGGGCCGAGCCTACTCATGCGAGAACATCCTAGGCGATGCACAGTGGCGAGGTTTGCCGAGCCGCGGCGTGGGTACCGGCGGCCGGGCCGTATGGTCGGGGCGATGGTGATCGACGAGGGTGGCGCCGGTGCGCCGATTCTGCTGCTGCACGGCCTGATGGGCAGCGCGCGGACCTGGCGCGGGCAGCTGGACTGGCTGCGTGAGTTCGGGCAGCTCTACACCTTCGACGCCGCCGGGCACGGCCGCCCCGCCCCGCTCGAGCTGACCACCGAGGCGTTCGTGGCGGATCTGGCCGCAGCCACCGCCGCGATCACCGGGCCGATGGTGGTGATCGGCCACTCCATGGGCGGGCTGCACGGCTGGATGTTCGCCGCACGCCATCCGGAGCGGGTGCGCGCGCTGGTGGTGGAGGACATGGCGCCGGACTTCCGCGGGCGGACAGCACGGGACTGGGCGGAGATGATCGCCGGGTGGCCACAGCCCTTCCCGGACGACGACGCGGTGCTGGAGTTCTTCGGTCCCGTGGCCGGGCGCTACTTCCTCGACTCGTTCACCCGCGGCCCGGACGGTTACCGGCTGCACGGCGAGGTGTCGACCTTCCGCGATATCTCCGAGGAGTGGGGCACCCGCGATTTCTGGACCGAATGGAAGTCGCTGCGGGTGCCCGCGCTGCTGCTGGAGGGCGAGCACACGATCACGCCGCCCGGCCAGATGCGGCGGATGGCCGAGATGAATCCGAACGCCCGGCACGTGCTGGTCCCCGACGCCGGGCACCTCGTCCACGACGATCAGCCGCTGGCCTACCGCACCGAGGTGTCGGCGTTCCTGCGGTCGGTCCTCGGCTGATACCGCGACGGGCCGGATTCCGGGGCATTTGAGGTCGGGTGCCTTCAGTCTGCCCCGGGGTGCGTCGTATGCTCGGCTGTGCCCGCCGAGCAGGGACCGAGCCGACCCGCTCACGACTATGCCTCGCTAGCGCTCGGCTCCGTCGTGCGCGGGGGCGCGCTGTGTCCATGGTCTGCTCGCAAGCTCGCAAACGCCGTGTTTCACGAACGAAGGTGACCCCACCGATGATCGACTTCTCGATTCCCGACGACCTCGCCGCCGAACGCGATCGGGTGCGCCGGTTCATCATCGACAAGATCGTTCCCTACGAGCGCGATCCGCGGCTGACCTCCCACGGTCCCAGCGACGAACTGCGGCAGGAACTGGTGGAGCTGGCGCGGGCGGAGCAGCTGCTGACCGTGCAGGCCCCGGTGGAACTGGGCGGGCGCGGCCTGTCCCATCTCGAGCAGGCCGTGCTGTACGAGGCCGCGGGGTGGTCGACCCTCGGCCCGGTCGCGATGAACTGCGCCGCGCCCGACGAGGGCAACATGTTCCTGCTGTCCAGGGTGGCCGACGCCGCGCAGATCGATCGCTACCTGATGCCGGTGATCAACGGTCAGCAGCGCTCGGTCTTCGCGATGACCGAACCCGACGGGGCCGGATCCGACCCGGGCCAGCTGGCCACCACCGCGACCTTCGACGGCGAGAAATTCACCATCAACGGCCGAAAGTGGCTCATCACCGGCGCGGACGGCGCCAAGACCTGGATCATCATGGCCCGGCTCGAGGCCAACCCGCATCTCCCGGAGGGCCCGACGCTGTTCCTCACCGAGGGCGGGGATCCGGGCATCGTCATCGAGCGCACCATGAACACCATGGACCGCAACTACGTCGGCGGGCACGGCGTGGTGAGCTTCGAAAACCTCACACTGCCAAGGGAATCCGTCCTCGGCGAGACCGGTCAGGCGCTGCGGTACGCGCAGCTGCGCCTGGCCCCGGCGCGCCTGACCCACTGCATGCGGTGGCTCGGCGCGGCCGAACGGGCGCAGCGCATCGCCGTCGAGCACGCCCGCACCCGCACCGCCTTCGGTAAGCCCATCGGGGAGCACGAGGGCGTCTCGTTCATGTTGGCGGACAACGAGATCGCGCTGCACCAGTGCCGGCTGACCATCTGGCATGCCTGCTGGCTGATGGACAACGGCCACAAGGCCCGGCACGAAAGCTCGATGGCCAAATCCTATGTCTCCGAAGAGCTTTTCAAGGTCGCCGATCGCTGCGTGCAGGTGCTGGGCGGCATCGGCATCAGCGACGAGACGGTCGTGGAGATGATCTTCCGGGACATGCGCGCGTTCCGCCTGTACGACGGGCCCACCGAGGTGCACAAGTGGGCGATCGGGCGGCACGTGCTGCGCGGCTGACGGCTGCGGTCCGGCCGCGGTCGCACGCGCACGACCTCACGCGCTGCCGGCGAACTCACCGACATCGTGCGCGCGATGGTCGGTGATGGCGACCGCGGACGGACCGTCGGTCAGGTGCGACCGTTCGGCCATCGTGCGGCGCAGCTTGGCCGGGAGTCCGCGGGCGAACTTGGTGAGATACGCGTACACCCAGTCCGGATCCCCGACCAGAAAGGGGTAGTCGGTGTTCATCATCTCCCGGACCACCAGCATCGGCAACGGCGCGTCGAGCGGGCGGAAGTCGCTGTTCCACAGGCCAGGCTGGCCGCATCCGGGATAGAACTGCCCCAGCATGAGCCCGTTGCCGACGAACAGGTCCTTGTGCGCGGCGTGCACGCTGTCCACTCGCCCGACGTCGGACAACTCCGGGAACACGGTGATCACCACCTGCGGTCCGCGGCGATCCGGGGTCGCCGCAACGAGTTCGGCGTGAATGTCGAAGGCGTCCAGGACGATCGAGCGCATGCGATCCTCGGTGAGCTCGGCCGCGCCCGGCACGAACGCCGCCACCATGCTGCGGTGGGTGATCGCGGGCCGGACGTAGGGGCAGACCGGGCCGCCGCGGCCGAGGTCCTCGTGCGGACGGGTGAGGTAGTCGCCGATCCAGTCCGCGAGCACGCGCTCGTGACCGTCCGGACGGATCTGCTCGTCGAACAGGCTGCGCCAGAGGACATCCGAGCGAGTCCCGACGAAGGAACGGGCGGTCACGGGCTAGTCCTCTCGAGCGGGACGCGCACCCGCCAGGGTCTCGGTCAGCACCGCACCGATCCGTGCTAGGGCCGCGCCGGTGGTCATGTGCCAGTGGGTGACCGCGACCGGATGATTACGGATGCCGCCGAGCATCGCGCCGGTCCACGTCGATGCGCCCGCCACTCCGGTCGGATCGTCCTGCGAGGCAGTGAAATAGACCAGATCGCCCGCCACCGGGACCGGATGGTATTCGGCCTCGAGCGAACTCACCGCTGCCTCGAGCACCCGGGAGATCCGGTCGGCGCCGAAGGATGCGAACGGCTCGGGCAAACGGGACAGGTACTCGACCAGCTGCGGCACGTCGTGGATCTCGGGGGCCGGGGCATCGTCGAACGACCGCCCGAGCAGCCCGCTGAGCAGCTCGATCGGTTCGGGACCGGCGACCGCGCCGGACTCGTGGACCAGGCGGCTGTCCATCATCGCGAGCAGCCCCACCTGCTCGCCCTCGGCCTGCAGCAGGGCCGCGATCGCATGGGCGATCACACCGCCCTGCGACCAGCCCAGCAGATGGTAGGGCCCGGACGGCTGGACCGTCCGCATTTCCCGCAGGTAGCGACGGGCCCAGTCCTCGATGGAGGCGGGCGGCGGCTCGTCCGATGCCAGCGCCGGTGACTGCAGTCCGTAGAGGGGCCGATCGGGGTCCAGGTGCGCCGCCAGGCCGGCGAACGACCAGGCGATACCGCCGATCGGATGGACGCAGAACAGCGGCGCCGACCCGCCACCCGGGCGGATCGGCAGCAGCACCTCGAACGCACCGGCCGCGTCGATCCGGCCGGCCCGCAGCCCCGCGGCCAGGGCCCCGGGTGTCGCGGCGGTGAACAGCGCCGTGACCGGTACCCGGTGTCCCAGTACGGAACTCAGCCGCGCGGCCACCCGGGTGGCAAGCAGCGAACTGCCGCCGCATTCGAAGAAGTTGTCGTCCAGCCCGATTCGATCCGCTCCGAGCACCTCGGCGAAGATCTCACACACCATCCGCTCGTCGGCGGTGACCGGCGGCCGATAGTCCCCGGTCGCGAATACCGGTGCGGGCAGGGCTTTGCGGTCCACCTTGCCCATCGGGGTGAGCGGCACCCGGTCCAGCATCATCAGCGCCGCCGGGATCAGATGCCGGGGCAGGCGGGCGGTGAGATCGGCGCGCACGGCGGCCGGGTCGAGTGGGTGGCCCGGCGCCGCCAGCACGTACGAGACCGGAACGAGCGCACCGGCGCCGTTGCGGCGGCCCACCGTGAGGGCGAAATCGATGCCGGGGAGTGCGCGCAGTGCGGCGTCGATCTCGCCGAGTTCGACGCGGATGCCGCGGATCTTGACCTGAGAGTCCGTGCGCCCCAGGTATTCCAGTTCAGGAGTGCCGGCGGGTCCGGTGGTCCACCGCACGAGATCACCGGTCCGGTACATGCGCCGCCCCGCCGGTCCCCACGGATCGGCGAGGAAGTGCTGCCCGGTGAGGCCGGGCCTGCCGTGATAGCCCCGCGCCAGTCCGACCCCGGACAGGTAGAGCTCGCCGACGACGCCGGGCGGCACGGGCCGCAACCGGGAGTCCAGCACCATCGTGGTGATGCCGTACTTCGGGGTGCCGATCGTGATCTTCCGGCCCGCCACGACGCAGACGCCGGTCGAGCCTACCGTCGCCTCGGTCGGACCATACGCGTTGACGAACCGACGACCCGGCTGCCATCGAGACACGAGATCTTCGGTCAGCGCGTCGCCGCCGGAAACCACGACCCGCAGCTCCGGAAGTCCGCCGGGGTCGACGGTCGCCAGGACCGCCGGAATGCTCATCCAGTGCGTAATCCGTTCGGCGCGAGCCAGTTCCGCGAGGTCTTCGCCGCCGATCAGGTCGGACGGCGCGATCACCAGGGTGGCGCCGGTGCTGAACGTCATCAGCCACTGCTGCACGGTGGGATCGAAACTCGGTGTGGTGTGATCCAGCACGCGATGTCCGGCGTCGACCTGGAGCGCCTCGCGTGCGTACTGGGTCAGCGCCGCGAGCCCCTCGTGCGAGACCACCACGCCCTTGGGTGCCCCCGTCGATCCGGAGGTGTAGATCAGATACGCCGGATGCGAAAGCCGCAGCGGCGCAAGCCGATCCGCATCGCCGATCGGATCGCTCGACTGCCCCGCGCATGATGCCTCGGTCGCCGGATCGTCCAGGATCAGCCATGTCGCCCCCACTGGCAGCCGATCGGCGAACGCGGCGATGCTCACGCCGAGCACGGCGCCGGAATCGGCCAGCATGTACCGCACCCGATCCTCGGGATACGTCGGATCCACCGGAACGTACGCACCACCGGCCTTGGCCACCGCCCAGACCGCGGCGACCATCTCGTACGAGCGCGGCAAGGCCAGGGCGACAACATGTTCGGGTCCCACACCGCGTTCGATCAGGACACGGGCCAGCCGGGAGGAGTACGCGTCGAGTTCGCCGTAGCCGACCGATACCCCGCGATGGCGGATCGCGGTGCGGTCGCGCCCGAGGGCAACCCCGCGCGTCAGCAGGTCGGGCATGCGACCGGACAGCGTCGGCGCGCCACCGGACGCCGTGGTCAGCCGATCCCGTTCGGCCGCGTCGACCAGGTCGATTCCGGCCAGTCGCAGGCCCGGGCGCCGG
Source organism: Nocardia sp. GP40 (assembly GCF_050434125.1). Classification (NCBI taxonomy): domain Bacteria; kingdom Bacillati; phylum Actinomycetota; class Actinomycetes; order Mycobacteriales; family Nocardiaceae; genus Nocardia; species Nocardia sp. GP40. The sequence goes on along the minus strand of NZ_JBNPVW010000016.1, from coordinate 70,698 downwards.
GCGAACTCGTCCAGCACGCGCAGCAGCCGATCGGCCAGATCCCGGACCGATTCCTCGCTGAAAATGTCACTGCGGTAAGGAAATTGGATTCGAATCTGCGCATCCACGGTGACCACCACGGTCAGCGGGTAGTGACCGTAGTCGGCCTCCCGGATGTCGGCGATCGCGAGACCGTCGACATCGCCTGCCGCGCTGCGCAATCCAGCGGCATCGACCGGGAAAGACTCGAAGGCCACCAGGGTATCGAACAACTCGTCGGCGCCCGCGGCTCGTTGCATCTCGGGCAGTCCGAGGTGGTGGTGGTCCAGCAGCGCGGCCTGCTCGCGCTGCAGCCGGGCCAGCAGTTCGGTCACGGTCTCGTGCGGATCGATGCGCACCCGCACGGGGATGGTGTTGACGAACATGCCGACCATTTCGTCGACACCCGCCAGGGAGGCGGGCCGCCCCGAGACGACGGCGCCGAACACCACGTCGGCGTGACCGGTGGTGGCCGACAGCACCAGCCCCCAGGCCGCCTGGACCAGGGTGTTCACCGTTACCTCGGCCGCCGCGGCGGCGGCAACCAGCGCCGCCGTGTGCGGGGTGGGCACCACGACCTCGTGACAGCGAAATCCCGTGACCGGCGTGCCGGGACGCTCGAGTGCGGCGGTGAGCGCGGTGGGCGTCGCACCGGTCAGCGCCGTGGCCCACACACGGCGCGCGGCAGCGCTGTCCCGAGCGGCCAGCCATCGCAGATAGTCACGGTAGGGGCGTGGGCGGGGCAGCGCGGCCGCCGCACCGTGCGCGGCGTACAGCGCCAGCAGATCCCGCACCAGCAGCGGTATCGACCAGCCGTCGATCAGGATGTGGTGCGCGGTGATCGCGAGGTAGGTGCATCCGGACTCCGTGCGGCACAGGGTGAATCGCGCCAGGGGCGGCCGCGCCGGATCCAGGCGCTGCGCGGCGGTCAGCAGTGCGGGCAGGTCGGCATCGCGGACGCCCTCGTGCTGCTGCCACGGCAGGTCGATGGGGTCGATGACGAGCTGTACCGGAGTCCCATCGGCGGTGCGCGCGAACGCGACCCGCAGATTGTCGTGCCGATCGAACAGGGCCCGAACCGCCAGACGCAGCCGGTCCGCATCGACGACGCCGGACAGTTCCAGCACGAACTGGCCGAGGTAGTCGTCGACCACCCCGGCCGCGAGTTCCAGATGGAACAGCAGACCGGCCTGCATCGGCGCGAGCGGCAGGACCTCCGAGATGTGTTCGTATCGCTGTCGCCAGGCCGCCAGGTCCTCGTCCGGCACCTGGACCAGCGGCGTATCCGAGGGAGCGGTGTCAGCCTCGGGCTCGACACGGACCGCGATCCGTGCGAGCGCCGCCACCGTCCGGTGCTCGAACACGTCGGCGGGACCGAACGCCAGCCCCGCCGCCCGGGCTCGCGACACCAGCCGCAGCGACGTGATGCTGTCGCCGCCGAGTGCGAGAAACGAATCGTCGGCCCCGACCGTGGGTACTGCGAGCAACTCGGTGAACAGCGTTGCGAGGGTCCGCTCGTCGGCGGTCTCCGGCGCGCGGTACGGGCGAGCGAAGACGGGTTCGGGCAGCGCCGCCCGGTCGATCTTGCCGACAGGCGTCAGCGGCAACTCGTCCAGGACCGTGATCAGCACGGGCACAAGGTGATCCGGTAGCCGACCGGCGGCAAAAGTGACCAGTTCCCCTGCATCCGGGGTGGTTCCGGCACGCCCTACGATGTAGGAAACCAATCCAGTTGCACCCGAAGGTAATTCAGATCCGACCGTCAACGCGACATCCACGTCCGGGTGATCGGACAGCACCTCGTCGACCTCGCTGGGCTCGACGCGAATTCCGCGGATCTTCACCTGGAAGTCCGCGCGGCCGACGAACTCCAGTTCCCCGTGGTCACGCCGTCGTACCAGGTCACCGGTGCGGTACATCCTGGAACCCGCAGTCCCGGCGTACCCCGGCGCGGCCACGAAACGCTGCGCCGTCAGGCCGGGCCGACCGAGATAGCCTCGCGCCTGGGCCGGACCCGACAGGTACAGCTCACCGACCACCCCGAAGGGCACGGGCTCGAGCCGCGAATCCAGCACCCACGCACCGACTTCCGGAAAGGGGGCGCCGATCGTGATCGGCTCGCCGGGCCGGATCGCGGCGCTGCCGGTCGCCAGGATCGTCGCCTCGGTCGGCCCGTATCCGTTGTGGAAGGCCCGTGCACCGCTCCAGCGATTCGCGAGCTCCGGGCCGAATCGGTCTCCCGCAACCACCACGACCCGCAGGTCCGGCAGGTCGGTAGCGTCCACCGATTCCAGCGCGGCGGGCGTGATGAGCAGGTGGGAGATCCGTTCTCGCCGTATGAGATCCGCGAGATCGGCGCCACCGACCACACCGGGCGGCGCCACCACCAGGGTCGCACCCGAAGCAAACGCCAGCAGCAGCTCGAGCACCGACACATCGAAGCTGAGCGAGCAGAGCTGCAGCACCCGCGACGCGGCGTCCACCCCGTATCTCCGCTGCGCCGCGGCGACCAGCGGGCCGAGGCCGGAATGCGTGACCACGACCCCCTTGGGCCGTCCCGTGGAGCCCGAGGTGTAGATGACATACGCCGGATGCTGGTCGTGAATCCTGCGCACCCGATCCAGGTAGGTCACCGGGTCCGCCGGACGCCCGGCAATCGCCCCGGCCTGTTCCGGCTCGTCCAGCTCGATCCAGGGGATACCCGCGCCAAGTGCCCCGCGATGCCGGGTCAGCGTCACCCCGAGCGCTGCTCCGGAGTCGGCGAGGATGTGGCCGATACGTTCCGCGGGGAAGGCCGGGTCCACCGGGAGGTACGCCGCGCCCGTTTTCGCGACCGCCCACACCGACACCACCGATTCGATGCCGCGGCCCAGGGCGACGGCCACCACGTCCCCCGCGCCGACACTGCGATCGATCAGCTCCCGCGCCAGCCGCGTGGAGGCCCCGTCCAGGTCCGCGTAGATGATGTCGCGGTGGTCGTCCGGCTCCCCGGTGGGATCGAACCGGATCGCCACCGCGTCGGGGCGATGGTCCACGGCGGCGGTCAGTAACTGCCCGAAGTGCGGGACACGCGGGCGGCGACGATCGCGCAGCGCCCGACGACCCTCGAATTGCACCGTCATGACCGCATCGCGCTCCCTGCTTCTCCGCCCGAGCGCGGAAGCCTGCTCCGCCTCGGCACGATGGAGTATCGGGAGTGCGGTGGAGGATCCGCAATCGCGGGACCGTTCACTGCCGGGAACGTTAGGCGGCCCGCGGACTTATCGCACAGGCGCCGGCGATCTCGTTCACCTGGAGTTTGCTGAACGGTGCCGGGCCGCCTCGAGGGCTACTCGGTCCACCGCGTCATCCACCAGGCGGTAGGGGCGCCCGCGTCGGCCCGGCGCTAGCCTGGTGCGCATGGCTGTCGTAAAGATCAATGCAATCGAGGTGCCCGAGGGCGCGGGACCCGAGCTGGAGAAGCGGTTCGCCCATCGCGCCCACGCGGTGGAGAACTCGCCGGGCTTCCTCGGGTTCCAGCTGCTCCGCCCGGTCGCCGGTGACAACCGGTATTTCGTTGTCACGCAGTGGGATTCGGAGGAGTCCTTCGCCGCGTGGCGGGACGGCCCGGCCAAGGAGGCCCATGCGGGCGACCCGAGCCGCAAGCCGGTGGCCACCGGGGCCTCGCTGCTCGAGTTCGAGGTTGTGCTCGACGTGACGAGCAAGACGAACTGACCCTCGTTGCCCGGCCGCCTGACCTCACGGTGCTCGTGGCCGGGACCGGACAAACGATCCGGCCACGAGCGCGTCGGGCAGACTGGACTCTGCGAACCGGTGAAGGCGGCCGCGGCCCCTTCATCAGGTTCGGAGAGTCCAGTGGTCCGCGTGACGTGTCAGGCCTCGAGCGCGGCGTCCAGCTCGATGGTGTCGACCCCGGCGAGCGCCTTGCTGACCGGGCACCCGGCCTTGGCCTCTGCCGCAGCGGTCTGGAATGCCGCCGCGTCGATACCGGTGACTCGGCCGCGGACGGTCAGCTTGATTCCGCTGATGCGAAACCCGCCCGCCGGATCCGGCCCCAGGGTCACATCGGCGTTGACGTCCAGGCTCTGCACGGTGCCGCCGGCATTGCCGATCTGCGCCGACAGCGCCATCGCATAGCATGAGGAGTGCGCGGCCGCGATCAGCTCCTCCGGGCTGGTCGTGCCGTCGGCGTTGTCGGCCGCGCGCTTGGGGAACGACACGTCGTACTTGCCGACGCCGGAGCTGACCAGCTCGACCTGTCCGGAACCGTCCTGCAGGCCCCCGCTCCATGCGGTGCGCGCGCTACGTGTTGGCATCACTGTCCTTTCGCCGTTGGAATAGAACGCCGTCCGACCACGAACCTACCCGTTCGCCGCGACCGATCACCATGCTCGAGCCGTAAACGATCTACCAACCCCTGGTGCGCTCGTCGAGCTGTTCGAGCACCATCGGCCAGGCCTGGCTGTGCCGGTCGCGGGCGGCCTCGCCGGCGAATCCGCGGTGGTTCAGGGTCAGGTGGGTGCCCTCCCCGGCCGGGGCGAGCTCGACGGTGACGACGGTCTCGGCGCCCTCGGTGCCCCCCGCGCCCGTCACCCACGTCAGCTCGACCAGCCGCGCGGGCTCGAGCCGCAGGAAGCGGCCGTAGTGCGGATGCCGGGCCCCACCGCCCTCGGCCTGGAAGAAGAAGGGCGCGTTCACCGCGGCCCGCATGAGCACCGAATCCGGTGCGGCGAACCAGTCGCCGAACCGCTCGGTCCAGGCGCTGTACAGCGCCTGCGGAGATGCGGCCATCGTCCGCTCGGCGGTGAGATCGAACGGCCGCGCCGACAGATCGGGTACGCCAATCGGCTCATCACTCATGCCCGGACGATACCGCGGGGGCCCGACACATCCGGCCCACGTGAGCCGGTTTCGGCCGACGCCGTTCCGGGGCGCACTCGTCCGAAACGCTCAGGCCATGTCGCGACGACGCACCAACCACACGGTCCCCATGGCGAAAACTACGATGTAGATTCCGAGCACCACGAATGAGGCCGGGCGGGACAGAATATCCAGCACCCCGGGCGTCGCGGCGCCCTTGACCGTGCGCATCGCGCCCGCGAGCGATCCCGCCGCCGTGCCGGGGAGATGATCGGTGATCGACCGGATCGGCGAGAAGATGGACGCCACGCCGCGCAGCAGATTCTCCACCACCAGCACGTAGACCAGCCCCAGCCCCACGGCCAGCGCCGGACCCCGGGCCAGCACACCGATCAGCGCGCCCGCCAGCGTCCACATCGCGAGAATGACTGTGCCCGTGACGATTCCGAGCACGATCCGCCCGAATCCGGGCAGCGCCAGCGCCTGATGCTGGACCGCGCCGATCAGCGCGGCGACCCCGGTGTCGACGACGAAGGCGGTCAGCACCAGCCCCACCACGATGCCCGCCAGCGCGATCACCGTCCCGCCGATCACCCGCACGCGCGACGGCCCCTGGGTGAGAACGGTTTTCCAACTGCCCCAACCATATCCGCTACCGGTCACCAGCGCGCCGAGCACCAACATCAACGCCCCGCCGAACATCGCCATGCCCTGGGTGAACACCTCCGGCACCGCCGCGGGCAGCATAAGCTGCAACAGGATCGCGCGCGGCTGGCCGTCGGACATCCGCGTATTCGAACCCGTCGTGTAGGCAAGATAATTGAACAGATACGCGAAGACGAGATTGAGCACGATCCAGGCGCCGAGAATTGTCCAGAACGCGGGCCATTTTCGCAGCCGCGTGAATTCCGCTCGCGTGCAATCCAATAGATCTCTCATAGCGCGTTGTCCCGGTCGCACTTCCCGGACAGTCGACGATGATTCGGTCATGACGCGTCCTCCGTCTTGGTCATTTCGAAAAAGACCTCCTCCAAGGACTTTTCATCGGTGCGCAGTTCCAGCAGGTCCGCGCCCGCCTCGATCACCGCACGCGCCACCTTCGGCGCCGTTGCCGTACCCGCATCGACTCTGATGCCGGCGGCGGTCAGCAGTGCGGATCGCTCACCCACCACCGCGCGCACCGCGGGGAAGGCGAGTTCGGCGGGCTCGGCCCGCAGGAAAAGGGTTGCCGCGCCACGCAATTCACTCACCGTGGACTGCGCGAGCAGGCGCCCTCGGGAGATGACACCGACGCGGTCGCAGATCTCCTGCACCTCGCTGAGCAGGTGGGAGGACAGCACGACGGTGTGCCCGTCGGCGGCCAGATCGATGATCAGCTCCCGCATCTCGGCCATTCCGGCCGGATCCAGGCCGTTGGTGGGTTCGTCCAGAATCAGCAGGTCCGGGCGGCCCAGCAGGGCCGCGGCCACGCCGAGGCGCTGCTTCATCCCGAGGGAGTAGGCGCGGAAGCGGTCGTTGCCGCGCTCGGACAGGCCCACGCGTCGCAGCACGTCCTCCACGTCGTCGCGGGTGCTGCCCCGGTACCTGGCGAGCACGCGCAGATTGTCGCGGCCGGACAGGTACGGATAGAAGCCCGGACCCTCGATCAGCACCCCCGTGCGACGCAACACCCGCGGATCGCCCGGATGGTGGCCCAGCACGGTGGCCGTGCCCGACGTCGGGCGGATCAACCCGACCAGCATGCGTAGCGTGGTGGTCTTACCGGCGCCGTTGGGGCCCAGGAAGCCGTAGATCTCGCCGCGATGCACCGTCATGTCGACCGCGTCGACGGCGACCTGGTCGCCGTAGCGCTTGGTCAGGGCCTCGGTGTACACGACCGCGGCGGCCGAGTCGGGTCCGGTGGGCGCCTGCGCAACCACTGTCCCGCCGGTGGATTCCGAATCGTTCATGCCTTCGAGAATCCGCGCGATGCCCGCGCGATACATCCGCCGCCGGGCGCGATCGGCCGTACGTATCCCGACGTAATTCGCGGTGCGCAGGGCGCATTTCCGCCGGTGTGGCGCTACCGTTCGGGAGTGGAATCACGTATGCGCCCGGGTCGCGGCACCGTGCTGCTGGCGCTGATCGTGGCCTTCATCCAGGTGGGTGCCGGGCATGCGGCGAACCTGCACTGGCACCACCACGGTTCGCGGGAGCTGAACGCGTTCGGCTACGCGCTGCTGCTGGCCGGTCCGCTGCTGCTGGTGGCGCGACGGCGATACCCGGTGCCGGTGCTGGTTGGCACGCTGGTCGTCACCCTGACCTACCTGCTCGCGGGTTTCGGATACGGTCCCGTCTTCATCGCCCTGGCCATCGCGTTCCTGTCCGCCGCCACGCGCGGCCCGCGCTGGTACACGTATCCGGTCGTGCCCCTCGGCTTTCTACTGATGGTGTGGCCCGCGCCCGGGATCGCCGGGCATCCGTCCAACTACTGGCAGATCCTCGGTCTGCTGGCCTGGCTCTCGGTGCTGGTCGCGCTGGCCGAGGGCGCGCGGCAGCGGCGGGTGGTACATCAGGCCCGGCGCCAGCGCGCCGAATCCGCCCGCCGCAACCGGCAGGCCGAACAGGCCCGGGAGGCAGCGCAGCGCGAGCAGCGCGCGACCCAGGAGCGCCTGGCGATCGCCCGCGAACTGCACGACGTGCTCGCGCACAGCCTCTCGCTGATCAATGTGCAATCCTCGGTGGCGCTGGAACTGCTGGACCGCCGGCCCGAGCAGGCGGCGACCGCACTGGCGGCGATCAAATCGGCCAGCCGCGACGCGCTCGGCGAGGTGCACGCACTGCTGCAGTCGATTCGCGCGGGCACCGAACCCGTTGCGGCGCCGACGAGTCCGACGGTGCGGGTCAGCGAGCTGGATGCACTGCTGGAACCGGCCCGGGCCGCGGGCCTGGTGGTGCGGGCCGAGGTCAACGGCACCCCGGGACGCCTGCCCGCAGTGCTGGACGTGGCCGCGGCCCGCATCGTGCAGGAATCGCTGACCAACGTGCTGCGCCACGCCCCGGGCTCCGAAGCGATTGTCGGCGTGAACTATTCCCCCGGCGAGCTGCTGCTGTCGGTCGAAAACACCGCGCCGCCGAACGCTCCACAACCATCCACAACCCCGGGCGGCAATGGCATCACCGGAATGGTTGAGCGCGCACACGCCCTGGGTGGCGACCTGTCCGCCGTCCCGCTGCGCACCGGCGGGTTCCGCGTCACCGCCCACCTCCCGATCCCCGAGGAGAGCTGATGAACATTCGAGTCGTGGTTGCCGACGATCAGGCGCTGGTGCGGGGCGGGTTCGCGGCGCTGCTGGACGCGCAGGAGGGGATCGAGGTGGCCGGGGAGGCTGCCGACGGGGAGCAGGCGGTGCGGCTGTGCCGGGAGTTGGTGCCGGACGTGGTGCTCATGGACATCCGGATGCCGGTGCTGGATGGGCTGGCCGCCACCCGGCAGATCGCCGCGGATCCCGCGCTGGCCGAGGTCCGGGTGGTGGTGCTGACCACCTTCGAGCTCGACGAGTACGTCTTCGAGGCGATGCGTTCGGGCGCAACGGGATTCCTGGTCAAGCACACCGAGCCCGCGGACCTGGTGAAGGCGGTGCGGGTGGTGGCCGGGGGCGATGCGCTGCTGTCCCCCAGCGTCACTCGCCGCCTGGTCGCGGAATTCGCCTCGCGCGCAAAGCCCGCGCCCGCGGCCGAGCTGACCGAGCTGACCGATCGGGAGCGCGAAGTGATGACGCTCGTCGCGGAGGGCCTGACCAATGCCGAGATCGCAGAGCGGCTGTTCCTGAGCCCGGCCACCGCCCGCACCCATGTGAGCCGAATCCTGTTGAAGCTCAACGCCCGCGACCGGACGCAGCTCGTGGTAATGGCGTACGAATCAGGACTCGTTCGCCCCGGCTGGCAGTGAGTCACCACCGCTCCACGCACGCGCTCGCCAGTGAAATCCCGTGGGGCACACCCGGGTCGGCTTGCTCACGCTCAACGCCCCGGATCGGCTTGCTCGCGTTCGGAGTCCGTGAAACCCCGAGACGCGCCGGCCGGATCGGGAACCTGCAAGCGCTCGGAATATGCGGCCGCAGCGCGGAATACCCCCGCAACGGCCTCCGGCGCGGCGGCGTACGTAATCGAATCCTGCCTGCGGAATCCCATCCGGCTACCGGTCTCGACCGCGTCCATATTCGCGCCCAGGAAGAGGAAATTCCAGCTGTACAGCTCCTGCTGCTGGGTGATCAGCGCCCGGACCGCCTCGTGCGTCCATTCCCGGCTCGAATTCTCGTGCCCGTCGGTGAGCACGACGACGATCACCGTTCCCGGCCGCTCGTTTTCCGGGCACCCCGCCAGTTCCGCGCCGACATCGGTGATCAGCCGCCCGACCGCGTCGTACAGGGCAGTCATCCCGCGCGGCTGCAAATCCAGTGGCGGCACCTGCGCGATCGGCCGATTCGCGTAGATCGGCTCGTATTCGGTATCGAACCGGGCCAGCGTGACCTCGATTCGTTTCGGCACCCCGCGCTGCTGCTCGATATACGCGTCGAATCCGCCCTCGGTATCGGATTTGATCGATTGCATCGACCCGGAACGATCGAGTAGCGCGGCAATCAATGTCAGGTCGGCATCGGTCATGGGAATACCCCCGGTCGAATCTCGTGTACCCGTAACCCACGGTACGCGCGGCCATCCACCAGACGAGACCCCATTTTTCCCTGCACTCCCGCCCTTTTTCTCCCCCGGCCGCACCCGGCTGCGGGTTCAGCCGGTCGCCGTACCGAGTCCGAGCCGGATCGCCCGCTCCAGCGGCGAGTACGCGCCGTCCGGCCGGTCGAGCACACACGGCTCGCGCAGGGGCAGCGGCGGCTGCGCCATGAATTTCGGCCGCCCCGTCCGGTTCGGCTGCGCTGCATGGACGAGAAAGGGATGACACAGGTACACGTCCCCGGCCCGTCCGGTGGCCAGCGCCTCCGGCAGGTCGGCCGTGGCCGCGTAGGTGTCCAGCATTTCGAGCAATGTCCGGCCCGCTTCCCCGGCCGACGCCAGCACCGACGGCAACCGCAGATGTGAACCGACCCTGATCCGGGTGGGCGCATCATCGGCGTCCACGTCGGAGAACAGGAAGAGCATCAACAGCGCGCGGCCCTGGGACCACAGGTTGACCCTCCAATTCAGGTAGTCCGTCCCCTCCCCGAAACTGGCGTCCACATGCCAGCCGTCGTCACCCGGTGCCACGGCGCTCGGAAACCGAATCGGCCAGCTTCCCAGGCTGTCTCGGGGCGCCCACCGTCCCGCCCCGACAAGTTGATCGAATGCCTCGCGCAACGCCGGGGCATTCGCGGCGGTCCGGAACGGTTCCTGCGCCATGTCCCCCAGCCGGACCACCGGCTGGGTCCACGTTGACGCGTCGTCCGGATCGCAACCCGTTGCCCGCCACAGGATTTCCCGCCCGGCGGCGGCGGTCTCGCGCGAAAACGCCTGCTCCACCTTCACGAAGCCGTCGGTGATGAAGGTATCGATCCGAGTCTCGGTCAGCATGGGGTTCCCTTCGCCGCACATTGTCAATGACCATGAACGACGGCTTACGGTTCCGCCACCGAATTTCTCCCGAATCGTTGCCAGGAGAATGCCGACGGCCCCCTCTCGCGAGTGCGAGAGGGGGCCGTGCGGTGAAACCTTCCGGACTACTCCCCGGACGCCGTCGCGGTCTCGCCCGCGAGCGCCGCGACCGGCTTCTCCTCGGTGTCGACCGGGGCGACCGGCTTGGGCCGGCCGACGAAGGTGAACTTCGCGTCCTCGCCGGTGCCCTCGCCGTCCCAGCCCTCGACATCGACCGCGACGATCTGACCGGGGCCGACCTCGCCGAAGAGGATCTTCTCCGACAGCTGATCCTCGATCTCGCGCTGGATGGTCCGGCGCAGCGGGCGGGCGCCCAGCACCGGATCGAAGCCGCGCTTGGCCAGCAGGCTCTTGGCCTGGTCGGACAGCTCCATCTCCATGTCCTTGTTCCGCAGCTGGTTGCCGACCCGGTTGATCATCAGGTCCACCATCTCCACGATCTGATCGGTCGTGAGCTGGTGGAAGACGATCACGTCGTCGATGCGGTTGAGGAACTCGGGGCGGAAGTGCTTCTTCAGCTCGTCGTTGACCTTGAGCTTCATCCGCTCGTAGTTCGAGCCCTCGGCGTTGCTCTGGGTGAAGCCCAGGCCGACGGCCTTCGAGATGTCCGACGTGCCCAGGTTCGAGGTGAAGATCAGCACGGTGTTCTTGAAGTCGACCGTGCGACCCTGGCCGTCGGTGAGGCGGCCATCCTCGAGGACCTGCAACAGGGTGTTGTAGATCTCCTGGTGGGCCTTCTCGATCTCGTCGAACAGCACGACCGAGAACGGCTTGCGGCGCACCTTCTCGGTGAGCTGGCCGCCCTCCTCGTAGCCGACGTAGCCCGGAGGGGCGCCGAACAGCCGCGAGGCGGTGAAGCGGTCGTGGAACTCGCCCATGTCGATCTGGATGAGCGCGTCGTCGTCGCCGAACAGGAAGTTCGCCAGCGCCTTGGACAGCTCGGTCTTACCGACACCGGACGGACCGGCGAAGATGAACGAGCCCGACGGACGCTTCGGATCCTTCAGGCCGGCGCGGGTGCGGCGGATGGCCTTGGACACGGCCTTGACCGCGTCCTCCTGGCCGATGATCCGCTTGTGCAGCTCGTCCTCCATGCGGAGCAGACGGGTGGTCTCCTCCTCGGTGAGCTTGAACACCGGAATGCCGGTCCAGTTGGCCAGCACCTCCGCGATCTGCTCGTCGTCGACCTCGGCCACGACGTCCAGATCGCCGGAGCGCCACTGCTTTTCGCGCTCGGCCCGCTTGGCGACGAGCTGCTTCTCCTTGTCGCGCAGGCGCGCGGCCTTCTCGAAGTCCTGCGCGTCGATCGCGCTTTCCTTCTCCCGGCGCGCGTCGGCGATCTTGTCGTCGAACTCGCGCAGGTCCGGCGGCGCGGTCATGCGGCGGATGCGCATGCGCGCGCCCGCCTCGTCGATCAGGTCGATCGCCTTGTCCGGCAGGAACCGGTCGTTGATGTAGCGGTCGGCCAGCGTGGCCGCCGCGACCAGCGCGGAATCGGTGATCGAGACGCGGTGATGCGCCTCGTACCGGTCGCGCAGGCCCTTGAGGATGTTGATGGTGTGCTCGACGGTCGGCTCGCCGACCTGCACCGGCTGGAACCGGCGCTCGAGGGCGGCGTCCTTCTCGATGTACTTGCGGTACTCGTCGAGGGTGGTCGCGCCGATGGTCTGCAGCTCGCCGCGGGCCAGCTTGGGCTTGAGGATCGAGGCCGCGTCGATAGCGCCCTCGGCCGCGCCCGCACCGACCAGCGTGTGCAGCTCGTCGATGAACAGGATGATGTCGCCGCGGGTGTTGATCTCCTTGAGCACCTTCTTCAGGCGCTCCTCGAAATCACCGCGGTAGCGGCTGCCCGCGACCAGGGAACCCAGGTCGAGGGTGTACAGCTGCTTGTCCTTCAGCGTCTCGGGCACCTCGCCGTTGACGATGGCCTGGGCCAGGCCCTCCACGACGGCGGTCTTACCGACGCCGGGCTCGCCGATCAGCACCGGGTTGTTCTTGGTGCGGCGCGAGAGCACCTGCATGACGCGCTCGATCTCTTTCGCGCGTCCGATGACCGGGTCGAGCTTGCCCTCGAGCGCGGCCTGGGTCAGGTTTCGGCCGAACTGGTCGAGCACCAGCGAGGTGGACGGGGTGCCCGACTCGCCACGCGAGCCCGACTCCACCGGCTCCTTGCCCTGGTAGCCCGACAGCAGCTGGATGACCTGCTGACGCACGCGGTTGAGATCGGCGCCCAGCTTGACCAGCACCTGGGCGGCCACGCCCTCGCCCTCGCGGATCAGACCGAGCAGGATGTGCTCGGTACCGATGTAGTTGTGGCCGAGCTGCAGCGCCTCGCGCAGGCTCAGCTCCAGCACCTTCTTGGCGCGCGGGGTGAACGGGATGTGCCCGGACGGGGCCTGCTGGCCCTGGCCGATGATCTCCTCCACCTGGCTGCGTACGCCCTCCAGCGAGATGCCGAGTGACTCCAGCGACTTGGCCGCGACGCCCTCACCCTCGTGAATCAGCCCCAGCAGGATGTGCTCGGTGCCGATGTAGTTGTGGTTGAGCATCCGGGCCTCTTCCTGGGCCAGGACAACGACACGCCTCGCGCGGTCGGTGAACCTCTCGAACATCGCTCCCTCACTCTCCTGCTCCGACATTCCGGCATCCGGCGCTCAGTCGACTGAGAGCAAGCCTGCCATGAAGCCTTGGGGTTGCATCCCCCGCCTCCACTCTAGTTGGCGAGGGTCGCGGTCGCCCTCCGTCCACCCTAGGCGAACAGATCACAACCCGACTTATTCATGCACAACGTGCCCCTGGCCGTAATCGTTTCCACCCCGACTATGCCGAGAGCGAACAATCCGCTTCCCAGTTGCGGCGGTCACCTCTATCCCCCCGCGAGCGGGGAGACGAAGTGACACGGCACCGGGACCGGGTGCGCCGGGTCCAGGGCGTTGAGGGCGTAGGCGGCCGCGCGGGAGTCCCCTGCCAGCCCCGCGTGCTCGGAGTAATCGGCCTGGCAACCGTCCTGGACCAGGATGTTGGTGACGCCCGGGCCCGGGGTCACGCCGACCGTATAGGGGACGATCGCCTCGTCGTAGCGGGTCTCGATAGTGGTGTAGGTGACATGCGGGTCGTAGATGCCGTCCGCGTTCAGGGCGCGCATGAACTCCGACTGACCGGCCATCTGGCCGCACGGGATGCACATGCCGGCCGAGAGCAGCGCGTCCACGGCGGGTTCGGCGCCCAGCTGCCGGGCGAACATCCGCACCGGATCCGCCACCGGACCGAACGTGCCCACCCACGGCGCGGCCAGGCCGACGAACCGATGGACCTCGCTGTCCCCGCCGAGCCGCTTGATGAAGTAGTTGCCGACCGTATTGCCCTGGGAATGGGCGATCAGATCGACCCGCGCCGCCCCGGTCCCCGCCAGCACCCGATGCACGAACGCGGCGAGCTGCGCCGCGCTGTCCTGGATGGGCCGCATGCCGCCGATCGCCGAGACGGGCCAGGGCAGATTGTCGTAGGCCCCATAGGTCAGCGAGTAGACGCAGTACCCGGCATCGGCCAGCAACGGCACGTAGGTGCCCCAATTGGTTTGCGCCCCACCGCCGGTGCCGTGCACCAGGACCACCGGATCCGGATGCGCGGCGGTGGGCCGACACGAGAAATCGTTGGATCCCGGCAGCGATCCGCCCGGATGCTCGAGCTCGTTCGGGATGCCCGAGAAGAAGTTGTAAACGATCGGATAATCCGCCGAGGCGGTTCCGACGGCATCGCTCAGCAGGGCCATCAGAACGGCCATGACCAGCAACGATCCGGGCAATCCGCGTCGCAAAAGCTTCCGCATGGACCCTCCCAAGTTAGTACACGTTCCGGGAAGGCTAGTTGGAACACGTTTCATTCGGAGCGGAATCGGCGAACGCCGTCGCGGAACCGGCTACAGATCGCGGTCGGCGATGATCCCGCTCTGCATCGCCAGGCCCGCCAGCCGCACCCGCTTCTGGTTCTGCGGCAGATCCTCCACCCCGAACTTCGAGAACAGCGTGCGCAGATGGGTCTTGATGGCGTCCACGCTCAGGAACAGTTCGTCCGCGATCTGCTGATTCGAGGCGGGCGTGGCGAATCCGGCATTGTTCTTGTACGGGCGGCACAGCGCGATCAGCACCGAGCGCTGGGTCTCGGTCAGCGAGCGCAGCGTGGGAAACGAACCGGAGGAGATACGGGTCGCATCGTCGGCGACGCCGCCGAAGTCGTGGAACGACACCATCGAGCTGCCCATCCGGATCCGGTCGCCCGGGGCCAGCCGCCGACGGCCCACCAGCCGCTCACCATTGACGAAGGTGCCGTTGCGCGAGAGGCCGTCGTCGATGATCGTCCATTGCGCACCCAGGTATTCCACCGCGGCGTGCAGCCGCGAGACCTCGGCGTCCCAGGACAGAGTCAGATCCGCCTGCGACGACCGCCCGATGGTGATGCGCTGCACGTCCGGGGTGAGCATCAGTTCCTGCTGCCGGCCGGTGTCGTCGGCGAAGCGCAGGAACGATCCGTGAAATCCCGTCACCGCGCCGACACCCCTGTGGTCCGCTCGACCAGCGACGTATATTGCACGGTTTCTATGGTGCCGCGCCACGCAGCGCCTAGCAAGATCGCTAACCGCTATCGGCGCACAACACCCGTCACTGGTTATATCTAATACGCATGAAAACGCCGCAGCTGTCCGGGTGTCGCACGATTTCTCCGGACGGCTGCGGCAAATGGAACAACCGGTCGTTCTTCACCATCGACCGGTGCCCGTGCCGGTACTAGTTGGCGCGCCCGACTTCCTTGTTGTACGCCTCGGTAATATCCGCGGAGATGCGGCCGCGGGCGGAGACCTTGTGACCCTTGCGGCGCGCCCATTCCCGAATTGCGGCGCTCTGCTCGCGATCCATCGACACGCGGCTCTTGGGCGCGCCGGCGCTAGGCCCGGCGGCCTTGCCAGTGCGACGGCGGCCGCTCACCCGGCGCGCGCTGGCGACCCAGGTTTCCAGACCGTCCCGCAGCTTCGCCGCGTTTGTCGTGGACAAGTCGATCTCGTATGAAACACCGTCGATCGCGAACTCGATGGTCTCCTCCGCGATGGACTCACCGTCGACATCGTCGATCAGGCTAACGGTGACCTTCTTTGCCATGAGATGAACGTCCTCTCGAAATCGTGCGACCCGAATACTAGGCCGATACCCGAGTCGAGAATACCTCGAATTTCGAAATTTCCAAGCCGGAGGTTCGAGAATGAATCCGAACTGCACTCAACGAGACGCGGGACGCACAATTGGGAACAGTATCGTTTCCCGGATTCCGTGCCCCGTCAGTGCCATCAGCAACCGATCGATTCCCATACCCGTACCGGTAGTCGGCGGCATGCCGTGTTCCATCGCGGCCAGGAAGTCCTCGTCCAGCCGCATCGCCTCGTCGTCACCCGCCGCGGCCAATCGAGCCTGATCGACGAACCGCTCCCGCTGAATCACCGGATCCACGAGTTCCGAATAGCCCGTTGCCAACTCGAAGCCGCGCACGTAGAGATCCCACTTCTCGGTCACGCCCGCCTTGCTGCGATGCTGCCGCGTCAGTGGCGAGGTCTCCACGGGGAAGTCGCGCACGAAAGTCGGCGCGTAGAGCTTGTCACCGTAGACGTGCTCCCACAGTTCCTCGACCAGTTTGCCGTGTCCATAGCCCTTGTCCTGCGGAATTTCCAGACCGACGCGATCCGCGAGAGCCAGCAATTCCGGCACCGTCGTTTCCGGAGTGACCTGCACACCCAGCGAGTCCGACAGCGAGGGGTACATCTCGACGGTGTTCCACTCGCCGCTCAGGTCGTATTCGGTGCCGTCGGCCAGCGTCACCACCTGGGTGCCGAAGACCTCCTGCGCGACCTCCTGGATCAATTCCCGCATCATCCGCGCGGAATCGTCGTAGGTGCCGTACGCCTCGTAGGTTTCCAGCATCGCGAACTCGGGCGAATGCGTGGAATCGGCGCCCTCGTTGCGGAAGTTGCGGTTGATCTCGAAGACCTTCTCGATGCCACCGACCACGCAGCGCTTGAGGAACAGCTCCGGCGCGATGCGCAGGTACAGGTCCATATCCAGGGCATTGGAATGGGTGATGAACGGACGCGCCGCGGCGCCGCCGTGCAGGGTCTGCAGCATCGGGGTCTCCACCTCGAGGAAACCCCTGCGCTCCAACGCATTTCGCAGCGCGAGCACCGCCTTCACCCGGGTGCGCGCCATTTCCCGCGCCTGCGGGCGCACGATCAGATCGACATACCGCTGCCGGACCCGGGCTTCCTCGCCCATCTCCTTGTGCGCGACCGGCAGCGGGCGCAGCGACTTGGCGGCCATGGACCAGGAATCGGCCATGACGCTCAATTCACCCGTACGCGAGGAGATCACCTCACCGTGCACGAATACGAAGTCTCCGAGGTCGACATCGGACTTCCAGGCGGCCAGCGCATCGGCACCGACGCCGTTCAGGCTGATCATCGCCTGCAACTGCGTGCCGTCGCCCTCCTGCAACCGCGCAAAACACAGCTTGCCGGTATTGCGCACAAATATGACACGTCCCGCGATACCGACCGTCAGGCCGGTCGAGGTATCAGGTTCGAGCTCGGGATAGGTCTCACGAATTTCCGCGAGCGTATGTGTGCGCGGCACCACAACGGGATACGGTTCCACACCGCCGGCGAGCAGGCGCTCGCGCTTCTCCCGGCGAATCCGCATCTGCTCCGGGGCGTCGACTTCCGCTGCGGCAGGACGGGTTTGCCCCGTGGGATTGCCGCCCGCGGAGCTACCGGTGGAAGGGTTGTTCGGGGTGCTCACATCCACACCCTATCGTGCGCGGAGAAATGGTTTTACTCCGCCCGAGCAGTGCCCCGCGGCGCCGAATCGGCCGCAATTAGGCGCACCCGCTCGACCGGCCTTCCACCCCACACCGAATCCCGCCCGTAAATGCCGTAAACCGGGCAGATTTGCGAAATCGGCTGTGCCGCGCGGTCATTCACGACCGTGCGGCGGCAATTACGCCGAGACGAGCGCGCCGACCTCGCGCACGAAGTGAGGTGCGCCACTGGCCACCGACAGCAACCCCGCCGCCTTGAGGGCCTGATATCCGCCGACCAGATCGGTGGCCCGAGACAATCCGAGCTGCTGCAGGGACGCCGCGGCCAAGCTCGAGGTATATCCCTCGGAGCAGACGACGATCCATTCCACATCGGGTCCGGAGGCCAGGGCGACGCGGGCGGAGCTGGTCGGATCCAGGCGCCATTCCAGCACATTGCGCTCGACGACCAGCGCACCCGGCAGGGTGCCCTCCTTCACCCGCTGCGCCTGCGGCCGAATATCGACCAGCAGCGCGCCGCGGGCGATCGCGTCGGGCAATTCGAATGCGTAGATGCGCTGCAACCGGGCGCGGGCCTGGTCCAGCATGCGATCGATCGTCGACTGGGTCATTTGACATCGCCTTCCGGCTGATCGGTCAGGACGGTCCGGTTGCGGCGCAGGGTGCCGTGGCCGGTGACCTCGTAATAGGACATGGCGGTGAGCGGTGGTGAATAGGCATGCACGGACAGTGTCGGATCCAGCGGGCCGGGCACCGCGTTCTCGGGTGCGCGCACCACGTCGTGCACCCAGCCGAGCGGGAACGACGCCTGATCGCCCGCCGACAGCGTGCGTTCGCGCAATTCCCTGCCGTTCCAACGGAATTCCGACAGCGCACCACTGAGCACGGTGAGCGCGCCCAGCGAGCCGGCATGATCGTGCAGTTCGGTCGAGCGGTCCGGCACCCAGCTGATCAGCCAGACGTCGACCTCTTCGTCGGCGGACAGCCTTGTGGCCCAACGCTCTTCGCGGGGCCAGGCACCACCGGGTGGCAGGAGATGGTCGTACCGGCCCGCCAGCACGTCCTCGGCGCCCTCATCGGTCAGGCGCAGCAGATCCGCCGGGCGGAGGCGAGTGGGCAGGGCCGAGGCGATCGCGCGATCGGTGACGTCGGCGGACAGGCGGGAGGTCGCGGGCACGTGCGAGGACAGCGCGCGAGGGGAAAGGGTGAGTGCAGAGGAACGCATGAGCGAGGCTCCAGGGGAAGTGTGCTGACCGGGGGCGGATACGAAGCCCCGACATCAGCCGAGGCGAATCAGCCTCGACAACACTCCTGGATGCTCACGCGGTACGACACGTCGGCGAGTCTAGCAGGCGAACCGGCCGATGCAAGAACTCGGCCGCCGCACCGGGCATCCGGCGCCGGCCCCGCGGGCCACCGATCGTCGCGATCGGCTCAGGCGGGGCGACGAATTCACCTGCGCCGCTGCTGATTCCGCTCGTACACCACACGAAGGCCCTCGTGGGTCAGATGCGGTTCGAAATGGTCGATGGTCTCGGACTCCGGCACGATCAGCGCCGCGCTCGCGCCGGTTGCGACCACCGCGACGTCGTTGCCCGCGAACGCGTCCATCTCGTCGCGGATGCGATCGATCAGGCCGTCCACCAGGCCCGCGAAGCCGAAGATCGCCCCGGACTGCATGCACTCCGCGCTGTTCTTGCCGACCACCGAGCGCGGGCGCGCCAGCTCCGCGCGGCGCAGCGCGGTCCGTGCGACCAGCGCCTCCATGGAGATCTCCACGCCGGGGGCGATGGCGCCGCCGAGGAACTCGCCCTTGGCCGACACCAGATCCACGCAGATGGCGCTGCTGCCGAAATCGACCACGATCGCCGCCGTGCCGTACCGCTGGAAGGCCGACAGGCAGTTCACGATGCGGTCCGCGCCGACCTCCTTGGGGTTGTCGACCAGCAGCGGAATGCCCGTGCGCACCCCCGGCTCGACCAGGACGTGCGGCACGTGGGCCCAATACCGGCCCAGCATGTCGCGCAGCTCCCGCAGCACCGGCGGCACGGTCGAGAGCGCGGACACCCCGACCACCTGCTCGATCCGGTCCCCGATCAGCCCGCGCACCTGCATCGCGAATTCATCGGCCGTCAGCAGCGGATTGGTGTGGGTACGCCAGGTCTGCACCAGCTTCGAATGCTCGCCGCTGCCGGAGAACAACCCGATCTCGATACTGGTGTTACGGACATCGATGGTCAGCAGCATCGGATGCACCGATTCCTTTCACGCATGGTTGGTGCGCCGCGACCGACGCTCACGCCGGGGTGAGCGAGCGCGGGGAGGTGAGCCCGGACCCCGCGGGCGCGTGCGCCGGATCGCTGCCGAGATCCACCTGACGGTTCTTCTCGTCGACGAACACCACCCGCGGCGCATACTCGCGCAGTTCGGTCTCGTCCATCATGCCGTAGGCGATCAGGATCACCAGATCGCCTGGATGAACCAGATGCGCTGCGGCGCCGTTGATTCCGATCACACCCGAGCCGCGCTCGCCCGCGATGACGTAGGTCTCGAGGCGCGCGCCGTTGTCGATGTCGACGATGCAGACCTGCTCGCCCTCGAGCAGATCCGCGGCGTCCATCAGATCGGGGTCCACGGTCACCGAGCCGACGTAGTGCAGATCGGCGTGGGTCACGGTGGCGCGGTGGATCTTCGACTTCATCATGGTGCGCAACATCGGTGTACTTCCTAACTACGGCAGTGTGCCTGCGATGCCGGTGGGGTGGGTAAGTTCAACGCGCCGAAGCGCTTTCGGGGGTCGCTGGGTGGCCGTCCATCGATACACCGACGGTGAGCGGCATGTTGTCGATCAGCCGGGTGCTGCCGACGCGGGCCGCGACCAGCAGGCGAGCGTTGCTGCTCCAGGGCGTCTCGCCGCCGCCCTCGGCGTCCTGCCCTGCGCCCTGCGCCCGCGCGATCAGCGCCGCGGCATCGGGCAGCACCAGCGGACCCAGATTCGCCGCACGCAATTCCAGATAGTCGACCTCGATGTCCGCGGCGGTGTCGAGCACGGCCCGCGCCGCCGACAACACTGCCTTCGGGCCCAGGCCCGCGGCGTGGCGCCCCGCGGCCAGCGCCGCGGACAGCGTCGTCGCGAACTCGCGCTGGACCGGATCGAGGTACCGGTTGCGCGAGGACATGGCCAGGCCGTCGGCCTCGCGCACGGTCGCGACCGGGACGATCTTGACCTCGAAGTTCAGGTCCCGCACTAGCTGCCGGATCAGGGTGAGCTGCTGATAGTCCTTCTCGCCGAAGAACGCCTCGTGCGGGCGGGCGATCTGGAGCAGCTTGCTCACGACGGTCAGCACGCCCGCGAAATGCGTTGGGCGACTGGCACCCTCGAGCTCGGCGCCCAGCGGACCCGGCTGCACGCTGGTACGCGGACCGTCCGGGTACATCTGCTCGGCGCTGGGCGCGAAGACCAGTTCCACACCCTCATCGCGCAGCAGTTCCACGTCCGCGTCTAGGGTGCGCGGGTAGGTGCTCAGGTCCTCGTTCGCCCCGAACTGCAGCGGATTGACGAAGATCGAGACGATCACGACCTGATTGGTGCGCCGCGCCTGCCGGACCAGCTCCAGATGGCCCTCGTGCAGCGCGCCCATCGTCGGCACCAGCGCTACCTTGCGGCCAACCGACCGCAGGGCGGTGGACACGGCGGTCACGGTGGCCGGATCGTGCAGGACGGTCAGCTCTCCCGGCCGGTACGCGCCGCGCAGCTTCGGATCGAACATCAGCCGTGCCTTTCTTCCGAACGACCCTGCTCGGTCGAGCGGTCATTCTCCAGCAAATCAATGAGGGCGGGGTTGGTCCGCGCCCGCTGGGCCGTACGCAGCGACAGCGCGCGATATCCGGCGGCCAGGCGCGGGTCGGCGGCGGCCAGCGCCGCGAGATGCGCAGACACCGTCTCCGCGTCGCCGCGCGCCACCGGACCGGTCAGTGCGGACTGACCGCGGCGCAGCGCGTTGTCCAGCGCCGCGGACGCGAGCGGGGCCAGCATCCGCTCGGCCAGGCCGTTGGGCTCGTCGTCGACCGCCTGCTGACCGAGCAGGCCCGGACCGGCCAGCGCGGACCGCAGCGCGGCGACCGCATCGACGATCAGCGTGACCAGGTGATTGCTGCCGTGTGCGAGGGCGGCGTGATATAGCGTGCGGTGTTCCTCGGCCACCCGGACCGGCTCGCCGCCCATCTCGATCACCAGCGACTGTGCGATCGCGTAGCCGATCTCGTCGGCCGCGGTGATGCCGAAGCACGCGTTGCCGAGGCGGGCCAGGTCCTCGTCGTGGCCGGTGAAGGTCATCGCCGGATGGATGGCCAGCGGCAGGGCACCCGCGGCGGTGAGCGGCGCCAGCACGGCGATGCCATTCGCACCCGAGGTATGGGCCACGATCGTGCCCGGCCGCACCGCGTTCGCGGCCGCCAGGCCAGCGACCAGCCCCGGCAGTTCGGTATCGGGGACGGCCAGAATCAGCAGCTCACTGCGTTCGGCCACCCGCTCGGGCGGCAGGATCCGCGAATCGGGCAGCCGCGCGGCGGCGCGATGGCGGGACGCATCCGAGATCGCGGAGACGCCGAAGACGATGTGCCCGACCCGTTCCAGCGCCGCGCCCACCGCCGAGCCCACGCGTCCCGCCGAGACGATTCCCACCGTCAGGCGTGCGGGCGCAGGGTCGGCCCCTGCGACAGGCATGTCCGAGGTCACAGCTGCGCCTCGCCGGCGCTCGGCTCCGCTGCGCGCATGGTGCTGTGCCTATGGATCCCCTCGCTGCGCTCGGGCATCGGTGTCCTCTCGAAGTCGTTCCAGTCCCGCGAGTGCGCGGGTACCGGACGTTACGCCCCGAGAATAGGGCCCGGCCCGGGACGCGACCAGAGCCGGGCCGGGTGACGTTGCTTACTGGACGTCGGGTCCGCGACTGCCATCCGGCGTGCATGCGGCCGGTATCCGATGGCGTGCGGCGACTCCGGCCGGATCCCGGCCGCAGCCGGGCCGGGGCGGCGGCACCACCGACGCGATCAGCGCGCGCTCTGCTCCGACTTGAGATTGGCCATGATCTCGGCGACGGACAGCTTGCGCCCCGGGTAGTCGTCGTCGGACTCCGCGCGGCGACGGCGGCGTGCGCCCGCGCTGACCGCTGCGGCCGGCTCGCGCGGCGCCGCGGCCGGCTCGGGCGGGGCGTTCGTGGCCGCATTCAGGGTCGCCCCATGGGTATGCGGCCCGGACACCGCCGCATCGACCGTCAGGATCTCCGTGTCGTGCTGCGCGTCGGCGTCGGCCTCCGCGGCGGCCTCGAGATCCTCGCTCGTCACGACCTGCGTCTCAGCGGTGACCGGCTCGTCGAACGGGCTGGCGAAGGCCGGGGGCTCGGGGTGGTCGGGCTCGAAGACCGGGGTCACCGGATAGCGGGCCGCTGGTGAGCTCCAGGCATCCCAGGTGTCCGTTTCCTCCGGGTTATCGTTCGCGGGATTCTCCGGCGCGGCATCCACACTGGGCAGCTCCTGCAACCGAATCGCATCAGCGCGCAGCGCGGGACGGTCGTTGGCCAGATTTCCGTCGAACAATCGCTGCAGGCTCTCGCGTAGCACGGTGAGTTCGGCGCGCAGCGCGGCCATCTCGCCGGCGTCGGCGCCGACCTCTGCGCGGATCCGGGCCTCGGCGGCGAGCTCGAACTCGCGCCGCGCGGACATCTCGCGCTCGAGCTGCAGTTTGTGGACCGCCTGCAGCTCCCGCACCCTCGCCTGGCCGGCTGCGGAATCCCGGCGATATCGAGTGACGGCAACCGCCCCGATCACCGCGGCCCACAGCGCCGCAACCAGGCCGACCCGGACCAATTGCACACTGCTGCTGAATATCAGGAACACGCTGGCAATCAGACCGAGCAGAATCAAACCGCCGATGATCAAATTGCCCGCGTCATCCCGCCGACGGCGGGAGGTACTGCTACGGGCGGGTGACACCATGCCCGCCAGGGTAGCTTGCGCCGTGAGATCTGGCTCGCAGCAGTTTCGGTGATTCGAGCTAACTATTTTGCCACTAGATTGCTGGTTCGTCGGGCGGCTCACTGGGCGCGCGACAGCAATACTCCAGCCACAGCGCCGCCGCCACCAGCAGGACGCCCGCGATCAGACCCACGATCGCCCCCGGCGTGTCCGAGGCCGCCGCGCGCAGCGTCGAGCGCTGTGGCATCACCCAGATCAGGAACCCGAGCCACACCCCGGCGGCGAGCGAGCCCACCTGCGCCGAGGCCTTGGCCAGCGCCGCGGCCCGCGCGGCGGTGATCGGATGCAGCTGCTTGGGGCCGTCACCGATGCGGCTGTCCCCGACCCGGGCCCGAATCACGAAGGCCAGCACCGCCTCCAGCGCGGCCACCGGATACAGCGAGGCGCCCGCGATCACCGTGATCGGCGGGAAACTCGAATACGCCCAGCGCGTGGCGACCCACGCGACCACCGCGGCGATCAGCACATTCGCGGTCAGGTCCAGGATCTTCGTCGGCTTCATGACATTCATGCCGGGGCCCTCACGATGCCGCCCGTCGCAGCGTCAGCTCGGTCAGCCGAACCCCTTCGCGCTCGGCCGGATCCAGCGCCGCCAGCAGCTCGCGCACCGGGCTCGGGCTGCCCAGCACCTCGAGCACGGCATCCGGCTCGATCTCGGCCCAGGGCAGCAGCACGAAGGCCCGGTTGTGTGCCTGCGGATGCGGCAGCGTCAGCGTCGGGTCGGTGCTGCGGCACACCCGCAGCCCCTCCGGGCGATGCTCGGCGCACCACACCACGTCGACGTCGAGAGTCCTTGCGCCCCAGCGCACCTCGCGAACCCGCCCGGCGGCCTGCTCGAGTTCCTGCCCGCGCCGCAGCCAGTCCCGCGCGTCCGCGGCCGGATCCTCCACCAGCAGTACGGCATTGAGATAGTGCTGCTGGGGCACGCCGCCCCAGGGCGCGGTCGAATACACCGAGGACACGCCGGCCAGCCACGGCGACATCGCATCCACGACGCTGCGCAGATGGGCCAGGCGGTCGCCCAGATTCGATCCGATGGACAACACCGCACGACTCATGCCTGCACCTCGCTGGCGCTCGGCTCCGGCATGCGCCGGGCACACTGGCACATCGATTCGGTCGCAAGCTCCCTCATACCTGCACCTCGCTGGCGCTCGGCTCCGGCATGCGCCGGGCACACCGGCACATCGATTCGGTCGCAAGCTCCCTCATACCTGCACCTCGCGGCTGCGGGTGGCAACCACTCGCACATCGGCGAAAGTGTGCGGAATCGGGGCCGACGGCTTGTGGACGACCACCTCGGCGGCGGTGACCTTCGGATCGGTCATCACCTCGTCGGCGATCTCGGACACCACCGTCTCGATGAGGTTGCGGGGCGGGCCCTGCACGATCGCGACCGCGCGCTCGGCCAGCTCGCCGTAGTGCACGGTGTGCGAAAGATCGTCGGTCGCAGCCGCTTCGGTGAAATCCAGCCAGAGCGTGATGTCCACGACGAACTCCTGGCCGTCGCGGCGCTCGAAATCGAAGCAGCCGTGATACCCGTAGGCCCGCAACCCGCGTAGCTCGATGCGGTGCTGACGGCCCGGCGCCGCACTCGGCGGCCGCATCGCGCCGGATCCGGAAAGGGACTGCTCCGCAACGGAATCGGTCGTCAACTCTGGTCTCCTAACGCGGGCGATTCGGCCACGTCGGCCGGGGTGTCACCTGGTTCGGTTGTGCCGGAACTGTTTTCGTGCTCGCCGGCGCTCTGATACTTCCGGTCCAGCGCCCGCGCGGCGCGGCGGCAGGCGTCCACCACCGCGATCGCGTCCAGCGACGAGCGCACATCGTGCACGCGCACCCCCCAGGCGCCGTGCTCGGCGGCCAGCGCCGAGATCGTCGCGGTCGCGACCTCCCGGCCGTCCGGCGGCCGGGGCACGGGGCCGTCCGAACTCGGTTGCGCCAGCAGCGATCCGAGGAAACGCTTGCGGGACGCGCCGATCAGGACCGGGAAGCCCCCCTCGGTCAGCTCGATCAGCCCGGAGAACAACGCACCCAGCAACTCCCAGTTGTGCTCGGCGTTCTTGGCGAAGCCCAGGCCCGGATCCAGGATCAGCCGGTCGGGTGTGACACCGCCCGCCATCGCCAGATCCACCTGAGCGCCGAGCTCCCGCCACACCTCGGTGGCCACGTCCTCGTAGTGTTCGGCCGCGCCCAGGTGGCGGTAGTCCGCCTCGGCCCGCCAGTGCATGAGAATCCACGGAATCTCCGCCGCGGCAACGACCTTCACCATGTTCGGATCCGAGCGGCCACCGGAGACGTCGTTCACCATCGACACGCCCGCATCGATCGCCGCCTCGGCGACGCTCGCACGCATGGTGTCCACGCTCGTCGGGACTCCGGCCGCGGCCAGCGCGCGAATCACCGGGACGACACGCGCCGCCTCGATCTCCGGATCGATCCGGATCGCACCCGGACGGGTGGACTCCCCGCCCACATCGATGATGTCCGCACCCAGCTCGAACAGTTCGAGCCCGTGGGCGACGGCCAGGCCGGGATCCAGATAACGGCCGCCGTCGGAGAACGAATCGCTGGTGACGTTGACCACACCCATCACCACGCAGGAACGCCCGTCGCGCGGGCGCACGAACCCGGCGCCCGGACCGGACGCCTGGCCGCCTGCGGACATCTGCGAGCGGTTCACTTGCGCAGTATCAGATCCAAGGCCTCCGCACGCGAGGAGGCACTGGTCTGCAACAGGCCGCGCACCGCCGAGGTCGTGGTGCTGGCGCCGGGTTTGCGGATGCCGCGCATCGCCATGCACAGATGCTCGGCCTCGACCACCACGATCGCGCCGCGCGGATCCAGCTTGCGCATCACCGCGTCCGCGACCTGGCTGGTCAGCCGCTCCTGCACCTGGGGCCGCTTGGCGTACAGGTCGACCAGGCGCGCCAGCTTCGACAGGCCGGTCACGCGCCCGTGCGGGCCGGGGATGTAGCCGACGTGCGCGACACCGTGGAACGACACCAGATGATGCTCGCAGGTGGAGTACAGCGGGATGTCGCGCACCAGGACCAGTTCCTGATGGCCCTCCTCGAAGGTGGTGTCCAGCACCCGGTCCGGCTCGGTGTACAGCCCGGCGAACATCTCCCGGTAGGCGCGCGCGACGCGGGAGGGGGTTTCGATCAGGCCCGGGCGGTCCGGATCCTCGCCGACCGCCAGCAGCAATTCGCGCACGGCCGCTTCGGCGCGCATCTGATCGAAGCGGCGCCCGGTTTCGAGCGCGACCAGACCGGCGGATGCTCCATCGGGACCCGCTCCGTTGTTGTTGGCCGACACTCGAGAACACCTCCACACATTTGGATCACTCACGCCCGACGGGCGCGAACGGGGCGCGGATAAATCCCTGCGCCCCGATCGTCGAGCCTAATCACCGCCGGTTAGTGGCGGCCGTTCGGTCCGTCCCACTCGGTACCGTCGCTCTCGGTGGGCGTGCCGAGCTGGCTCCCGCCCTCGGCGTCGTTCGGCTGCTGATGTCCCGGGCGGCCGTAGCGCTGGCCGCCCGCGGGCGCCCAGCCGCCGTGGTTCTGCGGGCCGCCGTAGCCGGGCTGCTGCGGCTGTTGCGGCTGCTGCTGGGATTCCTCCTGCGGCGGCCAGCCCGGGGCCGACCAACCGGCCGGGGCGCCGTAATCGGGCCGGGAACCATGCGTGCCGCCCTGCTGCGGGTACGCCGGAGCTGCACCGGGCACCGGGTAGCCCGGCCGCGGGGCGCCGTAGCCCGGCTGCGGCTGTGGCTGCCGGTAGGCCTCGGGCGGATAGCCGTTGGCGACGGGGGCAGCGGCCGGTTCCAGCACCGGTGCGGCCTCCTCCTCCGGCCACGGCTCGCCGCGCTCGGCGGCCAGCTCGCGCGGGGTCTTCACCGGCGGGCGATCCGACGGGACGCGCTCGCCGAAATCGTTGAAGGCGGTGATCCGCGGGCGCTTGTCGACGGTGGCGAGCACCTGCTCGAGATCCTTGCGGTGCAGGGTCTCGCGCTCGAGCAGCGCGGTGGCCAGGGAGTCCAGCTCGTCGCGGTACTCGTTGAGGATGGCCCACGCCTCGGTGTGCGCGGCCTCGATGAGGTTGCGCACCTCCTCGTCGATCTCGCGCGCGACCTCGTGCGAGTAGTCCGAGGCCATGCCCATGGACCGGCCCAGGAACGGATCGCCCTGCTCCTGGCCGTAGCGCACCGCGCCCAGCCGCGCACTCATGCCGTACTCGGTGACCATCGCGCGGGCGATCTTGGTGGCCTGGTCGATATCCGACGACGCGCCCGTGGTCGGCTCGTGGAACACCAGCTCCTCGGCGGCGCGGCCGCCCATCGCCATCACCAGGCGGGCGATCATCTCCGAGCGGGTCATCAGGCCCTTGTCGTCCTCGGGCACGGTCATGGCGTGGCCGCCGGTGCGGCCGCGCGCCAGGATCGTCACCTTGTAGACGGGCTCGATGTCGGGCATCGCCCAGGCCGCCAGGGTGTGGCCGCCCTCGTGGTAGGCGGTGATCTTCTTCTCGTGCTCGCTGATGATGCGGCTCTTGCGCCGCGGGCCACCGATAACGCGGTCCACCGACTCCTCCAGGGAGGCGCCGGTGATCACGTTGCCGTGTTCGCGCGCGGTGAGCAGCGCGGCCTCGTTGATCACGTTGGCCAGATCCGCACCCGACATGCCGACGGTGCGCTTGGCCAGGCCGTCCAGATCGGCCTGCGGCGCGATCGGCTTGCCCGCCGAATGCACCCGCAGGATCGCGCGACGACCGGCCAGGTCGGGATTGCTCACCGGGATCTGCCGGTCGAAGCGGCCCGGGCGCAGCAGCGCCGGATCCAGGATGTCCGGCCGGTTGGTGGCCGCGATGATGATGACGCCGGTGCGGTCGCCGAAGCCGTCCATCTCGACCAGCAGCTGGTTCAGCGTCTGCTCGCGCTCGTCGTGGCCGCCGCCCAGGCCGGCGCCGCGCTGGCGGCCGACCGCGTCGATCTCGTCGACGAAGATGATGCAGGGGCTGTTCTGCTTGGCCTGATCGAACAGGTCGCGCACGCGCGAGGCGCCGACACCGACGAACATCTCGACGAAGTCCGAGCCGGAGATGGTGAAGAAGGGGACGCCCGCCTCGCCGGCGACGGCGCGCGCGAGCAGGGTCTTACCGGTACCGGGCGGGCCGTACAGCAGCACACCCTTCGGGATCTTGGCGCCCAGGGCCTGGTAGCGAGCCGGATTCTGGAGGAAGTCCTTGATCTCGTAGAGCTCCTCGACCGCCTCGTCGGCGCCGGCCACGTCCGCGAACGTCGTCTTGGGCATGTCCTTGGACAGCTGTTTGGCCTTGGACTTGCCGAAGCCCATCATGCCGCCGCGGCCACCGCCCTGCATGCGGGCCATGACGAAGACGAAAAGCCCCAGCAGCAGCACCATCGGCAGCACGAACAGCAGCACCTGGGTGAGCCAGCTGTCCTGCTTGACGGAGGTGTTGTAGGGCGCGCCCGAGCTCTGGACGTCCTTGAGGACCTCCGCGGACACCTCGCTGCCGCCCGGATACTTCGCGATGATCTGGGTCTGGCCGCTGGTGGCGTCGTTGCCCTTGTTCAGCGTGATGCGGAGCTGCTGCTCCTTGTCATCGATCTGAACCTGCTTGATGTTGGACTTGTCGGCAAGCTGGGTGAGCGCCACCGAGGTATCGACGTTCTTCCAGCCGCGCGTGTCGTTGCTGAAATAGCTGACCAGATAGATCACGAGCAGGATGCCCGCGACTATGGCCAGGTTGCGAAACACTGTCTTGCGGTTCATAGAGCGTCGGCCGGCGGGCCAGTCCTTTCCGGTGATTCCGGGGTGTGCCTACGATGCGATCGGGCGCTGCCCACTTCGGTTCCGCACGCCCCGGTCGGAGCGAACGGATGCGGACAAGCCACGTTACCGCGTACGGTCTATCCGTTACATCGCACAGTTCGGCAGCTAATGCAGTTCAGTACCTAAACGGTCGGGGAACGCAGGTGGTTCCCGTCCCAAGCAGTCACAATCATGGCATGCACCACCTATTGTGAGCGACAACACAACACCGCGGCGTGAGCAATGGGCCCTGGAGCGGTAGCTTGCGTAACCACCCAGGGCCTGGCGAAGCACCGCACACCCGACAGAGCGCAGGGGGTATGGACATAGTCGAGCTACGGACACCCACAGCGATACTGCGCCACGGCGGCGGCCGAGTGCAGGTTCTGCGGCCGGGTGCCGACGGCGAGCGTGTGCTCGACGTTCCGGTCTCCGACCTGCTGAAGGTCAGGCTGAACCGGCGAGCCGACGACGCGGTCGTCATCGAGATATATCTTCGTTATCCCAGCCCGGTGCTGACCGGCGTGCCGGCCGACCGCACCCCACTGCCGGTGCTGATCGCCGAACACGACATGCCGACCGCGATCGTCATCGTGGAGCGGATCAACACCCAGATCCTGGCCACCCAGCGCATCGATATGTCGGTGCCCGATCTCACACCCCCGGCGCCCGCATGGGGCAAGTCCGGACCGACCCGCGCCGATGTGGACCGCGCGGTGCGGCGGATGGCGCCCCGGCGCGAGACCCGGGCGGCAATCGGCGCGTTGCACCGCATGATCGGCCCCGAGGAGTTCGCCCTCGAGACCGCGCTGGCGACCGCCCAGCCGCCCGTCGGGCGCGGGCGCGGCCTGCTCGCGGTCACCACCGAGCGATTACTGTTCTTATCGATCGGCCCGGGTGCCCGACAGGCCTTCGAGGTGCCGGTCGCGGCGCTGCTGTCGGCGCGGTCGTCCGGGGAGGAGTCCCCGCAGCCCGAGGGCGACGAGCCCGGCGCCTACGGCATCAGCGTCTTCGACGGCAGCCAGAGCATGGGTTTCACCGGCGCCGACCGCGCCGACACCGACCGTGTCATCGGCGCGCTCAACTTCGCCATCCAGCGCGAGGCGGCCGACGGCGCCGTCGCACCGCCTGATCCGGGCGTGGCCCAGCTGTATTCGGAGTGGGAGCTGCTGGTGGAGCGGCACTCGCTGGGCATGGTCGACGACTCGCAGTTCCAGCGCTACGGCCGCGGCATCCTGCGCTCGCTGCCGGACTAGCTGTATTTCCGGCCTCCGCTCCGGCGTGCACCGGCACGCCGGATCAGCCGGGCCGCAGAGACATCGCTCGGGATCATTCGGGCTGCAGGGAGATTCGCCGCCACGGCGAGGTCTGACGCTGCCACAGCCGGATCAGTTCCAGCCGCCGGTCCACGCCGCCGGACTTGAGTTCGGCCAGGTCCTCGCAGGCCTGCCAGTAGGTCCAGCCGGTGAGGTAGGCGTCGCCGAACTGCCGCCAGTTGCGGTAGCGCCGCTGCGCCGGGGTCAGCGCCCGCATGACGTAGTCCCAGGACACGTCGGCATCGAGGTATCCGGCGGTGAACGCCATCCGCGCCACCGCGACCACGCGCGCCAGATCCCACGCCTGGATATCCGAGGGCAGCGGCTGCACCAGATGGTCGACCAGGCCCAGCTTGATCGCCTGGGACCAGATGTCGTAATCGCGCACCAGCGCCTCGGGGTTGTCCATCCCCCGAAACGCGCCGACCTGCCGCAGGAAGGCCCGGTGCCGATCGGCCCGCTCCCCGAAGCGGTCGCGTTCGGGCGAGTTGATCGAGGCCATCACCAGCGGATGCACCATCGCGTACAGCGGGCCGTGCATGCCGTCCAGCAACTGTTCCATCGACGCCATCGCCTCGGCGCCGTCGGTGATTCCCCAGGCGCCCGTCAGCGTGTCGATGGCCAGTTCGCGGCGATCCCCGAGCGGATGCTCGCGCTCGGGGCCCAGCAGCAGCGCGTCGTGGAACGCGTCCCAGCGCGCGGAATAGAACGCACCGAGCGAGAGGGCGCGCAGTTCGTCGTCGGAAACCTGCGCGCCGGACCAGTGATCGTCCTCGCGGCGGTCCAGCTCCTCG
Organism: Nocardia sp. GP40; assembly: GCF_050434125.1. Classification (NCBI taxonomy): domain Bacteria; kingdom Bacillati; phylum Actinomycetota; class Actinomycetes; order Mycobacteriales; family Nocardiaceae; genus Nocardia; species Nocardia sp. GP40. The sequence goes on along the minus strand of NZ_JBNPVW010000016.1, from coordinate 39,357 downwards.
TAGGGAAATGTGGTCAGCGTCGGCAGGTCGCGGGCAGCCATGCCACCGATTGTGTCCCATCGATCTTGGTCGGGTTCGCTATTCCGCGCAGACCGTGTCGGACAGTCGGTCCGGGCGCACGGCGCACATGAGACACACAGTTTTCGATTCTGCCGAATTGTTGCTCTGTCGCGACGCCGCACCCAGGACTAATGTCGGCGCCATGTGTAGGAACATCACCGTCCTGCGTGGGCTCGAGCCAGCTGCCACCGAGCAGGAAATCTACGCGGCCGCACAGCAATACGTGCGGAAGGTCGGTGGCCTGACGGGCCTGTCCTCGACGACGAAACCGGCGTTCGACAAGGCGGTCGAGGCCGTGGCCGCGGCGACCACCACTCTGCTGGCGGAGCTACCCGACCGCCGGGTTCCCCCGTCGACCGAGCCGCCGCTGCGACGCCTGGCGAGCACCGACTGAGCCATCGGTCGTAAAGCTTGACCGATAGTGCCGACTGCCCGGCGCCGGACTGTGCCACGATCGAATCTCGGTGACTTCATTCACAGTCGCATCGCAGCGCAGGTGGGAGAGCAGATCGTGTCCGATAGTGAACCGAGCAAGTCCGCCCCGAGCATGGCCGCACCCCGTCGAGCGGCGCACACGCCGGAGCCCGGCCCTTCGACCCCCACGGAACCGCCGGCGCCCGAGATCGCGGTGCACAACCCCGCGACCGGCGAGGTCGTGGGCAGTGTCGGGGTCGATTCGGCGCACACGGTGGCCGACGCGGTCCGAGAACTGCGCCGGCATCAGCCCGCATGGGAGGCCATCGGCGCGCGGGGCCGCAAGGAGTGGCTGCTGAAGCTGCAGGACTGGATCCTGGACAACACCGACCGGCTCGCCGACGTATTGCAGTCCGAGACCAGCAAACCGCGGGCCGACGCCCTCATCGATCCCAGCTATGCCGCGGATCTGCTGGGCTATTACGCCCGCCGCGCCGAGAAATTTCTCGCCGACGACCATCCGTCCCCACACAGTCCGCTGGCTCGGGTCAAGCGCCTGACCACCGTCTACCGGCCCTATCCGGTGGTCGGGGTGATCACGCCGTGGAACTTCCCGCTCGCCATGCCCGCGATGGATGTGATTCCCGCGCTGGCCGCCGGGGCCGCGGTGCTGTTGAAACCCTCCGAGGTGACACCGCTCTCGGCCGTCGAGCTTGCGCGCGGATGGGCCGAGATCGGCGCGCCACCGGTGTTCACGGTCATCACCGGGGCCGCGGAAACCGGTGCGGCAGTGGTGAACAACGTCGACTTCGTCCAGTTCACCGGCTCCACCGCGACCGGCAGGCGGATCGCGACGGCCTGTGCCGCACGACTCATTCCCTACAGCCTGGAGCTGGGGGGCAAGGATCCGGCCATCGTGCTCGCCGACGCCGATATCGACCGTGCCGCATACGGAATCGCGTTCGGCGGGCTGTTCAACGCCGGTCAGGTGTGCGTCTCGGTGGAGCGGGTCTACGTCGAGGCGCCGGTGTACGAGGAGTTCGTCGGCAAGCTCACCGCGCACGTGCGCGAGCTGCGCCAGGGCCTGGACGGGCGCAGGTTCGAGCACGATCTGGGCGCGCTGGCCAACTCCGCGCAGCAGGCCATTGTCACCCGGCACGTCGAGGAGGCGATCGCCAAGGGCGCCAAGGCATTGACCGGCGGACAGGCGACCGGGGTCGGCACCTTCTTCGAGCCCACCGTGCTGGTCGACGTCGATCACACCATGACGTGCATGACCGAGGAGACCTTCGGGCCCACGCTGCCGGTGATGAAGGTGGCCGACGAGGCCGAAGCCGTTGCGCTGGCGAACGACTCGGAATACGGACTGTCCGCGACGGTGTGGACCGGCGACAAGGCGCGTGGGGAACGCGTTGCGCGGCAATTGAATGCGGGCGCGGTCAATGTCAACGACGTCTTCTCCAATATCTTCAACTTCGCGCTGCCCATGGGCGGCTGGGGGCAGTCGGGCATCGGCACCCGTCTGGGCGGTCCCGAGGGCCTGCGCAAGTACTGCCGCAAGCAGGCGCTCACCGTCCCGATGCTCCCCACCCAGCAGAAGGAGATGTTCTGGTTCCCGTACAGCGCGGCCAAACTCGGCATCGCCCTGACCACGATGCGGGCCGCCGGAGCGCGCGGCATGCGGCGCCTGGGCATCCTGGACGTGATCAATACCGTTGGAGGTAAGGGCAAATGACCGGCACCGGCACCATCCGCGGCAAGGTCGTGGTGATCACCGGCGGCGCGCGCGGCATCGGCCTGGCCACCGCCACCGCGCTGCACCGGCTGGGCGCGGTCGTCGCCGTCGGGGACGTGGACGAGGCGGCGGTCAAGAATTCCGGCGCCGCAGGCGATTTCGGGCATTACGGTCGCCTCGACGTCACCGATCAGCAGTCCTTCGCGAGTTTCCTGGACGAGGTCGAGCGGCAGCTGGGGCCGATCGACGTGCTGATCAACAATGCGGGAATCATGCCCACCGGCCGGGTGGTCGACGAGCCCGACGCGATCACCCGGCGCATCCTGGACATCAACGTGTACGGCGTCGTGCTGGGCTCCAAGCTGGCGCTGGCCCGGATGCTGCCGCGGCGCAGCGGCCACATCATCAACATCGCCTCGCTCGCCGGCGAGACCCACCTGCCCGGCCTGGCCACCTACAACGCCAGTAAGCACGCCGTACTCGGCTTCACCGACACACTGCGGGAGGAGTACCGCGGCAGCGGCGTCTCGGCGTCCTCGGTGCTGCCGACGCTCACCAACACCGAACTGGGTTCGGGCGTGAACGCACCCAAGTTGCTGCGCGCGGCCGAACCGGAGGAGATCGCGGCCGCGGTGGTCAAGCTGCTCCTCGCGCCCCGGGCGAAGGTGCGCGTGACCACGACGGCCGGGGTGATCTCGCAGGTGGTCGGGATGCTCCCGCAGAGCTGGGGCGATGCCATCGGCCGCGCGCTCGGCTCCCAGCGGGCGTTCCTCGACGATGTCGACGCCGCGGCGCGCAAGGCGTACGAGGACCGGGTGCGCGAATAGCCCGCGCGGCGTCGTCCCGGGCGCGGCCGGCCCGGGCCCGGCTAAGGTCGAGCGCATGGCAACAGCGGTCTTCGTCGGGCTGTCCACACTCGATATCGCCTACACGGTGGAGAGCTATCCACAGGAGGACACGAAAACTCAGGCGCAAGACCAGTTCCTCGGCGCGGGCGGCCCCGCGGCCAACGCGGCGGTCGCCTACGCGGCCCTGTCGGGGCGCACGCCGACCCTGATCACCGCGCTCGGGGAACATCAACTGGCGCACGTCATCCGGCACGACCTGGACGAGTACGGCGTCGCGCCGCTGGACGCGACGCCCGGCGCCCGGCATCGCCCGCCGATATCCTCGATCGTCGTGGCGACCGCGGCGGGCACGCGCACGATCGTCTCGCTCGACGGGTCCACCATCGCCGCACCCTTCGACTCAACGCATCTGGGACCGCTCAACGACGCCGAGGTGGTCCTGGTGGACGGGCACTATCCGGAGCTGGCCTTCGGCTTCGCGTCGGCCGCCCGCGCGCGCGGCGTACCCGTGGTCCTGGACGCGGGGCGCTGGCGCGATTCGCACGCGGCACTGCTGCGCCTGGTCGACATCGCCATCTGCTCCGCGGCCTTCGCGCCGCCGCATGCCGAGCCGGGGACCGAGGGGCTGTTCGACTATCTGCACGAGCGGGGCGTGACGTCGGCCGCGATCACCCACGGCGCCGGACCGATTCCGTATTCGACGACGGGCGAGCGCGGCACGGTCGAGGTCATCGCGTGCCCCGTGGTCGACACGCTCGGCGCCGGGGACATCATGCACGGCGCATTCTGCCACTATCACGTTGCAGGACAAACTTTTCCGGAAGCACTGCGCAGCGCGGCCGGGATCGCCTCGCTGGCCTGTGGCTCCCTGGGCACCCGCACCTGGATCTCGCAGCTGCCGGATACCGATCATCCGACATCGGCCTGAATCGACCGGCTCCGAAAGGAATCACCCGCGCCAGACCGGACCGGCCGACCTGGCGAATCGGCTCATCCGGACCGATCAGATCACGGCGAACTTCCGGCCCTCGGCGCGCAGCACGAGGTCCGCGCTGTCACGGGTCCCAGCGACCAGTTCGGCATTGCGCAGATCGCTCTGCGCCACCTTGGTTTCGGCCGTCGCGACGCTCTTACCGCCGCGGATGTGCCTGCGCAGCAGCCGTTTATGCAGCACGGTCACCGGAACATCCAGGTACCAGGCCTCATCCAGATACTGACGCACCTGCGACCAGCCACCGGCCCCGACGTCGAGCAGTAGATAGTTCCCCTCGGTGATGACGATCCGCTGCCCGTCGAACACCACGCCCCCCGGCACGGGCTCGTGCCGTACGCGGTCGTACACCGGCCACAAAACCGGCTGTCCGAGCGGGGTTTCCCGCAGCCTGCGGAGCGCGGCGAGGTATCCCCGAACATCGAAGGTATCCGGTTCCCCCTTGCGCGCCAGCGCACCCGCGGCCCGCAGTTCGGCGTTGCTCAGGTGGAACCCGTCCATCGGCGCCACCTCCGCCACGCCCGCCTCGAGGGTGTCCCGCAAAGCCGCTGCGAGAGTGGATTTCCCGGCGCCGGGCGGCCCGGCGATCCCCAGCACGAACCGTCCGCCGTGGCCGCTCGCACGCTCCCGTACCCGCTCGGCAAGCATATCCAGCGACATCCCAGCATCATTGCGGATCATCCCGCCGACCTTACCGGCGACGGCGCCGCCGATCGGCAGGATCGGATTCATCGCCCCGTCGCGTCCGCCCGCAATTACCGCAGACGCGGATCGGTCACTCGCACCAGCGCCTTCAGGTCGTCCTCGAGCGATCTGAACATCGCGTACACCCCGACGAACCCGATGATGCAGCCCAGGCTCAGGAACCGCACCGGGACGATGACGCTGGATATCTCCGAGATCGGAATGAAGGTGACCGTCGCGATGGTCAGCAGGGGCACCGCCGCCGCGATGGCCACGGACAGGCTGGCGTGCCGATTCAACCGGCGCAGCCAGACCACGTCCTCCTCGCTCACATGCCCGCGGTGCAGGAACATCGGGTAGATGCATCGCACCCCGTAGAAGGTGATGAGGAAGAACGGGTACGCCGTCGCGATCGCCCCGCACAGCACGTGGGAGGCGATCAGATGCGTCGCGGACCAGGCCGGAATGCCGCCGGCGGTGAGCCACAGCCCCACGACGAATGCGGTCCCCGAGAGGATCCAGAGCGAAAAGGCCATGATCACCGCCCACTCACCGACCCGCAGCAGGTCCCTGCGTGCGCGCCGGAGAGTATCGGCGTCATATGCGCGCCCGGTCTCCAATCCGCGCAGGACCGTGATCACGCGCCGGCACAGATACACGAGTATCACCGTGCCCAGCGGAAACAGGGTGGCGTTGACCAGAGTGGTGATCACCGCGAACTGATGACGCGGACGGTCCGGCAGCAGGTTGATCACCTGCATCTCGTTGTAATAGATGTTGTAGAGCGAGGCCGACGCATTGGGAATGATGATCGCGAGCGCGACGATGACGATCCGCCACGGCCGGAGCCGGCGCCGCCAGCTGTGCTCGGGAGGATCCACCAGATCGCGGGCGATCGGATCCAGGCACAGCTCGAATTGCTTGGCCAGCACGGCCCCGTCGCTCCACCGGCGCTCGGGCTCCGATTCCAGGCACATCAGCAGGACCCGGCGCAGGGCGGCGGGGCAGTCCGGCGGCAGCCGCCGCAGCGCATCAGCGCCCACGCCCCGCTCGCGGGCGTCCAGCATCGCCTGCAGCATCTGTCCCTCGCTCCGGCCCGTTTCGGCGGCCGGGGGATCGTCGAACGGCTTCTCGCCGGTGAGCAACTCCCACAGCACCACCGCGAGCGAATAGATGTCGGAGCGGGTATCCAGATCGGCCGCGCTGCGGTCATATTCGGGATGACAGGCCGCGAGCTGTTCGGGCGACATGTACGACAGCGATCCGCCGAAGTAGCTGGTGGGGCTGGAGTCGTCCTGATCGCGGTTGTAGCTGATATTGAAGTCGGCGAACTTGGGCACCGCCTCGGCGGTCAGGAGAATATTGGCGGGTTTGACATCGCGATGCAGCACACCGTTGGCGTTGGCGTATCCCAGCGCCTCGGCGAGCCGGCGACCCAGCCAGGCCACGGTCTCCGGCCAGCTCAGCGCCGAAATCTCGTCACGCACACTGGAATCGGTCAGCCGGATCTCGCCCTTCTCCTCCATCGCCGCGTCGACCGCGTCCAGCAGCAGCTGCCCGGAACGCTCGGCGGGCGGCGTCACCCGCACCCAGCGCAGCACATTCAGCAGGGTGCCGCCCGGCAGAAACTGCATGTACAGCAGGCGCAGGGCGCGGGAGCCGCGTTCGGCCGAGGCGTCGTGCAGCAGCCGCTGGTCGTAGACGCGCACGATGTAGTCATGGTCGAGCTGGGCCAGCGTCTGCGGCTCGCTGCCGCGGTCCGCGGAGATCTTCACCGCCACCAGCCGCCGCATCGAGCGCTGCCGGGCCAGGAACACCCGCGCGAAGGCGCCGCTGCCCAGCTCGGTCAGCAGATCGAAATCGTCTATGTGCTGGCCGATTTCGATCCGCTCCAGGCCGTCCGGGGTGTACGGCGCGGTGAGGTCGGCGGTGGTCCGGGTCGCCTCGCTCAGGGTTCCCGACGATTCGACGGCGGCCAGGCCGGGCCTGCGGGTGCTCTGGTCCTCGTGGTCGGCATTGAGCAGCCCGCGCAGCTCGGTGGCGTGTCCGGGATACTCGCGCAGGCAGTCCCGGGGGTCCACCCGCTCGCCGCTGTGCCGCCGGATGACGAATTCCTCGTACACGAGGTCCGCGGGCAGCGATTCCGGCGTCAGCTCCGGGAATTCGGAACAGTAGTCGTACAGCCGCTTGGGCGAGGTCGAAGAAACGTTCTGGTCGGTCGCTCTTCTACCTGCGGGGTGGCGCAGCCAGCGATGACGCAGATCCACCCGGATCAGATCGATGAGGGCGCCCAGCCGAAGGGTCTGCGCGTCGGGTAGATAGTCGGCGATTTCCGGAGGATGAGCGGCCATCTCCCAGGCGGCGGCAAATTCGGCAGCGGCGCCGAATTCCGTTCCGTCCGCTGATTGCCCGAACCTGTCGCCCGGGTCGAGACTCTTGCTCATCTGTGCACCTAACACGTGGGCGAGCAGTGCGATTCCGCCACGCCTCCCACCATCATCCCCTAGCCGTTGCCGGAATGATAATTTGCGCACCAGCACCTATTCGGCCCATTTCGACCACGACGCGACGGGGGCTTGACAGTATGCAGAACGAGGGCGCCGCAATCAGTGGCGCATTTTCGACCACATCAGTGTCTCCCGCCGCTCAGGAGGTTCCGGTGAGCGCGAACGACACCCCGGCCGCGGACTCGCCGGGCCCGCTCACGGCCGTGGCCATCGCGGCCGCGGTCCGCGACGGCGCCGCCCGGCCCGAAGGGATCGTCGAGGCCGCCCTCGAACGGATCGGGCTCGGGGATCCGAAGATCAATGCTTTCAGTCTCGTTCGCACCGAGCGCGCCCTGGCGGAGGCGCACGCGCTGGCCAACCGTCCCGACCTCGACGCGCTGCCGCTCGCGGGCGTGCCGATCGCGGTGAAGAACAACATCGATGTCGCGGGCGAGGTGACCCGCGGCGGCTCGCTGGCGGGCCCCGACCGTCCCGCCGCCGCGGATCATCCGGTGGTGCGCCGGCTGCGGCAGGCCGGGGCGGTGGTCGTCGGGCTCACCGAACTGACCGAACTCGGCCTGTTCGGCACGACCGACACCCCGGAGCGGATCACCCGGTCCCCCTGGAACATTCGCTACAGCGCCGGTGGCTCCTCGGGCGGGTCCGGGGCGGCGGTCGGGGCCGGACTGGTGCCGGTGGCGCACGGCAACGACGGCCTCGGTTCGATCCGTATTCCCGCCGCGGCCTGCGGGGTCGTCGGCATCAAACCGGGACGGAGCGTGGTGCCCTCGGAGGTCGGCCTCGACTCGTGGGGCGGCATGATCGAGAACGGCGTGCTGGCCACGACCGTCGCCGATGCCGCACTGGTGCTCTCGGTGCTGGCCGATCAGCCCGCGCTCGCCGACCTGGAACCGGCCAGCGGATTGCGGATCGCCCTGGCCGCCGGATCGCCGTCGCCGCTGATCCGGGTCGATGGGCAGTGGGCCGGTGCGGCAGCGCTGGCGGCCGCGAGCGCCGCGGCGGCCGGACATACCGTGCGCCAGGCGCCGCTACCCTATGCGGGCGCCACCATGGCGCTGGCGCTGCGCTGGGTCGCGAATGCCGCGCGCGAGGCGGACGCGACCGCGCATCCGGAACTACTCCAGCGCCGCACCCGCACCCATGTGGCCATCGGCCGTGCGGTACTGCGCGCGGGATTGATACGTCCGGGGCAGGTCGACCGCATCGAGGCCCGACTATTGGACTACTTCGATCAGCACGATGTGGTAATCACACCCACCCTGGCCGGCCCGCCGCCGCGCGCGGTGGCCTGGCACCGCACCGGCTGGCTACCGAATGCCCTTGTGAGCGCGCGATATTCGCCGTTCACGCCGTTGTGGAATCTGGTCGGCTGGCCCGCGATCAGCGTGCCGATGGGGATTCATCCGCGCACCGGCACGCCGTTGGCCGCGCAGCTGGCCGGTCCGCCGCGGAGCGAGTCCACGCTGTTGCGCCTGGCCGCGCAGCTCGAGTCGGCGCGGCCGTGGAGACGCACCGCGCCCTAGGCGTACCTCCGCATTCGCTCCGGCCATGCGCGGTTTCGGACGGCTTCGCCGACTGCGCCCATCAGGGGACTCCCGCAGCGGTATCAGGCGGCCAGCTCGTTGAAGCCGCCGGTGATGACGCGGTTCGCGAAGTCGAGGATGGTGGCGCGATCGTCGTCGGCACGCCACGCCACGGCCAGCTCGCACGGCGGCAGGCCGGAGACCGCGCGCGCGGACAGGCCGGGCCAGCGATACATGGGCACGTTGCTCTCGGCCAGCAGGCACACACCCAGGCCGAGGCTCACCGCCTCGAGGCGCTCTTCCGCGGTCGCGGCCTCGCCACCGATCCGGGGCTGACGCCCGCCGCGGGCATCGCCGCCGAGCCAGAACTCGCGCGCCGCACCGGCTTCGGCGGGCATCGCGATGAACGCTTCGTCGGCCAGGTCGGCGAAGTCGATGGTCTCGCGATCGGCCAGCGGATGGCTCTCCGGCAACAGCACCCACCGCGCCTCGGCGCGCAGCACCTGCCAGCGGTAGCGGCCCGAATCCGGGACCGGCAGCCACATCAGCGCCAGATCGGCCTGGCGGCTGGCCAGACCGCTGGAGGGATCGGTCCAGGACGCCGAATGCATCGCGAGCCGATGCCCGCTCGCGCTCTCGAGGTCGGCGATCAGGCCACGGCCGATCGAGCTCTGAATACCGATGCGCAACACCTCGCCCGCCTCCTGGAGGGCGACGTTGGTGACCTCCCAGAGCTCGAGGATCTTGCGGGCCCCCTCGAGCAGCTCCTTACCGGCGACGGTGAGCGCCACACTGCGCTGATTGCGATCGAACAGCACCACGTCGAGCTGGCGCTCGAGCTGGCGAATCTGCCGGGACAGCGTCGGCTGCGCGATATGCAGCCGCTGAGCGGCGTTGGTGAAGTGCAGTTCCTCAGCGACGGCGACGAAATACCGCAGGTCGCGCAAATGCGGGTCCATAGCCCCTTGCTATCAGAATCGGTGTTGGAAATCCAGCCGTATCAAGCCCTCAGGTCTTGAATCTAGGTTCGAAACAGCCATGAAGTTTGTTAACGACAGCATATTGCCTTCGCAAATCGGACGCGCACCCACCTCCGCGAACTGCCAGCCACCCCCTCCGCTTGTCAATTCGACCGCCAAGACGACCGAGCAACCAGCGACAACCGCCACCACACCCCCTCGGCATCACCGACTCCCCCTCCACCAACCAGCCGATCGCCACTCCCAGCAACAACGACCCCAACAGGACATGCAGCACATCTGATCAAACTGTGAATTTTGTCACATTTTCAGCCAAAGCCGGTTCGACCATCGGCATCAGCCGCAAGTAGACATCGTGGGCCGCGCTCGTTATCTCGGTGATGGCGTCCGCGAGTTGCGCCCAACATTGGACGGTGCCGCCATCCGCATCACCTATTGGCTATGAGCTCCACCGTCGGCGGCCTATTCATCTCCCGCCCAGGTAGCGACCAGCGCGGCCAGCAACCGATCGAATGCCCTTGCGGTGGAAGGGATACGAATCTTGTCCCCGGTGCTTACTCGCAGCGGGCCGACTCGTGGTCATGCTTTTGCCTCATGGCGTCAGGATCAGCTGCTGTACACCTTCGGGTCCAGCGTCCCGATGTACGGCAGGTCCCGGTACCGCTCGGCGTAGTCCAGCCCGTACCCGACGACGAATTCGTCGGGAATGTCGAAGCCGACGTGCGCCACGTCGACGTGGGTGCGCAGGGCGTCGGGTTTGCGTAGGAGGGTGACCACCTCGAGGGAGGCCGGGTTGCGGCTGGAAAGGTTGCGCTTGAGCCAGGACAGGGTCAGGCCCGAGTCGATGATGTCCTCGACGATCAGGACGTTGCGGCCGGCGATGTCCTTGTCGAGGTCCTTGAGGATGCGGACCACGCCCGAGGACGAGGTGGACGAGCCGTAGGAGGAGACGGCCATGAATTCCATCTGGGTGGGTATCGGCAGGGCCTGCGCCAGGTCCGTCATGAAGAAGATCGCGCCCTTGAGCACCCCCACCAGCAGCAGGTCACCCTCCGGTGCGTCCGCGGGGTATCTCTTGGCTATCAGTTCGGCGAGCTCGCCGACCTTCGCCTGGATCTGCTCCTCGGTGATCAATACCGACGCGATGTCGTCCCCATACACGTGCGCGGTTCCCTTCGGTGACGATCCGGCGATGATCCCGACCACCGGATCACTGTGGTGTAAACGCCATTGTCAGCTTCCCATGTTCACGCCGGGCAACCAACCTCGTCCCCGGTTTCGCGCCGCCGACGGCGACCCCGCCCTGGCCGCGCCAGTCGGTGACGAGCGCATCGATCGCTCGTAAATGCTTGTCTGTCAGCGCTTTTGCACCACCGGCCAGCAACCAGGCCCGGATGGCCCGGCGGCGCAGGGCGGGCACGGCAGTGGCGAGCGTCTCGACAGACAGCGCACTGCCATCAGTCGCGGAGATCAGCAACTTCTCGGCAAGCTTGTCGAGGACCGCGCCGTCCTCGCGCAGCTGCTCCGCGGTGCGGGCCAGCGCCGGGGCGACCGCACCCCCCAGCACCTCCTCGAGCAGCGGCAGCACCTCGGTACGCAGCCGCACCCGGGCGAATTCCGGCGAGACGTTGTGCGGATCCTCGTGCGGCCGCAATCCCAGATCCGCACACAGCTCCCGGGTAGCCGTACGCCGCACCCTCAGCAGCGGCCGCCCCCAGGGATCGGCGAATTCGGCCATCCCACGAATGGACCGGCCGCCGGACCCCCGGGCCAGGCCGAGCAGCACCGTCTCGGCCTGGTCGTCGAGGGTGTGCCCGAGCAGCACCGGTAGCCCCCCGCGCGCGGCCGCCAGGGCCGCATACCGAGCCTCGCGGGCCGCAGCCTCGAGCCCGCCCGCACCACCGACCTCGACGGTCAGCACCCGCGCCGAGCGGCATCCCAACGACCGCGCCGCCACGGCGGCCGCGACGGCCACCGCATCCGACCCCGCCTGCAACCCGTGATCCACGATCAGCGCATCGACGACCTCGGCCTCCGCAACGGCCGCCGCGGTCAGCGCCAGCGAATCCGCACCCCCGGACAACCCGACCGCAACCACACCCGTCGGCGCATACCGTGCCAGCCAATCCCGCACCGCATGCCGAACCTCCAGTGCCGCTGGCGTTTCAGGCAACCGTGTGGCGAACATTTCGTGAACCTCAGCCGCGCTCGGCGAGTCGGAAACCACGTCGCGTCCGCTCGACATCACGGACGGTTCCCCGGACGTCGCGTCGCGACCACTCCCCGGACGATCCACCCGCGCCCCGCCCGGCGGCCGTCCCATCCTCAGCCCAGCACCCGGTCGACCCACCGCTGCGGGTCGGCGATCTCATCCGTCCGCGGCAGCGTCTCCGCATCGGTCCACACGGTGTTGAACCGCTCCATGCCGACCCGCTCGACCACTCCGTCCACGAACGCCTTGCCCCGGACGTACTGGGCCACCTTGGCATCCACGCCGAGCAGCGCGCGCAGCAACCGCTGAATCGGATTCGCCGGACGACGCCGCCGCTGATCGAATGCGCGCCGGATCTGCTCCACGGTCGGGACGACCGCCGGGCCCACCGCATCCATGACGTGGTCAGCGTGGCCCTCGAGCAGGGTGCCGAGCATCAGCAGCCGGTCCAGCGCCGCGCGCTGCGGCGGGGCCTGGGTGGCGCGCAGCAGGCCCAGCACCCCGCGATTGGCGGGATCGGAGTCGTCGGCGCCCGTGCGACGGCGCTCGCGCACCTCGTCCAGCAGGCGGGTCAGCATCTCGTTGAGCGGCTCGTCACCCACATCGCCGAGCACCTCGACGTTCTGCTTCATGTACCCGGCCAGCCACGGCGCCGAGGAGAACTGCACCCGGTGGGTCACCTCGTGCAGGCACACCCACAACCGGAAGTCGGCGGGCGAGACGCCCAGGGCGCGCTCCACCATCACGATGTTCGGGGCCACCAGCAGCAGCGTGCCGTCAGGCCCGCTGAACGGGTCGTACTGGCCCAGGATGGCCGTGGACAGGAAGGCCAGCATCGCGCCCGCCTGCACCCCTGCGGGTTTGCCGCGCAGCCGCCCGCCCTCGCCGAGGCCGGTGAGCTGGGACATCGAATCGGCGGCCGCGTGGATCCAGCCGGGCCGGTCCACGATGCGCGCGGCGGGCACCGGCCGGTCGTCGGTGAGCAGACTGACCTCCCGCACCGGCCCCTCGGCTCGCGCGGAGGCCGAAACGAGTTCCGCGACAACCTGTTCGGCCGAATAGCGCGAGGTCCGGGGACCCGCGGGCACCAAGGCCGCGCCGGCGCGGGCGGCGAGCTGCCAGTCGACCGCTCCTGCCAGCGCCGAGCGCCTGGGCCTATCGGTCAGCCCGCCGGTCGCGGCCTCGACCAGCACCTGTTCGTGCCGGTCGGCGGTGTCTTCGGGTCCGGTCATAGGTCATCCACCCGTCAGGAGCATCCACAGTTGCGCAGCGTGGCAGTGACGGCGTCCAGTGCCGCCCGGCTCGCATCCTGCGGCTTGTCATTCGACATCAGCGCGAAGGTCAGCACCCTGCCGTCCTTGTCCAGGACATACCCTGCCAACGCGTTCGAGACCGACAGAGTTCCGGTCTTGGCCCGCGCCCATCCGGCCGCGACATTGCTCGGGGGCGTGGTGTACCGGTAGGCCAGCGAGCCCGTGCCCCCCGCGACCGGCAGGTAGTCCAGCAGCGGACCGAGCGGATTGCCCGAACTCGGGGAACCGCCGGTGCTGACGACGGTGGCGCTCGGGGTGCCGTTGGCCGGGGCGACGCCCTGCGGCCCGGCGGCGGCCTGGGCGACGATCTTGTCCAGCAGGCGGGACGGAATGCGGTCGTCGGTGGACAGCCCGCTGGTGTCACGCAGGACCGTCCCGGCGGTGTCGAATCCGGCGGCGTTCAGGGCGGTCAGCACGGCCTGCGCGGCGCCCGCGAAGGACGGCGGGCCGCCGGTGGCCGCCGCGATCTCACGGCCGATCGCCTCGGCGACGACGTCGTCGGAGTCGGTCATCATCTGGGTCAGGCGCTCCCACAGCGGCGCGGACTGCACCTGCGCGACCGGCGTCGCGCCGGCCGGGGCCTTGCCCGCGTGCACCTTCGCCGGATCGATGCCCAGTGCGAGGGCCAGCCGCCGCCCGGCGTCCAGCGCGGGAGTCGGGGTGCGCGGGGAGTATTCGACCATCGGGTTCAGGCGGCCGCCCTCGAGCATGACCGGTTCGATCGGCGCCCACGACCCGCCCGCGATGTCGGCCGGGTCCCAGCCCGGCGCCTGCGACGGTCCGGCGTAGGCGGAGGTGTCGACCACGACACTGCCGAAGGTGCGACCGGAGGACTGGACCTGGGACACCAGGTCCGAGAGCTTGGGCCCATCGGGGTAGTAGCCCTTGCCGTTGGCCTGCGCGGTCAGGGTCGGATCACCGGCGCCGACGAGCACCAGCTCGTTCGAGTCGGGGCTCGACACCACCTTCGTGGTGATGCGATGATCGGCGGGCAGTACAAGCAGCGCCGCCGCGCCCGTCAGGACCTTGGTGGTCGAGGCCGGGATGATCGCCTTGTCCGAATCCTTCTTCCACAGCACCGTGCCGGTGGCGGCGTCGGTCACCGAGCCGCTGAACGCGCCCAGGTCCGGGTTCGCGACCACCTGGGCCAGCGCCGAGGCCAGGCCCGTCTGGGACGGTGCGGGTGCGGTCGACGACGCGGCGGACAGCCGCGGCGAGGGTGCCTGCGGTGCGGGTGCGGCCGCGATCTTCAGGCCGCCGTGCCGGAACTCCTCGGTCCATGGCTTGACGATGACCAGCGCCGTCGCGGCCGCGGCCACCACCACGACCAGTCCGGCGCTCACCCCGATCCAGACTTTGCGCCGCCGCCGGGTCGCGAGACCACCGATGTTCTTCCTGCTTCGACCTGCCACCTGACCGTAATCTCCCTAAGCTGCTCGCGCCGCGGCCGTAGTCGGCTGAGACGTGGCGAATCGAGTCCCTGCCGCACCCCAGCGCCCACCGACCACACTATCCTCACTTCGCCAGCGTTCTGCCGAACGAGTTGGCGAGTCGAAGCCTGCCTGCGGTAGCCGAGGGAGGCAGCCGCCAGTTGAATACGAGCATCAGACGAAGGAGATGACGTGGAGTTCGATGTCACCATCGAGATCCCCAAGGGTCAGCGCAACAAGTACGAGGTCGACCACGAGACCGGCCGGGTACGGCTGGATCGTTATCTCTACACCCCGATGGTCTACCCCGCGGATTACGGCTTCGTGGAGAACAGCCTCGGCTCCGACGGCGATCCGCTGGACTGCCTGGTGCTGCTGCCGGAGTCGGTGTTCCCGGGCGTCATCGTCGAGGCCCGCCCGGTCGGCGTGCTGCTGATGAGCGACGAGGCCGGCGGCGACGAGAAGGTCGTGGCCGTGCCCGCGGGCGACAAGCGCTGGAACCACATCCAGGACGTCTCGGACATCCCGGAGTTCGACCGCAAGGCCATCGAGCACTTCTTCGAGCACTACAAGGACCTCGAGCCCGGCAAGTGGGTCAAGGTCGACGGCTGGGGCGATCGCGCCAAGGCCGAGACGCTCGTCGAGGAGGCCTTCGCCCGCCTGAAGGAGCAGGGCGGGCACTGAGTGCCCCCATCGGGCATGCCCGCGACGACATCCGGTCCCCGGACCGGATGTCGTCAGCGGGTCTATTTCCCCTGATAGTTCGGGGGACGCTTCTCGAAGACGGCCTGCAGCGCCTCGGTCAGATCCTCCGAGGGCAGGAAGGCCGCGTTCCACGCCGAGACGTAGCGCAGCCCGTCGGCCACCCGCCCCGCGCGCGGCTGATCCAGCACGTCCTTGATGCCCTGCACCACCAGCGGCGGATTCGCCGCGATCTCGGCGGCCAGCGCGTGCGCGGCCTCGAGCACCGCGTCCTGATCCGGATAGACGTCGTTGACCAGGCCGATCTTCTCCGCGCGGGCGGCGTCGATGTCCCTGGCGGTCAGGGCGAGCTCGCGCACGTGGCCCTCGCCGATGATGCCGGGCAGCCGGTGCAGCGAGCCGATGTCCGCGACAATGGCAACCTTCGCCTCGCGCAGGCTGAACTTCGCCTCGGCGCTGGCCAGCCGGATGTCCGCGGCGGCGATCAGATCCAGGCCGCCGCCGATGCACCAGCCGCTGACCGCGGCCACGACCGGCTTGCGGCAGTCGGCGACCGCCGTCACCGCGGCCTGCATGCGGCGGACCTCGCCGAGGAAGGCGGTGCGCGGGGCCGCGAGGGCGCGCTCGCCCAGCAACGGCCCGAACGTCGGGGCCATCGCGGGCAGGTCCAGGCCGTAGGAGAAGTGCTTGCCCGATCCGGTGAGGACCACCGCGCGCACCTCGGGGTCGGCATCGAGCTCGGCGAAGATCAGCGGCAGCTCACGCCAGAAGTCCGGGCCCATGGCGTTGCCCTTGCCCGGGCCGGTCAGCGTGACCCGCGCAACCTGGTCCTTGCGATCGACGGTGAAGGCCTTCCAATCAAGCCCACCCGTCACCCGACCGCCGACCCTCATCGAATCGCCTTGCGATGCTGTCATATCCCCAGCGTAGCGGCACTGTTCGCGGCCGCCTCAGCGCGTCGCGAGAGTGTGTGAAGGGTGTGCTGAATATGCTGTGCCGCAGTGTCTTACCCCTGCCCGTCCGGCGCAGGATGAAGATCGTCAGTCCCCGGTTCTCGCCCGGAGCCGGCCGGTTGCCGAACGGAGGCAGGTCATGTTGATGTACAGGGGCATCGGCCTGGAGCGCTTCAACTCGCTCCCCCGCGCCCGAGCCGTCCACGCCCTCTTCGCATGCTGTTCCAGCGTCACCTGGGCGAACAAGCTCGCGGACGAACGGCCCTACGCCGATCGCACGGCCCTGCTCGCCGCGGCCGACCTCGAATTGTCCGCGCTATCGCCGCACGACCTGCAGCGATCCCTCGATTCGGTTGTGCGCGAGCCGGTTTCCGGACGTACCGCCGACGAGCTGGCGCGGATCACCCGGATGCGCATCGACCGGATGCTCGGGCCCACCTTCGGCTATCCGGAATACTGATCCCCCGGCAGTGCGCCGAAATCGGTTCTACCCTGGTGCCATGGCTAGGTCGTTGCCCGCCGTCGCGGCTCGGGTGTCCGATACTCTCATCGCCCGCGGTCACCACGGCGTGATCGTCACTCAGGACGAGCCCACCCACACCGCCGCGCAGGCCGCGCAGGCGCTCGGGGTCGAGGTGGGTGCGATCACCAAGTCGCTGCTGTTCCTGCTCGACGAGGATCCGGTGTTGCTGCTGGTGTCCGGTGAGCACCAGGTCGACCTGGAGCGCACCGGCGAGCGGCTGCAGGGTACGCTCACCCGCGCCCCGGCCGAGGTCGTGCGCGCGGTCACCGGGCAGCCGATCGGCGGGGTCGCGCCCGTCGGGCATCCGACCAACCTGTCGACGTATGTGGACAACGCGCTCTCGCGCCACCGCGAGCTGTGGGCGGCCGGTGGGCATCCCAATACTTTGTTCCGGACCTCGTTTTCCGAGCTCGTGCGGATCACCGCGGGCCTGGCGATCGACGTGGACTGATCGGTGAGTGGCATATGCCGGAATACCCGCCGGGCCCGCGACGTAGGTTGGGACTGTGAGTGAGCTAGATCTGAGCGGTATCACCGCGGCGGAGTTCCGCGCCGCCATGCGGCACTACCCCGCCGGGGTGACGATCGTCACGCTCGAGCAGGACGGCCGGCCCATCGGATTCACGGCCACCTCGTTCGCCTCACTCTCGGCCGAGCCCCCGCTGATCTCGTTCAATATCGCCGAGACCTCGTCGAGCATCGAGGCCATGCTGTCCGCCCGGTCGCTGGTCGTGCACTTCCTGGGCGAGCACCAACTGCATCTGGCACAACGGTTTTCGCGCAGCGCGGAGGAACGGTTCAGCGACTCCGCGCTGTGGACGACGCTGGAGACCGGCGAGCCGGTGCTGCACAGCACCCCGCTCTGGGTGCGCGCGTCGGTGCACCAGCTGCTCCCGATCGGCGATCACACCCTGGTCATCGGCCTGGTCACCCGCGTGCACGACAACACCGACGACGCGCCCATCGCGACGCCGCTGCTGTACTACAACGGGTCCTATCACCGCCCCCGCGGACTGGAGTGATTCACCCGGCGGACGCGATGGTCCCGATACCGAGTGCCGCCAGTATCCCGGCGCTGATCTGCTCCAGCCGATCTCGTACGCGTGGGCGCCGCAGCAGGGCCACCGCGCCGGCGGCGGCCAGGGCCACGATCACCATTTCCGTTGCGGCGATGCTCGATTCGATCGCACCGAGGGTCAGCGTGCCGGTGAAGGTGACGTGGGTCAGGAACTGCGGGAGCACGGCGAGATAGAACAGGCCCACCTTCGGATTGAAGAGGCAGGAGACCAGCCCTGCGGTGAATGCCGAACGCGCAGAAGCGGTTCCGCGCGCGGAAATCGCCTCGAGGGCCGGCTCAAGCGCCGAATCGGTAAGCAGCTCTTCTGTTTTCCCTGCCCTCGTCCGGCGATGCTCGCGCAATGTCCGAATTCCCAAGTACAGCAGGTAGATTCCTCCGATCACCTTGAGAATTCGGTAGGCCGTCGCGGACTGCTCCAACAGCGTGGCGACCCCGGCGGCGACCACAACCGCCCAGGCGATGCCGCCCAGCGCCGACCCGAGCGACGCCGCGATCGCCGGTCGTCGTCCGGCCATGGCGTAGCGCAGGACCAGGAACGTATCGGGCCCCGGGGTGATGGCCAGCAACAGGCACAGGCCGACGAAGCCGAGTAGCAGGGAAGGACTCACCGGACTACGTAACCGCAGTTCATGGCGGATGGCAAGGGAATATGACGCGGCCGGGAGTTGACAACGGCGGGCGGCGTCTGCCAGTCTCGGGACAGGTCATGAGTACCAGCGTCAAGCCCCGGCTAGCTGGTCGGCAACCCTCCTCCGCGGCGGGGTGCTCCGGGTGACGACCGGGCCGTAGCCCGACCGGGCACGGCAAGCGCGGACTCCGTTCACCTTTCCCGGGGTCCCCTTGGTCCCGAAGGGATTTGTGTGATGACTGCTGTACTCACGTCCAGCTGTGCCCCGATCGCCCGCGTTTCCGGATGCGATCTGCAAGTTCCCTTGGTACAGGGCGGAACTCGCGAATATGCCAACTTCGACTACGCCGCCAGCGCGCCGGCCCTGGCCCAGGTCGCCGACCGGGTGAGCGAGCTGCTGCCGTACTACGCCAGCGTGCACCGCGGCGCCGGATACGCCTCGCGCATCTCCACCGACTGCTACGAGAATTCCCGCACCGCGGTGGCCCGCTTTCTGCACTGCGCCGACGACCAGGTGGTCGTCTTCACCCGCAACACCACCGATTCGCTGAACCTGCTGGCCTCCTGCGTGCCCGGCGACACCGTGGTGCTCGACATCGAACATCACGCCAACTTCCTGCCCTGGACCCGGCACGGCCGCCGCGTCGTCCCGGCCGCGGACACCGTCGTGGAGACCATTCGCCGGGTCGTCGCCGAGCTGTGCACCAAACCCGCTGCGCTGCTTGCCGTTACCGGCGCCTCGAACGTGACCGGCGAGGTGCTGCCGCTGCGTCGGCTGGCCGATATCGCGCACCAGTGCGGCGCACGGATCCTGGTCGACGCCGCGCAGCTGGCGCCGCATCGCCGAATCGACCTGTGCGCCACCGGAATCGACTATCTCGCATTTTCCGGCCACAAGCTGTACGCGCCGTTCGGCGCGGGCGTGCTGGTGGGCCGGCGCGACTGGCTCGATGCCGCCGACCCGTATCTGGCCGGGGGCGGAGCGGTGCGCGAGGTGACCACGACCGGCGCCGAATGGGCGCCCGCGCCGCAGCGTCACGAGGCCGGATCGCCGAACGTGCTGGGAGTCGCCGCCCTGGCCGCGGCCTGCGACGCACTCGGCGCGATCGAGGAGCGCACCGCCGTCGAACACGAGCGCGCGCTGGCCGATCGGCTACGCGCCGGCCTGAATGCCATTGCGGGAGTGAACTTCCTGCGCATCTGGCCCGACAGCGAGGACAGCGTCGGCATCGTCGCGTTCACCCTCGACGGATTCGAGCCCGGACGCGTCGCGGCGCATCTGTCGGCCGAGCACGGGATCGGTGTGCGCGACGGCCGCTTCTGCGCACACCCGCTGCTGGCCCGCCTCGGAGTCGACGGCGCGCTCCGAGCCAGCATCGGCCTGGGCACCTCCGCCGCGGACGTGGACCGCCTGATCGAGGCCGTCGCGACCCTGGTCGAGCAGGGCCCCGCCTGGAATTACGCCTACACCGAGGGCCAGTGGAACCCGGTACCGGAGACCCGCCCGGGCCTGGCCGCTGCGGCCGCGGCAGGCGCGGCGCCCTGCACCTTCTGACCGCCTGCCAGCGGCGGAATTGGCGCGGTCCGCGGGGTTCCGGTCCCGATTGCGCATGCTCGCCGCGCCGGGGCGGAACAGGCGCGATCCGCGGCGGGTTCCGGTCACGATTGCGATGCTCGCCGCGCCCGGCGGATCGGCGGTGAGCTCCGGTGGGCGCGGCACGAGGCACCTGGCCGCCAGCTCCTCGACCTGCGGGTCGTCCTCGGTGAGCGCGTCGAGCGCCTCGAGATCGGACTCGACCGCGAGTTCCGAAGTGCCCGAGCCTGTTACGGCACGAGATACCGGGCGGCCAGTTCCTCCACGAGCGGATCGTCCTCGGTGACCGCGTCGAGCGCCTCGAGATCGGACTCGACCGCGATCTGCCGGGGATCGTCCCACTCGGGATCCGGGGTGCCGTCCTCGGTCAGCTGGCGCAGCAGCTTCTCGCGGATTCGAGCCTTCAGGGAATCGGCCATAGTCCCAGCATGCCGGACCGTGCGGCCGGATCCCACTGCAGCAAATACGCCGTCGTCCTAGACCGGCGCCAGCCAGGCGCCCCAGGGGGTGTTGCGCAGCACCGTGAACGCCGCGAGCAGCGTCAGCACGATCGCCAGCGTGGTGCGGCTCATCGTGAACGAACGTCCCGGACGACCACGCCAGCGGCGCACCATCCAATCGCCCCACCACAGCGTGAATCCCAGGATCAGCGGCAGCAGAAAGACATTGCTGTGCACCGCGTCCAGGATCCGGCCCTCGGTCAGATTGTGCATCGCCCGCAGCCCCCCGCACCCCGGACACCACCACCCGGTCAACGCATAGAACGGGCAGACCCCGTAGGAACCCTGCACATGCGGATCGTGGAAATGCACCAGCACCGCCGCCGCAAACCCGACACCCCCGACCAGCGCCGGCGCGCCGAGTGCCCGCCAGCCGGATGCCTTGTCTACGGTGCCGACCACAGTCGGCGGACCGCCCACCCGGTCTCGCCGCGATTCACCCGCCCGAAGTTCACCGGTCTCGGCTACGCGATATGCACTCGGCCCTACCGCAGAATGTCCGCCCGTCCCGGCCGCCCGATGCCCACCCGGCGCGGCCGCGCGTCGGCCGCCCGTCCCGGCCACGCCATGCTCGCCCGCTGAGAGCCGGTTGGGCTCACCAGCCAGAGAATCGCCCGCCGCGCCGACGAACGATCCGCTCGGTCCACCGGCGCGGGCTTCACCCGGCTCCACGATCCGCTGCGCGCCCGGCTTGCCCGCCCAGGTTCCGGCCGGCCCACCGACCGAATGTCCGGCGGGCTCGCCGAACCTGCGGTCGTCCAGCTCGCCGCCGCCCGTCACGTCCGGATGCCCTCCCGAGTTATCCACATTTCTCACGGTAGCGGCCCGCCGCGGCGATTCGCCACGTCAATCCGGCCGTGCGTGAATGCAGCACAGTCACGTCACGTCGAAAATGCCGACGGCGGCAGTGATTCGACCGATCACTCCGGCTGGGCGAAGCGGAGCTGGTTGCCGAAGGGGTCGGTGAGGTCGAAGCCCGGGCCGCCGGGGCCTTCCTCGGGTGTGCCCGGGCGGGCGAAGGGGTAGTCCTTCGCGGCCAGTTCGGCCTGCAGGCCGTGGATGTCGCCGACGGCGATCCAGACGACGGAACCGGGGGTGCCGTCGCCGTGGTGTTCGCTGAGGTGGATCACCGTGCAGGAGCGGGACAGCTGCGCGTACAGCGGCAGCGCGGTTTCGAAGCGATGCTCCCAGTCGACGACGAATCCCAGGTAGCCGCAATAGAACTCGTACGCCTTGGCGATGTCGAAGATGCGTAGCACGGGAATCGGGGCGGCGAGGTGGATCGAGTCGGCGGGCATGGGCTCGATGCTGGCACAGTCCGGGGTCGGGATCCGTTATTCAGCGGATAGGGGCGCGTTCGACGACGGGGGCGGTGAGCAGCCCGGCGAGCATGTCGATGGTCTCCGCCCACGCGGTCACGTCCCCCGCGTCGACGATTCCGTCCTCCACGGCCCGTTCGTGGTCGGCGAGCAGCGCGAACAATGCGGTCGGCAGCCGCCGCAGCCGGCGCACCCGCAGCGGCGGGGCGAGTTCGGGCAGGCCGCGCTCGAGCCGGTGCATGATCACCCGCACCGACGTGCGGCGTTCACCGTTCAGATTGGCCTCGTCGGTGACCGCCGGATGGGTGCGGATCTGTTCGAGAAACCGCGCGTAGTGGCCGATTCCGTGCCGGGCGACCAGCTCGAACATCGGCACTACCAGCACCTCCAGCATGGCGTGCACATCCTCGGTCGCGTCCCGGCCCGCGCGCTCGGCGAGCAGCTCCAGCCGCCGCACCTCGAGGGTGGCCATGCGCCGTTCGACGACGGCCTCGATGAGCCCGTCCCGGGAACCGAAGTGGTATTGGACCGCGGAGTTGTTCCGCTGCCCCGCGGCCGCGGCGATATCGCGCAGGGGGACCTGCGGCCCGCGTTCGGCGATCAGCCGCTCCGCCGCGAGGAGGATCCGATCACGCGCCGTTGTCTCTGCCACGAGTGCACAGTACCAGGCATTAAAGAACGATCTCTTGACAATTAAGCGACAATTCTTAAGACTACTGTGACGCAAACCACTGCATTCACCCACTCGAAAGAGCACCTGATGATCCTGGACATGTTTCGACTCGACGGCCGCGCCGCCGTCGTCACAGGCGCGGGGCGCGGCATCGGCGCGGCCACCGCGCTGGCACTCGCCGAGGCCGGGGCCGACGTCGCGATCGCGGCCCGCACCACCGAGCAGTTGGACGAGGTCGCGGGCAAGATCCGCGCCCTGGGCCGCAAGGCCGTCACCGTTCCCTGCGATCTGTCGGACCTGGCCGCCGTCACCGCCTTCGCCGAGACGGCCGCCTCCGAACTGGGCCGCCTCGACATCGTCGTGAACAATGTCGGCGGCACCATGCCGAACACCTTCATGACCACCACTCCGGACTTCCTGGAGGAGGCCTTCCGCTTCAACGTGTCCACCGCGCACGCGCTCACCCAGGCCGCGGTACCCCACATGCTGCGCAACGACGGCGGCTCGGTGGTCAACATCTCCTCGATGATGGGCCGCACCGCCGGGCGCGGCTTCCTGGCCTACGGCACCGCCAAGGCCGCGCTCGCACACTGGACCCGCCTGGCCGCCACCGACCTGTCGCCGCGGATCCGGGTCAACGGCATCGCGGTCGGCTCGGTGCTCACTTCGGCCCTGGATGTCGTTGCGCAGCAACCGGAAATCAAGAAGAAGATGGAGGACGCGACGCCGCTGCACCGGCTCGGCGAGCCGTGGGAGATCGCCGCGGCCATCGTCTACCTGAGCTCGCGTGCGGGCTCGTACGTCACCGGCAAGGTGCTCGAGGTCGACGGTGGCATCGAACACCCGAATCTCGAACTCGGACTTCCGGATCTGTGAGGAGCAGCCGATGACCTATCGCGTAGTGCAGTGGAGCACAGGCAATGTCGGGCACTGGTCGCTGCGATCCATCATCGCGCGTCCCGAACTCGAGCTCGTCGGGGTCTGGGTGTCCGGCTCGGCCAAGGCCGGTAAGGACGCGGCCGAACTGGCCGGGCTGGACACCCCGACCGGCGTGCTGGCCAGCACCGACGCCCAGGCGCTGATCGCGCTGCAACCGGACTGCATCGTGCACACGGCCATGGCCGACGACCGGCTGATGGAGGCGGTCGAGGATCTGAAGATGTTCCTGCGCGCCGGCATCAACGTGGTGTCCAGCAGCCCGGTCTTCCTGCAGTTCCCCTACGGCACACTGCCTTCCGAGGCGATCGATCCCATCGTCGAGGCGGCCGAGGCCGGCGGTGCCTCGCTGTGGGTCAACGGCATCGACCCCGGCTGGGCCAACGACTGGCTGCCGCTGCTGCTAACCAGCGGCAGCGAGCGGATCGACCGGGTCGTCTGCTCGGAGCTCATGGACTACTCCACCTACGACAATCCGAAGGTGCTGTTTGAAATCATGGGCTTCGGCAGCGAGCTGGACGAGCTGCCGCTGCTGCTGCAGCCCGGCGTGCTGACCCTGGCCTGGGGCAGCGTCGTCCGTCAGCTGGCGGCCGCGCTCGATGTCGAAATCGACAGCGTGACACAGGATTTCGAGCGGCTCCCGGCCATCGAGCCGCTGGAGGTGGCGGGCCGGAAGATCGCCCCGGGTACCGCCGCGGCGCTGCGCTTCCGGGTCAGCGGAATCCGCTCGGGGCGAGAGGTTTTCGCGCTGGAGCACATCACCCGGCTGCACCCGGACCTCGCCCCCGACTGGCCCCAACCGGCCGGAAAGGGTTGCTACCGGGTCGAAGTCGAGGGCGAGCCCGATTATCAGCTGGACCTGCAGCTGTACAGCGGCGGCGACCACGCCCGCGCCGGGCTGGTCGGCACCGCGGCCCGGCTCGTCAGCGCCGTGCCCGCGGTGGTGCAGGCGCGGCCGGGGCTGCTCACCGCGGTCGACCTCCCGCTCACGACCGGGCGCGGACTGGTGTCCTGAGCGCCATCAAGCAAATCGACAGCGACCGAACGATCTTGGTCTGGGCCGCGGCCGGGCGGTGTCGCCGCGTCGGGCGCGACGTACCGACCGACCGGACGGTCCGTCCATGTTGCTCGTATATCAACGCATTTCGTTAACGTGACCGACACGTCATCAATGCCGGGCGGAACCGGGCTTCGTCGGCGACCGGTTCCACCTGGCATTTCTTCCTGAACCGCACGCTGTTTCATTCCGCGCAGCAGCAGCCCCGGAGTTCACTTCTCGAGATCCCCGGCGTTCCTGTGAAATTGCGGTACCGTTTACCCGAGGGCCTTTACGGGTTTAGGGCCGGGCAGGAGTGCGCATCGTGAACAACGCCGGAGCGGAGGCGAACCCAGCAGATTTGCAGGCTTCGGCGAGCGCGCGTGTTGGTTCGATCGCCGCGCCCCAGCCGCAGTCGGCCGCGCCCGCTCCGACGACCGCCGCCCGGAGCGCCCGGACTCGAAGTCCGTTCGCGTCCGCACGCTGAAATCATCGGCAGCACAAGAGGTTTGCTGAACGATGAGTCTCGAGATCCCCCCAGGGTTGCAGTGGTTGTCCTACCTGGCGGGTTCGTCGTGGCCGAAGGGTGACGAGGACAAGCTCTTTGCGCTGAGCAAGGTGTGGGGTGCCTCGGCCACGGATCTGGAGAACATCCTTCCGGCGCTGCACGGCGCGTGTGATACGGCGCTGGCCAATTACACCGGTGGCGGCGCGGATCAGATGAAGTCGCAGTTCGATCAGTTCTTCTCCGGGGACAACTCGATCGAGAACATGGTCAAGGGGTTGCAGCAGATCGAGGGGTCGGTCTACGACTGCGGTACCCAGACCGAGTACGCGAAGCTGCAGATCATCATCACCCTGGCGATCATGGCCGCGGAGATCGCGTATGCGCTGGCCACGTTGTGGGGGGCATGGGCGGTCGGGGTGATCGAGGCCGAGGGCGCCGGCATCATGCGGATCATCGCCTCCAGACTGGCCTCGGCGCTGGCCAATCAGGCCGCGAAGATCGCCGAGAAGCCGCTGTGGAAGCTGGCCGCGATCGAGGCGCTCAAGCAGGGCGGCATCGGCATGGGCGCGGATGCGTTGGCGCAGGGGATTCAGCTGAGCAAGGGGCATCGGCACGGTTTCGATACCAAGCAGATGTTGGTTTCGGGGGCGGTGGGTGCGGTGTCGGCGGGTGTGGCCACGCCGGTGGGGCATTACCTGGGGTCGTATCTGGGTAAGTGGGTCGCGGGTGAGAAGGGGATGACCTGGTGGAAGGCGGGTCTGGTCGCGGTCGGTTCGGGTATCCCGGCCGGTGTCGTCGGCGCCGGTGCGGGGTTCGTGACCAGTGGGGTACTGACCGGGCAGTGGGAGTTCGATCCCACCTCGCTGCTGGGCGGTGTCGGCGGCGGCCTGGTCGGCGGCGTGCACGGGGTACTCGGGCACATGACGGGCCACTACAACGCGCAGAACTTCGGCGGGCACGAGGAACCACCACCGGCCTACAGCAACGACCGGCCACCGGCGTACGGCGACGGCACCTCCAAGACGGACCTGAAAAACAACGCCTCGACGTTTCCCGCGTCCTCGAAGGGGCAGGACACCAGCACCGAGAGCCAGACCAACGGCAACGGTCGTAATGGCAACTCGGGCAACGGAAACGAGCGCAGCAGCAGCCCTGTCGAGGGCAACGGCAACTCGGGCAACAACGGCAGCGGGCGCAACGGCAGCACGGCGAACGACAACGGCCGCAGCGGAACTCCTGCCAACAACAACGAGCGCAATACCGGCCAGTCGAACGGCAACGGGTCCAGCAACGCGAATCGCAACTCGACCCCCATGCGAGATCCGGCGAATCGGCAGACCCCCGAAGGCTCGAACCAGACCGGCCCGCGGGCCTCCTCCTCCCCCTCCTCGATCGGCGAACACAACCAGCCCAACCCGATCGCGCAGCACACCGGACAGACGGTCACTCCCGAGCACTCACCGCTCACCGCCTCCCACAACGACCAGACCACCGCCCCGGGCGCGCACAACCAGGTCGGCGGCAACGGCGAGCACCAATTCGGCGGTAACGCCGAGCACAACCAGACCCAGCCCGAGAACCAGAATCAGAATCAGAATCAGCCTGAGACACAGGCACAATCGAGCACCAACTCGAATCGACCGCCGCAGACGCCCCGCACCCCCGGATCGAACGTCCCGGACGGATCGAGCAACCCGTTCCAGAGCAACACCCCGGAGCAATCCCACACCACCCCACAGGGAAATCTCGGATCCAACAACCCGTACCGCGACCTCGTCACCGCGGGATCCGACCAGAACCCCGTCACACCGGAATTCAAGTCCAACAACCCCTTCCAGGACCTCGTCTCCCATCAGGAGTCGAACACACCCACCCCGTTCTCCTCGTCCGAGAACCCGTTCGGCCTCGGCTCGAACGACCGAATCAACCAGGACCAGAACGACTTCAATCCCCTCGCACCGCGCGGCGACACCAACCCGTTCCGCCGCGACTCGACCCTGGGCAGCGAATTCGGCGACCAGCAGAGCTCCCCGATCACCCCCGGCAGTCCGCGCCCCCCGAGCCGCGATTCCGGTTACGGCAGCGACAACGAGCAGAGCTCCCCGCTCGGACCGAACAGCAAGGACAACAACAACCCGTTCCGCAGTTCGAATGCCGGAATCGATTCCCGGACAACCAAATCCGAGAACGATCCGTTCTCCAAGCTCACCGCGGAGCGGCAGACCCCGATCGATCGCCCGCAGGCCGGGAACGCGAAATCGGAGCACACGCAGCTCACCGGGAAATCCGCGCAGAACGATCAATCCCGCACCGCGACACCGGAATCCAACGAACACCTCACCGGCGGACCGCGAGCGGGCACCCCGCCCAAGGGCATGGAGAAGCTCTTCGAGCACCTGCCGCACAACACCCACCTGAGCACCGAGGAAAATACCGGCAAGACGCTGCTCAACGACTGCGGCCGCCAGTCACTGCAACACCTTGCCGAGGAATTCCCCCACGCCGGAATCCTGCCCCCCAGCGAACCCGTCGGCCTGCACGGCATGGGCGCGGAGGACTTCCAGGCCCGCGCGGGCGGACCACTCCAAAGCTTCAAGGACCCCAAGGAAGTCGGCGCATACCTGCTGGGACTCGGCGACGGCGCCGCGGCCACCGTCGTGGTCGCCTACAAGGGCCCCACCGACCACAACAACATCGGCGCCCACGCCTACGTCCTGCACAACCACGACGACCGGATCCACGTCTGGGACCCCACCACCGGCACCGAAGTCCCCTTCGAACAACACAAGATTCCCGACATCGCCAGCACCAGCGCGGTGCTCTACAACCCCGCCACCGGCCACTCCGAGCACATCGAGGACCGCCCGAATACCGGTGTCGCGATCATCGGCGATACTCGCATCGGCCGAATCGCGCCCACCCGTATGCCGGACCTGACCGAGTTCCACACGATGGCGGACGACGCGACGCACAACGCGACGAAGCCGCCCGGGCATACGGACACGCCGCAGTCGCGTCAACGCGACGACGTACCCGCCGCCGCGGGCGATCAGCGCTTCGGCGGCGCGGCGGGCAAGGCCTGGGACGACGTCACCGAGCTCGGCAACGATCCGCGTCAGATGTCCAAGGTCGAGTTCGGCAGGGGCTCGCCGGACGCGCACGATGTGGTGGCGTTCGGCGACGAGTCCGGCGCCCGGTACGTCTGGTCGAAGTCCGACGGGCTGACCCGCACCGACGGACGACCGCTACGGGACTCGGAGACCCTGGACTCGGTGATGGCCGACCCGAAGACCACCCGGGTCGGGGTTCCCGGCGCGTCCGACCGGCCGCCGGTGCGGCAATCGGGACCGGACGATGTGCGGCCGCACGACGACTCCACCGGCTCGGGCACCGGAACGCGACCGCACGACGACAGCGCCGCGTCCACCAAGTCCGATACCCCCGCCGAGGTCAGGGCTCCGGCGCACGACCCCGAGATCTACCAGCGCCACCTCGACGCACAGGAGCGCGCCGAGCACGAGCAGCAGCAGACGAAGGAGACAATCGAGAACTCCAGAAACCACGTCGAGGAGACCAAGCGCGCGCTCGACGAGGCCGAGGCAACACACGACGACAAACGCATCGCCGAGGCGCAGGCCGCGCACGACCAGGCGACCGCACAGCATCGGCAGACCGTCGAGGAATCCGTCGACAGGCTCATGGACAAGGCCAAGGAGGCGGGCACGGCGACCTGGAAGTCCTTCCAGGACGGGCACATCGGCAAGGACGAGGCCTTCGATCTGGTCCGCAAGGAGCGGGTGACCGCGGCGAGGGCGGCGGCGGATTCGCTGCTGGAGTTCTACGACCTGGAAGCCGGGAAGGATAAGACGGGTCCGCTGGCGAAGCTGAGCAACGAGGATCTGGAGCATCGGATCCTGAACGGTTCGGACAAGGAGTCCCGCACCGCGCAGATCGAGCTGATGCGCCGGGGCACCATGAGCGACGGACTGCCGGGCGGCAAGGTGTTGCGGCACACGCAGGTGACCGCGGAGATCCTGATGCATCACGGACCGGTCGAGATGGACACCGGCGAGGGCAAGGAGCTGACTGCCATCGCACGCGCGACCCGCGCGGTCATCGAGAAGGGCATCGCCCACGTGATGACCTCCAGCGACCCGCTGGTGGTGCACATGCAGCACGAGTTCGAGAGTCTCGTCGCCGGGGATCACGGCCTGGGCATCGACGTGTATCACCTGGACTCGGACAAGCCGTTCCCGCCGCGGGATCCCAACCGCAAACTGATCGTGGTGGGCACCGCCCAGGACTACGGCTTCCGCGCGGTCAAGGAGGCCCAGGCCGTCGTGGACAAGCTGAAGGAAAACGGCATGCCCGCCGACGAGCTGACACAGCTGCGGGCCTCGCTGGAGAACGCACCCTCCCTGCAGGAGTACAAGAAACTCCTCGACGCCGCCGCCGAGAAGCGGGGCATGCCCGATCGATTCGAACCGTTCCCGGGCGGGGACCTGATCATCGACGAGATCGACGCGCAGCTGATCGACGAGCAGACCCACTACGTGCTCTCGCCCGGTTCCGCGGGCAAGGCCGACGAGGGGTTCGCGCAGAACATTCACGACGTCTGGCGAAACCTGCAGGACGCCAAGGAGTCCGGCGTGCTGGGTCCGCAGGATTTCGGCAAGGACCCGGACCGGCGCGGGGTGTTCAACTCCCAGCTCACCGGTCCCGGCCGGGCCAAGCTGGAGGACCACCTCGGCAGGACGATCGACGACAAGGAGGCCGAGGAGTTCGCGCACGCCGCCCAGGCCGAATGGGGTCCCGAGCAGAATTCGGACTACCACGTCAGCGACGACGGCAAGATCAAGATCATCGCCTCCCAGACCAACGATCAGGTCATGGACGACCCGGAGAAGCAGAGCTCGTCCCGGTGGAACGGCTTCGCCAAATACCTCGAGGCCAAACACGGCCTGGACATCACTGCGGATTCGGAACACTCCCTGTCCATCACCGGCAAGCAGATCTTCTCCGGCGGGCACTTCGACCACATCACCGGCATGTCGGGCACCCTGCTCACCAGGCCGAAGGCCGACCCCGCGGGTGTCAATCCGGGCGAGAGCGTCAAGAGCGTCGAGAACGTCATGCACGACGAGTTCGGCACCGGACCGATCTCCAAGGTCGACAGGTTCTTCAAATCCCAGCTCGAACGCCCCGACGACCTGCATTTCGAGAACCGCGACCAGAAGTTCGCGGCCATGGCCAAGGACATCCTGGACACCGCGTTCGTCAAGGACCCCAAGACGGGGGCATGGGAGCAGAAGGGCTCGCCGCAGCTGGCCATCGCCATGGACAACGCCGACGTCGCCCGCATCGCCGACGCCCTGCACACCGAGGCCGCGGCCCGGAACCTGAAGGTCAAGTTCGACAAGCTCGATGTCGCCTGGGTCGATTCCCACGGCAGCAAGGACAAGGCCAACGACGAACTGCAGAAGGTCATCGCCGACGGCGGCGAGATGGGCCGAATCATCCTGGGCAACAAGATGATGGGCCGCGGCGTCGACATCACCCCGTCCAAGGAGGCCATCAAGGCCGGGGGCCTGAAGGTCAAAATCAGTGGCGGCCCGGCCTATTCGGACCGGGTCAACCACCAGGCCGAGACCCGCGCGGCGCGTAGCGGCGACCCGAAGGGAGACTGGGCGACCGGCGGCACCCCCGGCGAGGCCAAGCACTACATCTCGCCCGAGGACTACCGCAGCAACTCCCCCGACGCCCGCGTCAAGACGTTCATCACCAGATACCAGAAGGCCGCGACCGAACACCGCGAGGCCACGGAGGCACTCGCAAACGATCACAGCAAGGACAACGAGACCGCGCTCGAGCAGGCCAAGAACGATCTGGCCGCGGCCGAGAAGGACATGCGCGACCAGGCCACGCCGATGCAGAAGGCCACCATCGAACAGCAGATCCTGAACTCCCGCAGCGCGGGCGAGGACGCC
Source organism: Nocardia sp. GP40 (assembly GCF_050434125.1). Classification (NCBI taxonomy): domain Bacteria; kingdom Bacillati; phylum Actinomycetota; class Actinomycetes; order Mycobacteriales; family Nocardiaceae; genus Nocardia; species Nocardia sp. GP40. The sequence goes on along the minus strand of NZ_JBNPVW010000016.1, from coordinate 8,223 downwards.
TTCGACGCGCACGCACCCCCGCTGGAGCAGGAGACCGAGCGACCCGCAGCGCCGCCGCCCAGATCGATCGAGGGTCATGAGATCCCGACCCGCGACGGCCAGGAGACCCCCACTCCCGAGGGCCACGAAGCATCTACACGCGAGACCCAGGAAACCCCCGAGAGCCGCGCGACATCGACTCCGGCACAGCGCGATCCCTGGACCGCGCAGGCGGTCACGCCCACGACGACGGCGCCGTCGCACGAGTCGACGACCTCTCGGCCGACCCCCGTCACGGACGGCACCGGCCGCGCCGGCGTACAGGAGCCACCGCCGCAGCGGCCCCGCCCACTGCCCGTGTTCGCACCGACCGGCGAGACCCCCGGATCGCACCCGTCCGCATACCAGCCGCAACGCGACATCCCCTCCATAGCAACGGTTCTCGGCACCCAGCGCGCGGCCCCCACCCCCTTGCCCGCGCAGAGCTTCGGCACCCGCCCCGACGCGACCAACCAACCCGCCACCGACGACGGAAGCCACCGGAACACCAGCGGAGATTCGGCGCCCACCGTTCCGACCCGGTCGAACGATCCCGCGACGACCCCGACCCTCACGCGGCCGACCTCGTCCACGGACACCCCCTCGACTTCGGACACCCGGGGCAACGCACCGCAGGTGCCGGTGCGGCCGGGACAGAACGAGGCCGAACCCTCGACCGCGCCGACCAGTTCCGCGAATCCGTCCGATATCGGGGCCGCTAGGCCGCAGGACGATTCGACCCCGACCGCGCCGCAGGACCGACCGCAGCAGAACCGGCCGCAGACCGAATCGCAGGACCGTCCGCAGACTCAACGGCAGAACCAGCAACAGCCGCTCAGCGACCGTCCGACGGCGGCGTCCCCGACCCAGCGTCGGCAGGGGTCCTGGCTGGGCAGGCTGTTCCAGGGAATCACGCGCGCGACACCCCAGCAGCAGACGTCCGGACACCAAACCCCCGAGCAACAGACGTCTGGGCACCAAACCCCCGAACAGCAGACATCTGGGCACCAAACCCCCGAACAGCAGACATCCGGACACCAAACCCCCGAACAGCAGACGCTCCCGGCCGAGAACTCCCCCGACTACAACACCGCCCAGCGCGCCGCCGACCTGCTCGCCAACTGCGCCGTCGCATCGCTGAATCTGTTGTCCGCGTTCACCGGTAGGCCCCGCGCACACGTCCCCGCGAACCAGTCCGGCACGGCCGGAATGTCGCCGGCCGTACTCCAGGCCAACGCGGGCGCGCCGCTGCGGAAGTTCCTGAACCACGACGACATCGCGGAGCAGCTGAAGACGATCGGCCCGGGCGCGGTGGCCCTGGTGGTCGACGACTATCGGGACTACACGAACGCCAAGGGCGTTGGCGCGCATGCGTATCTGTTGCGCGTCGGCCCGGACGGCACCTCCGTCCAGGTGCACGACTCGTCCAACCCCAAGAACCACGCCTTCCCGCCCGCCGTCCCGCGCGAGCTGGCGGGCACGCACGCGGTGCTCTACAACGCCGAGGGCGCACCGGCGCACATCGTTCCCGCCCATTCGGACGAGCTGCCCGCGGCGACCCTGATCGGCGAGCTTCCGCTGAGCGATCCGGTCAAGAATTTCGGCGCGCACCGGCGCGGCGCCGAGGACCTGATCAACATCAGGCCGATTCCGCAGCGCACCATCGAGTGGCTGCGCCGGCAGGTCGTGCACGCGGTGGAGACCAAGGGCGGCAAATCCGAAGCCGCACAGTGGGTTCAGCAGATCCGCGCCGCCGATCCGAAGGTGACCGACGACCAGATCAACACGACACTGGACGAATTGGGGGTCGACCAGAAATTCAAGGACGACGTCAACCGGATCCTGACCACCGGACCGGTCGCCGCCAAGGTCAACGACCTGGTGGGCAAGAAGCCCGAGGGCGTACCGGATTCCGCGTTCCGCGCCGCGGTCGAGAAGACGCTGACCTCCCGCCTCACCACCGCGGAGATGTACCGCCTGCTGAGCGAGTCGGGCATGCCGCTGGGCGTGGAATACCAGGGCAGATCGTATCCGGTGTTCCTGCGCCTGAAATTGCGGGCGCGCGACAAGTCGCGTCCGTACACGGGCCCGGCGGTGAGCACCCAGAAGTGGACCTACGGGTCCTCCGAGACCAGCGACTCCGCGGGCAGCCACGATCTGCGCTCGACCGGGCTCACCGGCAGCCACCTGCGGGATGCGTTCAGCACCAAGCTCCTCAACTGGGGCTTCAACTGGCAGCTCAACCTCAACCACAATCAGCTGGCCTCGAACACCTCGATCTTCTCGACGATCCAATCCGTCATCAAGAAGCGCAGCACCGAGGCCGCCGCCGTACCGCACGACTTCGAGATGCAGTGGGAGTACCGTCTCAACGACGACGGCGTGGCCGGTCTGCTGAAGCCGGATCTGCCGACGGCGACCGACTGGACGCCGATCGAGGAGCCGACCCCCGACGATCTGACGGCCTTCTTCCCGAAATACCTGCACGAGAGCCCGGGCCTCCCGACGCCCACGGACGACGCCAGCACCCCCGCGCCCTGGCAACGCCCCCTCAAGCAGGTGCAGCCCGCCGCCGCGACGCCCTCGAGTTCGACGGACCCGAACGCCACCGCCCCGGCGCCGCAGTACGTCGAGGACGACCAGACCATCTCCCAACAGCAGTTCCCGTTCTACGGGCCGCTGGATTTCCCGCATCACGACCGGCTCTTCGCCGATGTGATGGCCTCGTTCCCCAACCAGACCAGGGGCATCTCGAAGAGCTCCGCGGTCGCACTGCGGGAGTTCTTCGGCGACAACTTCCGCGGCAACATCCCGATGATGCACGGCGGCGCGGTGCAGTCACCGACCCTGTACACCGCCTCGGGTAAACCGCTCGGGTTCTTCGAGGTGGAGATTCCCGGCTTCCACGGCGGTGACACGCTCACCGGCCCCACCACCACCCCCAACGCCTCCCGGCTGGAATACAACGTGGTGCGGGCGCTGCGCACGCAGGCCAGTTCCACGATCTCCAACATGCTGGGCGGGTCCCTGGCGCTGACCTTCGGACTGGGTAAGGGCAAGTCCGACAAGAAGACCGGCTATTCGCCGATCGGGGCGACCCTCACCCCCCTCAAGGTCGGGGCCTCTCACCAGAACAGTCATTCGCTGAGCTACGGCACCCGGGCCTACACCTCGCGCGCGCTGCGCCTGGTGTCCCATCTGCTGCACACGACACCCGAGATGGAGGTCCGGGTCAGGTTCGTCCGGCCCGACGGCCCGGTGATCGAGCCGCAGAAGGGCACGCCGCTGGCCGCGAAGACCGACGGCGGAACGCCCGGAAAGCGCTACCCGATCAACATGCTGGTGCCGTCGAAGAAGTCGCTCGGCGTTCCGGCCACGAAGGACAACCGCCGGTATCCGCGCTCGGACATCCTGCACCTGCAGCAGTTCGGACTCATGACCACCCCGGTCAAGATCGACATCCCCGACGACGTCTTCGATCGGATCGAGACCTTCGTCTCCGATCACGGATTCCTGCCGCCAACGGCGGAGCAGTCGAACTTCCTCGACCAGGATTCGACCAGGAATCAGCGGCTGGAGAACTCCCGCAGGCTCGCGCAGATGAAGGCGCGCATGGGGCTGCTCGGGACCGCGGACGAGATGATCCAGAACGGCGCCCGCACCGTCTTCGAGAAGTCCAACGGGCTCGATACCGAGCGCATCACCGTCACCATCAAGGCCGCACGGGACTACGGCACCGAGGACGGCAAGTACGACCCGAAGGCCGACCCGAACCAGAACGTCACCCACGAATGGGTGATCCCCGACGTCCAGACGATGAACTACACCGGCATCATCCTGTCCTCCGGTGAGCAGTCCCAAAGCACGCCGTTCGCATGGGATGTCGGCGCCAGTGCCGCGCTGACCAATCCGTTCGACGTCGAGGGCAGCGAGGGGGTCTCGAGCATCGGCGGCTCGTACGACCGGACCGGCGGCACCGCGACGACCACCCAGAGCGACCACAACCTCGCCGAGGAGAACTACACGTTCAGCCCGGGGCCCAAGGCGGACAAGCCCGGCCTGCAGCTGTTCGGCGTGCCCACCCGCTACTACGTGGAGATCGCCTACAGCCACGGCCGCGGGCCCGACCCGATCGAGGCCAAGGGCAACTTCCACCTGGCCGTCCCCACGTATCTGACCAGCGACAAGGCCGACACCACCCCCCTCGTCGAGCCGACGATGCGCAACGATCTCGACTCCCACGACGCGCCCCCGGCCGAGTTCACCGAGCGCCTCGGCTTCGCATCGAAGACATCGATCGAGAACGGCGTCGGCAGGCTGCCGCTGGCCGCGGTCATCGCCGGTCACCCGGTCGGCGAGATCCTGCACAAGGCGACGATGGGTCTCATCGGCGACATCGAGCGCGATGCCGCCGCCGAGGCGAGCGACCTGCTGGACAAGGGCCAGCCGCTGCCAATCCCGGGCGCGTTCCCACAGCTTGCCGACGCCGAGCTGCCGTTCTCCCAGCCGAGCGTCGAACCGGACACCCAGACCCGCCCCTCCCTGCGCAGCCGGCTCGGCGCATTCGTGCCGGACCTCAGCTCATTCACCGGTTCGTGGTTCAAGTCGTCGGCCCCCAAGGACGAGAGTCACGAACTCACCGAGACCGGCAAGAAATCCGGCACCACCGCACCGACGGACCCCGCGCACACCGCCATCCAGATCGACGCCCCCGAGGTGCCCACCGAGGCCGACATCACCGACCAGGGCATGCCGAAGGTCCAGGATCCGACCGAGGACGAGAATCTCCCGAAGGTGCCCGGCGCCTGGCCGGACGGCAAGAAGACGGCCCCGGCCGACGACGGCAAGAAACTGACCTGGTCCGACGTCGGCAACTGGGCATGGGACAAGGTCGCGGGCGCCGGAAAGTGGGTCTGGCGCAACGCATTCGGTGATCCCGCGCTGGACCCCACCTCCACGGTGAGTTCCGTCGTGCACACCTCGTACTCACCGCAGCACATGACCTCCGTCGCGCCGCAGATCTTCCGCGACTCGTACAAGTTCGAGACCGAGATCCCCGGCGGCGTGGCCGGCACCGATTACAGCGTCGACGTGCGCGGCTACTTCGACAACATCACCGCGCTCGAACCGACGCCGATCGACACCGAGCACTGGCTGGAGGCAACCAACAACGCCGCACGGACCGTCGCGGTCAACCGCGGCAACCAGGGCGGGGTCACCGTACAGGGCATCTACGGCGATCACTCGGACCCCAGCTTCCGCCCGAGCGGCGGCTGGCAGGGCAGCGACAGCACCAGCAAGCACGTCACCTCCGGCGATGCCACCGACACCATGCGCGTCACCTCCGACTACGGCGGCAAGGTGTACCGGTTCTCCGCGGACGCGCACTACGCCGTCACCGTCAAGGTCGGCCTGCGCAACTATCTGACCGGATGGCTGCGTGGTAAGCCGTACGGCACCCGCACCCGCATCGTCGACGCACCCCAGCGGCTCGAGTTCTTCCTGACCGATAACGACCTGCACGACAACCCCGAATACCTCGCACTCGTCCGGCAGGCGGCCAAGGCCCGCGGCGAGAAACTGGACATCATCCCCGAGGGGATGGAGATGAAGGACGGGAAGTGGACGCCCACCGAGCGCCGTCTGCTCTCCGACGCCTACACCGAAAAACGCCCCGACGACCCGGACACGGCCAAGGGCCTGCTGTCCTTCGGCGCCGTCACCGAGGTCATCTTCGACGACGGGCGCGGCGCCCTGGAGGACGCCGCCACGAAACTGGTGGAGAAGTTCTCGCCCGGCGCGACCGTCGTCGGCTCGAACAACTACCACCCCGGTGTCGCACCGCTGATCAACGAGCACACCACCAGCTTCGGCGTGCGGAACCTCGCCAACGTCGGCTCCGAGGGCAATCACTCGTTCCACTTCGTCGACCGGACCGGACTCGTGCCGCGCCTGGTGGGCGTCACGTTCACCTCCCGCCCCCGGCCGAACAAGGATCTGCCCGACGGGCAGACCCTGGAAACCCTGGAGGGCAAGCAGGTCCCGCGCACCGCGGCCCTGGACAACGTCCACCGCCACATCGGCGCCGACGGCAACGCCCTGCTCGAACCCGGCGCGACGAACGTCGGCACCAGCCGCTCCAAGACCAACCGGTTGAACGTGACCCTGGGGGGCCAGGAAAACAAGCACCGTCCCGCGGGCACGCTCGCCGTCTCGCGCACGGGTACGCACAGCGACAACCAGAACTCCACCCGGGACCTCAGCGCGTGGCAGCGCAGCAGCGACGCCCAGTACGAGTTCAAGGTTCCCACCGAGTACACCGTCACGGTCGACTCGCGGCCGATGGACGAGACGTTGTCGGCGTACCTGGCCGACAAGCTCGGCGACGCGCTCATCATGGGCGGTCAGTGGATGGGAGTCGCGCAGGGGCTGCCCATCAGCGAACTCCCGCCCCCGGGCAAGTCCGAGTCCGACTCCCTGAACGCCATTTCCCATGTGCGGGCGCATATTTCGGATACCAAGCCGATTCCGAAGGCCGGGGAGGCAGCCGCCGACCAGGTCCCCCATACCAGGCCGCGGATCTACGCCTTCGATCCATCCGCGCCGACGCTCCGTCCCGCACGGATCAGCGCCAACGCCCCCAGCACGGGCGATATCGACCTGGAGGCGAACACCCACGTCGATCCCGCGGACGACGTGTCCCCGGACGTGCGCAAACTGCTGTCCGTGCCCCCCTGGCAGCCCGAGCACTCGTTCGGCATCAACGAATTCGACGCGGCACAACAGCTCGCCGAGGCGCTGCTTGCCGTCGATCCGTCGCTGAACACGAACGACCACACCCGCTCGCCCGAGGCCATGTACAACCGACTGGTCACGCTCGTGCGGAAGGGCGACCTGACGTTCCTCGGACCCCAGTCCACCGCACCGTTCCTCAATGTCGAGAAGTCCGGCAACGCACCCACCCCGCAGCAGCACGCGGCGGAGGTCACCGTCGACGGCACCCACATCAAGCTGAGCCTGTACTCGCCGCGTTCCGAGCACGCCACCAAGTCCTTCGCCGTCGACGAATTCGTCTTCTCCAACGACAGCGTGAGTTCCGCGGAGAGCAAGAGCACGACCGTCGCACCGTCCTTCGGCTACAACGGCCCGGTCAGCGAGGACGGCAACCACCGCCTGGGCTTCAGCGGCTTCCCCCTCGGCGGCCAGACCGCCACCAAGGGCGGCAGCAGCGCCAACGCGAGCACCCGACGCGACCTCCACCGCACCAACGCGCCGACCGACGGACACCGCCTGCGGGCGGTCGCGCTCCTCGAGGTCCGCGGCCCCAAGGGGACCGTCTGGGTCACCGGCGATATGGTCCTGCGCACCATCGAGACGCCGCCGGAGAGCGCGAACGTCAAGGATCCTACGGTCCCGTCGGAGGGCCAGGACAAGACCGATTCCGAGGCGGCGGCCAAGGCGGCCGCGGAGAAGGCCAAGAAGGAAGCCGAGGACAAGGCGGCCGCCGAGAAGGCCAAGAAGGAAGCCGCCGAGAAGAAGGCCGCCGAAGACAAAGCCAAGAAGGAAGCCGAAGACAAGGCGGCCGCCGAGAAGGCCAAAAAGGAAGCCGCCGACAAGAAGGCCGCCGAAGACAAAGCCAAGAAGGAAGCCGAAGAGCGCAAGGCCGCCGAGGAGAAAGCCAAACGCGAGGCCGAGGAACGCAAGGCCGCCGAAGAGCAGGCCACACGCGAAGCCGCACAACGCAAGGCCGACGAGGAAAAGGCGAAACGCGAAGCCGAGCAACGCAAGGCCGACGAGGAGAAAGCCAAACGCGAAGCCGAGGAACACAAGGCCGCCGAAGAGCAGGCCACACGCGAAGCCGCACAACGCAAAGCCGACGAGGAGAAAGCCAAACGCGAAGCCGAGGAACGCAAAGCCGCCGAAGAGCAGGCCACACGCGAAGCCGCACAACGTAAAGCCGATGAAGAGGCCGCGGAGAAGGCTCAGCAAGAGGCCGCCGGGGAAGGTGCCCAGCAGGAGGCCAACGAACGCAAGGCCGCCGAGGAGCAGGCCAAGCGCGAAGCCGACGAGCGCAGGGCCGCCGAAGAGCAGGCCACACGCGAAGCCGAGGAACGCAAAGCCGCCGAAGCAAAAGCCCAACAGGAAGCCGACCAACGCAAGGCCGCCGAAGAGCAAGCCACACGCGAAGCCGAGCAACGCAAAGCC
>NZ_JBNPVW010000015.1:0-274839 GCF_050434125.1 Nocardia sp. GP40 | reverse complement strand
GTACTGCACTCGCCAGGGTGTGGGAGAGTAGGACACCGCCGGAACATCCTTTGCCGAAGGCCCCCAGCATCAGCTGGGGGCCTTCGTGCGTTCACAGCGCACTATGCGACAGGGTCCATGTACGATTCGTCCAGTTCTACCCGGATGGGAGGTCGTATACATGGACGCGCTCGCCAGCTACATCAGCTCGATGCTGATGGCACTCGCCACCGGCTCCGCAGACTGAACGAAGGTCTGTTGGGAAGCCGCTTGCGGCTCTGCCGCCGAAAAGTCGTTTATGAAGGCCCTCGGCAGCATGCCGGGGGCCTTCGCACGTTGAGGCCTCCGGCGCATGTGGGTCCCGCTCGTAGAGTCCCGTCCGGCTTCGCAACCCGCACGCCCGTCAAAAAACCATGATCAACTGAGCCCTCGTGTTGCGACCTTGTAGCCCGGTGGGTTTTACTGACCGGGAATTTTTTCAGTCGTCCGCGGGTTCACAGCATCTTCACAAGTGTCGGCTAGCCATCTTCCAGCGCAGATCTGGATGATGGAAGAGACGCCGGCGAAGTGGACGGCGGTATCGCGAGGAAGGATGCGTATGGTGGTGCTGACCGCACCCAGCCAGGGCGCACCGGTAGGCCCCGGTGTCGCGCCCCGGACCGGTTGGCGTCGGCTGTTCCTGCCGGCGACCTACGGCTACGGAGCGCTGCTGATCCTGGTCGCGGGCGTGCTGTCGGCGCTGAGCAACTCCGCGCAGGCCACGGTGTTCCTGCACTTCAGCACCAACCTGCACAACCTGCTGCGCGGTCACATCGGCACGCTGTTCTCCAGCGCCCTGCTGATCGGCGACACCGATACCTCCCTCATCGTCATTCCGCTGCTGATCTGCCTGCTGGCCCTGGCTGAGCTGAAGTTCGGGGCCGGCCGGCTCATCCGGATCTTCCTCGCCGGACATCTCGGCGCGACGCTGCTGGTCGCCTCCGGCCTCTGGATCGCGGTGTCGGCGGGCTGGGTCCCGCTCGCGATCACGCGCTCCGAGGATGTCGGCATCAGCTACGGCGCGATGGCCCTGATCGGCGCCTTCCTGGTGCTGATGCCGGAACGCTGGCGCCCCACCTGGGCCATCACCTGGATCGCGGTGGCGGTCGCGGGGGTGGCGATGGGGCACACCTTCACCAACGTCGGACATCTGATCTCCGTGACCATCGGCCTGGTGGCCGGAATCTGGCTGATCCGCACGGGCCGCCTGTCGGTGTCGCCGCTGCGGAAGTTCGAGATCGCCCTGCTGGTCACCGCGACCCTGCTGGGATACACGATCCTCGTGGGCTGACGAGGCCGGGTGGTGTGCTCATGGTCGGGACGCTGACGGCCGAACGGGCACAGGCCGAGGTCACCTCGGCGGTCGGCGTGCTGCGCCGGCGGCATTGGCTGCCCGTCACCATCGGCTACGTGCTCGCGCTCACCGCGGTCGCGGTCGTGTTCGCGCGGGTGAAACCGGTCGCGCAGGGCCGGATCATCGCCGACACCAGTACGAATCTGCACAATCTGGAACACGGTCATATCGACACGCTGTTCTCCAGCGCGTTCGTCATCGCCGACACGAACTCGACGCTCGCCGACGTGCCGCTGCTGGCCTGCGTGCTGGCCCTTGTCGAACTGCGCTTCGGCGCCTGGCATGCGGTGCGCACCTTCCTGGCGGGACATGTCGGCGCGACGCTGCTGGTGGCCGGGGGGCTGTGGCTCGCGGTGCGCCAGCACTGGCTGCCCGACAGCATCGGTGACTCGGAGGACGTGGGCATCAGCTACGGCGCGATGACCCTGTTCGGATCGCTCATCGTGATGGTGCCCGCGCGCCGCCGGATTCCGTGGGCCCTGGTGTGGGCGGTGATCGCGGTGCGGGGCGTGCTGGACAACCGCGACTTCACCAGCGTCGGGCACCTGCTCTCCTACGGCATCGGCCTGCTGATCGGCATAGTGATGCTGGCCCGGGGAGCCGGGGCATCGCGCGAGCTGAAGTGGGCCGACGCGGTGGCGCTCATCGCCGCCTCGGCGCTTGCGGTGTCGTATCTCCTGGGCTGGTGAGCGTCCGGGGTGTTGTGGCCGCCACCGAACGACACACGGCCCTAGCTGTCCCGGCGGAGGTGCGGGTGGCCTAGAGTGCCTCAGGTGCGCCTCGTGATTGCTCGTTGTCAGGTCGACTACGTGGGTCGGCTCACCGCTCATCTGCCCATGGCCCGGCGGCTGCTGTTGATGAAGGCGGACGGGTCGGTGCTCGTGCACTCGGACGGTGGCTCGTACAAGCCGCTGAACTGGATGAGCCCGCCCTGCTGGCTGGAGGAGCGTGACGCGGACTCCGCCAAGCTGTGGGTGGTGACCAACAAGGCGGGCGAGGAACTGCGCATCACGGTCGAGGAGATCGAACACGATTCCTCGCACGAACTGGGCGTCGATCCGGGCCTGGTGAAGGACGGCGTCGAGGCGCACCTGCAGAAGTTGCTGGCCGAGCACATCGAAACCCTCGGCGCCGGTTACACATTGATCCGCCGCGAGTACATGACCGCGATCGGCCCGGTCGACATTCTGTGCCGCGACGCCGACGGCGCGACGGTCGCGGTGGAGATCAAGCGGCGCGGTGAGATCGACGGCGTCGAACAGCTCACGCGTTACCTGGAACTGCTCAACCGGGATCCGCTGCTGGCGCCGGTCGCGGGCGTCTTCGCCGCGCAGCAGATCAAGCCGCAGGCCCGCACCCTGGCTACCGATCGTGGTATCCGCTGCCTGACACTCGATTACGACGCCCTGCGCGGTACGGAGAGCGACGAATTCCGCTTGTTTTAGGGGAGGGATGCCAAAAGGACAACTGATTTCGTGAGCACATGGGTAACTCCATGTACTCACGTCGAACCAGCTTGCGGTTGGTGTCGTTGTCAAGGGCGAGCGGTGTCGAGTGTCGTTGGTTCCGTTGGTCTCTGAGCTGTAAATATGTCGAAGTCCTGCCCGATTCAGTATGCGATTTCAAGAACCAGCGTTGGCGGCCGTGAGCGACGTTGGCTGACGTCAGTCATTAAATGGCGGGATTGATGACAACCAGCGACGGTCGGCCGGCAACTGCGGGGACACGGGTATGAGACTTGAATGACGGACTCAGACTGCGGAGAGCATGAGTCCAGCCACCGACCGTCGTTCGGCCGGTGTGTTGCGGACGGATGCCGAACGACGATTGCGAAGCCGAGATGTTTGTCCTCCTCGGATGGCGGCCTGTCCTCGCAGGAGGCCGCGCCATGACCCCACGCTATGGACAGCTTGCGTGCCCCCTGGGGTGTGCACGATCGCCCCTTTGAGCGGGCGCTGGTACTTCGGCGGCCCGTCCGAGGCCAGGGCTCGCTTCACGGTGTTGCGGGACACGCCCATCACCCGGGCGATCGCCTGGATCGGCATGCTCTCCGACCGGCGCAAACGGTGGGGTCGACACGAGGCGCGGTTCCGGGTTTTCGCCCGGCCCGTTTCCTCGTGCCGCCCTCCCGAACCGGACGTGCGAGTTGGCCCCGCATCCGGCTCTCCACAAGTCCCGCTGGGTATTTCGATTCCTCAGCTGGCCGCAGGCCAGGGCGAAGGGATCGTAGATCCGCGGGGACGGTAACGGGTTGTCGTCACCGCCCCGGGGTTGAACAGCACGACCCGACACTCTCAGCAGACGACGCGCCTGCCCTGCCACCGCGCTGGCCGCGCGGAGGCGAGGGCGATGCCGGACGGTTCCCACGTTCATCACGCACTCGATCGACGAGTGAGGCATCCGGCTCTACCCCTGCGGCATCGCCACGGTTGCGCCGCAGACATTCACCGTGGCCTCCCGACCGGTTGTCACATCGCGGCCAGAAGTTCCCCGCCACCGACAGGCAGCGGTTACGCACCGCACCCAGCCCATATCCGCCAGATTTGAGCTGGTGGGCCGTTAAGGGGCGTCGAACACTGATCGAATGCGGACGCCTCGTGGCGCACACGAATTTCAGCCCAATCCTCGACAGCAAGCATCCCTTCGGTCCTTGGCCCTGGTCTGTCAGGACAGTGCGATGTATTTGGTTTCGAGGTATTCGTCGATTCCCTCGCTGCCGCTCTCGCGTCCCAGACCGGATTCCTTCATACCGCCGAACGGTGCGGCGACATCGGAGATGATTCCGCGGTTGACACCGACCATCCCGGACTCGATGGCCCGCGATACTCGCAGGGCACGATCGAGTCCGGTGGTGTAAATGTAAGCGGCCAGGCCGTATTCGGTGTCATTCGCCGCGGCGATGCCCTCCTCTTCGCCGTCGAACCCGACGATGACGGCGACCGGCCCGAATATCTCCGCCTGGAGAATGTGGGCGTTGGGTGAGACGTTGGTCAGTACCGTGGGGGAGTAGAAGTAACCGACCTCGCCGGTGCTCCGGCCGCCGGTTTCCACGACCGCGCCCGCGGCTACCGCGTCATCGACGAGCTCGGCGACGCGGCGGCGCTGTTTATCGCTGATCAGCGGGCCGACCTGGGTGCCGTCGGCGTCACCAGGGCCGATCCGCAGGGCCTGCATTCGTGCGGTGAGTTTCGCCGTGTACTCCTCGCGGACGGTGTTGTCGACATAGATGCGGTTGGCGGCGGTGCATGCTTCACCGATGTTGCGCATCTTCGCGGCCATCGCCCCGTCGACGGCCGCGTCGATGTCGGCGTCGTCGAACACCACGAACGGCGCGTTGCCGCCGAGCTCCATCGAGGTGCGCAGCACCCGGTTCGCCGCCTGCGCCAGCAGTATCTTGCCGACCGGGGTGGAGCCGGTGAACGTGATCTTGCGCAGCCGGGAATCGTCCAGCAGGGGGGTGGACAGTTGTGATGGGGCGGAAGTGGGCAGGATCGACAGCACGCCGTCCGGCAGACCCGCATCGCGGAAGACCTCACCGAGTAGCAGCATAGTCAGCGGCGTCTCGGCGGCGGGTTTGACGACCATGGTGCACCCGGCGGCGAAGGCGGGCGCGATCTTGCGGGTGCCCATGGCGAGGGGGAAATTCCAGGGGGTGATCGCGAACGTCGGGCCGACCGGTTCCTTGACGACCAGAATGCGTCCGCGACCCGAGGGGGCGTCGGTGTAGCGGCCGTTGATCCGGACCGCCTCTTCGGAGAACCAGCGCAGGAACTCGGCGCCGTAGTCGACCTCCCCCTGGCTCTCGGTTAGTGGTTTTCCCATTTCCAGCGTCATCACCGTCGCGAACTCCTCGCGCCGCGCAATCACCAGTTCCCATGCGCGGCGCAGGATCCCGGAACGTTCCCTTGCCGGGGTCGCAGCCCACCCCGGCTGCGCCGCGGAGGCGGCGGCGAGTGCCGTCAGGCCATCCTCGCCGGTGGCATCGGCCACTTCCAGCAGCACCTTTCCGGTGGCCGGATTGTGAACTGGGAAAGTACCGGCGCCGGTCGCGGGGACCTGCGTGTTCCCGATCCACAACATGGTGGGCAGTCCGGCGAGCAATTCGTCGGTGTCGATCATGGTGTCTCCTGTCGATCCGTAGGCGCGGGGTAGTCCGGTCAGCGATCGCTGTGTGCCCGCAGTGCCGTCTCGAGCACGTCCAGCGCTTCGGACAGGAGTGCGTCGGGGATGACCAGCGGCGGTAGTAACCGGATCACGTTGCCGTAGGTGCCGCAGGTGAGAAGGACGATTCCCTGCGAAAGTGCTTCTGCTACCACGGCTTTCGTCAGTTCCGGGTTGGGCTCGGTTGTTCCTGGATGGACGAGTTCGATCGCGAGCATCGCCCCTCGTCCGCGCACATCGCCGATCGTGCCGATCTCGTCGGCGAGTTGCCGCAGGCGCGGGGTGACCTGGGCCTCGATGGCGCGAGCCCGGGCGGGTAGATCCCCTTCGCGCATCGCCTCGATGGTCGCCAGCGCCGCCGCGCACGCCACCGGGTTCCCGCCGTAGGTGCCGCCGAGGCCGCCGGCGTGCACCGAGTCCATGAGCTCGGCCCGACCGGTCACCGCCGCCAGCGGCATTCCGCCGGCGATGCCCTTGGCCATCGTGATCAGGTCCGGGACGATGCTTTCGTGCTCGCAGGCGAACCAGTCCCCGGTCCGGGCGAAACCGGTCTGCACTTCGTCGGCGATGAACAGCACCCCCTTGGCCTTGGCCCAGGACGCCAGGGTCGGCAGGAATCCTTCGGCGGGAACGATGAAACCACCCTCGCCCTGGATGGGCTCGTAGACGATCGCCGCGACCGAATCGGCCCCGATCTGCTTCTCGATCTGGGTGATCGCGTGCCGTGCGGCCTCCGGCCCGGACAGGTCCGAGTGATCACGGTAGGGATAGGAACCGGCGACGCGGTAGATCTCGGGCGCGAACGGGCCGAAATGAGCCTTGTACGGCATGGACTTGGCGGTCAACGCCATGGTCAGGTTGGTGCGGCCGTGGTAGGCGTGATCGAACGCGACGACCGCGGTCCGGCCGGTCGCCAGGCGCGCGATCTTCACGGCGTTCTCGACGGCCTCGGCTCCCGAGTTGAACAGTACCGAGCGCTTGTCGTGGTCTCCGGGGGTGAGTGTCGCGAGTTCCTCGGCCACGCGCACGTACCCCTCGTACGGGGTGATCATGAAACAGGTGTGGGTGAAGTGTGCGGCCTGTTCGGCCACGGCGGCGGCGACTCCCGCATGTGAGGCCCCGACGGTGGTGACCGCGATGCCCGACCCGAGATCGATCAGCGAGTTGCCGTCCACGTCGACGATGACACCGCCGTCGGCATCGACCGCGTAGACCGGAACGGACGATCCGACCCCGGCGGCCACCGCCGTACGGCGCCTGGCGGCCAGTTCGAGCGATCGCGGGCCGGGGATTTCGGTGGTGACGCAGCGCTTCTGCGCCAAACGGTAGGTGAAGTCCGTCATGTGTGGCTCCTCGGGAAGACGGAAAGGCCGGTCGTATCCGGCGGCGGTGTCAGCGGCCAGTGTGCTGTCGACGCCCGTGTCCCGGCAGTAGCCGAATTGGTCATTCGGCATTGGGAGTGGGCCCGAATGGCACACTGGGCTGATGTCGATCACCGTTCGCCAGCTCAGCGAGAATCCCGAACTCCGGATCACTATCAGAGCGGGCGAGGAACATCTCGATCGGCAGTTGAGCTGGGCGCACGTGTCCGAGCTCGACGACCCGACGGCGTTCCTGAGCGGCGGTGAGTTACTGCTGATGACCGGGCTATCGCTTCCCGAGGCCGCGGCGGACATAGAAGAACGGGTACGCAGGCTCGTCGGCGCCGGCGTCGCCGCCGTCGGGTTCGGCATCGGCCTGCGCTACGAAGCTATCCCCGAGCCGTTCGTCCATGCGGCCAGGACCAGACAGCTGCCGTTGCTCGAAATCCCTCTCGACGTGCCGTTCATCCGGCTGGAAAAGGCTGTGTCCCAGGCGCTGTCGACTGCCGACCATGCCAAACTCCAGTTGAGCCATCAGAATCAGCGCCGCCTCATTCATGCCACCCAGTCCGCCGACGGTGCGAAAACTCTGATCCGGCGCACGGCCGAGATCATCGGCGGGTGGGCGGCCCTGCTGGATCCCTCGGGCGAGGTCGTCGACGCCTCGCGCGGTTCCGTGCGCCGGGCCGTCGAACAGACCGCGCAGGCGCGAGCCGCTCGGCCCCGGGAGGTGGTGTTCTCTACCGAACGCGGCGAAGACGTCATTTCGCACCCGCTGCTCACAAGCGACGGACGCCCGCTGGGCTACTTGGTCGCCGGGCGGCAGGGCGTCGTCGGTTCACTCGACCACGGTGTCGTCACCATCGCGGCGTCGCTACTGATCCTGTATCTCCGCGGCGCGGAGACCGCCCGGCAGACCCTGTCCCGGATCCGCGCGGCGGTGCTGACGATGCTGCTGTCCGGACATCTCGATCAGGTCCGCCCCGTGGCCGGTGACCTGTGGGGCGGGCTCCCGGCGGAGCCGGTCACCGTACTCAACGCCCACGGTTCCGCGCCCGCGTTGACCGCGGCCGAACGGCTGCTCGATGGTGCGGCCGCCGACGGCCCCGCGGCATTCGGAATCGTCGAGGACAGGCTCTCGGTCATCGTTGCCGAGACCGCCGCCACGCGATCGGCCACCCGGCTGGGCTCGATCCCCGGTCTGCGGCTCGGCGTTTCCTCGCCTGCCGGTTGGGGTGAGCTTGCTCGCGCGGACCGGGAGAGTCGGCATGCCGCCGATGAGGCTGCCGTTCGGGGCACGACGACGTATTTCGCGGACGTTCGCCCGCGGGGGCTCTCGTCATACCTCGACCACGGACGAGCGCGAACCTACGCCGAGACCCACCTGGCCGCATTGGACGACGACGGTGCCGCAACTCCCGGTCTGCTCCGGAACACCCTGTTCGTGTGGCTGGCCCACAACGGCCATATCGACCCCGCGGCCAAGGCGCTGCGGATCCACCGGCACACATTGCGCCGCCGGCTCGATCGCATCGAGGCCCTGCTCGGGTCGTCGCTGGACTCCCCGACGACCCGATCCGAGCTGTGGCTCGAGCTCACCCTCCTCGACGAGGCCGTGGACACCGCGACGGGCGAGGCCGCACCACGCAATCCGTGAGCACCCACGGACTACCCGGTGAGCCGCTGACCGAGTAGTCCGTGGGCGACGCTGTGGATGTCAGACCTGGGTCGTGGCCGAAACCGGCTCGTGGTCGCTGGCCGGGGCGACCGACATGATCGGTGGCACCTCGGTGTCCACCGCCCGCACCAGACGCGGGCCCTGCGGACCGAAGACCGCGCGCGGCTCGGGGAACAACCACGACAGGGCCAGATACAGCACTCCAGCCAGCACCAACGCGACAGGCAGGGAGATATCGACTCCACCGACGAGATTGCCCAGCCAGCCGACGAACTGCCCGGGAAGGTTGACGAACTGCAGCGCCACCAGCGCGGCGACCAGCCAGGCGCTCAAACCGCGCCAGTTCCAGCCGTGGTTGAACCAGTAGCGTCCGCCCCGCTGGCGGCGGTTGAAGACCTGCAAGGAGTCGGAGTCGTACCAGCCTCGCCTGGTCAGATACCCCAGCATCATGATCACCATCCACGGGGCGGTGCAGGTGATGATCAGAGTGGCGAAGGTGGAGATGGACTGCGACAGGTTGGCGGCGAACCGACCGATGAAGATGAACACGATCGAGATGACACCGATCAGCACCGTGGCCTGAACCCGGCTGAACCGGGGGAAGACGCTGGCGAAGTCCAGGCCGGTGCCGTAGAGCGAGGTGGTGCCCGTGGACATGCCGCCGATCAGCGCGAGCAGGCATACCGGCAGAAAATACCAGGTGGGCGCGATCGCGAGCAGGCCGCCGACGTAGTTCGGCGCGGCCGGGTCGAGGTAATGGCTCGCCTTCGCCGCGATGATCGACGCGGTGGCCAAGCCGAAGAAGAACGGCAGGATTGTCGCGATCTGGGACAGGAACGCCGCGCCCATCACCCGGCGACGCGGGGTATCGGCGGGAATGTAGCGGGCCCAGTCGCCCAGGAATGCACCGAAGGAGACCGGGTTCGAGAGCACGATCAGCACCGAGCCGATGAAGGCGGGCAGGAAACCGGGTGTACTCGCCGAGGCGAAGGAGCCGTGGTACCCCGGATCGAAATCGCCCGCGAAGGCAAGGAAGCCGACCACGAACAGCAGTGAGGCCGCCGTCACCGCGATCTTGTTGACGAGCAACATGAATCGGAAGCCGTAGATGCACACAGCCAGCACCAGCGCCGCGAACAGGCCGTAGGCCACGGCGAAGACGCCGTCGTTCTCCGGCAGGTGTACCAGCCGGTGCGCGCCGCCGACCAGGGCATCGCCGGAGGACCAGACCGAGATGGAAAAGAACGCGATCGCGGTCAGCAGGGACAGGAACGAGCCGACGATACGGCCGTGCACACCCAGATGCGCCGATGACGACACCGAATTGCTGGTGCCGTTGCGCGGTCCGAACAGGGACATCGGGGCCAGGATCACCGCGCCCACGACCAGTCCGAGCGCGGTCGCGATCAGCCCCTGCCAGAACGAGAGCCCGAACAGGATCGGGAACGCGCCGAGTACACAGGTCGCGAAGGTGTTGGCGCCGCCGAAGGCGAGCCGGAACAAATCCAGCGGCGAAGCGGTCCGGTCCGCGTCCGGGATGCGCTCGACGCCGTACTGTTCGATCTCGGTCACGGGGGTGTCGGGTTTATTACTCATCTCGTCCGTCCTCGGGATTCGGGTCCGTCCGAGTCTGGGCAGCGTGGGCCCCGCGCACAATTGATGTCTACACGAATAATGCCACTGGTCTTGTGGACGAACACAAGACAATCGGACATACCGCCCTCGGCCCTACGTGATGATGCCGAGCTGGTCCGCGGCACGGATGGCCAGCCATATCTCGGTAAATGCCTCCGTACCTGCAGGGTTACGGCCGGTGAGGTCCGTGAAGCGGCGGATTCGATAGGACAGGGTGTTCGGATGGATATGCAGCGCCTCGGCGGCCCCGTCGGTGCGGCGATCGCGTTCCATCCAGGTACGTACCGAGACCAGCAGCTGGGCATCGTGGACCGCGTCGTATCGCAGCACCGCGCCCAGGACGTGATCGACCAGTGCGCGCAGCGACGCGGGGTCCTCGGGCAGCCAGCGGCCGGTCGTGTCGTCGCCGTAATGCACGAGTGCCCGGCCCGCTTGCTCGGCGCGGCGCACTGCCCACAATGCTTCCCGCTCGGCGACGCGCAACGAGTCGCCGGGAAACAGCGGCCGGCTCATGCCCGCGGCCACATCGGATATCGCGGCAACCGCCGGACCGAGCGACATCGGACCGAGCACATAACGGTCCGCACCCCGGGCGAGGAGCAGATACGGCTCGCCGTCCAGTGCGCGCAACAGGGTGTCCTCCTCCGCCCCGCGCACGATCACCAGCGCCGACTCGCCCTCGATGGACAGCCGGGCGAGGCGGCGTTTGGCAACAGCGGGATCGAGGACATCCTGCAGCAATTCGGCGAGCGTCTCGGCTCCTTCCCTGCGCAGCGCCTCCCGTTCGTGGCGAATCATGGCCAGATGCAGGGCCGCGACGGTGGCGATGTGCTGAACGACGGCCAGCCCGGACGCCCGGGCGCCATCGCGGGCGAGAGCCACCAGGAACCCGGCCGGACCGCCGGGGGCGAGCACCGGCACCGAGAAACCGCCGGGAATCGTCGGCGGTGCATCGATGGAAGCGGGCAGCAGGGCCGGATCCGGTGTCGGCACCCCGGCCAACAGCGGCCGGCCTTGCGGTGTGCACAGGAACACCCGATAGCCCGAGAGCTGCTCCAAACGGCGAAACAGCGTTGCCGTATCGAGTTTCTCGGTCGCCATCCACCGCAGCGCGCCGAAAACCTGCAGCTGGGCGCCCAATCGCCGACCGGCGCCGACTTGTTCGGCGGCGGCGACCTCCTGCGCGATGGCGATGAACGGTACGGCGAGTGGCACCTCGAGAATCGGTATTCCGCGCTCCTGTGCGGTCTTCAGGAACGCCCGGTGCAGGGGCGGGGTATGCAGGTGGGCGGAGACCGCCAGGGCGGCGACGCCAGCATCATCGAGACGTTCCAGATAGGCCCGCTGGGCCGCGGCGGTCCGCGGGATCGCCAGGCCGGTCGTCATAATCAGTTCGGCGCCCAGCAGCCAGGGCGTGGGGTCCTCGAGCTCGCTGACGTGCGCCCACGACACCGACCGGCCCAGTCCCTCCGCACCGGCGAGCACGCGGAGCTGCAGCGCCGGGAAGGCCAGCAGATCCCGGACGGTCAGTTTGTGTTCGACCACAAAAACATCATAGTTCTTCATGGCATGGACAGTTGCCGGTCGTCCTCGCCGTCTCGCAGGATGAGCTCAGCCGACTCTCACGGCTCGAATGGAGGATCGCATGACCAACACCGTCGGCCCGGTCGACTCGTCCCTGGTTCCGCGCTTCGCGGGGCCCGCCACCTTTGCCCGGCTGCCGCGCCTGGACCAGGTGGATCGAGCCGATATCGCCTTCGTCGGAGTGCCGTTCGACGCCGGGGTCTCCTACCGACCCGGCGCCCGGTTCGGTCCCGCCGCGGTGCGTGAGGCGAGCCGGCTACTGCGGCCCTACCACCCCGGCCTCGATGTGTCGCCGTTCGACCAGCGGCAGGTCGTCGACGCAGGCGATATCGCGTGCAACCCGTTCGATATCGGCGCGGCGATCGAGACGATCGCGCAGGCAGCGGATGAGTTGCAGCGCAACGGAACTCAACTTGTGGCCGTCGGTGGGGATCATACGATCGCGCTGCCGCTGCTGCGCGCGGTCACCCGGCGGCACGGCCCGGTCGCGCTGCTGCATTTCGATGCTCACCTCGATACCTGGGATACCTATTTCGGTGCCGCCTACACCCACGGCACGCCGTTCCGTCGAGCCGTCGATGAGGGGTTGCTCGACACCTCCGCGTTGTGTCACGTCGGAACACGCGGTCCCCTGTACGGGAAACAAGACCTGACCGAGGACGAGAAACTCGGTTTCGGGATCGTGACCGCCGCCGATGTCCTGCACCGCGGCGTCGGTGACGTGGTGCGGCAGCTGCGCGACAGGGTCGGGAATCGGCCGCTCTACATCTCCGTGGACATCGATGTGCTCGATCCCTCCCACGCTCCCGGCACCGGTACCCCCGAAGCCGGCGGCCTGACCTCGCGTGAGCTGTTGGAGATCCTGCGCGGCCTTGCCGGGTGTGACATCGTGGGGGCCGACGTAGTCGAGGTGGCGCCCGCCTATGACCACGCCGAGGTCACTGCGGTGGCGGCATCACACGTCGCTTACGATCTGGTCAGCCTCCTGGCCCTGGAGCGTGCGTCATGACCGCGGCAAACGTCGCCGAGGTCGAGGTGGCCGCCGACCGATTGGTGGCCGCCTTCGCGCAGGGCCGCCTCGACGACTACTTCGACTGTTTTGCCCCCGACGCCACCTTCGTCTTCCACACCACACCCGAGAGACTCACCTCGGTCGCGCAGTACCGCGCACTGTGGCAGGAGTGGGTCGAACAGGACGGTTTCGAGGTCCTTGCCTGCGACTCGACCGACCGGCTCATCCAATTCTTCACCGACAGCGCCATTTTCACCCATACCGTATACACCCGGTCCGCTGCCCACGGCGTGTGGCAGGATCAGCACGAACGGGAAACCATCGTCTTCCGTCTGATCGCCGGCCGCTGGCTCGCCGTCCACGAACACCTGTCCCCGAACAATATTTCCGGCCCGGACACCGGCCCGCAGCCAGACCACGATGATTCGGACAGGAGCAACGCAAAATGAGTGACCTTCGCACACTGAGCAACTACATCAACGGCGAATGTGTCCCCGCGGTCGACGGGCGAACCGTGCAGATCATCGATCCTGCCCTGGGCACCGCCTACGCGACCGCCCCGCTGTCGCGATCCGCCGATGTGGACGCCGCGATGGCAGCGGCCGGGTCTGCTTTCCCCGGTTGGCGAGACACCACACCCGCCGACCGCCAGCGGGCGCTGTTGAGAATCGCCGACGCGTTGGAGGCACGCGCAGCCGAACTGGTCGCCGTGGAGAGTAAGAATACCGGTAAGCCCCTCGGGCCGACGATGACCGAAGAGGTCGAGCCGGTGATCGACCAGATCCGTTTCTTCGCCGGTGCCGCCAGGATGCTGGAGGGGCGTTCCGCCGGGGAGTACACCGCGGGCATGACCTCGATGATCCGCCGTGAGCCGGTTGGCGTCTGCGCGCAGGTCGCGCCGTGGAATTACCCCTTGATGATGGCGGTCTGGAAATTCGCGCCCGCGGTGGCCGCGGGGAACACCGTGGTGCTCAAACCCGCCGACACCACGCCGGCCTCCACGGTGCTGCTCGCCGAGATCATCGGCGACATTCTGCCGCCCGGGGTTGTCAACGTGGTGTGCGGTGACCGGGAGACCGGGAGCCTGATGGTCGAACACCCCGTCCCGGCGATGATTTCGATCACCGGCTCGGTCCGCGCGGGTGTTCAGGTCGCCGAATCTGCCGCCAAGGATGTCAAACGCGTCCACCTGGAACTCGGCGGCAAGGCGCCCGTCGTCGTCTTCGAGGATGTCGATATCACCAAGGCGGCGGGGGAGATCGCGATCGCCGGGTTCTTCAACGCCGGGCAGGACTGTACGGCGGCCACGCGCGTGCTGGTCCACGAATCCGTGCACGACGAGTTCACCCGGGCGCTGACCGCGGCCGCCGCGGACATCAGAACCGGCGCTGCGGATGACGACGACGTGCTCTATGGTCCGCTCAACAGCGCCCAGCAACTCGCGCAGGTCAGCGGTTTCATCGAACGTCTGCCCGCCCACGCCACCATCGAAACGGGCGGTCACCGGGTGGGTGATTACGGCTACTTCTACGCACCTACCGTCGTATCGGGGCTTGAACAGCGCGACGAGATCATTCAGCGGGAGGTCTTCGGACCGGTGATCACCGTGCAATCCTTCGCCGACGAGGACCAGGCCGTCGAGCTCGCCAACGGCGTGGACTTCGCACTGGCATCCTCGGTATGGACCACCGATCACGCCCGGGCGATGCGCATGTCCACCAAACTCGACTTCGGGTGCGTGTGGATCAACGCTCATATGCGGCTGGTCGCCGAGATGCCGCACGGGGGCTTCAAAGCGTCCGGCTACGGGAAAGACCTGTCGGCCTACGGCTTCGAGGACTACACCCGAATCAAGCACGTGATGACCGCGCTGGACAGCTGAATCGGAATGGACGGCGGGGGTGCCGTCCAGCGGCATATTCGTATGAAAGGAGCCCTTCCGGCAGGTACTCCCGGTTGTCCTCATCCCGAGCCTTGCCCTGATACCAATGCCGCGCAGTTCAGCTTAGGTACCGTGACCTGCGGCCCTTCATTTAGTGAGCACATGGGTAACGAACTGTTAACTGCACTATCACATGCCCCGTTGGGGCACCGAGTGATGGTGGTGATGTTCTTGGTAGATGCGTTGCGTCAACGTGTGTTCGAGGGCCCTGGCCGGATCCCGTGAGCCGGAAAAACAGTCGTGACCGTGGCTTGCGCAGGCTGGCCGACCATCTCTGCGAATTTCCAGGTGACACCTGGCAGTAGCGCTGGGACGCCAGCGGACTGCACCTGCGCGGCAACCCCGTTCGCCGTCTGGCCACCGCCTCTGACATCGGGGCGTCGTTGACCCAAGCCATCGAAGCGTTACTCGCTTTACGGATTGTTCAGCCGACGCTGGAGGCGTTCCGCTCCAACATATTCAAGGAATACCCGGCAGCATTCCGGGGCGCGCAGCACGACCCCGACCTGGACCGATACTTCGTGGCGGTCGCAGCGGCGGACACCACCAGGCATTTCAAGCGGTGGGCACTGTTCGACGTCTGCTGCGCTCTCACCACGCAAGGCATTGCGTTCGCGGACCTGACCCCGGAAGCGTTCCTGCACTATGCGCGAACCACCCGCGAGGCGGCGATGGCCGCCTACTCGATCTCCACTTATGTCGGGCATCTCGACGGGGATCCCGAGCTGCTGGCCCAAGCGGTCCGAAACCTCGTGGAAAACGCATTACGACACGGCCTGGGCACGCCGGTCGAGGTGAGGGTCACCGCGACCCGGGTGCAGGTCCGCGACCACGGGCCGGGGGTGCCGCCGCAGGACCGGACCCGGGTATTCGAGCGGCGAGTCACCGGGGCGGCGAGCACCGGTACCGGTCTGGCGATCGTCGCCTGGGTGGCCGGGCTGCACGGCGGCACCGCGCGCATTTCCCAGGCACCCGGCGGGGCCTCGGTAGAGCTGCTGCTGCCCGAACGCGCAGGCCGTTGACCTGGAACTGCCGGGCCTCATCTTCATCTCATGTGGCACCAGGCAAGGTGAGACTCATGTCCACCTTCCGACCCGGCCTCACCTGGAGCCTGCGCTCCACAACCCTTCTGGCAGCCCTCACCCTCGGCATCACCGCCTGCACCCTGCCCGCCGACGGGACCGGTCCCGAGGAAGAACCGGCCGGCACCCGCCCGCCCGCGATCCGGGTCAACCAGGCCGGCTACGCCGTCGGGGAAGCAAAACAGGCCTTCGTGATGGGCTCGGAAGCAGAACTGAGCCAGGCCGGCTACCGGCTGGTGGACGAGCAGGGCACCACCAGGGCCACCGGTCAGGTCGGCGCCCGCACCGGCACCTGGAACAGCAAATACCCGGCCGTGCACATCGTGGACCTCTCCAGCCTCGACACCCCGGGCAACTACCACCTCGAACTCACCGGCACCGCAGCAGGCAGCTCCCCGAAATTCCGCATCGCTCCCGCCGTGGACCTGTTCACCCCACTCATCGAGGACAACGTCCACTTCTTCCAAGCCCAGCGCGACGGCGCGGAGGTGATTGCCGATGTCCTGCACCGCAAGCCCTCCCACCTGGCCGACCGCCACGCCACCGTGTACGCCGCACCTCGATACAACGAGGAAGGAAACGAGCTGCTCGACGCGGCGCTGACCCCGATCGGCGGACCCACCGACGTGTCGGGAGGTTGGGCCGACGCCGGTGACTTTCTCAAGTTCACCCACACCACCGCCTACAGCACCGCCGACCTGCTGCTCGCCCAGCGCACCGCACCGCACGCCGCGGGCCTGGCGCAAGAGGCCGGCCAAGGCGTGGCCTGGTTGGACAAGATGTGGGACGGCTCGACCGGCACCCTCTACGCCCAGGTCGGTATCGGTGCGGGTAACGACAACGTCCGCACCGACCACGACAGCTGGCGGCTACCGGAGACCGACGACGAACTGAACGTACAACCGGGCGACCCGGACTACCTGATCAAGAACCGGCCGGTATTGCGAGCGAACGAGCCCGGTGTACCGATCAGCCCCAACCTGGCCGGGCGCATGGCCGCGGTATTCGCGCTCGCGGCGCAGAACAGTGCTCACAGCGACCCGGTCGCCGCCAAGTCCTGGTTGGACAAAGCCGCCGCCGTCTACGCGAAGGCGAACACCGACCCCGGCGACACCTTGGTCACCGCGTTCCCCCGCAACTTCTACCCCGAGGACTCCTGGCAGGACGATATGGAGTTCGGTGCCACCGAAATGAGCCTGGCCGCCACAGCATTGGGCGACACACGCGCCACCGACTGGAAGCAGCAGGCGACCCGGTGGGCGGCGCAGTACATCGCCTCCGACACCAAGGGCACCCTGGGAGTCGCCGACGTCAGCGCCCTCGCCCACGCCGACCTGCTCGCAATCCTGCACGCGGACAACGAAAACGGCGCGAACCTGCAGGACGACCTCCGCCGACAACTCGACGACGGGGTCAACCGGGCCGCGGAAGACCCCTTCAGAGCAGGGGCGGTGTACACCGACTTCGACTCTGTACCACACACTTTCGGCCTCGTCGCCACCGCGCGGCTGTACCGCAACGCCACCGGCGACCACCACTACGACGCTTTCGGTACCCAGCAGCGCAGTTGGGCGCTGGGCGCGAACGCCTGGGGTAGCACCTTCATGATCGGTGCCGGTGAGGTCTACCCGCACTGCCCCGAACATCAAGTGGCCAACCTCGCAGGCAGCCTCGACGGCACCGGGGACATCCTGCGCGGCGCGGTCGTGAACGGCCCGAACGCCGCAGACAAGCTCGACGAACTCAACACGTTCCCGACGATGAAACGTTGCGCGTCCGATCCCGGTGCACCCTGGACCGATTTCGACGGGCACAAAGCCCGATTCCTCGACGACGTGGGCGCGTGGCAGAGTGTGGAACCCTCGATCGACTTCACCTCGACCGCCATGCTGGCCTTCGCCCTGTCACAGAGTTGACCGCTCACCGGCGGCCAGCTGAACGTCCGCTACCAGCCGCTGACCGCGCGGAACGAGACGGCCATGCCGAGCTCTTGAAGATCATCGGACAGAGATCATCTCGGATGCCAGCGGGTCGGGCGATATGCGGAATCGCAGCAAGACCCGGCCCGGCCTCACCGGCTCGACCTGCGACGATGACGAGGGCCTCCGCCACACGTCGATCGGATTTTTTGACAAATAGATGACAAATAGCCGCAGGTCAGGTCGCATTTTATGCCATGACCTGCGGCTATGATTTGGCATGAACATTGGTAACTCCATGTACGCACATCGAACTGGGCAGCGCACCCGACGACCGTTGAGTGGGGGTGCGGGAACTCTTAGCTGTGCCGTCTCAGTAGGTTGGTGCCGTCGGGTGGACGGGGCGGCAACTCGTCGGTCTCGTGTACCAGCCACCGAATGCTCCCACCCCTTGCGAGATCAGCCCGGTGTTCTGGCAGTTGAACTACGGCCCTATGTCCCCTTGGGGCTGATGGAGGCTTCTCGTTCGAGAGAGGATGAACATCATGGCTCAACCTCAGAAGTACTCACGTGAGGTGCGGCAGAACGCGGTGGCGCTGCTGCGGGAGCAGGTTGACCAGTACGACTCCGAGTGGGAGGCGATGCGGTCGGTGGCCGGGAAGATCGGTGTGCCCGCCGAGACGCTGCGCAAGTGGGCGTGCGAGGACGAGGTCGACGATGGCCACCGCCACCGGGCGACGAGTGAGGAGTCCGCGGAATTGAAGCGGCTCCGCCGTGAAAATGCCGAGTTGCGCCGCGCGAACGAGATCTTGAAGGCGGCGTCGGGTGGTACGGAAGGATCAACCACTGTTTCCGGGGTCGATGCCACCGATGCCAGAAGCTTCGTGGAAGTGATCAAGGTGTTGGGAGCGATACTTGCCGCCATCGTGCTGCTCATGGGGAGTAGCTACGTGATCTGGTACGTGATAGACCGTTACGTTATTCGATGACCCGCAGCTTCTACAGCGCCTGTAGAACCGAAACAGCGCACAGTCCGACGGCTAGCTGTGGCGTCTCACGATGGTTCCACGGTCGTGATCTCGACCACCAGCTAGTGCGGGTTGAGTCACGGGAAGTCGTCATGTGCGCGAGGGGCGCACGGCGGTGTCGCACTTATGTCGCAGTCGCCGGCGCCGCTGGCCCCGTCGCCGCGCCCAGCTCCGACACAGGCCGCGATAGTGCGGCAGGCCCGTGCACGCGCTGCACCGCTCGTTGAAATCGGAGCGGAAAGCCGTGCTGGCGAAGGAATTCGGACTTGGGTGGTTCTTCCTGCTCAACGTCGATGATCGGGTGGCTCTACCAGCCGACCGTGAGCCCGGCACACTGTTTCACAGTCGGGTGTAGTCCCGCTGGTCCTGCTCGAACGCGGTCAGGATTTCCGGTGTCAGGGTCGGGCGGGTGTTCGCGACCGCGGTCAGGTAGTCCTCGGTAGTCGCGGGTGCGTCGGTGCTGTCGCGCATTGAGCGTTCGAACGCGGACTGCGCGCCTGCACGGGCCGCGTATTCAATATCAGCAGGGGTGAATTGCGCTGTGGCGCACACCAAACCGTCGAGGTCGATGGTCTCGGCGGCGGGGCCGAGATATCGTCGCCAGATCGCGTTCCGTGCCGGTGCGTCCGGCGGGCCGACCGGAATCACGTAGTCGAATCGACCGGGTCGCAGGAATGCCGAGTCCAATGAGCAGACCGAGTTCGTGGCGCAGATCAGCAGGCGACTGTAGTTCTCGCGGAACGTCGGTATCAGCTTGAGCAGCTCGTTGGTGACTCCGTGCGCAGGGCTAGTCGCCGTACCCGAACGCGTGCCCGCGATCTCCTCCACCTCATCGATGAACAGCAGCAGCTCGTCGAGTTCGGCCAGGTCGGCGAATACCTCGCGCAGCGAGGCCGCGAGTCCACCCGTCGCCGCGGCGGCCAGCCGGGAGGGAAACAATTCGACGAACGGCCAACCGAGTCGGGACGCGACCGCTTTCGCGAAGCTGGTCTTGCCGGTCCCCGGTGGCCCGAACAGGATGACGCTCTTGGGCGGCAGAACCCGGTAGCGCTCGGCCACATCGGGATTCGCCAAAGGCAACACGACCCGGCGTTCGATGATCTCCTTCTCCCGGTCCATCCCAGCCATCGACTGCCACAGTCCCGGTGGTAGCAGCCGCCCGCCCAGTTCGGTCAGCAGGGTGGACTGCGCGGGGGCCAGTGGTTCCAACAGCTCGTAGTAGACGAGGCCCGCCCGGCGCAAGTACCCGGAATTCTCGAACGCCACAGATCCGGTGGCGCCCTCGGGGACGAGGGTGCAGATCCGCCGCACGCCGTTGGACCGCAGCCGCCGCTCCAGTTCGGCAAGCAGCGCGCTGCCGATGCCGCGCCGCCGCCACCGCGCCGCCAGCGCCACCAGCAGGACCCAGGCCCGCTCGCCATGGATCTGGGCGACCGCCATCCCGACCATTTCGCCGCCGACCTCGGCGACCACCGCCGACTCCCCAGCTCGCGCGGCCGCCATCACCTCCGCCAGCGCGAACACCGGCTCGTCCGCAGTAGGCACACGACTCTGCTCCCAGATCTGGATCCCCTGATCCAGATCATCGTCACGGAACTCGCGTAGTCGCCAAACCGGCATAGATCTCCCTATCCGCCCGCCGTGAGCTGTTCAGGGTCGCCGACGGAAAGGTCGAGCCCAGTGGTCCGAGCCAGGCGTCGAGGCCGACCGGGTCAGCATGCCGGAACCCGGCCGCTCACCGCGCGGCCGGGGTCGGTCCGAACAGCTTGCCCAGGCCGCGTGGACGGGGTGTGGGCTGGTTGCCGGTTCCCTGTCCGGCGATGGTGCCGGATCCACAGGGTGCGACATCGGTGGTGCTGGTGTGGGTGTAGTAGGTGGGGACGTCCTGGCGGGTGGCTTCGAGTTCATGGCGGGCGGCGCGTCCGCGGCGGGCGCCGGCCCGTAACAGGCCCAGCCCGGCGATTCCGATGCCGCCGATGACGATGAGGATGACGAGCCCGACGATGACGATCATGACGATCCCTCGGATCTATTGCTGCTCTCAGTACACGCCGAGCAAATCCCGATGTCAACGCTGTAGGTCCTTGGTGCGATCGCTGATCACGGCCAATGCGTTGTGGACCGAACTCTGACACGGGTCGACTACGGCCGACGCTGAGCGCGGTCAGTATGGCAGCGTACGGCGACGGAACAGCAGCGGCCCGGCCGTGACATCGGTGATGCCATGGCTATACGGCAGCGTCCGCCCGAACTCGAGGTGCAGCCACTCGGGCTGCACACGCAGCCCGTGGTTCCCGCGCGGGATCGATGGCCGCTCGGTAGCTGAGATTCTGCACGATGACCACGATCTCGCCGCGATCCTCGTCCTCGGTGACTACGCCTTGGGCATAACGGTTTTCGGGTCTGAGCTGCCCGTGTTCGGAACGCTCGACTTCTGCCACGCCGTCCCGCAGGTTGCGCTGGAACACATCGCATTCGGGCAGATCAGCCGGGCAGGACGCCGGTACTCCGCGCGGGCCGACAACGCCGACACGCTCAATAGTGACATCGACCTCCTCGTCGTCCTGCCGAACGACGTACCTGTCGCGCAGGCCCTACAAGGACGAGAGACATTCACTCGCAACGATATTCATCTCCACACCCTCTTTGAACGCCCGCCGGATCTGCAATGGCCCGGCGAAGTGTGCTACGCGGCCGATCTCGATGCTGGGATCTCCGGTGCGGCATTCGACCTGGACTCCGGGCCAGAGCTGCGTCTGTGCTCAGACGACCGCCCGTACCGCTATCGGGTCAGCATGGGTGCGACCGGAACCCCGCTCGTCGGCCGCGCCGCGCTCGCGGGTTACCCACCCAGGCGGAATCGGCTCCAGGCATTGCAATCTGCATGTCCACCTCGGTGTACACCGGTCGGGTTGGGTCCTATGGGAGTCGATTGCCGGACGGTATAGTCGTCAAGCGTTGCACAGTGCGCCGACCCGATGCCGTCTATAACGTCGAAGGGACGAGATCCGCATGAGTACACGCGACATGACTACGTTGTCGGCGCAGTTGCGCGCCGTTCTTGCTTTGACCAATACCGAGATCCAGGTCGCGGACACCCGGATTGCGCAGGCCCGCACCGAGGCGGTACGCCGGGTGCTGTCCGAGAACGCCGACAACGCCCGCGACCGCGCTCGTGCGATCGAGGCGGCCATCCGCGAACTGGGTGGTGTCCCGGAGCTGGTCGCGCCGTTCCTGGGACGGGGTGCCGCCGTGATCAAGGCCGTGGTCGAACAGGCCCAGCCGTTCGATGAAGCCCTGCTCGGTGACCTCGCCCTCGAACATCAGCTCCTGGACCGCGCCCGCTACATCATGGCCCTGGCGACCACCGCCGGATACCCCGATGTCGTGGCATTGGCGCAGCGGTTGATCACCGCGCATTCGGAGACCGTGGACTGGCTGACCACCGTGCTGGCCGAGGACGCCCTCGGCGGGCCGGCCGCACTGCGCCACACCCCACTGCAAGCGGGCGCCGGGACGGTGGTGAAGCTAGTCAACCTTCCCGCCAGCTGGTCCGCCCGCGGCCTGGACCGGGTACTGGACACCGTCCGCGCCACCCCACCGGCACTCGGTGAGTTGCTCGCCCAGGGCGCGCACGCCGGCGATGTCGCCGTCAAAACCCTCAGCGCCTCCCGCGACGCCGCGCTCGCCACCGCCGAGCAGGTCGCCCGCGATGAAGGCGCCGGCACCGCCGCGGACGCCTTGCATTCCCTCCGCACCGCCACCGGCACCCTCGAACCGAGTGAGTTGGCCATCGGCGACTACGACGACCTGAACGTCGCCGAAGCCGCCGCCGCGATCAAGGAACTCACCGAACCTGCCGACATCCGGGCCATCCTTCTCTACGAGCAAGCGAACAAGGACCGCCAGGGTGTGGTCTCGGCCGCGCAAACCCGGCTCACGACGATCGCCCAAGAAGTCGCCGGTCTCAGCTGACCATTCGCCGAGGCGGATGCCGGGTCGGAAGCCCGCCGAGTTCACGCATGGTGCCTACCGCGGGCAGCGGCGAGGTGACCTTCAACCGCGACACAACTGGGCCGCCGGGAGGCATTGCCCACCGGCGGCCCAGCCGCTCCCCCTTGTCAGGCGTAGGTGTAGGAGACTCCGTTACTGGTTCCGCCCGCGGTGGTGACGGTGACCAGCACCGTCCCCGCCGCCTCGGCCGGGGATATGGCCGTGATCTGTGTGGCGGAGTCGACGGCGAACGAGTTCGCCGGTGTGCCACCGAAACTCACCGCGGTCGCGCCCATCAGAGCCGTCCCGGTCAGTGTGACGGCGGTTCCGCCGGCCGTCGTGCCCGACGTCGGACTGACCGCGGTCAGGGTGGGAGCCGCCTCGTAGGTGAACGCAACACCGTCGACAGTTCCACCCGTGGTGGTGACGGTGACCAGCACCGTCCCCGCCGTCCCGGCGGGGGTGACCGCCGTGATCTGGGTCGCCGAGTTGACGGTGAACGAGGCCGCCGGTGTGCCACCGAAGTCCACCGCGGTGGCACCGGTCAGGCCAGTCCCGGTCAGCACGACCGTGGTCCCGCCGGTGACCGGCCCTGAGCTGGGAGCGATGGCAGTTAGCGTCGGAACCGCCACGTAGGTGAACGCGACACCGTCGACAGTTCCACCCGTGGTGGTGACGGTGACCAGCACCGTCCCCGCCGTCTCGGCGGGGGTGAGTGCGGTGATCTGCGTGTCGGAGTCGACGGTGAACACCGTCGCCGGTGTGCCACCGAAATTCACCGCGGTGGTGCCGGTCAGGGCCGTCCCGGTCAGCGTCACCGTGGTCCCGCCGGTCACCGGCCCGGAGCTGGGAGCGATGGCGGTCAGAGCGGGAACCGGGACAAAGGTGAACACGACACCGTTGCTGGTTCCACCCGCGGTGGTGACGGTGACCAGCACCGCTCCGGCCGTATGAGCAGGAGTGACCGCCGTGATCTCAGTTGCGGAGTCGACGGCGAACGAAGCCGCCGGTGTGCCACCGAAACTCACCGCGGTGGCACCGGTCAGGGCAGTCCCGGTCAGCGTCACCGTGGTCCCGCCGGTAACCGGTCCCGCATTCGGGGCCACCACAGTCAAGGTGGGAACCGCAGCATAGGTGAAGGAGACGCCGTTGCTGGTTCCACCCGCGGTGGTGACGGTGACCAGCACCGTCCCCGCCGTCTCGGCGGGGGTGACCGCCGTGATCTGAGTCGCCGAGTTCACGGTGAACGAAGCCGCGGGTATGCCACCGAAACTCACCGCGGTGGCACCGGTCAGGGCAGTCCCGGTCAGTACGACGGTCGTCCCACCGGTAACCGGTCCCGCATTCGGCGTCGCCGCAGTCAAGGTGGGAACCGCAGCATAGGTGAAGGAGACGCCGTTGCTGGTTCCACCCGCGGTGGTGACGGTGACCAGCACCGTCCCCGCTGTCTCGGCGGGGGTGACTGCCGTGATCTGGGTGGCGGAGTTGACGGTGAACGAGGCCGCCGGTGTGCCACCGAAACTCACCGCGGTGGCGCCGGTCAAGCCCGTCCCAGTCAGGGTCACCGTGGTCCCGCCGGCCACCGGCCCTGCCGTGGGAGCGATCGAGGTCAGGGTGGGGACCACGACGTAGGTGAAGAAGACGCCGTTGCTGGTTCCACCCGCGGTGGTGACGGTGACCAGCACCGTCCCGGCTGCTCCGGCCGGTGTCACCGCCGTGATCTGAGTCGCCGAGTTGTCGGTGAATGAGGCCGCCGGTGTGCCACCGAAACTCACCGCGGTGGCGCCGGTCAAGCCCGTCCCGGTCAGCACGACGGTCGTCCCGCCCGTCACCGGCCCTGCGGTGGGAGCGATGGCGGTCAAGGTGGGAACCGCGACAAAGGTGAACGGAATTCCGTTGCTGGTTCCACCCGCGGTGGTGACGGTGACCAGCACCGTGCCGGCTGTCTCGGCGGGGGTGACTGCCGTGATCTGGGTGGGAGAGTTGACGATGAACGAGGTCGCGGGTGTGCCACCGAAATTCACCGCGGTGGCACCCGTCAGCGCTGTCCCGGTCAGGGTAACCGTGGTCCCGCCGGCCGCCGGCCCGGAGCTGGGAGAGAGGGCGGTCAAGGTGGGAACCGCGACAAAGGTGAACGGAATTCCGTTGCTGGTTCCACCCGCGGTGGTGACGGTGACCAGCACCGTCCCCGCCGACCTCGCAGGGGTCACCGCCGTGATCTGGGTGGGAGAGTTGACGGTGAACGAGGCCGCCGGTGTGCCACCGAAACTGACTGTGGTGGCGCCGGTCAGGGCCGTCCCGGTCAGTACGACGGTCGTTCCGCCCGCCGCCGGTCCCACATTCGGAACGACTGCGATCAAGGTGGGAACCGCGACATAGGTGAACGGAATTCCGTTGCTGGTGCCACCCGCGGTGGTGACGGTGACCAGCACCGTCCCCGCCGACCCCGCAGGGGCGACCGCCGTGATCTGAGTGGCGGAGTTGACGGTGAACGAAGCCGCGGGTGTGCCACCGAAACTCACCGCCGTCGCACCCGTCAGCGCCGTCCCGGTCAGGGTCACCGTGGTCCCGCCGGCCACCGGCCCTGCGGTGGGAGCGATCGAGGTCAGGGTGGGAACCGCGACATAGGTGAACGGAATTCCGTTGCTGGTGCCACCCGCGGTGGTGACTGTGACCAGCACCGTCCCCGCCGACTCGGCCGGGGCGACGGCTGTGATTCGGGTGGCGGAGTTGACGGTGAACGAAGCCGCCGGTGTGCCACCGAAACTCACCGCGGTCGCACCCGTCAGCGCTGTCCCGGTAAGGATGACGGTCGTCCCGCCGGTCACAGGCCCGTTATTCGGCACCACCGCGATCAAGGTGGGAACCGCGACAAAGGTGAATCCGACACCGTTGCTGGTGCCACCCGCGGTGGTGACGGTGACCGGCACCGTTCCCGCCGTCCCGGCAGGTGACACAGCCGTGATCTGGGTGGCGGAGTTGACGGTGAACGAGGCCGCCGGTGTGCCACCGAAACTCACCGCAGTGGCGCCCGTCAGGGCTGTTCCAGTGAGCACGACCGTCGTCCCACCAGTCACGGGCCCTGAACGGGGAGCGATGGTGGCGAGAGTGGGAGCCGCGGCATAGGTGTAAGGAACGCCGTTACTGATTCCAGTGAAGCCGGCGACGGTGACCTGCACCGTACCGGGCAACCCCGGAGGGGCGATAGCCGTGATCTGCGTGGCGGAATTGACGACGAATATCGTTGGGATGATGCCGAACTCCACCGTGAGGATTCCGATGAACCCGGTGCCGGTGATCGTGACACTCGTGCCCCCCGTAGTGGGCCCCGAGGTCGGAGAGATGGACGTGATGGTAGGCATTTGGTGCCAGCCTTCCCTTGCTGCTGTGGTGATGATTCCTGCTGCTGCCGGTGGTTCCCCGGCTGCGTTAGCGGGCCCGCTTCTTCCAGTAACGCCCTGAGATCGGTTGCCGGGCAACATGTTCGCCCGTCCGCTTTTGTCCGTTTTTCGATTCCGCCAGGCGTCGAGGGCATGACACTGCGCTGGGTGAACCACTGAAAGGGCCGATCCGTAACTGGCGCAACAGGTTCGACACCGAGGGCTGGACTCGGGCCGACCGGGCCGGAAACCGAGTGGATGTCGTGATTGTGCTGTCGGGGGGCGTAGCGAGCCCGCTGCGGGAGTTGTCGGAGTAGTTACCGGTCGGGATCTCAGTGCGGCAGAGGTGGTTTCGGGCGAGCGCACGGCGTCGGCCGCACTGACGCGAACTCAGGGCAATAAGTTCGGGTGCGTGCACATTATGTACGCACCCGTAATTCGGAATTGCACGCCGAGTGGACTCTCGGGCGCGTCGATAAGTGCTCAGGCGAGCTTGCCGACCAGATTGAACCGTCAGGTCCTCTTTGTGTACGGACCGACATTGCCCGCAGATCAAGCCCGCAAACCGAATAGTATTCGAGGTGGTGTGGATGAAACCTGACCGAAAATCAATCCGCCGCGAACTGGAACACATAGCAGCGCTGCACAACTGGCGTGATGCCGGAACATTTCGCATACATCGGGCTAAATGCCGATATCGGGTCACAACGTGCGCGCCACAGGTGCGGGAGACGGCAAATCGCTCCCATCCGTGGCTGCCGCAGCTTCGAACCCACTGTGCGGGCAACAGAATCGACAGACAGACGTTCCGTGTAGTCATGCAACTTCGCAGCGGGGTGCTCGGTCTCCGGCACCGTTGCCGTCTGCCGATCAACGGCCATGCGACCGAAATAACACATCGATCGACATGTAAGGAGATCGAATGTTGCTGCATCTTGTCGGAGTGCCGGTATCCGGGTTTGCTCGAAATCTGCGGCTGCCAGGACCGACGATTGTGCCGCGCCTGCTGCATCGGAACAACTGGGCCGGCTGTTGTTTGGGGGACGGTGAGCCGACCTGAGGACTGCGTTCAGGCGACCCGTCGAAACACCGGGCGACCAGGCCTGGCGGGAACGACGCGGCCAGGTCGACCTGTTCACCTCGAGCGTGCGCGGCCGGAGCGCTCACCCCACTGACGGATGGCTCACTGTCCGAGCTGAACGGAAAGTGCAGGGCTGTACCGAGTTAGCGGCCGACGGTGGGGGATCGTCGCCGCGTCGACTCGGTCCAGCAATACGAAACCGGACGAAAACGGATTGGAGATGCGTTGCCCTGCAACAGGATAGCGGGGGTTAATAGAACGAGCGGGCCACCAATCGAGTCGGGCGACCGCCCGGTGCAGGAGAAGGATCAACATCGCGACAAAGGAGGCAGCCTCATGCCTACGCTCTCCGACCTTGGGGCCCACATCGGGAGGCGCGAACGTTGTTGTGAGGGGTACCGGCTTACCGGAAAGGTCACTGCCACCTCCTCGGAGGGAGCCGGCTACAGGGGTTGTCGTGTCGCAATTCCTGCCTTGAACAGCATCAATCCCAGCCAAGGGCTCGCCGCAGGTGGTACTACAGCCCAGCCTCACCGGGACCGGCCTGTCGACTGCCACTGCGGTAGCTTCCGTCGGCAGCAACGCCGCTGCCTAGTTCGCCATCGACCCGGACACCCAGCACATTGTGCTCACCTCGACGGTGACAGTGACGGTGACGGTGACGGTACAACTCACTATCGCCGCGGCGGGTGGGATCAGTAACCGAGTCTCCGACCCCTATGTCCGAGCGGCACTGCGTCCGTGGATTGTCATCGGACAGCGTTGATGGCCCGTCCGGGCTGCGGTTGTAGGTCGAGTCGCCGCCACCAAGGCGGTGGTTGCAGGGGTAAGGGGGTTTCATTGGCTACCATTCTGAGGATGCTGCTGGCGGAACAGCATCTCAAGAGCCATTCGGATTTTCTCGCAGCATATGATAGGTGCGCCGCGCAACTCGATCCGCCCATCCCTCCTGGTTACGGGCCAGCGAAGACTCAGTTCTATCAATGGCTTTCGGGCAGGATGGTGGGGCTTCCTCGCGACTACCATTGTCGGGTACTGGTCAAGATGTTCCCCGGCTGGACGATCGAGAGATTATTTCAGATGGCAGATGCTGCAGAAGTCGCTGCTCGAACGCACGAGTTGGGTCTCTCCGGAACAGATATCGAGCTCGGGGCATTCCTCGGGGCTGAAGTGATCACCAGCGGAATTACTCTCGTGTACCCGACCTTCGAGCTACCACTGCAGCCTGCGCATGCACCTCGAGCGGCCGCGGCCCCCTATCGGTGCGCATTCGGGAGAAAGCTCCGCGCATTTGCGGCTGATCACCACTCGGATGTACTGGCTGCCTTGCCGGAGAAGGAAGTTCGCGGACTACTGTACGTGTTTTCTTCGCTCCAACGTCACACCGATATTCTGACTGATGTCCGGAGCGACCAGTATGTCGCTGCGCACAGCGACCGCCCCTACATCAGCTTCGGACTAACCAGCAACGACTGCACACGTATGTACCTCGAAGGTGCCGATCGCCCTCTGTTCACCCTCAACGGCAGCGCTGACGGCAGTTCCCGTTTCAAGCAGTTCGAGTTGACGGACGGTAGCCGGTACGACTCGAACGGAGACTACAACATCGGCGTCATCGCGCGGGTGCGACCGAGCCCGGATCTGCACCCCGACCGATACTGGATATTCTGTGCGGGCTTGGGTCCGCGTGGCACCACCGGGGCAAGCTGGTACCTTGCCAACTCCTGGAGTCCCCTGCAGCAACGTGCCGGTGATCGCGAGTTCGTCGCAGTGGTCGGTGTCGGTAAGGACTCCGACGAAACAGTCCGCTTGGAGCATCTGCTGATCGAATCGGCATCCTGATGACGGCACTCACTCGATAGACATGGACACCCTGACCGGCGACGCGGGTCACGCCCATCGTCGAGGGCCTGGGCGGACGTCGCGGAGAGGCGGAACAGTCACGACCAGCGGCGGGTTATGGTCCGGGTGCGGCGGCCGCGCCAGCAGCCGGTGTGCCAGTGCCGGCGGTCGTCCTCGCCGCCCTGGGCGGCCCAGGCGACGATATGTGCTGTGCCGGGCAGGATTTCGTGATCGCAGCCGGGGCAGCGGTAGGTCTTCGACGCACGGGAACCCGGCACCGTGCGCACCACATAGGTTTCCGAGCCGTCGGGGCTGTCCTCCGTGCGTCCGAAGACGTCGCCGACCGGACGCGGCTCCCTCGGGGACCGCGCCGAGGAACGACTGGGGCTCGGTTTCCGGCGGGGCATGACCCATCGAGGGTAACGCGCGCTGTGCCGGCGTCGACATGGCGCGTCATCCGCAGTGGCCGCGCACCACGTATCGGGCGCTGTGGGAAGAGGCGAGAAAGTCTGCGGCGCAACGTCTTCTGCGTGCGGGCAAGCGCTGGACGGGCACGACCCCCACGCATCACCGCGCGATCCATCGGTCGGCATAAGGAAGGCCGCCCCCTGGATAGGGGGCGGCCTTGAAACGGATATCTGTCGCCCAGGGCGGAATAGCAGCTAGTGTGCGACTTCCGCGCTCTCGCGCTCGTCGTCGACGAACTCGTCTTCGGAGCGCAGCTCGGAGATGGCCTTCTGACGGTTGGGGCCGGACTGCTTGCTGGACAGCGAGCGCGGTTCGGGGGAGCCGTCGAGCAGTTCGCTCTCGCGGTTGACCGCGGCGAGCATGGCCGGCACCGAATCGAGCTGGCCGCGAATTCCCAAGAGCTGGGCCAGAACTCGACCGCGCAGCACGCGCATCTCCTCGGCGAGCTCCTTGGCGTGCGCGATCTTGCGATCGGCCTGCTGGGTGGCGTTGCCGACCAGACGGTTGGACTCGTCGGTGGCATCCTTGATGCGCTGGGCGGCCTCGGCGCGGCTGGTGGCCTCGAGCTCCTCCATGGCGCGGGTGAGCTTGGTGCGCCGGTCGGCCATGTTGACCTCGAAGTCCTGCTGCGCGGCCTTGCGCTTGGCCTCGGCCTCCTTGGTGAGGCGGTCGGCCTCGGCCGTGGCGGCCTCGACGATCTTCTGCGACTCGGTGCGCGCGTTGGCGAGGGTCTGCTCGAACTCGATCTCGAGCGCCTCGCGCTTCTCCTTGGTCTCCGACAGCAGCGACTCGTACTTGCCGCGCATCTCGGTGGCCTGCTGCTCGGCGATCGATACCATCTCGGCGGCCTCGGCCTGCGCCTGCGCGCGGACCTCGGACGCCTCGTCGGAGGCCAGGCGGAGCATGCGCGAGATGCGGTCGCTCATACCCTCCGCGGTGGTCGGGGGGACCGACAGGCGATCGACTTCCTTACGCAGCTCATCGATTTCGTCGCGCGCATCCTCCAGCTGCGCGGCCAGGTTGCGGGCCTGGGCAGCGGCGGCGTCGCGGTCGGTGGCGGTAACACGCAGTTCGGCATCGAACCGGTCGAAGTAATTGCGAACTTCGTCGCGGTCATACCCCTTCCGGACCACGGTAAAGGGCAACGCGACGAAGCGATTGCGATCGGGCTCAGTGGACGACATGCCCCACAAACTACCGCTTGCGCCGCAACCATGGAGACTCGACTGTGCAACTCGTTACGACAACTTTTCCCGGTCGGATTGCGGTACTAGTGAGTAGGATTCGCATTCGGCTCGACCAGCTCGATCAGCACACCACCAGCATCCTTCGGGTGTACGAAATTGATGCGTGACCCGGCGGTGCCGGGCCGCGGCGCCTCGTACAGCAATCGGAGGCCCCTGGCTCGCAGGTTGGTAGCCACCGCGTCGATATCGGTGACGCGATAGGCCAGCTGCTGCAGCCCCGGACCGTTGCGATCGATGAACTTGGCGATTGTCGACTCCTCGTTGATCGGAGCCAGCAACTGCAGGGCAGTCGACCTGTCTCCGGCAGCGGGCAGCGACAGCATTGCCTCGTGCACGCCTTGTTGCTCGTTGACCTCGCGGTGGGTTTCGATCATACCGAGGTTTTCGGAGTACCAGGTCACGGCCGCGTCGAGGTCCGGAACGGCGATTCCGACATGGTCGACGGCGATCACATAGTCGGCGGGGATGAATTCGGTCGTATCGGGTGTGCTCACCGTTCGAAGGTAACGCGCACCACCGTGGTGCTGTCCAGACCGCCCGGGTTACCGTGGAGTACGAAGCGGCCCCAACCCGCCCGCAAGCTGCATCGACTCCCGAAGCGAGGCTCATCGTGACCACCACCTCTGTCATCGTCTCCGGCGCACGCACCCCGGTGGGTCGCCTGCTCGGTGGCCTGGCCGGATTCAGCGGGTCTGACCTGGGCGGATTCGCCATCAAGGCGGCGCTGGAGAAGGGCGGGGTGGCCCCGGAGCAGGTCGACTACGTGATCATGGGCCAGGTGCTGACCGCGGGCGCGGGCCAGATCCCGGCGCGCCAGGCCGCGGTGGCCGCGGGCATCTCGATGGACGTGCCCGCGCTGACGGTCAACAAGGTGTGTTTGTCCGGTATCAACGCAATTGCCCTGGCGGACCAGTTGATCCGGGCCGGCGAGTACGAGATCGTGGTGGCCGGCGGACAGGAGTCGATGACGCGGGCGCCGCACATGCTGGAGAAGAGCCGTGAGGGCTTCAAGTACGGCGACGTGACGCTGCGCGACCACATGGCCTACGACGGCCTGCACGACATCTTCACCGATCAGGCGATGGGACTGCTCACCGAGCAGCGCAACGACGCCGATCCGATCACCCGCGAGGATCAGGACGCCTTCTCCGCGGCCTCGCACCAGAAGGCCGCGGCCGCGTGGAAGAACGGCGTCTTCGACGACGAGGTGGTGCCCGTCGCGGTGCCGCAGCGCAAGGGCGATCCGATCCTGGTGAGCACCGACGAGGGCATTCGCGCCGACACCACCACCGAATCGCTGGGCAAGCTGCGCCCGGCCTTCCGTAAGGACGGCACCGTCACCGCCGGTTCGGCCTCGCAGATCTCCGACGGCGCCGCGGCGGTGGTCGTGATGAGCAAGGCCAAGGCGCAGGAGCTGGGCCTGAGCTGGATCGCGGAGATCGGCGCCGCGGGCGTGGTTGCCGGGCCGGATTCCACGCTGCAGGAGCAGCCCGCCAATGCGATCGCGAAAGCCTGTGCGCGCGAGGGTATTTCGCCGGCCGAGCTGGATGTGGTGGAGATCAACGAGGCGTTTGCCGCGGTCGGCATCGCCTCGACCCGCAAACTCGGCATCGACCCGGCCAAGGTGAACGTGAACGGTGGCGCCATCGCCATCGGCCACCCGCTGGGCATGTCCGGCGCGCGGATCGTGTTGCACCTGGCGCTGGAGCTGCAGCGTCGCGGCGGCGGCGTCGGCGCGGCGGCCCTGTGTGGCGGCGGCGGCCAGGGCGACGCGCTGATCATCAAGGTCTAGGTTCCCGCAGCGGGAAGCCGGCCAAGCCCGCGCTGGAGGCGGCGGGCGGCCGGATTCCGGCCCGCGGCGGCCGGGCGACCGCGTTCGAGTGGGGGGTGCCCGAGCGCACGGTCGTGGTCGAGTTCCCCAGCTATGAGGCCGCGCTCGCGGCCTACGACAGCCTGAGGGAGGGTGTGGAATGTGCCACTCCGACTACGCGGCGTCGTAGGTGGTTGGCACAATGGGGAGCCATGGGCGAAATCTTCGACGTGAGCACCCTGGCCAAGCGGGTGCGGCTGTTCGGCATCCTCGAGGTGTTCGGCTGGGTGCTGCTCTTCATCGGCATGTACTTCAAGC
The DNA here is from genome assembly GCF_050434125.1 of Nocardia sp. GP40. NCBI lineage: Bacteria > Bacillati > Actinomycetota > Actinomycetes > Mycobacteriales > Nocardiaceae > Nocardia > Nocardia sp. GP40. The sequence goes on along the minus strand of NZ_JBNPVW010000015.1, from coordinate 241,926 downwards.
ACGGTGTCACCCCGTCAGTCGGCTGGCCGCTGATGGTGTTCGGCATGGTGCACGGCGTCATCTTCCTGGCGTACGCGTTCAGCCTGCTGATGGCGTGGCGCGAATTCGAGTGGCCGGGCAAGACGATCGGGCTGGGACTGCTGTCCTCGGTGGTCCCGTTCTGCTCGCTGTGGTTCGAGCGGTGGGCGATCCGTTCCGGGCAACTGGGCGAGCTGAGCGCGGTCGCGGCGCCCGCCGCCGCGGGTTCGTGACAAACTGGAACCCGTGACTCGACCAGCCTCACGTCGTCCCTCTCCCGCCGTCGCCGCGGCCATGTCCGGCGCAGTGGATCTGTCCAGCCTGAAGCAGCCCGCTGCCACGGATGTTCCGGGTGATCACGCGGTCACCGAGGCCAGCTTCGAGGACCAGGTGCTGCGGCGATCGCTGCAGGTTCCGGTGGTCGTCGTGCTGTTTTCGCAGCGCAGCCCCGGCAGCATCGACCTGGTCAAGCTGTTCGAGAAGCTGGTCGGCGAGGCCGATGGCGCCTGGGACCTGGCCACCGTCGAGGCCGAACCGAACATGCGCATCGCCCAGGCGTTCGGGGTGCAGGGCATCCCGACGGTGATCGCGGTCGCCGGCGGACAGCCCCTGGCCGACTTCCAGGGCGCCCAGCCCGAACCGCAGGTGCGGCAGTGGCTCTCGGCGGTGCTCGAGGCCGTGGGCGGCCAGATGCCCGGCGGGAAGGAGCCACAGCCCGAGCCGGAGGATCCGCGCTTCGTGGCCGCCGAGCAGGCCCTGGAGCGCGGTGACATCGAGGGCGCGATCGCGGCCTACGAGGCCATCGTCGCGGCCGAGCCGGGCAACGACGAGGCCAAGGCCGCGCTGCGCCAGGTGCGTTTCTACGCCCGCACGCAGGGCCTGCCCGCCGATGCACTCGCCCGCGCCGAGGCTGACCCGTCCGATATCGACGCCGCCTTCGCCGCCGCCGACACCGAACTGTTCAACGGCGTCCCCGAAGAGGCCTTCGATCGCCTCATAGCCCTGATCAAGCGCACCGCCGGCGACGACCGCAACCGCGTGCGCACCCGCCTGGTGGAACTGTTCGAGCTGTTCGAGACCGCAGACCCGATCGTCACCACGGCCCGCCGCAAGCTGGCCACCGCGCTGTACTAGTAGTTGCGGCTCGAAGCTGAGCCCGAGTGTGGCCTTACCGTCGGCCGCCGACGCGGCTGTGGAGGAACCCACTCGGGCGGATGCCAACCGGACAGCTGATTTCGTACGAACATGGGTAACTCCATGTGCTCGGATAGAACCAGCTTGCGATGTGCGGATCAGTCTTGGAATGCTCTGAGAATTCACTCGCCGGGGCGCTGCGAGCGTCTCGGCCTGCGCGTTCGATGGCAGGCTGGAGTGCATGTCGATTCCGGGCACGACCGCACCGCGGGTACTGCTGGTCGAGGACGATCGCACGCTCGCCGACATGGTGGCCGGGCTGCTGACCGACCAGGGCTATCAGGTCCGCACCGCCGATAACGGCCAAGCCGGTCTGCATCACGGACTGACCGAGCAGTTCGACGTGCTCATCATCGATCGCGCGTTACCGGTGCTGGAGGGTCTGGAGCTGCTGCGGACGCTGCGTGACCGTGCCGTCATCACCCCTGCCTTGCTACTGACCGCCCGCGGCACCGTGGCCGATCGGGTGGAAGGGCTCGACAGCGGTGCCGAGGACTATCTGGTCAAGCCGTTCGAAGTGCCCGAATTCCTGGCCCGCATCCGCGCGCTGCACCGCCGCCATCTCACCACCGCGACGTCGTTGCCGATCGGAACCCGCAGACTCGACCCGGCGACCCGCACCGTCGCCGATCCTACCGGCATGGTCCCCGAGGTGGTGTTGTCGGCGAGCGAATGCGCACTGCTGGCGACCTTGGCACGCTCGCCGCGGCAGGTGTTCACCCGCGACCAGCTACTCGACCTCGTCTTCGACCGTGCCGACACCGTCGGAACCGTCGACACCTACGTGCACTACCTACGCCGCAAACTCGGGCGCGAGGCCATCGACACCGTGCGCGGTCTCGGCTACCGGCTCGGCGTCGGATGAGACGCCGCCGACGAACCGCCGTGGTCTCGACCGAGCCGGCACAGCTGCGGCGTGCTACCCGCAGTGCCGCACTGCAGTCGGCCATCGTGCTAGCGGCCGTTCTGCTGCTCGTCGGGGTCGTGCTGCTCAGCGTGGATACCCGGATCGGCAACCGGCAGATCGACGCCCAGCTGGCCCAAGTCGCAGCCCAGGTCGACGATGTCGACGACCCACCCCCCGGCATGGCCATCGGTATCGCGACGGCCGCCGGCCACGTCGCCCTCAGCGCGCACGCGCCTGCACCCACCGCCGAACTGACGACCAGCCCTACCGGCTATTCGACGGCCCGTTCGGGCGGGGTCGAGTACCGGGCGCTGGTACTCGAACGCTCCGGCCGCAGGATCGCCGTCCTCGTCGACAAGGCCCCGTGGGAACAGAGTCGGCAGCGTGTCCTGGAAGCGCTGCTGATCGCCGAGCTCGCCGGGGTGGCGACCGCGGCCTGTGCCGCACTGCTGCTGTCGCGACGAGCGATCCGCCCCATGGTCGACGCGCTGACGACCCAGCGCGACTTCGTCGCCGACGCGTCACATGAGCTGCGGGCGCCGCTGACCGTGCTGCACACCCGCGCCCAAGTCCTGGCCCGCCGCGCCACCCGCGACGAACTGCCGACCGAGTGGCGCACCCAGCTCGACGAACTCGTCACCGATACCCGCGCGCTCGCTAGCATTGTCGACGACCTGCTGCTGGCCGCCGCGTCCGAACACGAATCGGACCGGACCGAAGCGGTGGACCTGACAGCACTGTGCCACGAAGTGGCGGACAGCGTCACCGCCCACGCGGAGACCCGCGGCATCACGGTGGAAGTCGCGGTCACCGATCCCGCCGCCGCGACGAGCGTCGACGGAGTCCGACCGGCGCTGCGCCGAGCCGTTTTCGCCCTGGTCGACAACGCGCTGCAGCACGAAAAACGGGGCGGCACAGTCACAATCGCCATCTCTCGCACCGCCGACCGGGTTGCGGTCACCGTCGCCGACACCGGCGCCGGTCTCGACCCGCGCGACGCGCAACGCCTCTTCCGGCGCTTCGCCCACGGCGACGGCCACAGCACCGCAACCCGCCCCCACGGCATCGGCCTGGCGCTGGTGCAGGCTGTCGTCGATGCTCACCACGGGAGCATCGCCGTCGACGGCGCCCCCGGGCGAGGCTCGGAGTTCACCATCACGCTGCCCGCAGGCCACCGGCAATAGTCTCGGCTCCGAGAATCCTCCAAGAATCGCCCCATACGCTCCAGGACGACCACAGCCCACACACTGTTCAGGAGCGGCCAACAGCATGGGACCCACCACTGTCAACGGACTGCCTGCCCACGTCCTACTCGTCCACTTCGTGGTCGTGCTGGTGCCATTGGCGGCGCTGCTGCTCGCACTCGCGGTCTGCTGGCCCGCCGCTCGGGCTCGGCTCGGGCTCGCCACCCCACTCGTTGCCTTCGCCGCGCTGCTGGCCGTCCCGCTGACCACGCAATCCGGAGAATGGCTCGCCCACCACGTCGACCGAAATCCCTTGGTACGCCAGCACACTCACCTCGGTGATGAACTGCTCGCGTGGTCGGCGGCCACCTTCCTGCTCGCCTCCGCCTGGTGGGCCCTGCACAGCGATCGTGTTACTCGTCGGCTCCGCCCGCGGCTGCCCCGCATCGACACCGTTGCCGGCAATCGCGCAGTCGCGATCACCCTTGCCCTCGCCGCCCTCGCAGTCTCGGTCGGCTCTGTGGTGCAGGTCTACCGCATCGGTGATAGCGGAGCCCAGGCCGCCTGGCACAGCCGCATAGTCAGCCAATCCCACACCACCGCCGCCAGTCACCAGTGAACCGGCCCCTGATAGCTACCCATGCCGGCGACGGACATGACTGACGCTGCGCACCTGCATCGGTGCCGTCGATCGCAGCGCCTGGGTGAGGTCGACCAACAGTACCGGCAGTCGTTGCATCGCCTCGCCCATCGGCTCGTCCGCGATAAGGGCCGCGCCGACGACATCGTGCAGGAGACCCTGATCCGACTGTGGAAACATCCACACCTGCTCGACGAACCCGACCTCGCGCTGCGCGCATGGCTGTTCACCGTCGCCCGTCACCTGGCCTATGACGAACTCCGATGCGCCCGACGTCGCCGCGAGTACCCTACCGACAACAACGCAGCGCTCGACCGCCACTCCGACGACCCCTGCGCACACGTCGCCGACACCTGGATCGTCCACCGCGCCTTGGCCACACTCAGCCATCAGCACCGCGAAGTCATCCTCCACGCCTACTACCGCCGCGCGACCACCCAAGACATCGCGACCGAACTCGCCATCCCACCCGGCACCGTCAAATCACGCCTGCACTACGCACTACGAGCATTCCGGGATGCCTGCACCGCCCAAGGCGTCATTACTGAATCGCCTGCGAGCCGGGAAGACTTATCGGTGTGACAGTCGCAGGTCGGCGGCGCCGCCTTCACCTGGAAGATGGTGGCCGTCTCGCTCGGCAGCGTCATTCCCGGAATGCCGGAAATCCTGCGCCACCGGCTGTTGAGCTGGATCTCCGGGGGAGCCCGCAGCTCCGATGAGCTGCCCGAAGGACGGCTGATCGCCGCCGGCATGCGTGACTACGTGGGCGCGCACGCTCTGCCCCGGCGGCACAGCCAGACATGAACGTGCCCAGCCGATCCGGACTGCACATCAGAAGGTGCCGCGGATGGTGTTCCGGTTGGCCACCCACTCGCTGTTCTCGACGCGGTGCTCGGTGGTTATCTGCATGTCGGGGCAGCCCGCGCGCATCAGCTCCCACTTGCGCCGCCGGTCGTCGCGGGTGACACCGAGAGCCGGGTGCTGGGGGAGGCGGTCATGGCCGGCTACGCGGGCCCAGGCGACGTCGAGCCGCCGCAGGCCGCCTGGCACCGCGAGATCCGCGCAACCGCAGCGCCGTTGGCGGCAGAGGCGCGGGCCGCCGGCGCGATCCGCGGCGACCTCGGCGAGAACGACCTGCTGGCCCTCACGACCGTCGTCGCCCGCGCGGGCAGTCCCGCCCAGGCCAATCAGTTTCTCGATGTGTTGCTCGAAGGCGTCGTGCCCCCGTGCGGACAACACGGGCAGCGCCGTTTGGTCTCCATAACCGCGGACCTGGCCGTGCCGACTAGTAATCGGGCCTACGACCACGCCTGGATGTTTTATGACGAATAAATGGCGTCATTCCGGGGATGGTGAGCTTGTGGAGCCCACGCGCTCGCCCAACTGACCGACGACAGCGGCCAGCTACTCGACCCCGGCACTGAGTGGCAGCATGAACGGGCTGCTCCGGGGCTGTTTCCGCATGCTCCGGAGTGGTCAGCGTGCGTCGGTGCGGCGGCGGGCTGACGATGGGGCGGGCCGGTCACGGAGGCGGTCGATGTGGCGCTGCTGAATTGTGGTGTTGGTATGTAGGAAGTCGGTGACCAGCCGCAGCTGTGCGGTGTCGTATTTGGCGGCCAGCTCGCGCTCCCCGTCGATGATCAGCGGGCCGACGAGGTCGAGGCAGCGTTGTGCGCCGTTGTCAGTGAGGCGGACGACCACCTTGCGCCGGTCGACCGGGTGCGGCGCCCGGGTGAGCAGGTCCAGTTTCGCCAGCCGGTCGAGCATGACGGTGACGCTGCCGGTGGTCAGGTTGAGCTGGTCGCTGAGTTCGCGCGGGGTGAGCGCACCGGCTGCGAGCAGCTGTTCCAGGCAGCGCAGGTCGGTGTCGTTGACGCCCAGCAGGCGGGCGGTCTCGCGATCGAAGTCGTCGACCGCGGCCTGGTATGCCTGGACCGCCCGGCCCAGCTCGGCGAGCACTTCCCCCATTGTGCTTGACATTCGAGTTATCTCCTTGAATCCTATTGTCGCTCGATAATCAAGAAACATGATGTTCAAGATTCATCATAGTCCAGCGAACCCGAGGAGTCTCCATGTCCCACCCCTTGCATGCGACCGGCGCGCCGGCCGCCGCGCCGTCACCCTGGTCTGGGCGTTGGCCTGCCGCGATCGTGATGATCCTGGCGGCTCTGCTGGACATGATCGACGGATCGATCGTCAATACCGCGCTGCCGTCGATCGGGCGCGGGCTCGGCGCGAGGCCCCCCGAGCTGCAGTGGACCGTGTCGGCATACCTACTGGGTTTCGCGGCCACGCTGATCGTCGCCGGGCATCTGGGCGACCGGTTCGGACGCAAGAGCCTGTTCCTGGCGGGTGTGGCCGGGTTCGCGGCCGCGAGCCTGGCCAGTGCGGTGGCGGCCCAGCCGGAGCAGCTGATCGCGGCGCGGGCGGTGCAGGGCGTGGCCGCCGCGGTAATCATGCCGCAGGTGCTCGGCTCGTTCAGGATCTGGTTCACCGGCGCGGAGCGGGGCAAGGTGTTCGCGATCTACGGCTCGATCGCCGGGATCGCCGTGGCCGCCGGAGTGGTGCTGGGCGGGGTGCTGACGGACTGGAACCTGTTCGGATGGGGCTGGCGGACGATCTTCGCGGTGAACGTCCCGCTGGCCGCCGCGGTAATCATGCTCGGCGCACTGTGGATTCCCGCATCCCACGACCGCGCGACCGGCCGGGTCGGCGTCGTCGGCGCCGGGGTGCTGGCGCTGTCGCTGGTGGCGATCGCGTTGCCGCTGGTACAGGGCCGGTCCGCCGGGTGGCCACTGTGGGGGTGGCTGTGCCTCGGCGCGGGCGTGGCGAGCCTGGTGGGGTTGATGGCGGGGCAGCGGGCGCTCGGCGCGCGGCGGCCGATACTGCCCACCGGGCTGTTCACTTCCGGTGCGTTCGTCGCCGGGCTGGTCGTGCAGATGCTGTTCTACGGCGCGATGTCGGGCTTCATGCTGATTCTCACCGTCTGGCTGCAGGCCGGGCAGGGCTTTTCGCCGGCCCGGGCGGGGCTGGTGATGGTGGCGTTCAGCGGCGGCACCTTCCTCACCGCCCCGATGATCGACCGGTTGGTCGCAAGGTTTGGCCGCGGCGCATTGGCGGCCGGCGGGCTGATCCTGGCCGGCGGGTTCTCCTGGATGGTGCACGCCGCCCGCCACGCACACCAGCATGCGGCGACCTGGCCGCTGGTGCCGGGATTGCTGGTCGCCGGCGCCGGCCTGGGGCTCATGGTGATCCCGCTGGCCAACATCGTGCTCACCGCCGTGCCGGCGGACCTGGCAGGAGCGGCGTCGGGGGTCTTCGCCACAGCCCAGCAATTTGGTGGCGCGCTCGGCGTGGCGGCCATCGGTAACACGTTCTTCGCCCACGTCGCCACCGGCTACGGGGATGCGATAGGCCGCGCCGGGCAGTGGCCGGTGGCGGCGTGTGCGGCTTGCGCACTGCTGTGCCTTGCCATACCACGCACGGCGATCGCCCACCACGCCCAGACCAACCACATTGGCTGACACTCGGGGTCCACCCCAACCCGGACCAGGTTCCGCGGCGGTGGGGCACATCCCTGAAAATAGACTTGACAATCAAGTATCTTGAATGGCAAGCTACATTTGCTCGATAAGCAAGAAGAACGAAATTCAAGGGAAGTGGTTCACATGCGGGTCATGATCATCGGCGGCGGTACCGGAGGTATGTGCCTGGCGCACGGGCTGAAGCGAGCGGGTGTCGAGGTCGTCGTCTACGAGCGCTACGGCTCCCGCCGCGACGGCCTCTACGGCTACCGGGTTGGCATCGACCCCACCGGCAACCGGGCATTGCAGGAGTGCCTGCCCGCCGACCTGTTCGACGCCTTCGTCGCCACCTGTGCCCGGGGACCGCGGTATTTCAACGTGCTTACCCAGTCCAAGCACGCCACCGCGAGCATTCCGCTGCGCGACGACAGCGACGAGATCAACAGCGAGCGCTCGGTCTCGCGGTCCACCCTGCGGCAGGTGTTGTTCACCGGCATGGACGACGTGGTGCGCTTCGGCAAGGAGTTCACCCACTACGAGCAGCACGAGAACGGCACCGTCACCGCGCATTTCAGCGACGGCACCAGCGACACCGGCGATGTCCTGATCGCCGCCGACGGCACCCGCTCGGCCGTGCGCCGGCAGTTCCTGCCGCACGCGGAGATCAAGGACGCCGGCATCACCTCCATCGCGACCAAGACCGCGCTCACCCCGGAGGTCCGCGCGCTGCTCACCGAGGAGATGCGCAACGGCATCAACCTCGTCTTCGCCACCAAGGGCCTGATCGGCATGCTGCACGTCATGGAGTTCAAGTGGGACGCCGAGGGCAACCCCAAGAATCCGGCCGACGCCGCCCTGCTGGAGAGCTGGAACGGCCTGCAGTTCGACAACGCCCGCGACTATGTCAACCTCTCGGTGTGGAGCTCGCACGACCACTTCCCGGCGGGCACCGTCGACCAGCGCGGCACGGAACTCATCGCCACCGCCCTGGAGGTGACCCGCAACTGGCACCCCGACCTGCGTCGCATCTTCGAGCTCTCCGACCCGGAAGCCGCCTTCCCCCTGCAGATCTCGACCTCGGTGCCGGTGGAGCCCTGGAAGACCACCAACATCACCCTGCTCGGCGACGCCATCCACACCATGACCCCCGGCCAGGGCGTGGGCGCCAACACCGCGCTGCGTGACGCCGCCCTGCTGTGCCGCGAACTGGTCGCCGCCGCCAACGGCGAAAAGTCGCCGCTGACCGCCATCGCCGACTATGAGGCCGACATGCTTCCCTACGGTTTCGCCCGCGTCGCCGACTCCCTGGACAACAACGGCACCAACGGCGACGACCCCCTCTACCAGCCCTACACCGGCCGCCTAGCGCTGTTCGCCGCCCGCACCTTCTTCAGCCTCACCGCCAAGATCCCGGCGCTGCGCCGCAAGTTCCTCGAGGACCTCTACACCTACCGCGGCGCGGAGGATGCCGCCTGACCCCCACTCCCCACAACGACACCAATCGCAAGCTGCTCGATGCGAGTACATGGAGTTACCCATGTTCGTGCGAAATCAGATGTCGCGTTGGCAGGGCTTCGAGCGCACTGCTCGGCTGTGTTCTAGCGGGACGTGGATATTGGGCTGGGCGGTTAGTCGGGCGTGAGCCAGACGGCGGTGTTGGGGGGCAGGGTGATCGGGGCCGAGTGCGGGCGGCCGTGCCAGGGGGTTTGCGTGGTGTCCACGCCTCCGAGGTTGCCGATTCCGCCGCCGCCGTAGGGGGTTGCGTCGGAGTTGAGGATTTCTCGCCAGTGGCCGGGGGTGGGCAGGCCGAGGCGGTAGTCGCGGTGTTCGGAACCGGAGAAGTTGTAGACGCAGGCGACGGGGGAGCTGTCATTCCGGGGATGGTGAGCTTGTGGAGCCGGCGGGGTGGGTGAACTCGAGCCGTAGCGCAGGAAGGCCAGGACGTTGTTGTCCCGGTCGTTCGCCTCGATCCAGGCGTAGCCGCCGGGGGAGGTGTCCTGGCTCCACAGCGCCGGGTGCGCGCGGTAGGCGGCATTGAGGTCCGCGACCAGGCGCGCGATGCCGGCGTGCAGCGGATTGTCCAGTTCGTGCCAGTCCAGCCCGCGGTCGTGTGACCATTCGCGGAACTGGCCGAAGTCCTGGCCCATGAACAGCAACTGTTTGCCGGGGTGCGACCACATGTACGCCAGCAGCGCCCGCACCCCGCCGGCCCGGGCGAAGTCGTCGCCCGGCATGCGGGTCCACAGCGTGCCCTTGCCGTGCACGACCTCGTCATGGCTGATCGGCAGCACGTAGTTCTCGCTCCAGGCGTAGACGGTGGAGAAGGTCATCTCGTTGTGATGCCAGCTGCGGTGCACCTGATCGTGGCCGAGATAGCCGAGGGTGTCGTGCATCCAGCCCATGTTCCACTTCATGGTGAAGCCGAGGCCGCCGACGTCGGTGGGCCGGGTGACGCCCGGCCAGGCGGTGGACTCCTCGGCGATCGTGACCACGCCCGGATGCAGCTTGTGCACGGTCGCGTTCATCTCCTGCAGGAACTGCTCGGCCTCCAGATTCTCCCGTCCGCCATGAATATTGGGCTCCCACCCGCCGTGCGGTCGCGAATAGTCCAGGTACAGCATCGAGGCGACCGCGTCCACCCGCAGGCCGTCGATGTGGAATTCCTCGATCCAGAACAGCGCGTTGGCGACCAGGAAGTTGCGGACCTCGTTGCGGCCGAAGTCGAAAACGTAGGTGCCCCAGTCCAATTGCTCGCCGCGGCGGGGGTCGGGATGTTCGTAGAGAGCGGTGCCGTCGAACCGGGCCAGGGCCCATTCGTCGCGCGGGAAATGGGCGGGCACCCAGTCCAGTAGGACCCCGATGCCCGCGGCGTGCAGGGTGTCGACGAAGGCGCGGAAATCGTCCGGCGTGCCGAAGCGCGAGGTCGGCGCGTAGTACGAGGTCACCTGATAACCCCACGACCCGCCGAAGGGATGTTCGGCGATGGGCAGCAGCTCGACATGCGTATAGCCCTGGGCCCGAACGTATTGCGCGAGTTGTTCGCCCGCCTCGCGGTAGCCGAGGCCGGGGCGCCAGGAACCCAGGTGCACCTCGTAGATGCTCACGGGGGCGCGGGTCGGATCGGCCCGCTCGCGCGCGGAGATCCACCTCTCGTCCTGCCACCGATGGGTGCTCTCGGAGATCACCGACGCGGTGGCGGGCGGCTTTTCGGTCGCGAAGGCGAGCGGATCTGCGTGGTCGGCGATGCGGCCGTCCCTGCCGTGCACCCGGAACTTGTACGTCGTGCCCGGTCCCACGCCCGGGACGAACAGCTCCCACACACCCGAACCGCCCAGTCGCCGCATGGGCGCGGAACGTCCACTCCAGCCGTCGAACTCACCGATCACGCTGATGCCGCGGGCATTGGGCGCCCACACCGCGAACGAGGTGCCCTCGACCTCGCCGTCGAGCGTGGTGTAGGTGCGGGGATGCGCGCCCAGCACCTCCCAGAGCCGCTCGTGCCTGCCCTCGCCGATCAGATGCAGATCGAGCTCGCCGATGGTCGGCAGGAAGCGATAGCCGTCGGCGTCGAGCACCGAGCGCCCGCCCGGATACGAGACCAGCAGCCGGTAGTCCCACAGTTCCGTGAACGGCACCACGCCCTCGAAGATGCCGTGATCGACGTGCTTCAGCAGGTGATCCTCCCCGCCGATCCGCGCGGACACCGAATCCGCGTGCGGGCGAAGGGCTCTGATGACGGTGCCGTCGGGATGCGGGTGCGCGCCGAGCACCGAGTGGGGGTCGGGGTGGGTGCCGGCCGCCAAGAGCATGAGATCCCGCCGGTTCATGAGTCGAGGCCTACGTCGTCGATGGCGCGACTGGACGACGGAGGGTTCATCACTCGCCAGGATTTCACCGCACGACTCGGCCCGAAAGCCTGTCGGAATGCCAGAGGTACGCACCGGAACGGGGGAGTGTCCTGCGGGCGGCTCACCGGAATGTCCTGCGGTAGGCGAGTTCTGTGCGCGCGGCGGCGGACACTGGAGGGAGGCTCAGGATATGGGCGACCGCGTGCACGGGATCCAGGCGCACGTAATTGGTTTGGCCCCAGTGGTATTCCTCGCCGCTGACCTCGTCGTACACCACCGGATGATCGTGCCATTCGCGCCCGATCGCCGGCATGTCGAGCGAGATCATCCCGTCCTCGGGCCCGAACGGGTTGAGGTTCACCACGATCAGCACCGCATCGCCGGTCGCGGGGTCCACCTTCGAATAGGCCAGCAGGGCATCGTTGTCGACGTGATGCACTGCCAGGCAGCGCAGTTGCTGCAGCGCCGGATGGGCGCGGCGGATCTCGTTGAGCCGGGTCAGCCAGGGCTCGAGCGATTCTCCGCGCGCGGCGGCCTCGCTGAAGCGTCGCGGGCGCAGCTCGTACTTCTCCGAGTCCAGGTACTCCTCGCTGCCCGCCCTGGCCGCCCGGTGCTCGAACAACTCGAAGCCCGAGTACACGCCCCAGCTCGGCCCCATCGTCGCGGCCAGCGTGGCGCGGATCGCGAACATGCCCGGGCCGCCGTGCTGCAGGCTCTCGTGCAGGATGTCGGGGGTGTTCACGAACAGATTCGGGCGCGCCTCGTCCGCCTTTGCGGCCAGCTCCAGCGCGAACTGCTCGAGCTCGTATCTGCCCGTGCGCCAGGTGAAATACGTGTAGGACTGGGTGAAGCCGCGCCGGGCCAGCCCGTACATCCGGGCCGGGCGGGTGAAGGCCTCGGACAGGAAGATCACCTCGGGATCGGTGCGGCGCACCTGCGCGATCAGCCACTCCCAGAAATCGGCGGGCTTGGTGTGCGGATTGTCGACGCGGAAGATGGTGACTCCCAGCGCGATCCAGTGCCGGACCACCCGCAGCACCTCGGCATAGAGCCCGTCGGGATCGTTGTCGAAGTTGACCGGGTAGATGTCCTGGTACTTCTTCGGCGGATTCTCGGCGAAGGCGATGGTGCCGTCGGGCAGCGTGGTGAACCATTCGGGATGTTCGCTCACCCACGGGTGGTCCGGTGCGCATTGCAGCGCCAGATCCAGGGCCACCTCGAGGCCGAGTCGCCGTGCGGTGCTGACGAATTCGGCGAAGTCGTCGAGGGTGCCGAGCTGCTGGTGGACCGCGTCGTGGCCGCCGTCGGCCGAGCCGATGGCCCACGGGGAACCCACGTCGTCGGCCTCGGCGGTCAGGGAGTTGTTGCGGCCCTTGCGATTTATCCGCCCGATCGGATGGATAGGCGGCAGGTACACCACGTCGAACCCCATCGCGGCGATGCGCTGCAGCTCCTTGGCGGCGGTGGCGAAGGTGCCGTGCACCGGCACGCCCTCGGCATCCCAGCCGCCGGTCGAGCGAGGAAAGAACTCGTACCAGGAGCCGCACAGGGCCCGGTGACGCTCGACGAGCACGCTGAATTGCGGTCCGCGGGTGAGCAGTTCGCGCAGCGGGGTCTCGCGCAGGATCTCGCCGACCTCGGCGCCGAACGCGGGCGCTACCCGGGCGGGCAGCTGCGCCTCGGTGTCGCGCAGCGCGGCCGCCGCCGCGCGCAGCCGCTCCCACTGGGCCTTCGGCACCGCCTGTGCCGCACGGTCGAACAGCTGCGCGCCGAGCTCGAGATCGTTGGCCAGGTCGGCGGCGCTCTGGCCCACCGCCAGCTTCGCCTCGACCGCCGCGCGCCAGCTCGCGATCGGATCGCTCCAGCCCTCGACGCGGTAGGTCCACAGGCCGGGAGAAGAGGGGGTGAAGACGGCGTTGAACACGTCCGGCTCGTACTCCGGCGACATCCGGATCGGCTGCGTGCGCGAGCTGCCCGGGGCGCGCACCGCGAGGGTCGCGGCGACGGCGTCGTGCCCTTCGCGCCACACCACGGTCCGGACCGGGAAGACCTCACCGACCACGGCTTTGGCGGGGTAGCGCCCGAGTCCGATGGCAGGGGCGGTGTCGTCGATGGCGATGCGACCCGTCACGGCACCAACCGTACCGGTATTTCGGCGATGATCATGACGACGGCGTTGATTGATCGCTGCCGGGTGGCAGGAATCGGCGCGGGGCGGTAAGACCGAAGCGGAACGGTCGCCTCTACTTCGCTGGGGGGACGACCGACTGTGACGACGACCGGAGAGGATCCACTATGACAGCAGTGCACGGCACGACGGTTGATATTCCGACACCCGATGGGGTCGCCGACGCCTACCTGGCCTACCCCGACGACGGCGCCGCGCATCCGGGCGTGCTGGTGTTCCAGGACGCCTTCGGCCTGCGGCCCGCCCTGCGCGACCTCGGCGACCGCATCGCCGCGCACGGTTACAGCGTGCTGATTCCGAACCTGTTCTACCGGGCGGGCCGCGCCCCGGTCCTGGACCTGCCGGAATTTATCGACTTGGAGGCCCGGCCGGAGGTCTTCGGGCAGCTGATGCCCCTGATCATGTCGCTCACCCCGGACGTGGTGAAGTCCGACTCGGGTGCGTATCTGGACTGGATGGCGGCCTCGGACAAGATCACCGCGGGGCCGGTCGGCGCGACGGGGTACTGCATGGGCGGGCGCCTGGTGGTGCAGACCGCCGCCGCGCATCCCGATCGGATCGGGGCCGGGGCCGGCTTCCACACCGGACACCTGGTCCTCGACGGGCCGGACAGCCCGCATCGGGCGCTCGAATCCGTCACCGCGGAGCTGTATTTCGCGTTCGCCGACAACGACCAAGGAATGACCCCCGAGCACATCGAGGAGTTCGACAAGGCCCTGGCCGCCGCCGGTATTCGTCACAAGACCGAGGTCTACGAGGGCGCCGCCCACGGCTACACACAGATCGACACCTCGGTCTACCACGAGGAGGCCGCGGAGCGGCACTACCGCGAGCTGTTCGCTCTGCTCGACCGCACCATCGGGCAGCCGAAGGGCTGACCGCCGCGAATCGGTCGCCGCGGCGTGCGCGACGACCGATTCGCCTCCCGACCGCTGTTTCGGTCGGCTCCCGGCGGGATTCCGCTGGTCAGGTGCCCTATCAGGGTGACGGGCATGCACCCGTGCCCGACACCTGTTCCGTGTAAGGTTCTGCCGATGAAGGCATTGCGTCGTTTCACCGTCCGTGCCCATCTGCCCGGGCCGCTGGCCGCCCTCGGCGAGCTCGCCACGAACCTGCGCTGGTCCTGGCATGCGCCGACACAGGATCTGTTCGCCGAACTGGACCGGCGGCTGTGGGTGGAGCTGGGGCGCGACCCGGTGCGGATGCTGGGGGAGGTGCCCGCGGCGCGGCTGGACGAGCTCGCGGCCGACGAGGCGTACCTGCGGGCGGTCGAGGCGGCCGCCGCCGATCTGCGCGACTATCTCACCCGGCCGCGGTGGTTCGGCAGGCAGGAGGGCGGCCCGCGCTGCATCGCCTACTTCTCGATGGAGTTCGGTGTCACCGAGGTGCTGCCGAATTATTCGGGCGGACTGGGGATTCTGGCCGGTGACCACCTGAAGTCGGCCTCCGACATGGGGCTTCCGCTCATCGGCGTGGGATTACTGTACCGCTCAGGCTATTTCCGGCAGTCCCTGACCGCCGACGGCTGGCAGCGCGAGCACTACCCGGACCTCGATCCGCAGGGGCTGCCGCTGCGACTGCTCACCAGTGCGGGCGACACGGACCCCGTGCTGGTGCACGTGCCGATGCCCGAGGGCCGGGTGCTGCGGGCGCGGGTGTGGATCGCCCAGGTGGGCCGGATTCCGCTGCTGCTGCTGGATTCCGATATCGCCGACAACGATCCGGAGCTGCGGTTGGTCACCGACCGGCTGTACGGCGGCGATCAGGACCATCGGATCAAGCAGGAGATCCTGGCCGGGATCGGCGGGGTGCGTGCGGTGCGCGCCTTCACCCGGGCACACGGTCTGCCCGATCCGGAAGTGTTCCACATGAACGAGGGGCACGCCGGATTCCTCGGTATCGAGCGGATCCGCGAATTCATGGCCGCCGGAATGGATTTCGATGCCGCGCTGGCCGCGGTGCGGGCCGGGACGGTGTTCACCACGCACACGCCCGTGCCCGCCGGGATCGACCGGTTCGCCGGGGCGCTGGTGCGCCGGTACTTCGGTGGCGCCCACGGCGAGCGCGAATCCCCGCTGCTGCCGGGCGTTTCGGTGGACCGGATCGTGGCGCTGGGCCGCGAGGCCGATCCGTCGGTGTTCAACATGGCCCACCTCGGCATGCGCCTGGCCCAGCGCGCCAACGGCGTATCGCAGCTGCACGGCGAGGTCAGCCGGGCCATGTTCGCCCCGCTGTGGCCCGGATTCGACGCCGCCGAGGTGCCGATCGGCTCGGTCACCAACGGCGTGCACGCGCCGAGCTGGGCCGCGCGCGAATGGATCGACAAGGCCCGCGAATTCGTCGGGCCCGAGCTGGTGGAGGAGGCACGCGGCTGGGAGCGGCTGCGCGATGTCGACCTGCGCGAGTTGTGGTCCACCCGGAATGCGTTGCGCGGCATTCTCGTCGAGGAGGTGCGGCGGCGGCTGCGCGCGTCGTGGCTCGAGCGCGGTGCGGCGCCTGCCGAGTTGGGCTGGGTGGACGAGGCCTTCGATCCGCACGTGCTGACCATCGGTTTCGCGCGCCGGGTGCCGACCTACAAGCGGCTCACCCTCATCCTGCGCGATCCGGATCGGCTGCGGGCCCTGCTGACCGATCCCGAGCGACCGCTACAGCTGGTTGTGGCGGGCAAGAGCCATCCGGCCGACGACGGCGGCAAAGGCCTGATCCAGCAGGTGGTGCGCTTCGCCGACGAGGCCGGCGTGCGGCATCGCATCGTCTTCCTGCCGGACTACGACATGTCGATGGCGCGCTACCTGTATTGGGGATGCGATGTGTGGCTGAACAATCCGCTGCGCCCGCTGGAGGCGTGCGGCACCTCCGGGATGAAGGCCGCGCTGAACGGCGGGCTCAACCTGTCCATCCGCGACGGCTGGTGGGACGAGATGTACGACGGCGAGAATGGCTGGGCGATACCCACCGCCGACGGCGTGCGCGACGAACACCGCCGCGACGATCTGGAGGCCGCGGCCCTGTACGAGACGCTCGAACGCGCCGTGCTGCCGCGCTTCTACGAGCGCGATCACGACGACATGCCGGTGCGCTGGATGGAAATGGTCCGCCACACGCTGCAGACCCTCGGTCCGAAGGTCCTGGCCTCCCGGATGGTCCGCGACTACACGGTCGACTACTACATGCCGGCCTCCGCGGCGTATTCCGCTGTGGCACAGGACGATTTCGCGGGTGCACGGGAGCTGGCGGAGTACCGCCGCCGCATCGAATCGTCATGGCCGCAGGTGAAGGTCATTCAGGTGGACAGCGCCGGGCTGGCCGGTACCCCCGTCATCGGGAACGAGCTGACCCTGCGCGCCCGCATCGACCTGGGCGGCCTGGCCACGGGCGACGTGGTGGTGCAGGCCGTGCTGGGCCGCGTCTCCCCGGACGACGACCTGAGCGAGGTCACCACCATCGAGATGTCCCACGCCGGAAACGATTCGGGCAGTGAGCTGTACACCGTGCACACCCCGGTTCCGCTGTCGGGCGCGGTCGGCTACACGGTCCGTGTCCTCCCGCATCACCCCCTGTTGTCGTGTGATGCCGAACTCGGCCTGGTTGCCACGCCCAGCCCCTGACCGGCCCCCTGCGGCACGCCGTCGGCCAGAACTCCAGGGACGCAGGAGATCCCGGCTGAAGGCGTGCCGGAACGACGGGATCCCCTACGCCCGCACCAGGGCTCGCTTGAGCACGTTGCCCGCCGCATTGCGGGGCAGGGCGTCGAGGAAGATGATGTCGCGGGGGACGGCCAGACGGCCCAGCCGCTGGCGGATGTAGACGCGGATCATGTCGGGGTCCATGCCGAATCCCTCGTGTGTCACCAGGAATGCGGCCAGCCGCTGGCCGAGGTCGCGGTCCGGGACGCCGACCACCGCGACCTCGCCGACCTGTGGCAGCGCGGCCAGCGCCTCCTCGACGGGGCGCGGGAAGACGGTCTCGCCGTCGGAGACGACCCGTTCCTGGCTGCGGCCCGCGATGAACAGCCGCCCGGCGGCGTCGAGGTACCCCAGATCGCCGGTGTCCATCATGCCGTCCACTTCGTCGGGCGGCGGGTCATCGGTATAGCCGTCGAACAACATGTTGTGACCGACAAAGATCCGGCCGGTCGCCCCGACGGGCACGGGACGTGCATCATCGCCCAGCACGGCTATTTTCGCGCCCAGCGGCGGCCGCCCGACGGTGGCCGGCGAAATGCGCAGATCGGACGGTTCGGCGATGGTGATCCACGAGGCCTCGGTGGATCCGTAGAGGTTGTAGAGGATTTCGCCGAAGATCTCGGTGAAATGCAGCACCGTCGCGGACGGCAGGGTGGCGCCGCCGCAGATCACCGCCTCCATGCTCGAGGTGTCATAACGCTCGCGCACCGAGTCGGGCAGGTCGAGGATGCGCTGCAGCATGATCGGCAGGGCGATCAGCGTGCGGACCCGGTGCTCGGCGATCAGCCGCAGGCACTCCTGTGCGTCGAAGCGTTCGAGCAGCACCACCGTCGATCGGGTCGACAGGCTCAGGTGCAGTGCCCCCAGGCCCCAGGAATGCGACAGCGGCGCCGGGATCAGCATGGTCTCCTGCATCTCGAACGGCAGGCGCGAGAGCAGCGCCGCGATCGCCGAGAATCCAGTGGGATGCGGGCGCACGGTGACCTTCGACGGGCCGGTGGTGCCCGAGGTGAGGACGATGAGTCGTCCGGGGTGCTCCGGCTTGTCGAATCTGCCGCTCGCCGAGGCGATCAGGTCCTCCACACTGGTTTCGTCCCGGCGGTCGCGATTCTCGACGGTGGTGAAGCGGTGCACCTCGGGCGGGAGGTGCGCGATCCGGCCCTGCAGCTCCGGATCGGCGAATACCGCTGCCATGCGGTGCATCTCGGCGATGCGCGTGATCCGCTCGGCGGACAGGCCGGTGGTGAGCAGGATGCAGTCGGCACCGAGCTTTCCTGCGGCGGTAGTTATCTCGATCATCTCGGTGTGGTTGCGAGCCAGTACGCCGACCGTGTCGCCTTCGCCGATACCGAGCTCGGCCAGGGCGCTGGCCAGCGCCTGGGTGCGGGAATGGACCTCGCCGTACGTGCTCGAGCCCCGGCTGTCGATGATGGCCGGGCGACGCGGGGAGTGTCCGTTCCCGGCGGCGTATCCGCCCGCGAGGGTGAATCCGAAGGTGATCAGGCCGCCGACCTGCTTGACCATACGATCCGGCCGCAGGCTGCGCAGCACGCCGGTGGACATGATGCGCCGTGCGACGTCGGCCTGCGTGCGTACCGACGACTCCTCGCCATTGGTCACCACCGACGTTTCCGCACCGTGCGCGAGGTCGACCAGGCGGTGCAGCCCGGCGTGGATCCAGTCGGTCACCATGGAGTTCGAGAGATCGGGCACGAGCGGATGCACCCGGTCCGGGGCCACGCAGGTGATGGCGACGCGCGTGTGGTCGGTCCCGCCGTGCACCCGGATCCCTGCGAAACTGCGCGTCTGCGCGCACCGCAGTTCGATCGTGTCGGCCTCGGGGCGCACGATCACCTGGATGTCCAGGACGCGGATCTCGGTGTCCTCGCCGCCGATGCGCATGCGCCACATCGGCGTTCCGTCGAGGGTGTCGAGTAGATCGCAGGCGCCGATGCCGGGCAGGATCCGGGCATAGGTCTGGGGATCGGACAGACGATCCCACAAATCTCGGGGAGCGATCGCGAGATCGGCACTCGCATCGACGATTTCGGTAACCACACTTGCACTTCTCGCTCGGCCGGTTCGAGAGCTCGGTTCGGCGGATAACGTATTTGTAACGGGCCTAACAAGATCGGTCAAGAACTCGCAAATATGAGGCAAGTTCTTCTTTAAATTGCTCGAGGGTTGCGCATCGAATCCGCTGTGCTCGTTCGTACTTCGCCGCCGCGGTTCGTATGTTAGCGGCCGTTGGCGTGGGTCGTTCGTGTGGTTCCCGGCGCTCGGCCGCGCGTCCGGGCCGTGCCGTATCGGCGCGAATGCCGGGGGTGCACCGTAAAGCGATGCGCTGCAAAGCCTTCGGGATGATGTGGATGGGCTGTCGAAAGTTATTCGGCTACCCCATCGGTAGGCGGGCGCGCGGTCCTCCATTGGGTCGGGTAGCTGGCCGCTCGGGAATGATGCGGCGAGGAATCCCGCGCGATTGTCGAGTGGTGTTGACAACTGGGAGCGCGATCCCCTCGCAGTCCGGAGCGAATATGTTTCACTTCGGCTGTGGGGAGGCCCGGTGTTCGCGAGCCGGGAGAATTCGGCTCGGTATTCCTCCGGGTGGTCAGCGAGGTGACGGATGGGCCCGCCCCGGATTGCCCGAGGGTTGCAAGCCCCGGTGGTCGCGGGGGTCGGCCGTGCTGATCTTGATTGCCTGCCATTCGCGGGACCGGGTGCGGCTGCCCCCAACCGGGACATATACGGTGCTCAGGGCACGTCCTTCCGGCCGAGGTGGAGAACAGCAGATGAGTATCGACGTCCAGTCGGGATGGAAGGGGCGTATCGACGCCTACTTCGGAATCAGCAGGCTCGGGTCGACCAAGAAGCGCGAGATCATGGCCGGGACCGTGACCTTCCTCGCGATGTCGTATGTACTGGCCGTGAATCCGTCGGTGCTCGGCGATCACGGCGCCCTCGGCGCCAAGGGCATTCCGATGCAGGCGGTGTTCACCGCGACCGCGGTGGCCGCGGTCGTCGGCACGCTGGTGATGGGCCTGTGGGCGCGGTACCCGATCGCGCTGGCGCCGGGGATGGGGCTCAATGCCTTCTTCGCCTACTCCGTGGTGCTGGGCATGGGCATCCACTGGCAGGTCGCGTTGTCGGGCACGCTGCTGTCGGGCGTGATCTTCTTCGTGCTCGCGGTCACCAAGATCCGCGAGAAGATCGTCGACGCCATTCCCATGCAGATGAAGCTGGCCGTCGGGTCCGGAATCGGCATGTTCGTGGCGTTCCTCGGACTGAAGAACGCCGGCATCGTCGTGGCGAACAAGGACACCTTCGTGCACCTGGGCGACTTCACCAGGGGCACCACGCTGCTGGCCCTGTTCGGGCTGCTGGCGACGGTGATCTTCCTGGTGATCGGCTGGCACGGCGCGGTGCTGTACGGCATCGTCGTCACCGCGGTCGTGGGCATCGTCAGCGGGCTGGTGCCGCTGCCGAACTCCCTGGTGGCCCTGCCGCACGGGCTCGAGCAGACCTTCGGGCAGGCGATCGTCAACCTGCCGCACGCGTTCACCGGGCAGATGGCGATCGTCGTGCTCACCATGCTGTTCGTCGACTTCTTCGACGCCTCGGGCACCCTGATCGGCATCGCCAACCAGGCCGGGCTGCTCACTCCCGAGGGCAGGCTGCCGCGCGCGGCCCAGGCGTTCGCGTCCGATTCCATCGGCACCGCCGCCGGGGCGATCATCGGCACCTCCACCACGACCGCCTACGTGGAATCGACCGCGGGCGTCAGCGCCGGAGGCCGCACCGGCCTGACGGCGGTGTCGACGGCGGGCTGGTTCCTGATCGCGATGTTCTTCTTCCCGGTCTTCGCCGTCGTCGCGGACGCGCCGTCGGTGACCGCGCCGGCGCTGATCGTGGTCGGCGTGCTGATGGCCCGCTCGCTGGGCCAGATCGACTGGGGCAAGCTGGAATACGCCATACCGGCGTTCATCACCGTGATCATGATGCCGCTGACCTACTCCATCGCGAACGGCATCGCGCTGGGGCTGCTGTTCTATCCGGTGGCAATGGTGGCCCGCCGGCGCGGCCGGGAGGTGCATCCGGTGGTGTGGGTGCTGGCGGTGATCTTCCTGGGCTACTTCTTCTTCCTGGCCAACAGGTAATTTCTCGCCCGGTCGAACCGCCGGGCGGGCTGTATCGTATTCACCCTCAGATCGCGATCCACATCGTCGCTCCCGCCCGGGAGCATCCGTTCGTACGATCGTGAGGACCCACCGCCATGAGGCCACAGACAGTCACCCCCGGCACCGCACACACAGCGCCCGAGGGACTCGGCGCCGAGTCCGCGGGCATCGATATCGGTCTGCTCGTCTTGCGCCTGGGCGCCGGAGGTCTGCTGTTCGTCTCCGGCAGCGGGAAGCTGTTCGGCTGGTTCCACGGCGCCGGGTGGGCGGGCACGGCCGGGGGCTTCGAAAAGATGGGATATCACCCGGGCAAGCTGTTCGGCACCCTGGCCGGACTGTGCGAATTCACCGGTGGAACCCTGCTCATCCTCGGCTTGCTGACCCCGCTGGCGGCGGCGATCGTCATCGGAAGCATGATCAACGCGGTGCACGTGACCTGGCCGCACGGCCTGATCGCCTCGTACGCGGGGATCCTGCTGATCGTCGCGGCGGCCACGCTGGGATTCTCCGGCCCGGGCCGGATCTCGCTGGACCACGGGCGGCTGTGGCAGCGTCAGGGCATCGGGTGGGGACTGGGGGCGATCGTGCTCGGCACCGTGGCGGCGCTCATCACCCTCGCCGTGAAGTAGCGGCCCCGGCGGTGAGGCGCTCGAGCGCCTTGAGCACCACCTCCGGATCGGCGGTCTCCCAGTAGGGCGGCAGCGAGGCCCGCAGATACGACCCGTAGCGGGCCGTGGCCAGGCGCGAATCCAGGATCGCCACCACGCCGCGGTCGTCGACGCTGCGCAGCAGCCGCCCGGTGCCCTGGGCGAGCAGCAGCGCCGCATGATTGGCCGCGATCGCCATGAAGCCGTTGCCGCCGCGCGATTCCACCGCCTTCTGCCGGGCGACCAGGAGCGGATCGTCCGGGCGGGGAAACGGGATGCGGTCCAGGATCACCAGGCTCAGCGACGGCCCGGGCACATCCACGCCCTGCCACAGCGACAGCGTGCCGAACAGCGAGGTCTCCGGATCGTCGGCGAACTTGCGCACCAGCGCGCCCGTGGCGTCGTCGCCCTGGCACAGCACCGGGGTGTCCAGGCGCTCGCGCAGCGCCTCGGTGGCGGCCTTGGCCGCGCGCATCGAGGAGAACAGGCCCAGGGTGCGGCCGCCCGCGGCGGTGATCAGCCGCTGGATCTCGTCCAGGTAGGCCGGGGACAGGCCGTCGCGGCCCGGCGCGGGCAGATGTTTGGCGACATACAGGATGCCGGACTTGGCGTGGTCGAACGGGGAACCGACATCCAGTGAATTCCAGCGCACCACATCGGAATCCGACGGCGCCTCGCCGCCGTTGGCCAGGGCGGGGTCGACCTTGTTGGGCGATTGGGCGGGCAGGCCCCAGGTGATCGCCAGCCCGTCGAACGAGCCGCCGACCTGCAGCGTCGCCGAGGTGAGCACGACCGTCGAGGTGCCGAACAGGCGGCTGCGCAGCAGCCCGCCGACCGAGAGCGGGGCCATGTGCAGGGTGCGGCGGGCGATGCCGCGCACCTCGTCGGCGGCCAGCCAGATCACATCGCGGCGCGCGGCGGGGTCCTGCTCGTCGAAGGTGGTCAGCGCGCGGACCGCGGCGTCGTGCACGTCCTCCACGGCCGAGAGTGCGATATTGCGGGACGCGGCGGCCTCCGGATCGCCCTGCGGCGCGGCCGCACCGCCAGGGGACAGCGCCGTGCGCGCGTTCCAGGCCGCGTCGCGGATCAGCGCCAGCACCGGGCCGGCGCCGCCGGGCAGCTGATCCCAGCGCCCGGGCGGCAGCTCCTCGAGCAGTTCGTGCCAGGCCTCGGCCGCACCCTCGAGCCGATCCACCTCCTGCTCGTCGATGAGCTTGGCGCAGCGCTTGGCGGCCGCGCTGATCGCGGCGGTGGACAGCTCCGCGGTGGCCACCCCGGTGACCCTGTCCACCAGCTCGTGCGCCTCGTCGATGACGACCACGTCGTGCTCGGGCAGCACCTGGATGCCGCTGATGGCGTCTATGGCCAGCAGGGCGTGATTGGTCACCACGACATCGGCCTGGCCGGATTCGGCGCGGGCCCGCTCGGCGAAGCAGTCGGTGCCGAACGGGCAGCGCGACTTGCCCAGGCATTCGCGGGCGGACACGCTCACCTGCCGCCACGCGCGGTCGGTGACGCCGGGGGAGAGCTCGTCCCGGTCGCCGGTCTCGGTGTCCGAGGCCCATTCGTTCAGGCGCTGTACCTCGCGGCCCAGCCGGGAGATCGCGAACGCGTCGAACAGTTCGGCCTCGGGCTCCTCGTCCGGGATCACGCTGTTGATCTTGTTCAGGCACAGATAATTTCCGCGGCCCTTGAGGATCGCGAACTTCGCGCGGCGGCCCAGGGGGCCCGCCAGCGCCTCGGCCAGGCGCGGCAGATCCCGGTCGACCAGCTGGCGCTGCAGCGCGATCGTCGCGGTCGACACCACGACCGTGCGCCCGGACTCCACCGCGTGCCGCAGGCTCGGCACCAGGTAGGCCAGCGACTTGCCGGTGCCCGTGCCGGCCTGCACGGCCAGGTGCTCCTTGGTATCGATCGAGTGCGCGACCGCGGCCGCCATGGTCTGCTGGCCCTTGCGCGCCTTACCGCCGAGCGCCTCCACGGCGGTGGTCAACAGGGTTGGGACGGGCGGAAGTTCGGGCACCCACGAAGACTACTTCCACCGTCCGACAGGCACGCGGATCGGTCGGGAGAGCCGTGGCCGCCGAGGATGCGGAGGTACGCCTATTTGCCCTGGATCCGGAATTCGGCCGAGGTGCCGGCGAACGACGTGGGCTTGCCGAGGTGGCTCCTGGACGTGCCGAAATACCGGATGCGATACGTGCCGGGCTCGGCGTCGGACGAGGGGTCCCAGCGGATGGTGACCGTGGAACTCGAGGCCGCACCGCGCGACCAGGCGAAGGTGGTCGCCCAGTCGCCGTCGTCGGCCACGATCCGCCAGCGGCCCGCGTCCTGGCGTTGCACCATCAGGTACGTGCCGCCGCGATGCGAATCGTTGTTCGGATGCGCGCCCGCGAATTCGACCAGCACCGGCTCACCCGGGCGGTACGCGGCGGCGGGCTGGGTGATCACATCGCCGAATTGGTGGCCCGCGGGCGGAAAGTCCGGCGGCGGCGTGGTTTTCGCGGTCGTCGGTTGCTCCGGCGGGTCGGCCGGGGCGGCCGGCGCGGCGGCGCCGGGCGGCACGGACTCGCCCTTGTGCATCGCCGTGGCCAGCTGCGCCGCGGCCTGCGCCACGACGGGCAGTTGCCAGCGCCCGAACACCGTGCTCGCCCCCTCCAGCCGTTGGGCGTCGTATTCCTCGGGGGTGGTGAAGTATTGCGCGTGCCCGTTGGCGTAACCGACGACCAGCACGTTGCCCACCTCGGCGCCGACGACGGCCGCTACCGTGCGCCGCAACCGCAGTCCGGCGGTGATGGTCACCTCGCCCGGGATGCCGAGCAGATACAGCTCGCCGATCCGGATCAGCTGCACCGGAACGACATTGGGCACGAACGGCGCGTACCGGGCGAACATTTTACCCGCCGCCGCGATCGTCTTCGGCGCATGCGCATCCCCGAGCTTCTGCGAGAAGCGGTACCGCACGTTCCGGGAGATCCACTCCCAGAAGGGATTCCGGTCCTCCTGAAAAGAAGCCCAGCCCATCGCGCCGCGGAACGACCCGCCCGTGAACGCGGCCGCGCCCAATGCCGGTGGACCCGTGGGATGTTCGTGACCGTCCCCGGTGAACTCCGCGGCCGCGGTCGCCGCGGACAGGTCGATATACACGTGGCGGAAGTCGATGTCACCGGCCATGCGCGGCATGTACGCATCGGCCAGCGCGGCGGCGGCCTCGTACTTCCGGGCCCCTTGGACGCGTGCGGCGTCGAACTCGTCGGCGGGAGTGTCCGAAACGGGGTACATGTCAGCGGCATTGGTCTGGGCGAAGGCCGCGACGAAATCGGGATCGGGATCAGCGAGGTAGTCCACGCCCTCCACGACCCGCTCCCAGTGATAGGCCGCATATCCGTTGGCCCCGGAGCCGATCAGCGTGCTCGGGCCGGCCGCCTGCGCGGGATGCGCGGCGAACCAGTTGATCGCACCGACCGGCTGCTCCCCGCGATCGATGCGCAGCAGCGTCGTCTGCGGGTCGATCGCCTCGGGGAAGAAGTCCCTGTCCTCCTGCGGATTCCGGTCGAAGGCGGCCCGCGAGCGGTTGACGGTGGCCGTGCGCAGTTCGCCGCGCGACAGGCGCAGGGTGGCCGGCGCCACGTCCTCGTGCGCCTGCTCGACCGCCTCGACGATGCCGTCGACGATCGCGGCGAACGTGCTCGGTGTGATCCCGTCGGTCGAGCGGTGTCGCGCCGCACCGCCCGGCCCGCAATGGGTATGGGTCGCGGTGATCAGTACGTTCGCCTCGGTGTAGGCGCCGTCGAAGCGGGTGGCCAGGCGGCGCAGCACCTCCCGGGACAGGCCCGACCCGGTCAGGGACAGGTCGTTGACGATCAGCAGCACGCGCCGGTCGGTGATCGGATCCGCGAAGACGAAGGCGCGCGAGCGCAGCCGGATACGAACCCCGGCAGATATCGAATCGAGTGCTCCGGTACCGGGTAGCCCGGCTCCGGCGGGTTCCCCGGTGATATCGGCGATGGCGCGTCCGACCCGATGGCGGTCGGTCGAGTAATTCACACGGACAAACTAGCCGGGTGCGTCTGCGCCCGCAGGATGAATCCCCCCTTTGGTGCGCCTTCGGGGCGTGGCCTAGCCTGTGGGTCGCTCCGCTCAGGACTCCAGCGCTCCGGCGAGTTCGATTCCGGCGGTGCGCATCCGGTCCAGGGCCGATGCGGTGGTCGCGGGGGCCACCCCCGCGGTCAGGCCCAGCAGGACCCGGGTGTGCAGGCCCGCGGCGCGCGCGTCCAGTGCGGTGGCCCGCACGCAGTGGTCGGTGGCGATACCGCACACGTCCACGGTGTCGATTCCCTTGTTGCGCAACCAGTCCGCGAGACTCTCGCCGGATTCGGCGGTGCCCTCGAAACCCGAATAGGCGGCGCTGTAGGCGCCTTTGGAGAACACCGCTTCGATGGGGCCGGTGGCCAGATTCGGGTGGAATTCCGCGCCGGGCGTGCCCACCCGGCAGTGCGGCGGCCAGGTGTCGATGAAGTCCGGCTCCGAGGAGAAGTGCCCGCCGGGATCGATGTGAAAGTCCCGAGTGGCCACGACCGCGGCGTAATCGGAGACGCCGAGGTATTCGGTGATGCGCGCGGCGACCGCGGCACCGCCCGCGACGGCCAGCGCGCCGCCCTCGCAGAAATCGTTCTGCACGTCCACGACGATGAGTGCTCTGGTCATGTGGTCATCTCGCATCTCGATGCCGGTATGCGGGCGCGACCCTGCCCGGTCGGACGAGCGTGCCCGCGGTGCGAATTCATTGTAGGAAGGTGGTGGGAATCGCGGGGTCTCCGGGCGAGAGTTTCAAGCCCTCCCAGGGGAGGCTCACCAGGCCCTTCGCCACCAGCTCGCGCGACTGGGCCAGGGTGGGGCGGTCCGGTGCGATCTTGCCGCCGCGGACCATCGGTGTCAGCAGCTCGCGGGCGGAGAAGCCGTTGGCCGCGGGTGCGGGCCCGGCAGCGCGATACACGATCTCCTCCACGATCGTCCCGGTCGGCCGGGACAGCCGCACCGCCTGCTTGGTGCCGCCGCGGGATTCCTTGTGGCTGCTGCGCTTGGCCACCGGCACCCCCTCCACCTCGACCAGCTTGTAGACCATGCCGGCGGTCGGGGCGCCGGACCCGATCACCAGCGCGGTGCCCACGCCGTAGACGTCGACCGGCTCCGCGCGCAGCGAGGCGATCGCGTATTCGTCCAGATCTCCCGACACCACGATGCGGGTGCGGGTGGCCCCGAGCGCGTCGAGCTGGTCGCGCACCTGCCGCGCCAGCACGCCCAGATCGCCGGAATCGATACGCACCCCGCCCAATTCGGGCCCGGCGACCTCGATGGCGGTGGCCACCCCCTGGGTGATGTCGAAGGTATCCACCAGCAGGGTGGTGCCGATACCCAGCGCCTGGACCTGACTGCGGAACGCCGCCGCCTCGTGGGCGCCGTCCGGGCCGCTGTGCAGCAGCGTGAACGCGTGTGCGCTGGTACCCGCGCCGGGAACTCCATAGCGGCGCACCGCCTCCAGATTCGAGGTGGCATCGAATCCGGCGAGGTAGGCCGCACGGGCGCTGGCGGGTGCGGCCAGCTCGTGCGTGCGCCGCGAGCCCATCTCGATCATCCGCCGCCCGCCCGCGGCACTGACCATCCGGGCCGCGGCCGAGGCGATCGCGCTGTCGTGGTTGAGGATCGACAGGATCAGCGTCTCGAGCACCACGCATTCGGCGAAGGTGCCGCGCACCGAAAGGATCGGGGAGCCGGGAAAATACAGCTCGCCCTCCCGATAGCCGTCGATATCGCCGCGGAACTCGTACTCGCGCAACCACTCCAGCACCGGGGCGTCCAGGAAGCCTGCGGCAGTTGCCAATTCGGGCTCACCGAAACGAAACTCGGCCAGCGCGTCGAGCATTCGCCCGGCGCCCGCAGCCACACCGTAGCGGCGGCCGTTGGGCAGGCGCCGCGCGAAGACCTCGAAGGTGCACTGTCGGTGCGCCGAACCGTCGGCCAGCGCGGCCGCGAGCATGGTCAACTCGTACTGGTCGGTCAGCAGTGCGGTACTGGGGGCGGTAGCTGTGGTGTCCACGTTCGTCACTGTAGACACCGATTCGCCCGGATATTCGGTACGAGCGGGTGCAAAACGGGCGCGGTGGGTGTTGTGTATCCGCAGCCGAGTCGTAGGCTGAGGGTTATGGGTCTGTGCATGAACGATGCCGCCTCGGATGACACCGTCCGGGCCGGGGTCGGTCCGGGCGGGGGGAGCGGGACCGCGGGGCGCGCGACGGGCCCCAGGGTGGTGATGGCGGGACAGGCGGTCCCCGAGGCCGTCGAATACACCGAAATTCTCGAGGCCGAGGATCGGCCGTGGGTGACCGTTGTCTGGGACGACCCGGTCAATTTGATGCATTACGTCGCATACATCTTCCAAAAGCTGTTCGGCTACAGCAAGGGCAAGGCAACCGAGCTCATGCTCAAGGTCCACAACGAAGGAAAGGCGGTGGTGTCGTCGGGCTCGCGGGACAGGATGGAACACGATGTGCAGCGCCTGCACGCCGCCGGCCTCTGGGCGACCATGCAACGTGACGACTGAACAGGGCGACTACCGTTACCTCGTGCGCAAATGGAGCAGGAAGAACTCGCTGAGCGGGCTCAAGCTGCGGTCGGAGATGGATGCGCGGGAGGCGGAGGTGTTGCGCTCCCTGGTCGGTGCGGTCACCGGGCTGCTCACCGACCGGGCCGATTCCGCCCCGCAGGACGCTCTGGCCGCGCTGACCGGGCTCCGTACCGGCAATGCCGAGCCCCCCGACGATCCGCGGCTGGCGCGGCTGCTGCCCGATTTCCACCGCCCCGAACCCGGTTCGCCCGACGCCGACCGCGCCGAGCTCAACAGCGCCCTGCGCAGCCTGCACGAGCCCGACATCATCGAGAACAAGGTCGCGGCCGGGTCGGTGCTGCTGGACACCCTGCCCGCACAGGGCGGCAAGATCGTGATCACCCCCGAGCAGGCCGACGCCTGGCTCGCCGCGCTGAACGACGTACGGCTGGCGCTGGGCACCGCGATCGGCGTCGAGGCCGACACACCCGATCATCTGCATCCCGACGATCCGCGCGCCCCGCATCTGGACGTCTATCACTGGCTCACCTGGATGCAGGATTCCCTGCTGCAGGCCCTCGCGCCGTAGTTCGCACCGGGGCACGGGTGTGCCGGAATATAAATCTCACTGCGCGAAACTATTGACAGGTATTGCGACGAGGAAGTTTCCCGGCGGGGTGCGGGAAATGGGGGACCTGAGCCCGGCGACCTGGGAATAGTCGAATATTCTGGACCGTTGACGACAGCGTTCCGCGCCGAGGTGCGGATCCGTCTGACGGAACGGAAGGATGCGAACTGTGCTGGAGATCAGGGCGGACCTCGTGGAGGCAATGGTGGCGCACGCCCGCGCCGACCATCCGGACGAGGCATGCGGCGTCATCGCCGGGCCCGAGGGCACCGACCGCCCCGAGCGTTTCGTGCCGATGGACAACGCCGAGCGCTCCCCGACCTTCTACCGCTTTGATTCCGGCGAACAGTTGCGGGTGTGGCGCGAGATGGACGACCGCGACGAGGAGCCGGTGGTGGTCTATCACTCCCACACCGCGACCGAGGCGTATCCGAGCCGCACCGACATCTCCTATGCGTCCGAACCCAATGCCCACTACGTACTGGTCTCCACGCGCGACCCGGAGCAGCACGAGCTGCGCAGCTACCGGATCGTCGAGGGCGTGGTCACCGAGGAACCCGTGCGAATCGTGCCCGCGTACGCGAGTGCGTAAATACTTCAGACCGAAATTTTAGGAGCACCCATGTCGGTAACCGTGTCCATCCCGACCATCATGCGTCCCCTCACCGGCGGCGAGAAGCGCGTGCAGGCGAGCGGCGCCACCCTCGCCGCCGTGATCGACGACCTCGAGACCAATCACGCGGGCCTGCGCGAGCGGCTGCTCAAGGACGGCAAGCTGAACCGCTACGTCAACATCTACGTCGACGATGAGGATGTGCGATTCACCGGCGGGCTCGAGGCCGAGGTGCCCGAGGGCGGCACCGTGACGATCCTGCCCGCCGTCGCCGGAGGAGCGGTCTAGCTCGTGGCGCGCTACGAATCGCTGATCGAAACCCTGGGCAACACGCCGCTCGTGGGGTTGCGCACCCTGTCCCCGCAGTGGGACGGCGAGAATCACGTGCGGCTGTGGGCCAAACTCGAGGACCGCAACCCCACCGGATCCATCAAGGACCGGCCCGCGCTGCGGATGATCGAGCAGGCCGAGGCCGACGGTCGGCTGCGACCCGGGTGCACGATCCTCGAGCCCACCAGCGGCAACACCGGTATCTCGCTGGCGATGGCGGCCAAGCTCAAGGGCTACCGGCTGGTGTGCGTGATGCCGGAGAACACCTCGGTCGAGCGCCGTCAGCTGCTGACCATGTTCGGTGCGGAGATCATCGATTCCCCGGCCGCGGGCGGCTCGAACGAGGCTGTGGCGCAGGCGAAGAAGATCGCCGCGGAGAATCCCGAATGGGTGATGCTGTATCAGTACGGCAATCCCGCGAATGCGCTCGCGCATTATCACGGCACCGGTCCGGAGATTCTCGCCGATCTTCCCGAGATCACCCATTTCGTGGCCGGGCTGGGCACGACCGGCACATTGATGGGCACGGGCCGATACCTGCGCGAACAGGTGGCCGATATCGATATCGTCGCCGCGGAACCGCGCTATGGCGAACTTGTGTACGGGCTGCGGAATCTCGAGGAGGGATTCGTACCCGAGCTGTACGACGAATCCGTGCTGACGTCCCGCTTTTCGGTGGGCCCCTACGACGCGGTGCGCCGCACCCGTGAATTGGTGCTCCAGGAGGGCATTTTCGCGGGTATCTCGACCGGCGCGGTCCTGCACGCCGCGCTCGGGATCGCGGGCAAGGCGTTGAAGGCCGGTCGTCGCGCCGATATCGCGTTCATCGTCGCGGACGGTGGCTGGAAATACCTGTCGACGGGTGCGTACGACGGGACCCTCGAGGAAGCGGAAGACAAACTCGAAGGCCAACTCTGGGCGTAGCCGGTCCTGTCACCCGGGCGCAGTACGCTCGTAGGAGCGAGGTCCGATTCCTGGACCACCCGGCGTGATGGTGCGCGGGCCCCGCGAGGAGGTGACTGCGATGGCCGCTGGGATGGGGTCGTCCTTCGATCCCGAGCGGATCGGGGCACTGCGCAAGCAGCTGGATCGTGCGTCGGGAGCGAGCAACTCCGCCGCGGTGAAGCAGCTGTGGGTGCGGGCGATCGCGATCACCCTCGGCTTCGTGGCGCTGCTCTACGTCCTCGAGGCCATCAACTCCGCGACCAGCAATTCGCTCGACAACGCCGGAGGCATCCGGCCGCGCAGCCTGGACGGGCTCGAGGGCATCGCCTTCGCGCCGCTGCTGCACGGTAGCTGGGCGCATCTGCTCGGCAATACGCTGCCGGTGATCGTGTTGGGGCTGCTGACGTTGCTGACCGGCATCGGCCGGGGGCTGGGCGCGACCGCGATCATCTGGGTGATCAGTGGATTGGGGCCGTGGCTCATCGGCGACAGCCGATCGGTGACGATCGGGGCATCGGGCCTGGTCTTCGGCTGGCTGCTGTACCTGATCTCGCGCGGGGTGTTCGCCCGAAACCTCCGGCAGATCGTGGTCGGCGTGATCGTCGGGTTGCTGTACGGCGGGATTCTGCTGGGAGTACTGCCAGGTCAGCCCGGAATCTCGTGGCAGGACCACCTTTTCGGCGCGTTGGGTGGACTGGTAGCCGGTTGGGTACTCTCCGGGGATGAACGTCATCGTCGCGGGGGTAACCTCGGCCGCCTCGCCTCGTCGGGATGACGTCCGCACCCGGCCGACGAGTAGTGGGGGATTCCCTCTTGACTAGTAGTTCCTCGTGGGAGCATGGGGGTATGCGCCTTACCGTCATCGGGTGCTCGGGCAGTGTGTCCGGCCCGGATTCCCCCGCGTCGGGGTATCTGCTGACAGGTCCGGAGATGACTCCGACGGTGATCGACTTCGGTCCGGGCGTGTTGGGCGCGCTGCAGCGGCACCAGGATCCCGGTGCGGTCGACATCTTCCTGACACATCTGCATGCGGACCACTGCCTGGATCTGCCGGGTTTGCTGGTGTGGCGCCGGTACCACCCGAATCCGCCGAGCGGTCGGGCTGTCGTGCGGGGCCCCTCGGACAGCGCGCTGCGCATCGGCAACGCCTCCGCGGAGGTGGGCGGCGAATGCGACGACTGGTCCGACGTGATCGACATGCGCGCCTGGGTCGAGGGTGAGCCCGTGGAATTCGGCCCCGGCCACACGGTGACCGCGCGCCGGATGTTCCACCCGCCGGAGTCCTACGGCCTGCGGATCACCACCGCGGCCGGGCGCACCCTGGTCTACACCGGCGATACCGCCCTGTGCCCCGAGGTATTCGAGCTCGCGCAGGGTGCGGACGTTCTGCTGGCCGAGGCGTCGTGGACACACGATCCGGCCAATCGTCCACCGGGCATCCACCTGTCGGGCACCGAGGCCGGAATGGTCGCCGCGAAGGCCGAGGTGGGGGAACTGCTGCTCACCCACATTCCGCCGTGGATCTCGCGCGAGGACGTGATCGCGGAGGCGAAGGAGCAGTTCAGCGGTCCCGTGCACGCGGTATCGCCGGGCGAGGTCTTCGACATCTAGGGGTTGCCGATCCGCTTCCCCGCGACTTCGGCGCCCGCAAAGCACATGGGCAACTCACCGGGACGGGCCCAACCGGAGCGGGCTGTCATCCGCCGGCCCGACGAGCATGTCTCGGTGCAAGCAGCGGCACACTGAAGTGGCGGGGGAGCCTGGGGCGTTGCGGGTCGAGCGGCTCCACTAGGCTGCTGACTTGTGTCGAGACGAGCCGATGGTCGGGCGGACGATCAACTCCGCGAGGTCCGCATCACCCGGGGATTCACTACGCACCCCGCGGGGTCGGTGCTGGTGGAGTTCGGGCAGACGCGGGTGATGTGCACCGCGAGCGTCACCGACGGGGTGCCGCCGTGGCGCCGGGATTCCGGATTGGGCTGGCTGACAGCCGAATACGCGATGCTGCCCGCGGCCACGCACACCCGCAGCGGCCGCGAGTCCGTCAAGGGCAAGGTGGGCGGGCGCACCCAGGAGATCAGCCGGCTCGTCGGCCGCTCGCTGCGGGCCTGCATCGACCTGGCCGCGATCGGCGAGAACACCATTGCCATCGACTGCGACGTGCTGCAGGCGGACGGCGGCACCCGCACCGCCGCCATCACCGGCGCGTACGTGGCGCTGTCCGATGCGGTCACCTACCTCGCGGCGGCCGGTCGGCTGGCCGACCCGCAGCCGATCTCGTGCATGATCGCCGCGGTGAGCGTCGGCGTGGTCGACGGCCGGGTCCGGCTGGACCTGCCGTACGAGGAGGATTCGCGCGCCGAGGTCGACATGAATGTCGTCGCGACCGATACCGGCACCCTGGTCGAGATCCAGGGCACCGGCGAGGGTGCCACCTTCCCGCGCTCCACCCTGGACAAGCTGCTGGACTCCGCGCTGGCCGGGTGTGAGCAGCTGTTCGCGGTGCAGAAAGCCGCTCTCGCGCAGCCGTATCCGGGCGTGCTGCCCGAGCCGGAGAAGCGCAAGTAATGCCGCGACGGGTGTTGGTCGCCAGCCGCAACGCGAAGAAGCTCGGCGAGCTGCGGCGCATCCTCGCCGAGGCGGGCATCGAGGGCCTCGAGGTTGTCGGCCTGGACGAGGTGCCGCCGTTCCCCGAGGCCCCCGAGACCGCCGCGACCTTCGAGGAGAACGCGCTCGCCAAGGCCCGTGACGGCGCCGCGGCCACCGGATTGGCCTGCGTCGCAGACGATTCGGGCCTGTCGGTGGACGCCTTGAACGGCATGCCCGGCGTGCTCTCGGCGCGCTGGTCCGGCCGCCACGGCGACGACACCGCCAACAACGACCTCCTGCTGGGCCAGCTCTCGGATGTCCCCGACGAGCGCCGCGGCGCCCGCTTCGTCTCCGCGTGTGCCCTGGTCGCGGACGGCCGCGAGGTCGTCACCCTGGGCGAATGGCCCGGCCGCATCGCCCGCAAGCCCGCGGGCGAGGGCGGTTTCGGCTACGACCCCCTGTTCGTCCCGGACGGCGGCACCCAGTCCAGCGCCGAACTCACCCCCGCCGAGAAGGACGCGGCCTCGCACCGCGGCCGCGCGCTGCGCGCACTCCTCCCGGCGCTGGCCGCCCTCGCGCAGTAGCCCAGCCGCGTACTCGGTGAGCCGTGCCCGAACTGCTGTCCTTGGTCGCGAGCGGTCCGTGCGTGCATCCGCTGGGTGCGGTCGCGGCCCGCTACGCGCCGGCCGGGATCGCCACCGAAATCGGACCGATTCGGTTGTGACAGAGGCGATCCCGGGCATCGGCGTGGCTTCCATCTCCGACACGATCGGCCTTTCAGCGGGTGAACGCGGTCGCGCGCTCGGTAGCCCAGGCGGCGAAATCGAGGGCGGGGCGGCCGAGTAGGTCGGCGACGGTGTGCTAACGGTTCCCGGTGACAAATTGGCCAGCGCCGGGTTGCGGGTCACGGCGGTGACCTTCACGCCCGCCGTTCCCAGCTGTGCAACGACTTCCCGACCGACCACCCCGGTGGCCCCGATGACGACGAACATGGTGCGAAGGGCATGGATACACTCCGCGCGTGCCGCTCACCTTTCCATCCCATGCGCTACCCGTGCTCCCCCTGAAGATTCGATGGCCGCATCGACTGGATGGCGTTGCGCTGGTGGTCGGTTCGGCGGTTCCCGATGCGTCCTACCCTGTCGCCGGATTCTTCTCCATGCCCGAGACGCACACCCCGGTGGCATTGCTGTGGTGGTGTCTGCCCTTCGGCATCGTGGCGACGACAGTGATTCGCCGGTCCGCCCCGCAGATCGCCGCGCACCTACCGCGCCTGGGCGGGTTCGACCTTCCCGCCTACGGCGTAATCGGTGACGTCCGATACCGCTGGTACGTCACCGTCTATTCGATCCTGATCGGCGCACTCACCCACATCTTCTGGGACGGGTTCACCCACGACCCAGCCGGTGGTCACGGCTGGGGAGTAGCCCGATTCCCCGCGCTGCTGCACCCGAGCCTGCTGGGCAGGCCCTGGTGGTATCTGCTCCAACAGACATCCACCTGCCTCGGTGCGGTGCTCGCGGTCGCGCTGTTCTACTACATCGGCCGCCGCGGACTGCTGCGAATCTGGCACGGTGAGCCCCGAAAGTTCCCCCGTGCACCGAAACTCTTCTGGCTGTCGACAGGCCTGACGGCGGCGTTGCTGCTGGCCCTGCTTCCCCTCATGCCCTTGCCGTTCCAGCCCTTTGTCCTCGGCGTCCGACTGCTCTACGTAGCCGCCCTGTCCCTCCTGGCCGGTGCGGTGGCGACCTACCGCCGCGCAGCCGTCACTGTCGGATAGGGAGGTCGGCCCTGCAGCTGATCGTGCAACGACCTCAGAGGCCGTAGGTCTGCTTGACCTGCTTGGCGTTGACGTGTTCGACGAAGAACGACAGCAGAGGGATAGTGCCTGCCAGGAGGGTGCCGATGGTGCGGCCGAGGGGCCAGCGGACCTTGATCGCGAGGTCGGCGGTGACGATCAGGTAGACGAAGTAGACCCAGCCGTGGACAACCGCGATCCAGTTCGGGGTGTGGACGCCGAAGCCGTACTTCGCGATCATCTCCGCGCAGAGCAGCAGCAGCCAGGTGCCGGTGGCCCAGGCGAGGGTGCGGTAGCGCAGGAAGGCGGGACGCACCTTCTTCGCGCTGATCGCTGGGCGGGGGGCGGCGGGCGGTGTCGGTGGAACGACGGCCGACGCCGGGGTGGGGGCGGCTGCCGGCTGCACCTGGGCGGCGGGCTCGGCGTCCCGCACTTCGGTTGCGGCGGTGTCGGTGTTGTCGCTGGCGCTCAACCGGCGCTCCTCTCGGTCTCGCGGGCCTCGAGCCCGGCGGCGCGCACCTGTTCGCGCAGGTCCTGCGCGTTCAGTTCGGCCAGGTAGTGGTTGTATTCGGCGAGCACCGGATCGTCCTCGCGGCGCGTGTGCGCCGCGCGTTCGGGCAGGATGCCCTCGGGTATCTCGCGCTGCTTGGCCGGCTTCACCGGTGCGGGACGCTCGTCCTCGGGGACGTCGGACTCGCGCTCGAGCCGCACGAACCGCACGTAGGCGAACACCACGAACCCGGCGAACAACGGCCACTGCAGCGCGTAGCCGAGGTTCTGCCCGGTCCCGGTCCCGGATTCGAACCGCGTCCACTGCCACCAGCCCAGCGCGAGGCAGGTCAGCGCGGCGACGATCACCAGGATGATCAGGGCCGGGCGGCGGTGTGGAGCGGACACGGCATCTACGGTACTCGTCTACTACACGGTCCGTAGGAACAGGTCGGGGGTCAGAACTTGTAGGTCACACCCGTGCGCTGCTCGGACTCCTCCCACAGCCGCCGCCACAGGTCGCGGTTCTGCGACAGCTTGCTGGACGGCGAGGCCTGCACCGGGCCCTGACTGCCGAACAGCCGGGTCGGACCCCAGTAGGTGTTCGGGTCGGCGTCGGGCATGGTGGCGGCGAACAGACTCGAGTGCGCGGCACGCGCGGGGGAGTGGCCGATCAGCGCGACCGCGGGCTTGGCGATCCGGTCGACCAGGGTCTCGGTGCGGGTGAACAGGTCCGTCGCCGAGACACCCGGGTGCACGGCGTAGGAGCGCTTGGACGATCCGGACTCGGTCAGGCGCCGCTGCAGTTCGCGGGCGAACATCAGATTCGAGAGCTTGGCCTGTGCGTAGGCGAGATTGCGCTGGTAGCGGCGGTTTTCGTAGTTCAGATCGTCGATCCACAGCTTCGGCGTCTGGCGGTGCGCGATGCTGGCCAGGGTGACGACGCGATCACCGATGCGGTCCAGCAGCAGGCCGGTGAGCGCGAAATGCCCCAGATGATTGACGCCCCATTGGGTTTCGAATCCGTCGCGGGTGCGCGAGAACGGAATGTTCATCAGCCCGGCGTTATTGATCAGCACGTCGAATTCGCCGGTGCGCTCGGCGAATTCCCGGACCGAGGACAGATCGGAGAGATCCAGCGCCGAAACCGAGATGTCGCCGCCGATCTCGTCGGCGACCTGCTGGGCGGTGGTGGTGTTGCGGCAGGCCATGATCACCGTCGCACCCTTGCCCGCCAGCACCTTGGTGGTTTGCTTGCCGATGCCGCCGTTGGCGCCGGTGATCACGAACGTGCGCCCGGTCTGATCGGGGATTTCGGTGGGCTTCCACGCCATTGCTTCGGGACCTTTGCTGGAGTCGTCCGGGCAGCGGTGCACTGCCTCGCGATACTATCTTACTTAACGGTAAGTTCCGGCGGAAGCGCTGAGCTGGAGGAGATCACGCGCCGGATGCTGTTGGATAGCTGATCTTGGAGCGAACGCCGTATTTTACGTATCTTACCGACGGAATAGCAACGATCGGCACATACTGAGCTAATGACAGGTGCCCCGGCAGTCGCCGATTCTCCTGCGCCCGTGACCAGTGCCCGGGCCAACGTCGTCTTCATCACCGTCGCCCTCGGCCTGCTGATGGCTGCGCTCGATCAGACCATCGTGGCCACCGCGCTGCCGACAATCGTCGCCGATCTCGGTGGCTCCGGGCATATGGCCTGGGTGGTCACCTCCTATCTGCTGGCCGAGGCGGTGGCCACGGCGCTGGCGGGCAAGTTCGGCGACCTGTTCGGACGCAAACTCGTCTTCCAGCTCAGCGCCCTGATCTTCATCGTCGGGTCGATGATCGCCGGCCTGTCGAACGGCATGCTGCTGCTGATCGTCGCGCGCGCGATCCAGGGGGTGGGCGCGGGCGGGCTGATGGTGACCGCCATGGCGCTGATCGCCGATGTCATCCCGCTGCGCGACCGCGGCAAGTACCAGGGCGCGCTCGGCGCGGTCTTCGGCATCACCACCGTCGTCGGGCCGACGCTCGGCGGGTTGTTCACCGATCACCTGAGCTGGCGGTGGTGCTTCTACGTCAACGTCCCGCTCGCGATCGTCATGATCGCCGTCGCGGCGCGGGCGATTCCGCACGTGCGCACCGTGATTCGGCCCATCATCGACTATGCGGGCATCGCCTTGGTCGCGCTCGGGGTGAGCTGTCTGATCCTCGGGCTGGAATGGGGTGGGCAGCAGTATCCGTGGGGATCCACGACGATCCTCGGGCTGTTCGTCGCCGCGGCGATCCTGTTGGCGGCCTTCGTCTTGGTCGAACTGCGGGCCGCCGAGCCGATGCTGCCGATGCACCTGTTCCGCAGCAACGTCTTCACCGTCTGCTCGATCCTGTCGTTCATCGTCGGCTTCGGGATGCTGGGCGCGATGACCTACCTGCCTGCGTACCTGCAGTACGTCGACGGCGTCTCGGCCACCATGTCGGGCGTGCGGACACTGCCGATGGTCGTGGGCCTGTTCACCACCTCGATCCTGTCCGGTCAGGTGGTCGGAAAGACCGGGCGCTACAAGTACTTTCCGATCGTCGGCACCGCGGTGATGGCGGTCGGGCTGGGGCTGATGTCGACGATGGGCCGGGGCACCGGGGTCCTGCGCGAATCGCTGTACATGCTGATTCTGGGCCTGGGTATCGGGCTGTCGATGCAGGTGCTCACCATCGTCGTGCAGAACACGGTGCCGTATGCGGACCTGGGTACCGCCACCTCCGGGGTGACCTTCTTCCGCACGCTGGGAAGCACATTCGGCACCGCGATCTTCGGCACCCTGTACAACAACCAGATCGGGCCCAACCTGCGCCACGCGCTCGAGCGGGTGCCCGGGGTGCCCCCGATGGCCGCGCAGAATCCGCAGCTGCTGCGCAAACTTCCCGAGGCCCAGGCAAATCCGATCATCGACGCCTACGCCGCCTCGATCGATCACGTGTTCCGGTGGGTGGTGCCGGTGGCCATCGTCGGCTTCGTGGTCGCGTGGTTCCTCGAGGAGGTGCCGCTGCGCGACAGCATGCGCGGCGAGGCCACGGACATGGGCGGCGGATTCTCGATGCCGGAATCGCCCGATCGCGTTGTGCTGCTGGAACAATCGCTGGCCGGCCTGATGCGCCGGATGCGCACGGACGAGGCCCCCGATCCGCTGATCCTGGCGTCCTCGGGCACCTCGCTGACGCGCGCCCAGGCGTGGGCGATCGGGCAGGTCCAGATGCTGCGCCGGGCGCGCGGTGAGGCCACGCTCGCGGCCATCGCCCGGGCGCACTGGGTGCCGCCGGAGGTGCTGGAACCGGTGTACGAGAAGGCACTTGCGCTGGGCACCATCAAATTCGACGGTCCGCGAATACATCTCACCGAGCGCGGCCACGAGGAGTCCGACCGCATCAAGGCCGCCTGGCGCACCTGGTTGTGCAGCCGGATCGACGACTGGGATTGCGCGAACCCCGGCGATCGGGCGCTGCTGGACCAGGCGCTGGACAATATCGCCACCAAACTCCTGGACGAATCCGACCGGCCGGAGATGTTGACCGCGGCCCGGGTCTGAACCCGCGAACGCGGGCGGCGGAAAGGTATTCCGACGCCCGCATGCCTCACGCGGTTGTGTCCAATTGGATCACGCCATGGCGAGCTCGGCCGTCTCGTTCACCGGGGCATCCCAGTCGATGATGTAGCTCTGCTCGCGGCGCATCGTCTTCTCGAACCCCATCTTGGCGGCCATCGGCATCAGCACCGGCAGCGCCCGGCGCATCACCGGGCCCAGGGTCTTGCTGTGGTTGATCTTCGCGCCACGCGCGGCGATCCGCTCCACCCGAGGTCGGCGGATCCGCTCGTAGGCGGCGAAAGCCGTTGCCGGATCGTCGAAGTCGCGCAGGCAGCGGGCCAGCTGAATCGCCGATTCGATGGCCTGCGAGGCCCCCTGGCCGGTGCTGTTGGACGGGGCGTGCACCGCGTCGCCGACGAGTACCATCCGATCGCGGTACCAGGTCGGGACCGGCGGCATGATGTGCATTCCGCCGATGACGACCAGATCCTCCGGCCGGGTATTGCGGGCGAATTCGCCGCCCGGGGTGTCCTGGCCGTAGGTCTCCCGCAGGATGCGCAACCACTCCTCGCTGGGCACCGCGCGGGCCTCCGACATGGTCATGTACTCCTTGTTCGGCAGGTTCGCACCCCACCCCACCCGGCCGTCGGGCAGCGCGTAGTACAGGTAGTAGGCATTCTTGCCGAATGCGAAAATCATTGTCTCCGAGGGGACATCGATCGTGCAGTCGGTGTTGGCGCCGAAGCCGAGCAGTCCGGTGTAGTTCGCCTCGGGGGCATTCGGATCGACGAGCGTGCGAACCAGCGACTTGATGCCGTCCGCGCCGAGCAGAATGTCCGCGGTGGCGCTGCTGCCGTCGGCGAACCGCGCCGTGACGCCGTCGGCGTGCTCCTCGACGCCGACCAGGCGCTTGCCGTACTCGAAGGGGACACCCGCGGCGACGGCGTGATCGTGCAGCGCCCGGTGCAGATCCCCGCGTTCGACCACCTGCAGCGGTTCGATGCCCGTCAGGCCGGGCATCTCGACCGTCTTGTGCCCGAACGACATTGCCGTGTGGCGCATCGGCAGGGCCACCTTGCGCACCGGATCACCCGCGCCTATGACATCGAGCGCGGCCAGGCCGTTGGCGGCGAATCCGAGGGTGCTGCCGATGTTGTACGCCGGGCCCGGATAGGCCTCGTAGACGCGGCCCTCGATACCCGCCATCTGCAGCGCGGTGCCGGCGACCGGACCGGCGACGCCGCCGCCGATGATGAGTGCGGAGCGAATTGCGGACATGAGAATTTCTCCCTTGTGGATGGGTGTGGATGCCCGATCCGATCCACGCACAGGGAGCCCAGTTATCCTGTAGTTGCCAAACTTGGGCCGGGTTCACCTGCACGGATGCGGTTCGAGACGGTGATTCGATCGGGCCCGGTGGGGTGTTGCCGCACCTTGCCGGGCTCGGTTTCATTGCGTGCCTGAGGAATTCAGGCCGGACGGGTGAAGTCCCCCCTTTCGACCTGCTCGACGATCTCGGACATCGCCATGTTCGTGGCATGAAAGTTTCGCCACATCTCGATGTGGGGGAAGGTGCCCTCGGCCAGCTCGGTGCGCA
This sequence comes from Nocardia sp. GP40, assembly GCF_050434125.1. Classification (NCBI taxonomy): domain Bacteria; kingdom Bacillati; phylum Actinomycetota; class Actinomycetes; order Mycobacteriales; family Nocardiaceae; genus Nocardia; species Nocardia sp. GP40. The sequence continues at coordinate 200,753 of NZ_JBNPVW010000015.1, read as the reverse complement.
GGCCGCGCACCCAGGCGATCTCGGCGTCCAGGATCGCGATGTTGAATTCGGCCTCGATCAGGAACAGTCGCGGCACTTCGGGCGGGCATTTCGCGAGCTCCGCGCGGGCGGCGGCGACATCGCGCTCCAGCCGCTCGAGCCGGGTGGCGAGCAGGGCGATGACCTCGTCGGGCGGCAGCATCGCCACGACGGACAGGCCCGCGGAGAACCGGTGATGCTCGAGCTCGGGGGTGGAGACGATCTCGCGGATCCAGTCGACGGCCTCGGCTCGGCCGGCCTCGGTGATGGCGTAGATGGTGCGCTCGGGGCGTGCGCCGTCGCGTTCGCTGCCGACAATCTCGAGCAGGCCGTGCTTCTCGAGATTCTGCACCACCGTGTACAGCGACCCCATCTTGATGTCCATGTCGCGGTCCTTACCGCGCTCGACCAGCAGGGCCGCGATCTCGTACCGGTGCATCGGCCGCTCGGTGAGCGTCGTCAGCACGGCCAGGGCCAGCAGGTTGCCGACCTTCCGCTTCTTCGCCATGTCACCTCCTAATGTTCGTTTACGAATATACGGCTACGAGTATTCGTGTGCAAGTATCGGATGAGGAGAAACGACGGCAGCTCAATAGACTCGGAGGCGATGGTGGTCGCGGCGCCGGACGGGCCGCGACCGCGCCGGATTCGAGCGTGAGGTGGGGCGGTGGAACGCAATGCCGAGGGCGGACTGGACCTGATCCAGCTGCGCACCTTCCTGGCGGTCTATCGGGCGGGGTCGGTGACCGCGGCCGCGCGGCTGATCGGGCTGTCCCAGCCCACGGTGACCACCCAGCTGCAGACACTCGAAAAGCGTTTCGGGCGGCAGCTTTTCGAGCGGCTGCCGCGCGGGGTGACCCCCACCGCCGCGGCCGACGAGCTGGCCGCGCGACTGGCGGGACCGCTGGACGCGCTCGAGGCGATCGCCGGCGGGGGTGTGCAGGCGCCCGCGGCGCAACCGCCGGTGCAGCTGGCGGGTCCGGCCGAAATGCTGGCCCTGCTGGTGCTGCCCGCGCTGGCCGCGCCGGTGGCCCAGGGCGTGCGGCTGACGGTGACCAGCGGTCTGGCCGAGGATCTGCTGGCCGGGCTGCGCACCGGGCAGTACGACCTGGCCGTGTGTACGGTGCGGCCGCGCGGGCGCACCGTGCACGCCGAGGCCCTGATGGACGAGGAATTCGTGCTGGTCGCCGCCCCCGACGTGGCCAAAGGCATCGATACCGAGCGCCTGCGGCGCGGCGGCCCCGCGGCCCTCGAGGCGGCGCCGCTGCTGACCTATGCCGCGGATCTGCCGATCCTGCGACGCTACTGGCGGCACGTGTTCGACACCCGCCTCGACGCCGAGCCGGCCGTGATCGCGCCCGATCTGCGCGCGCTGGCCGCGCTCGTCGCGGCGGGTGCGGGAGTCACCGTACTGCCGCGTTATCTCATTGCTGCGCAGTTGGATTCGGGCGATGTGGTGCCGCTGCTGGAACCTGCCGACCCGCCGATCAACACCGTCTTCCTGGCCCGGCGCATCGGTGCGCCCGCCCGTCCGCACGTGGACATGGTGCACGACGCCCTGCTCGCGGTCGGACGCAGCTGGTGAGGGCCCCAGCGGGCCTCGATTCAGCCGGCCCGCTCCGCTCGGTCGCGCAGGATCCGGGCGGATTCCTCGTCGGCCGGTAGGAAGGCCTCGAGGTGGAGTTCGGCGAGGGTGATGTCGGTGGCCGTGGCGAAGGAGGTCAGGGTGGTGATCAGGCGCAATTCGCCTGCCTCGCTGCGCAATCGGAGCGGCACGGCGAATCCGAGATAGCCGGGGCCCGGATCGGATTGCGGCAGATAGGATTCCAGCTCGGCGATGAACTCCTCGAGTTCGGGGTCGGGGCTGATCCGGACCCGGTTGCGCAGGGCTTCGGTGACGTGGCGGCCCCATTCGGCGAGATTGGCTATGCGCGGGGCGAGGCCGTCGGGATGTAGCGCCAGGCGGCGCACATTGATCGGCGCGCGAAGCAGTTCGGGTGCACAGCCCTCGGTGAACAGGTTGAAGGCCGCATTGGCGTCGATCATGATGCTGTGCCGGTCCACCACCAGGGCCGGATAGGGCATGTGGCCCTCCAGGATCGCGCGCAGCGCGGTGCGGACCGGCGCCAATTGTGGTGTGTCCATGCCGGATTCGCCGAATATCGGCGCGTACCCCGCCGACAGCAGCAGCGCGTTGCGCTCGCGCAGCGACAGCCCCAGCGATTCGGCCAGCCGCACCACCATCGCCCGGCCCGGCTGGGAACGGCCCTGTTCGAGGTAGCTCAGATAACGCTGGCTGGTGTCGGCGCGCAAGGCGAGATCGAGCTGACTCAACCGCCGCATGCCGCGCCAGCGGCGCAATTCGCGGGCGAAGGCGGGCTCGGCCAGGGTTGTCGTCATGGTTCCATCGTCAACGCCGCGGGCGAGCCGCGCCATTCCCCGCAGGGAATCGCGCGGCGGCACCGGCCTCGGCACACTCGACGCCATGAACGACGAACTCACCGACAACACCGTGAAAGAACTGGCCGACCGCTATGTGGCCATGTGGAACGAGCCCGATCCCGACCGACGGCGTGCGCTGGTCCGCGAGGTCTGGTCGGTCGACGCGCACCAAGTCGTGGTCAATCCGCCCGAGCCGATCCGCGATGCCGCCCGCAACCACGGGATCGTCCCCCCGGCCCTCGAGGTCCACGGCTACGACGCGATGGACGAGCGGGTGACCCGCGCCTTCGAGATGTTCGTCGAGCCGGGCGAATACGTCTTCGAATTGGACGGCGCCGCCGCAGCGCAGGCCGGGGGAGCCGTGACACTCACCTGGGTCATGCGCACCCGGGCCGACGGTGCGGTGGCGGGCTCCGGCTTCGACGTGTTCACCCTCGACGCCGACCACCGCATTCGCACGGACCACCAGTTCGTGGCGTAACCCGCCCGGGCAGAACGGCTGGCGCGAGTACCGTCGAGGCATGGTGAATCGCGCTTTCCAGCATCGCGTGGTGACTACCTTCCAGCGGTATATCGGTAATCCGATGCTGCGCCGCTCGCCCGCGCAAACGCTGCTCGAGACGACCGGCCGGGTCAGCGGGCAGCCCAGGCAGACCCCGATCGGCGGCGCCCGCGTCGGGAACTCGTTCTGGCTCGTCTCGGAATTCGGCGAGCGATCCCAGTACATCCGCAATATCCAGGCCGACAACCGGGTGCGGCTGCGGCTGCGCGGGCAGTGGCATTCCGGGACCGCACATCTGCTGCCCGAGGACGATGCGCGGGCGCGGCTGCGCACCCTGCCGCGCTACAACAGCGCGGCGGTCCGGGCCGTCGGCACCGACCTGCTGACGGTGCGGGTCGACCTGGACTAGCGGGTGCGGACGGATCACGGTCTGAACAAGATCCGCGTCAGACCTCCCAGCCTGCAACGATCTTGGTAACGTGCCTGGTGAATGGGCTTTCGAACCAGCAGTGCAACTGGTGAACGAAAGGTTCCGGCTATGGCATCACCGAACGAGGCACCACAGGACGGTGAGAGCGACACCGCCCGGAACGTAGCCGTAGCCACGGTGGCCATCGCCATCGTCGGCGTCGCGATTCTGGTCGGGGTGCTGTTGAACCGGTCGAACAAGGATGTGCAACCCGCGGACTCCTCGACGCCGGCGGCCGCGACCACCCGCAATCCCTATGCCGCCGTCCCGGTCGCCGCGGCCGGTGCGACCCAGCCCCACGCCGAGGGCGACGACTGCTCGCACGATCACGTCGCCATGCGATGGCAGCGGCGTGACAACAAGTGGGTGTGCGCGGCGCCCGGGCTGGTCAGCGCCGACCACCGGGTTGGTGACGACTGCTCGCACGATGGTCTCGTAGCCCACTGGGTGATCGGCGCCGGACCGGCCTGGGCGTGCGCAACGGTCCCGGCTCCGCCGCCGGATGCCGCTGCGCCGCCGCAGCCTGTGCAGCAGCCGGAGGCCGTCGAGGCGCCGGCGCCGCACCGTCCCCCACCGGTGGCCGAACGACCTGCCCCGCCGCCGGTGGCTGAGCACCCCGCCCCGCCGCCCCAGGTCGAACGTCCCGCCCCCGCCCCGGCACCCGAGGCTCCGCCACCTCCGCCGCCGATATTCCAGCTGCCCCCGATCCAGCTGCCCCCGATCTTCCCGCTGCCGCCCGCGCCGCCGCGGTAATCCGAGGGGCCGCCCTGCCGCCGGTGGCCGAATGTCCCGCGCTGCCCGCTGAGGCGCCACCTCCGCCGCTGATTCCTCCGATCCCAGGTGGCCCCCTATCTTCCCGTGTTGCCTGCGTCGCCGCGGTAAACGTGAATGCCGGTGCCGCCGAGGTTCTTGCGATGACCCCTCACCGCCGAGGTCTCCGCGCAGGTCTGCCTCGCCGAAGGTCACCGCGAAGGCCCCGCGCCGCTGACTCGGTAGGGTGCAGGAATGCCCCGCGACCTCGCCGACCTGTCGTACGCCCGCTTTCTGGAAGCGTTCGAGGGCGAGGTCGAGCCCGACTGCGAGTACGAGAGCGCGCACCTCGACGGGCTCACCATCGAGGCGCCGGACGCCCGCGGCACCCGGTTCACCGAATCGGCCTTCACCACGGTCGATTTCGCTGGCGGTGCGATGAGATACGGCCGGTTCGACGACGTCTGGCTGCGCGCCGTCCGGTTCATCGGGACCAATCTGGGCCAATCCGGCTGGCTGAACTCCGAATTCGTCGAGTGCGCCCTGTCCGGCGTCGAGGCCGTCGGCGTGCAGCTGCGCCGAATCCGTTTCGAGGGGTGCAAATTCGATTCGGTGAACCTACGCAACGCGGCCCTGCAGGACGTGACGTTCGCCGACTGCGTGCTGCGTGACACCGATTTCGCCGAGGCCACTCTGCGCCGCGTCAGCTTCCCGGGAACCCGCCTGGACGGCATCACGCTGCACGGTTCGAAGCTGCAGGATGTCGACCTGCGCGGCGCGACCACCCTGGACCTGACCGCCGGGATCGACGCGCTGAAGGGCTCGACCATCAGCACCCCGCAGCTGCTGGACCTCGCGCCGGCCTTCGCCCGCGCGGCGGGAATTATCGTGCGCGACAACTGAAGCCGTTAGGCGTGCGCGGTCTTGCCGCCGTCCACGACCAGCTGCGCGCCGGTGAGGTAGGTGTAGTCCGGCGAGGCCAGAGCCAGTGCGAACGAGGCGATCTCGTCCGGAGTGGCCAGGCGGCCCAGGCCGGGAACATTCGTCTTCGCCCACTGGCTCATTGCCGCCTCGTACGCGGCATCCGGCAGGTTCCCGATCGGGCCCGCGTTCCGGACCAGCTCGGTATCGGTGACGCCGGGGACCAGGGCATTGATCCGGATGCCGTCGGCGGCATAGTCCAGCGCGGCCGACTGCATCAGCCCGACCAGCCCGCGTTTGCTCGCGGTGTAGGCGGCGCGACCGGATTCGGTGGCCAGCGCATTGGACGACGAGGTGATCACGATGGTTCCACCGCCGCCGCGAATCATGTGCGGCACTTCGTACTTGGTGGCAAGGAACGCGCCCCGCAGGTTGGTGTGCACCACCCGGTCGAACTCCTCGGCGCTGTATTCGTGCAGCTTCTTCTGAATGGTGATGCCCGCGTTGTTGAATGCGACATCCAACCCGCCGTACTTCGCGACGGCGGCGTCGACGAACTTGCGGACGTCGTCCTCGATCAGCACGTCGGCGTGGATATAGGTGGCCTCGCCACCCGCGGCGCGGATCTCGCGCTCCACCTGCGCGCCGCGCTCTACTCTCCTGCCGCAGAACGCGACCCGCGCACCCTCGGCAGCGAACTGTCGCGCCGCGGCAGCGCCGATCCCGGAGGTGGCGCCGGTGATCAGCACCACTTTCTTCGCGAAGCGGCGCAGACCACTGGGGCGCGCGGAGGGTGGATCGGCGTCGTAACCGAGCGCCACGCCGGAGGCCAGACCCGCGGCGCCGGCCACGACGCCGGTTGCGGCCATGGCACCCAGCAGTTTTCGGCGGCTGGGCTGGGCGGGGGAGATGTCGTCGGAGGTCATGCCCTTACCGTGCCTCGGGCCGGCGTTCCGGAAATCGGACCGGCGGCCGGTCTCGCAACTCCTGGAAGGAGACGTCTCCTACCACGGTAGGAGACGGCGCAGCGGCCCCGGCGGCATGATGGGACCGTGATGGATGGTCCGGGTGTGGCGCGCGGCCTCGAGTGGTTACTCGACGAACGGTCGCTGCCGCTGCGGCTCACGGTGTGGGTAACGCTCGCGACCGGATGCCTGCTGTGGCTGGGGAATTCGCCGTCGCCGGTCGATTGGGTGCTCGGGGTCGGTGCGGTGCTGGCGACCGCGGGCGGCGCGCGCCGGCCGCTGGCCACCGCGGTGGCGACCATCGGGATGCTGGCGCTGGGTTTCGAATTCGGTCACACCGGGCCGATCGTGGGCAAGGTTGCCGCCACCGTGGCGCTCACCGAGCTCACCGTGCGACGGGATGGATGGCGGCCCTGGCTGGGCGCGGGGCTGCTGGCGGCGGCATATCTGCTGCATCCCGCCGGTGGTGCCGGCGCGACCGGATACCGGGCGGTGGTGATGGCCGGCCTGCCGCTGCTGATCGGCGGCCTGCTGCGCGGCGCGCTGGACAGCGCCGAACGCGCCCGGCGCTCGGCCCGGGAGCTGGCCGAGCACCGGGAGGCCGAGGTATCCGCGGCGCGGGTGGCCGAGCGCACCGCGATCGCGCGGGAGCTGCACGACCTTATCGCCCACCATGTGTCCTCGACCGTGCTGCGTGTCGGGGTGGCCCGGCATTCCTTTCCCGAGGCGCCTCCCGCGGTGCGCGAGGTGCTGGAAGACATTCACCTCAGCGGCAAAGAAACCCTTGCCGACCTGCGAAAACTGGTCGCTATACTGCGCGCGCCGGACGCCGGGGGAGAATCGCTCCTGGCCCCGGCCGAACTGCCGGCGGCGATCGATGCCGCCGTCGTGCGAACCCGGCGGCTGGGGCCGCGCGTCGAGACCGAGGTCGGCGACCTAGGCGCGATCGATGCCATGTCCGCGCTGACGCTGCTGCGCCTGACCCAGGAGGGTCTGGCGAACGTGGCCCGGCACGGCGGATCCGATGCGACGGCCCGGCTGGCGATCGAGATCGGCGACGATGACGGTGTGGATTTTCTGCTGTTCAATACCGTGCCGGGAGGCGAAACATCCTCGGCTGGAGCCGGTTTGGGGCTGATCGGGCTGCGCGAACGCGTGCAGTTGCTCGACGGCGTGCTCGCGGCCGGGCCGACCCCGGCGGGCTGGCGGCTGGCGGCGCATCTCCCGGGGCGGGCGTCGTGACGATCCGGGTGCTGCTCGTCGACGATCAGCAGCTGGTCCGGGCCGGGCTGCGCATGCTGTGCCGGACGGCCGGTGACCTGGAGATCGTCGGCGAGGCGGCCACCGGCGCGGAGGCCGTGCGGCTGGCCGAACGGGTCCGCCCCGACGTGGTGCTCATGGATCTGCGGATGCCGGGCATGGACGGAACCCGCGCCACCGCAGGCATTCTCGCGGCCCGTCCCACCGCCCGGGTGCTGGTGCTGACCACATTCGACGACGACGATCATCTCTATCCGGCCCTCGCCGCGGGCGCGGTCGGATTCCTGGTCAAGGACGCCTCGCCGGCCGATCTGCTGGACGGCATCCGCCGGGCCGCCGCCGGGGAGCGGCCGTTCTCGCCCGATGTACTGAGGCGAGTGGTGAATTCGGCGGTGGTCGCCCACGCCGAGCGCGACACCCGCACGACCGCAACGCCCGCCGGGTTGACCGCGCGGGAATCCGAGGTGCTGGAGCTGATCTCGGCCGGGCTGACCAACGGCGAGATCGCCGATCGCCTGCACATCGGACTGACCACCGTGAAGACGCACGTCACGAGCCTGATGGCGAAGACCGGTGCCACCAACCGCGTCCGGCTCGCGATCCTGGGCCTGCGCGGCTGAGCTCCCGCCGGTTCCCGCGCTCGAATCCGTTGGGCCGCTAGCGGATTCGGCCGGATCAGGCGGCAGCGGGCTCGGGGGTCCGCGGCCGGACGGTGGCGAAGCCCGGGAGCCACCGGTTGACCAGTGGGATCAGCAGATGGATGAGGGGGCCGATGCCGAATGCGTAGACGACGGTGCCGACACCGACACTGCCGCCGAGTAGCCAGCCGGTGAGCAGCACGGTCGCCTCGATCGAGGTACGGATCGGCCACACCGACCAGCCGGTGCGGGCGACGAGGCCAGTCATCAGTCCATCGCGCGGGCCGGGGCCCATTCCCGCGCCGATGTACAGCACGGTGGCGACGGCATTGAGGAGCACCGCCGCGGCCATCGCCCCGATCTGCAGGCCCAGGTTGTGCGGGTGCGGTAGCCAGCGCAGGCCGTTGTCCACCGCGACCGCGATCACCACCACATTGCTCACCGTGCCCAGTCCGGGCTTCTGCCGCAGCGGAATCCAGGCCAGCAGCACGGTGATTCCGGTCAGGGCCGTCACCGTGCCGAAGCTGACCGGCACATGCCGGGCGACGCCCTGATGGAACACGTCCCACGGATCCAGGCCGAGCCCGGCGCGGATCATCACGGCCATCGAGAAGCCGTACAGCCAGAGTCCGGCGTAGAGGGCGAGCAATCGGCGAAACAGCATAGCGGCAATCATGCGGCATCGCTGGACCTTTGAAACAGATCCAATCGGAGACCACTGGACTCTCATTGGCTGAGGAGTTCCGCTCGTCATTAATTCGGATGACCGGGTGGAGGAGACCGGCTACCGTGGCCGTATGCGGAATCGCCCGATCACATGCTGGTGGCTGCCCTGAGGGCGGCGCCGATTTCCGCGTGATCATTCACCTCGCGGCCGCCCGAGTCGGGCGGCCGTTTTTGCATCTGCGACACATGGCGTCCGGCCGAGCGGCACACTCTCGAAAGGAATCCCCATCATGTCTCGGCGCATCACCGGACTCACCCCCTCGGGGGAGCTGCATCTGGGCAACTACTTCGGTGCGATCAAACCCCTTGTCGACCATCAGGTTCCGGGGAAAACCATCACCTTCGTCTCCGACCTGCACGCGTTGACGCTCGATCACGACTCGGCCCAGGTGCGCAGGCGAACAATGGAATTCGCCACGATGCTGCTGGCGGCCGGGGTCGATCCCGAGCGCACGGTGCTGTTCGTGCAGTCCCACGTCGCCGAGCACGCCGAACTGCACTACCTGCTCGAATCCGCCACCGGATACGGCGAGGTGCGGCGGATGATCCAGTTCCGGGAGAAATCCCGCAACCGCCGGCACACCCGGGTGTCGCTGCTGACCTATCCGGTTCTGATGGCCGCGGACATTCTGCTCTACGACGCGCTGGAGGTGCCGGTGGGCGAGGACCAGCGCCAGCACGTCGAACTGGCTCGCGATATCGCCGAGCGCTTCAATGCCGCATACGGCCCGGTGTTCACCCCGCCCCGCATGGTCAATCCGCCGGTCGCGGCGCGCATCATGGATCTGACCAGGCCCACCGCGAAGATGAGCAAATCGGTCTCGGCCGCCGGGTCGCTGCGGCTGCTGGACCCGCCGGAGGTGTTGCGCCACACCGTGATGCGCGCGGTGACCGATGCCGGTGACACGGTCGAGTACGACCCCGCCTATCGTCCCGGCCTGGCGAATCTGCTGACCATCCTGGCCGCGTGCACCGGCGAGGATCCGGCCCGCCTCGCCGGGACCTTCCGCGGCTACCGGCAGCTGAAGGAGGCCGTTGCCGATGCCGTTGTCGCCGTGGTCGAACCGATTCAGCGCCGGTACGCAGCGCTCGGCGAGGATCCCGATCAGGTACGGAAGATCCTACGGGACGGTGCGATCCGTGCGGGGGAGATCGCGCGCGGCAGAGTGGACGAGGCGAAACGAGCGATCGGGCTGCTTCCGGCTTGAAGCGGTGCGTCCCTGTCTGTTTCGAGGCGAGATGTCGGCCGTTCAGAGCCCGGAAACGCCCGCCAGCTGGCCGATCCCGTAGGTGACGGCCATGGCGACCGCGCCGCCGACCACCACCCGCATGATCGCGCGGCGCGGGTTGCTGCCGCCGAGGCGAGCGCTGATCGAGCCGGTCAGCGCCAGGGCGATCAGCACCGCGCCGAAGGTGACCGGGATCCGCCACGACACCGGGGGCAGCAGGATCGCCAGCAGCGGAAGCACCGCGCCGACGGTGAACGAGATCGCGGAGGAGATCGCCGCCTGCCAGGGGCTGGTCAGCTCGGTGGGGTCCAGGCCCAGCTCCGCCTCGGCGTGCGCGGTGAACGCGTCGTGGGCGGTGAGCTCCCGCGCGACCTGGCGGGCGGTCTCGGGGGACAGGCCCTTGCCCTCGTAGATCTGGGTCAGCTCGGCGAGCTCGAAGCCGGGTTCCTCGGCGAGTTCACGGCGCTCCTTGGACAGCAGGGCCCGCTCGGTGTCGCGCTGGGCGCTGACCGAGATGTATTCACCGGCCGCCATCGAGATCGCACCGGCGGACAGGCCCGCGATGCCCGCGGTCAGGATCGCCGAGCTGCTGGTCGTCGCGGCCGCGACGCCGACGACCAGGCCCGCGACCGAGACGATGCCGTCGTTCGCGCCGAGCACCCCGGCCCGCAGCCAGTTCAGTCGCGACGTCATTCCGTCGCCGTGGGGTTCGTGCGGATGCGTTCCGTTCTCGGAGGTCTCGTCCACGATGAGCAGGGTAAACCCGATCTGCGCGGAGGTCCGGTATCCCACTGTTTCCGCCAGGGGTGCGGTGTGCGGTTCGTGTCACCCGGGTGGGGATACCGCTGCGGTGTGGTGCGGCTGTTGCGCCGATCGACCGCGCGGTAGAGATCGGTAATTACCCTGAGGCGCCGGAGGCGATCTCGTCAGTAGCATCCGAAGGGTGGCGAATCCTCTTCTCACGCGAGTCATGTCCACCGTTGCCGGTCAGCTCGGGAATCCGCACGGTCCGCTGGGACGGGTGGTGGGCACGGTCCTCAATCGTGGCAACCGGTTCCTGATCGAGGCGAGTATCGATGCTGCCGAGGTCGCGTCGGGCGCGGCCGCCGCCGATGTGGGATTCGGTGGCGGCGTGGGGTTGTCGGTGCTGCTCGAGCGGGTCGGCGCCGAGGGCACCGTGCACGCGGTGGAGCTGTCCCGGGAGATGCTGGCGGGGGCCAGGTCCCGGTTCACCCGGGAAATCGGACAGGGACGGTTGCGGGTGCTGGAGGGCTCGCTGACCGAGCTGCCGCTCGCCGATGCGAGCCTGGACTCGGTAATCACCGTCAACACAGTGTATTTCGTGCCCGAGCTGGATCGGGCCTGCGCGGAGCTGGCGCGGGTGCTGCGGCCCGCGGGGCGGGTGGTGATCGGCATCGGCGACCCGGACGGGATGGCGAAGATGCCGTTCACGGCCCACGGGTTCCGGCTGCGCCCGATCGGCGAACTGACCGTTGCGCTCGCAGGGGCCGGGCTCACCGTCGAGCACCGGGTCGTGGAGAGGAAGCCGCTCCCCGGCCATCTGCTCATTGGCAGCCGGGCCTGACCTCCGATCGAGCTGACCGGACTGCTCCGCTGCACGACTCCCCACTCCGGTGTCCAACCCGTCACCTGTGCAAAGTCCCTCGCCTCGCCGTCCAGCGACACTCGACCAGTGGTCGGCTCCGCGTGGCCCGCTGCTCTATCGTCCCTGGGCGGTCGCCGAATCCATCTCCTGGGCAAGGGCATCGGTGAAGGCATCGACATCCTCCGGGGAGGTATCGAAGGCACACATCCAGCGGACCTCGCCGGTGCTCTCGTCCCAGATGTGGAACGCGAAGCGCTTGCGCAGACGTTCGGTGACTTCCGGTGGCAGCACGGCGAATACGGCGTTGGACTGGACGGACCGGGTGATGCGCACACCCTCGATCCGCTCGGCTGCCGCGGCCAGTCGCGCCGCCATGGCATTGGCGTGCACCGCATTTCGCCGCCAGAGATCGCCCGCGAGGAGCGCCTCGAATTGCGCGGAGACGAACCGCATCTTGGACGCCAGCTGCGTGGAGGACATGCGCAGGTACTCGATGTCGCGGATCCGGTCCGCGTCCGGCACGACCACCGACTCGGCCAGCATCAGGCCGTTCTTGGTGCCGCCGAACGAGACGATGTCCACGCCCGCATCGGTGGTCAGCTCGCCCAGCCCGGCGCCCAGATACGCTGCGGCATTGCACAATCGGGCGCCGTCGAGGTGGACCAGCATGCCCAGCTCGTGGGCATGGTCGCACAGTGCGCGAATCTCCTCGACCGAATAGCAGGTACCCAGCTCGGTGCTCTGGGTGATCGAGACGGCCAGGGGCTGGGCCCGGTGCTCGTTGCCGCGCCCCCACGCCTGCCGGTCGACGAGCTCGGGAGTCAGTTTGCCCTCCGGCGTGGCGACGGGATAGATCTTGATCCCGCCCACCTTCTCCGCGGCCCCGCACTCGTCGCCGTTGACGTGCGCCGACTCGGCCGTGATCACCGCGCCCCACCGGGGCAGCACCGCCTGCAGCGCAACGACATTGGACCCCGTGCCGGTGCAGACCGGATAGAGCCGGGCCCGCTCGCCGAAGTGGCGGGCGACGATGTGCTGCAGGCCCGTCGTGTAATCGTCCGCGCCGTAGGCCGGCTGGTGACCGCCGTTGGCCAGGGCCAGCGCCTCGAGCACCTCGGGGTGCACTCCGGCCCAGTTGTCGCTGGCGAAATTGCGCACGTCCTGGTCGTGTTTGCGCATCGCATCGGTCAACGGAAGGTCCTTTCGTCCACGCCGGTCGTGGGTCGGTGCCGCCCGCACGGCCATGGGCGTTCCGGCGAGTCCGGCCCACGATCGGGCGTGTTGTCGGCGATCACCTCGGTGAGGGTACGCGCGATGACCGGTCGAAACTGCACCCGCCGGGCACGTCGAGATGTGGTGTGGGCGGCCGCGGCGTCATCGGGATGTGGTTCAGGCGGTCGGCTGCGCGGTCGGACGCGGCACTGTGGTCCCGATGTCGGCCGAGGCGCGGACGGCGTCGAGCAGGCGGTGCACGTGCACGCCGTGGGCGAAGTCCGGCACGGTGGTGCTGCCCGAGCGGATGTCCTGTGCGAGTGCCGCATAGAGTCTCGCGACGTTGCCGGCCTCGATGTCGAGGGGCGTGCGCGCGAGCGGATCCTGGTCCGGGAGCTCGGCCCAGACGCCGCCGTCGCGGGCGCCCAGCAGCCGCAACTCGCTCATCTGCAGCCCGCCCGGGCCGTTCTCCCCGGACACGATCGCCAGATCACCGGCGGTGCCGCTGATTTCGATCCTGGTACGGCCGTCGGTGACCTTGGCGTCGTGGAGATGGACCGACACCGGGACGCCGCCGCGCGTGAATGCGCTGAGCAGCAGCTGGTCCGGGCTGGTGACCTCGATGCCCGCGCCGGTCTCCGCCACGACCGCGCGCGGATGCCGGATCGCCAGGCGCGCCGAGACATCGGCGAACTCGCCGACGAGGTATTCGACCGCGTCCAGCGTGTGCCCGCCACCGATGTCGACCATGCCCGCGCCGCTGCGGTGATCCAGCGTGTAGGCCGTCCACGCCGGTATCGTCCCGCCCGCGCGCAGCCCGCGAGCGGAATAGACGGTCGCTGAAATCAGCTGTCCGACATAGCCTTCCGATATCAGCTGCCTGGCGCGCACGATCGCGGGCGCATAGCGGGCCTGCAGGCCGACGGCGTGATGCACCGTCGTGGCCGCGGCGAACTCGGCCAGTTCCGCCGCCGCCTCGGTATGCCCCGTGAGCGGCCACTCGCAGTAGATGTGCTTGCCCGCCGCCAGCGCCGAGCGGATCGGTTCCGCATGTGCCGGCGCCTTGATGGTGACGGCCACCAGATCGACGTCGGGTTCCTCGGCCAGCGCCCGCGGGTCGGTGTAGGCGTGCTCGGCGCCGAAGAGACGAGCCGCCTCCCGCGCGCTCTCGGGGCGGCTGGTGGCGACGGCGGTGATCCGGAAGTCCGGAAGTGCCTGCAGCGCAGGAATATGCGCGCGTACCGCCCAGCCGCGGTCGGGGCTGGCGCCGATGATGCCCACTCGGATGGGGTCCATGCCCGGTTCCTCTCATAAACGGACTGTGCAAGTCCGTTTATACCTAAGCGGACTTGATGAGTCCACTTTGATAGGATGGTTGCCGTGCCCACCGCCGTGGATCGGCTGCTCGCCGACGAATCCTCCGCCGCGCCGCGCGCGGATGCGCGGCGCAACCTGGAACGCCTGGTCGCCGCCGCGCGCTCGGCCCTGGCGCAGGTCGGAGTCGAGGTCACCGCGCAGGAGATCGCCGAACGCGCCGGAGTCGGCAAGGGCACCTTCTACCGCCGGGTGCCCTCCCTCGAGCTGCTGCTGCAGGCGGTGCTGGCCGAGGTGCTGGAGGAGATCCTCGCCCTGGGCGACCGCGCCCTCACCGATGTGGACCCGTGGCACGGTTTTACCGAATTCGCCTCGGCCTACGTCCGATTGCGCGCCGAGAGCTGCGGGGTGAACGATGCCCTGGGCGGCACGGGATTCCCCGGGCTCGACGGTGTACTCGCCGAAATCCGCACGCGGCTGCGGCATCTGGTCGAGGGCGCGCAGCGCGCGGGCGCGCTGCGCGGCGACATCGCCTGGCAGGACGTGGCTTTCCTGCTCGCGGGGGCCGCCACGGACGCGAACACCATCGGTTTGCGCGCCGCGCCCGACCAGTGGTCACGCAACCTCGCGGTCGTGCTCGACGGGCTTCGCACACGCTGATCCCGCCGGGCCCGAGATGGGGAGCGGCTGCCGGTCATCATCGGACTGCCTGGGAAAGCTCGGTTGCTCGAGAACTCGTGCGGGCGGCCGGGCTTGGCGGGAGGTAACCCAGGTCAGGGACGCTCGTAGAACCCGTCCGTGCGGGCACGAGCATGCGAGACCGCCGCGCTCATCACATCGCGGGGCTTGGCCCCGGCGGGGGACTTGCCGTTCACCGTGGTCAGTGGCTCGGTCAGGGCGAAGAGCTGGAAGGCGTAGCGGTGCGGGCCGTGGCTCTTGACCGGGGCCGGTCCGGTGTAGCCGCTGCCCCAGCCCGAGCGCAGCAGTTCCACGCCCGGCGCCGGATTCGTGGCGGTGAGGCCACCGCGGGGGAGCGCGGTGAGGGCGGGGTCCAGCAGGGCGAGAGCGTGTACGAACGGCAGGCCCATGGGTGCGTCCGGATCCTCGACGACCAGCAGGAGCTGTGCGGTGCCCTCCGGCGGGGTGGACCAGGCCAACGCGGGCGAGAGATCCTGGCCGCCGATCCGTTTCGAGGCATGCCGCGGGTCCAGGGTCGTCTCGTGCCCGAAGTCGGGGCTGGTGAGCTCGAAACTCGCTCCGCCGCGCAGGTTTTCCAGCTCCCAGGCGAGGTTGTGGTCACCGGCCCTGCGGTTCTTCAGCAGCTTTCCGATGATGGCCATGAAAGATTCTCCCTTGATGTCGTAAAGGTCAGAGCTTGCGTGCGGCGGCAGGTGACAGCAGCGGCTGTGCGAACCGCAGGATCTCCTGCGCGGCATCGAAATCCGTGGAGGTGTGGGTGTTCGGACCGTCTTCCCATTCGGGCGGAGTGGGCTTGCCCGGCCAGGTGTGCCCGCCGCCGAACACGGTCCAGTCCGCGACCCGGGCACCGCCCACGCCGCCCTCGACGGTGTGACGGCTCGATCCCTCGGTGGTGATCGTCGTGCCCTCGCCCGCGCACCGATCGATGCTGCGCCAGTGCGCCGCGGTCTCCGCCAAGCCCAGTGTCTGCCCGCGTAATTCGCCGTCGGGTCCCCGGTGCCGCGAGAAGCCGCCGGTGATCGGCACCGCTTCGTCGGCCGTGCCGTTGATGAGCAGCGCCGAGACCGCATGGGTGGGCTCGTGCCCGCGCAGCGCCACCGGCAGGCCACCGGCCACCGCCGCGACAACCGGTACCAGCTCGCTCAATTCGTGCCCCACCAGGTGCGCCATGAATGCGCCGTTGGAAATGCCCGCGGCGACGGTCTGCTCTCGTTCGGTGCCGTATTGTGCTGCGCACCAGTCGATCAGGGCTCGCAGGAAGGCGATGTCGTCGACCCCGTCCGCGTCGGCGACGGTGACTCCCCGCCCGTCCGCCCAGCAGCCTTCGTGGCCGTCGGGGTAGACCACGGCCACGCCGTAGGCGTCGGCGAATTCGCTGAAGCGCATCCAGGAGTCCATCAGCGGTCCGGCCACCGGCGGCCGCTGCGGCATCCCCGACATGTTGCCGTGCAGCGCCACGATCAACGGCGCCCCGCTGTGCCGCGGCGGCCGCACGCTGAACGTGCGCGCCCGTCCGTCCACGGTCAGTTCGCCGGTCTTCAGGTCCTCGGCCATCGGTATCCCCTCTCGTCAGCTGGACTGCACAGTTCAACTGCGCAGTCTTACTGTATGTTAGGGAGTTATGACCGATCGCACAAACGAACCCGTGGGCCTGGCGGAGGATCTGCAGCAGTTGGTCGGCGTCCTGGTCCGGCGCATGCGCACCGCGTCGCCGGCTCGCGAGCTCTCGCTGACCCAGGTCTCGATCCTCAAGCGCCTGGACCGCGAGGGCCCCGCCACCGTCGCCGATCTGGCCCGCGCCGACAAGATTCGCCACCAGTCCGCGGCCACCGCGGTCGCCACCCTCGTAGACCGCGGTCTGCTCCACAAGTCCCCCGACGAACACGATCTACGCCGCAAACTCCTGCACCTCACCCCCGAGGGCCACCGCATCCTGGCCGAACGCCGCGAAGCGGGCCACGAACACCTTGCCGACCTCCTCGCCGAGCGTTTCACCACCGCCGAACGCGCCCACATCGCCGGATCGCTGGTTTTGCTGAGGCGACTGCTGGACTGAACCGTCCTTCGCGAATGAACACACTCAGCAGCGTCGGCAGTCGGGTTATTGTGTGGCTATGGCATCACCTGAGTTGTCCGAACCTACGGCGCATTCCGCGCTGGTGGCTGCCTCAACTCCGCGGGCTGTCCATGATGCGCTCGTCGGCGGTGAGCGAGCAGAATTCGCCAGCCGTTACCGCGAGGCCATGGCGATTGCGGCAGAGTCGCTGGATCTCACCGGCGTGCCGGCGGTCCTGGCGACCTTTCGTGAGATAGCCGAGACGACCCAACGGCACGGTGCGCAGGCGCATCTCCGGATGCTTGCGCAGGCCGAGGATCTACAACGGGGACGCAGCGTGCCCACCATCGGCGCCGCGGCGCATCGGGCGGAGATCAACGCCAAACTCGGCCGGTAGGGGCTGATGTACACCTACGAGATCGCCGCTGATGCGCGCGCCCGGGTCGATGGTCTGCCCGTAGAAGCGCTGGTCTATCGGGATCGCCGAGTCGTGGTGGTCGACGTTACCCGGGTGGGCTGACCATGCTCGATATCGTTTACTACCCCCTCTCAGCCGTGCTGTGGTTGTGGCACAGCGCATTCGCTGCCGCGCTCGGCCCCGCCAGCGGCGTCGCCTGGGCGCTGGCGATCGTCCTGTTCGTCCTGACGCTGCGGGCGGCGCTGTTCAAACCCTTTGTGGCGTATGTCCGTTTCCAGCGGACGATGTCCGTGCTGCGGCCCAAGATGAAGGAGCTGCAGGCCCGGCACGCCGACGATCGCGAGCGGCTCACCGCCGAGATGCGGGCGCTGCAGAAACAGCACGAGTTCAGCGTGTTCAGCGGCTGCCTGCCCATCGTCGCGCAGATGGTGGTGTTCCTGGGGCTATTTCATGTGCTCGCCTCGTTCGACCGCACCGGTTCCGGATCCCTGGTGGTGCGGCTGCTGGGGCATCCGGCGCGGATGAGCGCGGCCCAGAACGCCGCCACCGCCAACTACCTGTTCTCGCCCGTGCAGGTGCAGTCGTACGTGCACGGGAAGCTGTTCACCGCACCCCTCTCGGCGACCCTGCTGACCTCGGGCGCCGGGTGGGTTTCGGTTGCCGCGGTGGCAATTCCGCTGGTGGTCCTCGGCGCGGTGTGCACGCATCTGACCGCTCGCGCCTCGGTGACGCGCCAGACCGAATTCACCCCGCAGACCCGGCTGATCAACCTGATGACGATGTGGCTGTTTCCGGTCTTCACGCTCGCCGCGGGCCTGGTGATGCCTGTCGGCATCCTGGTGTACTTCGCCACCAGCAACGCCTGGACATATCTGCAGCAGCTGATGGTGCACAGGCGGTTGGGCCCGGTCGGTGGGGAACCGGCATCGGCCGCCACCGATGCCGGACCCTCGGACTCCGCGCCGCCCGGGCTGCCGGAACGCTCTGTGCAATAGCGCGATTCGCGCCGCCCCGCCCCGGCGGTGTTCCCGTTCTACCCCACGGAGCCCGATGCCTGCGGTAACGCCGCGGAGGCGCCTTCAGCGTGGTTCGCCCGGACGGGCAGATCCACCGCCGCGCCCGGGCCCTCGGGGTGGGCGATCACGACCATCGCGACGAGCAGAATCTGTTCGAGCTCCACCCTGTTCGCCGCCATCCGGGCGATGATGCCGAAGCGGCGTTCGGGACCCTGCGGCGGGATCAGGACCTCGCGGCGCCCCCGCGTGGCCACGAACATCTGCCAGCGGGAGTCGAACCGCGTCGGCCAGCCGTCGCGCACGGCCCGGTACACCTCGAGATCGAGATCGTGGTGACGGGATGGGTCGATCATCAAATCGGCGATGCGTTCCTCGGCTCGTTCGAGCAGGGCCTGGCCCTGCATCGGCATATATCGAGCCTGCAGCGCGATCCGCCGCCGGTACTCCTCGACCGGGCCGCGCAGTAGATCCCGGTGACGCTGCGCTTCGGCGGTCAACTCGAAACTGCCATCGGACGTCGACGAGCGGAGCTCGGACATGAACACGCCTTTCCTAGGGTTGCGGATTACCTTGTGGTGCAACCTGACCGGCGTCCGATGCCCCCAGTATGCCGCAGGGGTACGACAAGTTTCGCCGCCGCCCGCACCTGCGCGATGCGGACACCGGCGCAGCTCCGCGATCGGGGCTGTGCGATCGCGGCATCCGATCATGGATGCGAGCTAACTGCGCCGACAGAGTATATCGAACATGCGTTCGAATTCCTACGATTCCGGTCGGCGGACTCGCGCGATGCGTGCCCGAGGGCGGACGATGCGCTGCGACCGCCGGGATACGCGGCCAACCCACGGGGATCACGGGTGATGTGATCTCCGCATCGGGTCACTCGGCCGCGTCGGTGATCTCGGGCTCGAGTGCCCGGGGCCGGTGGGACCCCCAGCCCGCCTCCGCCTCCGCGCGCATGCGTTCGACCATGTGCGGGTAGTGCAGCTCGAAGGCCGGTCGCTCCGAACGGATTCGGGGTAGCTCGTAGAAGTTGTGGCGCGGTGGCGGGCAGGAGGTGGCCCACTCGAGGGAGTTCCCGCTGCCCCATGGATCGTCGATGTCGACGACCTGGCCGTACCGATAGCTGCGGAAGACGTTCCACACGAACGTGATCATCGAGAAGCCCAGGATGAACGACCCGATGGTGGAAATCGTATTGAGCGTGGTGAATCCGTCGGTTGGCAGGTAGTCCGCGTAGCGGCGCGGCATGCCCTCCGCGCCCAGCCAGTGCTGCACCAGGAAGGTGGTGTGGAAGCCGACGAAGGTGGACCAGAAGTGCAGCTTGCCGAGTCGTTCGTCCAGGAATCGCCCGGTCATCTTCGGGAACCAGAAGTAGATGCCCGCGAAGGTGGCGAACACGATGGTGCCGAAGAGCACGTAATGGAAGTGCGCGACAACGAAATACGTATCCGAGACGTGGAAGTCCAGCGGCGGGCTGGCCAGGATGACCCCCGACAGGCCGCCGAACAGGAATGTGGTCAGGAATCCGATGGACCACAGCATGGGCGTCTCGAACGTCAATTGGCCCTTCCACATGGTGCCCACCCAGTTGAAGAACTTCACCCCCGTCGGCACCGCGATCAGGAAGGTCATCACCGAGAAGTACGGCAGCAGAACCGCTCCCGTGGCGAACATGTGGTGCGCCCACACCGCCACCGACAGCGCGCCGATCGACAGCGTCGCGTACACCAGTGTGGTGTAACCGAATACCGGTTTGCGGCTGAACACCGGAATGATCTCGGTGATGATCCCGAAGAACGGCAGCGCGACGATATACACCTCGGGATGACCGAAGAACCAGAACAGATGCTGGAATTCGATCGCCCCGCCGTTGGCCGGGTCGTAGATGTGGCCGCCCAGGTGCCGGTCCACCTCCAGGCCCATCAGCGCCGCGGTCAGGATCGGAAAGGCCAGTAGCACAAGCACGCTCGTGACCAGAATGTTCCAGGTGAAGATCGGCATCCGGAACATCGTCATGCCCGGGCAGCGCAGGCAGACGATGGTGGTGATCATGTTGACCCCGCCGAGAATCGTCCCGACGCCCGACAGCGCCACGCCCATGATCCACAGGTCACCCCCGACGTCGGGGGAGTGCGTGCCCGCGCTCAGCGGCACATAGGCCGTCCAGCCGAAATCGGCTGCGCCGCCGGGGCTGATGAATCCGGCCGTCGCGATCGTCGCACCGAACAGATACAGCCAGTAGCTCAGCGCGTTCAGGCGCGGGAAGGCCACGTCGGGGGCGCCGATCTGCAGTGGCAGTACGCAATTGGCGAACCCGAAGACGATCGGGGTCGCATAGAACAGCAGCATGATCGTGCCGTGCATGGTGAACAGCTGGTTGTACTGCTCCGGCGACAGGAACTGCAGCCCCGGCCGCGCCAGCTCGGCCCGCATCAGCAGCGCCATGAGCCCGCCGATCAGGAAGAACGAGACCGACGTGACGATATACATGACCCCGAGCAGCTTCGGGTCGGTGGTGGTGACGATGTTCCAGATGTAGGAACCCTTAGGGGCGACCCGCCTGGGATGCGGCCTCACGGCGTCGATCTCGGCGGCGCCCGGAGCCGGTACTGTAGCCACAGATCCTCCTCGCGCCCACCCGCCTTCGAGTGTGGCACCGCGGGAAGATCGTTTGGCCGGAACCGATCAGTGATCGGCCCGCTGCGGGCGCGTCAGGAGATGCCGGCGGTGAGCTCGCGCATGCTGCGCACCACCAGCGGGGTGGGGGATCCCGCGGTGTCGTCGTCGGCCCACTCCTCGAGCGCGACGCGGATCGCCCCGGCCGCCGCCGCCGCGGTCAGGCGCCGCCGCAGGGAGTCGGCCTCGGGTGCACGCTCGGTCAATACGTCCAACAGGGCCTGCTCGCCGTTCAGATTGACCCTGTGCCAGACCGCGCGCAGGGCCGGATCCTCGCGCATCGCGCGGAGCAGGCCGCGCGTAATCTCCAGTTCGTGGCCGTCATCCTCGGGGGTCATCGCACGCGCCGCGGCGGCCTCCAACTCCGCGGTCGTCGGCAGCCGAGCCGGTCCCGCGGCGAGCCTGTCCAGCCAGCGGGACGCGCCCATCGAAAGCAGCGGTTCCACGGCATCCTCTTTAGTGCGGCAGTACCGGTAGAAGGTGCGCAGGCCGACCCCGGATTCGCCGGCGATCCGCTCCGCGGTGACCGCGGCGGTGCCGTGCTCGGCGAACAGGCGCGCGGCGGTGCGGGCGATCTCCAGACGGGTCTGTGCCTTGCGCCGCTGCGCGAGTGTCGGGCGGGGCGTGTGTGCGCCCGGTGTGGCCATCATCGGGCACCTCCTTCTCCGGCGTTATCGTACCCGGTTTGCCATAGTGGCACGGCGTGCCACATCGGCGTAATGTGTCAGTTGACAGCTATTTTACCTGGTAAAGGAGGGTTTCACCATGGAGCGTTTCGCGAATCGTCGTGTACTCATCACCGGCGCGGGCTCCGGCATAGGCCGCGCCACCGTGCATCGGATCCTGTCCGAGGGCGGCGCCGTCGTGGGCGCCGACGTCAACGAGGCGGGCCTGGCCGAGACCGCCAAGCAGGCCGCAGAGAAGGGCGCCGCCGACCGCCTGACCACCCTGACGATCGACATCTCCGACGAGGCCTCGGTGCAGGCCGGCGTCGGATCGGCCGTATCCGCCCTCGGCGGCCTGGACGTCCTGGTCAACGCCGCGGGCATCCTGCGCTCAGCGCACACCCACGAGATGCCGCTTGCCGACTGGAACCGCATCATCACCACCAACCTGACCGGCACCTTCCTGATGATTCGCGAGTCGTTGCCCGCGCTGCTCGAGTCGGGTCACGGCGTCATCGTGAACTTCGCCTCCACCTCGACCTTCTTCGCGCACCCGTACATGTCGGCCTACGCCGCGTCCAAGGGCGGCATCATGTCGATGACCCACGCCCTCGCGGCGGAATACGCCAAGCAGGGACTGCGCGCGGTGGCCGTGGCGCCCGGCTCGATCTCCAGCGACATGACCGACGGCCGCGGCCCCGGCATCCCCGCGGACGCCGACATGAGCCTGTTCATGAAGCTGGTCCCCGCCATCGGCCAGGGCTTCGCCTCGCCCGACACCGTCGCCGGCGTGGTCGCGATGCTGGCCTCGGACGACGGCGCCTTTATCACCGGCACCGAGATCCGCATCGACGGCGGCACGCACGCCTGAATTCACCCACCCCGCCGGGCTCCGCAGGCTCCGCCGGCTCACCGTCCCCGGGGATCGCCGCGCCCGGCCGCCGCGGCGGCCGGTGGACCCGGACGGCTCCCGGGTGCGGGAAAGCCAGGACGTAGAGCGGAACGTGTTCTACTGTTTTCGGCATTCGAACCGAGAAGGGAGCCGCGATGGATCTCGTTGCGCTCGAGCAGATCCGTGCGCTCAAGTACCGGTACCTGCAGGCCCTGGACCTGAAAAACTGGGACGAGTTCGCCGAAACGTTCGCCGAGGACGCCACCGGCGATTACGGCTCACCGTCCGGCGGGCGGCCGCTGCAGTTCAGCGGCCGCGACGCCATCGCCGGATACATGCGCACCTCGCTCGAGGCGAACATCATCACCGTCCACGTCTGCACGCATCCGGTCATCGAGGTCGACGGCGAAACCGCCAGCGGCACCTGGTGTCTGGAGGACACCGTGATCGTGCCCGAATTCGACGTCATGATCCGCGGGGCCGCCTACTACCACGACCGGTATCGAATCGTGGACGGCGAGTGGAAGATCGCGCACACCGGCTACCAGCGGATCTACGAGGCGCGAATGTCGCTGAAGGCCACGGAATTCACGCTGTCGGTCAATCCCTGGGCCGACCGCGGTCGCTGAGGATCCCGCTCCGCGGCGGTCACGGCACCGCCAGCGCGTGATCGCGTCGGACCGCGGAAGGCATTGCGTCCCACCAGCGTTGACAGCAGCGCGTGAAGGTGGACTGCTCCGACAGGCCCAGCAGCGAGGCGATCTGGCTCATCGGCAGATCGGTGGTGGTCAGGTAGCGGTGCGCCTCGGCGCGGCGCACATTGTCCAGGATCGTCGCGAAGCCGGTGTGCTCGGCGGCCAGCCGGCGCTGCAGGGTTCTCGGATGCAGTGTCAAAATTCTTGCCACGGCGGATATTTCGGGCGCAGTCGTGCCCAGCATCTGCTGAACCGCGGCGCGCACGCGCGGCACGATGGAATCCCCCTCGCCCGCGGACTGCTCGTTGAGAAAGGCGATCGCCAGGCGCGAAAGATGTTCGTCCCCACCGGGCACCGCGCGTGCAGCCAGGCTGCTCGGGACGCGAAGTAGCGCGGCCGGGCGATCGAATCGCACTGGGGCGCCGAAGAATTCCTCGTAGGTCTCGCGCGGGGCCGGCGGGCGATAGGGCAGTTCCACCGAGCGCAGTCCATAGGGCCCGTCGACCAGCAGCAACAGGGTGCGGTGCAGGAATGCCAGGCCCAGGTCGGTGCCCTGGACCGTGACCGCGCGTCCGAGCTCCACGCCGTAGTGCAGCGCGGTGATGGTGCGATCCCCGTACGGGTCGGGCTCGAGCGTCAGGCTCAGCGCCCGGGCGTGCACGAACAGGTAGCGTGAGGTGCACTCCAGCGCGTCGGCCAGGGTCGGGGAGTTGCGGATTGCCAGTGCGAGCGGGCCGAGCATGCTCAGGTCCTGCCGGGTCGCGATGCGCAGGCCCAGGTCCGGGCAGTTCAGCTCGGCCGCGGCGGTCTCCAGGGTCATCGCCATCAGGTGGTCGGGGACCAGCAGATCGTCGGCGTCCAGCGCGGCGACCGGCAGCCCGGCCCGGGTCGCGAAGTCCTCCGCATTGCCGCCCAGCTCGGCTACCGTGGCGCGGAACCCCCGCAGCCCGGCGGATCTGATCACCGACATGTCGTCCAGAATCAAATACTTGTCGCGCAGAGTCAAGAAGGAGGCCGTGTGGCCCAGCACACTGAGGGTATGGAGCATGTCGACGTCGTCATCGTCGGTGCCGGTCTGTCCGGTATCGGTGCCGCCTATCGGTTGCAGACCGAGCTGCCCGGCAAGAACTACGCCATCCTCGAGGCCCGCGAGGCGATGGGCGGCACCTGGGATCTGTTCCGGTATCCCGGCATCCGCTCGGACTCGGACATGTTCACCCTCGGGTACCCGTTCAAGCCGTGGCGCGACGCGAAGTCCATCGCCGACGGGCCTTCGATCCTGCGGTACGTCCGGGAGACCGCGGCGCAGTACGGCATCGATTCCCGGATTCGCTACGGCACCAAGGTGATCGCCGCGGAATGGTCCACCGCGGATGCCCGGTGGACGCTGACCCTGCGGCAGGGCGGCGAGACCCGCACGCTCACTTGCGGATTCCTGTACAGCTGTGCGGGCTACTACGACTACGACCAGGGGCATGCGCCGCACTTCCCCGGCGTGGAGAGCTTCGCCGGGACGATGGTGTATCCGCAGTTCTGGCCGGAGGATCTGGACTACGCGGGCAAGAGGGTGGTCGTCATCGGCAGCGGCGCCACCGCGGTCACCCTGGTGCCCGCCATGGCCGAGCAGGCCGAGCGGGTCACCATGCTGCAGCGCTCGCCGACCTGGATCTCGGCGGTGCCCGGCCGCGACAAGTACGCCGACAAGATCCGGGAGCTGCTGCCCCCGAACCTGGCCCACCGGGTCATCCGCACCAAGAACATCCTGTTCAACGTCGGTTTCTACCAGTACTGCCGGCGGCGGCCCGAGTCGGCGCGCAGGCTGCTGACCGGCATCGCCGCCCGCATCCTGAAGGACGAGGTCCTGGTGGCCGAGCACTTCACGCCCAGCTACAACCCGTGGGACCAGCGGCTGTGCGCGGTCCCGGACGCCGACTTCTTCAAGGCGATGCGCAAGGGCAAGGCGGAGGTGGTCACCGATCACATCGATTCCTTTGTGCCCGAGGGGATTCGGCTGAAGTCCGGCCGCGTGCTCGAGGCCGACGTCGTGGTCTCGGCGACCGGGCTGAAAATGCTTGCGTTCGGCGGCATCTCGCTGACCGTCGACGGTGAACCGGTCGCGCTGCCCGAGCAGTTCGTCTGGCAGGGCGCGATGCTCACCGGCGTGCCGAACTTCGCGGTGTGCATCGGCTACACCAACGCCTCGTGGACGTTGCGCGCCGATCTGAGCTCGCGCCTGGTCTGCAAGGTGCTCGCGCACATGGACCGCCGCGGGCTCGACGCGGTGGTGCCGGAGCCGCGCGGTGAGCTGAACGAGCGCCCCCTGCTGGATCTGAGCTCGGGATACATCCAGCGCTCGATCGGCGATTTCCCGCGTCAGGGCGACCGCACCCCGTGGAAGGTGCGACAGAACTACATCCTCGACTCGGCCACCACCATGCGCGCCGATCTGGACAAGACCCTGCGCCCGGTAACGAAATCTGCTGCGCTGCAGCGGGTCTGAGGTAGTCGGAGGCCGATGGCAGCGTCGGTACGACGCTCGGGCTACCGGTGATCGCGATGTCTGATTTCCGCCGGTGTGGGTGGCGCTCCTGCGGCAGATTGGTAGTGGAAACACGACGAGATCTGCGAAGGGACGTGCGATGACCGTGTACACGACGATGGACAGCCCGGTCGGGGAGCTGCTGCTCGCGGGCGAACCGTCCGGGGCTTCGGTGGTGTTGACGGTGGTGTCGATGGCGGGCGGACGGGGCGCCGCGGTGCGGCCGGACTGGGTCCGGCATCCCGGCGCCTTCGCCGAGGTCATCGCGCAGCTGCAGGCGTACTTCCGGGGCGAGCTGCACCGGTTCGAGATCGAATACGACGGCGCCGGAAGCGATTTCCAGCAGCGCGTGTGGGATGCGCTGGACGAGATCCCGTACGGCGACACCGTCACCTACGGGCAGATCGCCGCGCGGATCGGTGCGTCCCGTGCCGCGGTGCGGGCGGTGGGTGCGGCGATCGGTGCGAATCCGCTGCTGATCGTTCGGCCCTGTCACCGCGTCATCGGTGCGAACGGGTCGCTGACCGGCTACGCCGGCGGAGTGGAGCGCAAGCGCGAGCTGCTGGAGCTCGAGGGCGCCCGCGTCGCGGTGTGAACGGGGGTCCGGCTGCGGGCCGGACCCATCATCGCGCGATAGTTTTCTCAGCAAGGTTTTAATCAGGTCGCCTTGCCTGTAATGCAGTCTGGATGCAATATAAACGTATGGCTTTATCGGTGGCACGCCCATGCCTCGTGTCGTGTGGGTCACCTCGATCCGGCCCACCGGGTGCAGGAGGCACAAGCGATGACCGATCAGGAACTGATTCAGCGGGCCGCCCAGGCCTACGTGTACGGGTTTCCGCTGGTGTTCGACGTGGAGCAGGTCGACAGGTTCGTGCGAACCGGATTGGGCGCCAACCCGCCCGCACCCTTCAACACCTTCGGCCACACCCCTGGCCTGGCCGAACCCTCGGATACGTTCGTCACCGTCAACAACGACACGCTGTACTCGATCGCGCAGATCGATCTCGGTGTCGGCCCGATCGTGCTGCGCGTGCCCGCGTCGGACCGCTACTACGTGCTGCAGTTCGTCGACGCCTGGACCAACAACTTCGCCTATATCGGCACGCGTGGCACCGGCAACGACGCGGGGACGTACCTGCTCGTGCCGCCCGGGTGGGCGGGGACCGCGCCCGATGGAATGACTCCGGTGCGCTTCCCCACCCGCGTGGCATCCATCGTCGGGCGTTACGCCGTCGCCGGCCCGCAGGACCTGCCCGCCGCAAAGGCACTCCAGGACGCGCTGACCCTCGAGCCGCTCGAGCCCGGGCGCGTCCCGGTCGGGGTGCCTGAGATCGCCGCCGACGCGAGCGCGGCACTCACCTTCTTCGAGAAGTTCCGCACCTGGTCGCAGGAGTTTCTCCCGGCCGCGCGTGACCTGCCGGTGCTGCGGACGTTCGCCGCGCTCGGGCTGACCGGCGAGGTGCCCGTCGCCGATCTCGCCGAGCCGGTCCGCGCCGCCCTCGGGGCCGGGTACGAGGCGGGCAGGGAGATGCTCGAGCAGTTGGTCCGCGGCAGCGCCGCTGACGTCGTGAACGGCTGGGTGCAGTCCTTCCACATCTTCGACTACAACCTGGACTTCTTCGAGATCGGCACTCGCGACGAGCCGCAGTGGAAGATGGCGGAGGGACCCGTGCGCTTCGCCACCCGCGCGGCCGCCGCGCTGGGCGGGCTCTGGGGCAACCACGGCTACGAGGCGGCATATTCGCCGATCTACCTCGACGACAAGGGCGAGCAGCTGACCGGCGAGCGCACCTACACGCTGCGCCTGGATCCGACCCCGCCCAATGCCGGATTCTGGTCGCTGACCATGTACGACGTCCCGGACTACTACCTGGTCGAGAATCCGATCGGGCGTTATTCGATCGGCGATCGCACCCCGGGCATCGTGTTCGACACCCACGGCGCGCTCACCGTCACGATCGGCCATACCGAACCGGAAGACCCTGTGGCGCGGGCGAATTGGCTGCCGTGCCCGGCCGGTCCGTTCCGTCCGCTGCTGCGCGTGTACATCCCGGACCCACAGGTCCTGGACGGCCGCTACGTGCCCGCGCCGATCGAGCGCCGCGCCTGAGGCGGTCTCGTCCGCCCGGCCCTCGACATCGCGACACCCTGACCGGCGCCGCCGGATTCGACCGAACGACAGGACCTTTCGACAATGCAGTTGGAGAAACCTATCGCCGATCAGAACGCCTCCCTCGCGGACATGTGGGCGAAGTTCCGCACCATGCACGGCCCGCGCCATCTGCTCGACGGCGCGGCGCCCGCGATCGGCTTCCTGATCGGGTACAGCACCGTCGGCCCGAAGCTCGGGATTCTCGTGGCGATCGCGATTGCCCTGGGGCTGGGGGTATTTCGTGTTTTTCGTGGCGATTCCGCGAGGGTGGTGGCGACCTCGGTCGCGGTGATCTTCCTGTTCTCGCTGTTCGTCCTCTTCACCGGTGAGGGCCGCGGCTTCTATCTGCCCGAGATCCTGTTCTGCGTCGTCGCGACCGTCGGATTCGGGATCACCCTCGTCGGCCGCCGGCCGCTGAGCCTGTGGCTGTCCCAGCGCGTCGGGCTCGAGCCGCGGGACGTGACTCCCGATCGCGTCCGGGTGCACCGCCGGATAACCCTGGCCTGGTTCGCCTTCTGGGTACTGCACGTGGTCGTGATGGGGCCCCTGTATCTCGCCGACAAGGTGCTGGTCCTCGGCACCGTCGCCCTGTTCTTCGGAAAACCTGCCCTTGTTGCGATGATCGCGGTCACCTGGTTGTGGATCGTGCGCTCCCGGCGCTCGCGGGCGTAGCCTGTAACTCGCGTCACAAGATTTCGGCTTCGACGAGAGTGCGAGAACGATAGGGCGCATCGTGAGTTCGACGGAAATTGCCGGGGGGCTCGGTGCTCAGTCGGTGGAACAGCGGGTTGAGCAGGCGAATCAGGCAGCCGGAAAAGTTATTCTGCCGAAATCCGCAGGGCTGCTGCGCGGCTCCGAGTTAGGTATGTAAACCCTTGGTGTGCACTGGTTTACCTCGTTATGGGTAGCCTTCCATTGCTGGTAGACGGCCTGATAATTGGTTAGCGTAGTCGTGTGCTGAGTGATGAGGCAGTGCTCGAGAAGGACGTTGTGGTTGCACCGCAGGTGCATCCGGAGCCGCATGGGAATGGTCTGGCGTCGCGGTTGAATTGGCTGCGGGCCGGAGTTCTGGGCGCCAACGACGGAATTGTTTCCGTGGCGGGAATTGTCGTCGGTGTGGCGGCTGCCACGGCGACGCGGTCGACGATTTTGACCGCGGGTATCGCGGGGCTGGCCGCCGGCGCGGTGTCGATGGCGCTCGGGGAGTACGTATCGGTCAGCACGCAGCGCGACAGCGAGCGCGCGATTCTCGAGGTGGAGCGCCGGGAACTGGCCGAGCAGCCCGAGGCGGAGCTGGCCGAGCTCGCGGCAATCTACGAGGGCAAGGGCCTGTCCGCGGCGACGGCGTGGAAGGTCGCCGAGGAGCTGACCGAGAACGACGCCTTCACCGCGCACGCCGAGGCCGAACTGGGCATCGACCCGACCGAGCTGACCAATCCGCGGCACGCCGCATTCTCCTCGGCGCTGTCCTTCACCCTCGGCGCGCTGCTGCCGCTGCTGGCGATCCTCACTCCGGTCGCGCTGCGGATTCCGGTCACCATCGTCGCCGTGCTGGTGGCGCTGGCGATCACCGGCGCGGTCGGGGCGAAGCTGGGGCAGGCCCCGGTACTGCGCGCCACCGTGCGAGTCCTCGTGGGCGGCGCGCTGGCGATGGTGGTCACCTTCGGGATCGGCCACCTGGTCGGGCTGGTCGTCTAGCCGAAGGCGTTATGCCTTGGCCGGCGCCAGATCTCGCTTGCGCGCCTCGCGCGCCAGCGCCCGGTCGCGCTGCTCCTCGAATCGCACGCAATCGCTCTGTAGCTTCTCCAGGTATTCCCCGAGCTGATTCCGGATCCGGTCGCCCTCGGCGCCGAAATCGTTGCGCTCGAACACATTCCACTTGCGCAACACCGGCATCACCACCTCCTCGAGGTGCTGGCGCAGATCGTAGACCCCGTGCTTGGCCATCAGCACGCCGTTGCGGCGCCAGTCCGGCATGCCGTAACCGGGCATCTGGAAGTGGCACACGATCTCGGCGATCGCCGCGAGGGCCTGATCGGGCGACAGGTCCAGCGCCGCGCCACAGACGTTGCGGTAGAAGATCATATGCAGGTTCTCGTCGGCGGCGATGCGCGCGAGCATGCGGTCGGCGACGGGGTCGTTGCACACCTTGCCGGTATTGCGATGCGACACCCGGGTGGCCAGTTCCTGGAAGGTCACGTAGGCCACCGAATGCAGGAATCCGCGATCGGTGACGTGTTCCAGCTCGGCGCCGGCGTCGCGAATCATCTTGATGGGGTTGTAGCCCTGGGTCATGTGCACCATCCGGGCACGCTCGAGCGCGACCGGATCCACCGCGCGGGTGACCACCAGGTAGTCGCGGATGACGATGCCGTGGCGGTTTTCCTCGGCGGTCCAGCGGCCGACCCAGGTGCCCCAGGCGCCGTCCTGGGAGAAGTTCTCGGCGATCTCGCGGTGGTACGAGGGCAGGTTGTCCTCGGTGAGCAGGTTGGTGATCATCGCGGCCTTGGCGACCTCGCTGAGCGTCGACTGCTCAGGATCCCAGTCCGTCCCGCCCATTGCCGCGAAGTTGCGACCGGAGTCCCACGGCACGTAGTCGTGCGGATGCCACTCCTTGGCCATCGACAGATGTCGGTCAACATTCTGCTCGGCGATGGGTTCCAGCTCCATGAGCAGTTCGAGCTGAGTCAGCTTCCTGGCCACGAACAAGCCCTTCCTCATGTCGGATCGGCTATCTGTGAATGAGACGGTGCACGAAGAAACCCGGTACAGTGCAATAGCGATCGGATTGCTGCGTGTCACATGGCAACTCCGGTCGGTTCCGCCCCCGATAATGTAGTCCGACCCTGCCGGGCACTCGAGGGCAGGAGGGCGCGTCGCATTAAAGAGGACCGAACTCCTGCTGAAGTGGTATTCGATGTCCGGTTCACGCCGTTTCGGCCGCGCTCGCGCCGCGATCGGCGCCGCAGACAGTCCCGTACCGGGACTATTCGCCAGAGGATTGCCATCGAAAGTGAGCCGAGCATGACGAGTGTCAGCAGTAAGGGTTTTCCCAGCGTGGTCGTCACCAGCCTGGCAGCGACCACGTCGATCGCCGGGGACATCGACTCCACGTGGAAGGGACTGCTCAACGGGGAGAGCGGCATCGACGTCCTCGAGGACGACTTCATCGAGCAGTTCGAGCTCCCGGTGCGCATCGGCGGGCATCTGAAGGTCAAGCCGGAGGATTCGCTGACCCCCGCGGAGGTCCGGCGCCTGTCCTACGTCGAGCAGATGGCGCTGGTGCTGGGCCGCGAGGTGTGGCGCAACGCGGGCAGCCCGCGGGTCGACCCGGACCGGCTCGGGGTGTCGATGGGCACCGGAATGGGCGGCGCGGAGATCTACATCGACATGACCAACAAGATGCAGCGCGGCGGGTATCGCAAGGTCAAGCCGCTGGCCATCCAGCAGATCATGCCCAACGGCGCCGGCGCGGTCATCAGCCTGGAGATCGGCGCGAAAGCCGGTGTCTCGACGCTGGTTTCGGCCTGTTCGTCCGGTTCGGAGGCGATCGCGAACGCCTGGCGAATGATCGTGATGGGCGATGCCGACATGGTCGTCACCGGCGGCGTCGAAGGATCGATCCAGGCCGTGCCGATCGCCGCGTTCACCATGATGCGCGCGATGAGCACCCGCAACGACGAACCCAAGCGCGCGTCGCGCCCGTTCGACAAGGATCGCGACGGATTCGTCTTCGGTGAGGCGGGCGCGATGATGGTGGTCGAGACCGAGGAGCACGCCAAGGCCCGCGGCGCCACCATTCACGCGCGGCTGATGGGTGCGGGCGTCACCTCCGACGGCTTCCACCTGGTGGCCCCCGACCTGGGGGGCAAGGGCGCCGCGCGGGCGATCAAGCGCGCCATCGAGACCGCGGGACTGTCGAAAGACGATGTGACGCATGTGAATGCGCACGCCACCGCGACGCCGATCGGCGACACGTCCGAGGCGCTGGCCATCAACGCCTCGATCGGCAACCACGCCTCGGTCTATGCTCCCAAGTCCGCGCTGGGGCACTCGATCGGCGCGGTCGGTGCGCTGGAATCGGTGCTCACGGTGCTCAGCATCCGCGACGGCATCGTGCCGCCGACGCTCAATCTCGACAACAAGGATCCGGAGATCGACCTCGATGTCGTGTCCGGACAGGCCCGTTCGGGCCGGATCGACTACGCGGTGAAGAACTCGTTCGGCTTCGGCGGGCACAACGTGTCGCTGGCCTTCGGACGATACTGAACGACCGCGACCGGAGCGCCTGCTACTCTTCGGGCTTCGGTGTCGATCCGTGTTCGGTGTCATCACACCTCGTAGAGGTGTGCGTGAAAAAGGATGGGGAATGATCGGCAAGACCTGGGATGACTATCTCGATGAGCAGGGCAACATCAAGATCCGGGGCGACTCGACCCTGATCGACTTCGTCGACATGCACAGCGCGGCGAACGGAGATGAGCTCGCATACCGCTACATCGACTACTCGCGCGAGCGCGATGGTGAATACCTCGAGCTCACCTGGCGCCAGTTCGGTATCCGATTGCGCGCGGTCGCGGCGCGACTGCAGCAGGTGACCAAGCCGCGCGATCGCGTGGCGATCCTGGCCCCCCAGGGACTCGACTACGTCGTGGCGATGTTCGCCGCGGTCTATGCGGGGAATATCGCTGTGCCGCTGTTCGATCCGGAGGAGCTGGGGCACACCGGCCGCGTGCATGCCGTGCTCGGCGACTGCCGGCCCTCGGCGATCCTGACCGCGAGCTCGGCCGCGGCCCGGGTGCGCGAAATCTTCCGGGAGCTACCGGCCGCGCGGCGGCCCCGCATCATCGCGGTCGACGCGATCCCGGACAGCGTCGGCGAGAGCTGGACGATGCCGGATATCGACATCGACAGCGTGGCCTATCTGCAGTACACCTCGGGCTCCACGCGGGTTCCAGCCGGTGTCGAGATCACCCATCGCGCAGTGGGAACGAACCTGCTGCAGATGATCGACTCGATCGGCATCGACTGGAACGCGCGCGGTGTCACCTGGCTGCCGATGTTCCACGACATGGGCCTGCTGTGCGTGATCCTGCCCGCGGTCGGCGGCAAGTTCATCACCATCATGTCCCCGAGCGCGTTCGTGCGGCGGCCGTACCGCTGGATCAAGGAGCTCGCCGCGGCCTCCGACGGCGCCTCGACCTACGCTGCCGCACCGAATTTCGCGTACGAGCACGCGGCGGTGCGCGGCCTGCCGAAGCCGGGCGAGGACCTGGACCTGTCGAACGTGATCGGGCTGATCAACGGTAGCGAGCCGGTGTCGGTGGCATCGATGCAGAAGTTCAACGACGCGTTCACCCCGTACGGGCTGCCCAAGACGGCGATGAAGCCCTGCTACGGCATGGCGGAGGCGACGCTGTTCGTCTCGGCCACCAAGCGCGACGACGAGGCCAAGGTCGTGTACGTCGACCGGCGCGAGCTCAACGCCGGGCGCATGGTGCCGGTCGATCCAACGGCGGAAAGTGCTGTGGCGCAGGTGTCCTGCGGTTACGTCGCGCTGTCGCAGTGGGGGGTGATCGTGGACCCCGAGACCGGGGCCGAGCGCCCGGACGGCGAGGTCGGCGAGATCTGGTTGCACGGCAACAACATGGGCATCGGGTACTGGGGCCGGGAGCAGGAGAGCGAGGACACCTTCCGCAACCGGCTCACCGCCCGGCAGCCGGACAGCCACGCCGAAGGCACTGCACCGGAGGCGAATTGGATGAGCACCGGCGATTTCGGGGCCTACTACGAGGGCGAGCTGTTCATCACCGGCCGGGTCAAGGATCTGGTCATCGTCGATGGCCGCAATCACTACCCGCAGGATCTCGAGCTGTCGGCGCAGGAGGCCTCGGACTCCCTGCGTCCCGGGTTCGTTGCCGCATTCTCCCTGGCGGCCAACGAGATCCCGCAGTCCATGCTCGACGCCGGTGCGTCGGCGGGTTCGGAGCAGCTGGTCATCGTCGCCGAACGGGGCACGGGCGCAGCGAAATTGGATTCCGAGCCCATCGCCGAGGTGGTGCGCGCGGCCATCGCCGCCAAGCACGGCGTGACCGTCCGGGACCTGCTGCTGGTGCCCGCGGGCTCGATCCCGCGCACCTCCAGCGGCAAGATCGCCCGGCGCGCATGCAAGGCGGCGTACCTGGACGGCACGCTGCGCGGCGGGCGTCGCCAGCAGGAGTTCCCGGACGCCGAGGCGTAACGATCGTCACATCGGGCGGGCTCCTGCGGATCTTTCGCCGGGGCCCCGGGCGGATTGCTACACCGCGCCGCCCGCCAGGCCCAGCACTCGCGGTAGCGACGGGCACCCGCCTCGGCTCCCGGACCGCGCCGAGCACGGCCGGTGGTCCCCGAGCAGGCCGCCGCGAATGCGGTCACCGTCCGGTCGATGCGGGGCGCGGATATGTGGCAGACTCGGCACGGCACGATGCGGCCGCTCGACGACCGTATCTACCCGCCCCACCGGCTCCGCAAGTTCGACCAGGCTTGCCACCCCGGATGTGTGGAAGGATATGCGGGAGTGGAGATTGCGATGGAGCTGAGCACCATCGAGCGCCGGATCGCCGAGGATCGGCGAGCAGCCGCGCACGACCGGACGGCCGAGGCCGAACTCCGGCTGGCCGAATCCCTGTGCGACGCGGCGCGTGCGCTGATCGCCACCAAGACTGCCGAGGGGAGCCGCGACAGGTCGCCCGCCGCGCTCGAGCCCGCGCAGGAGGCGGTGCTGATCCGGCTGCGCTGGCTCATGGCCGGACACGTCACCGCGCAGTTCGCCGGCCAGGTCACCGACGCGCTGCGGTTGTTCGAGGAGGCCGCGCGCACCATCGGCCACCGGGAACTGGCCACCTCGACCATCCGCCAGGCCTGCGACGCGTATCACCAGGTGGCACAGAAGTATCCGGCCGCGGCCGCGGTCTGCGCCGACGGACTGTCCAAGTGCGGGGTGTGGCTGTGCCGGCTGGATCCCGATGCGGCCGTGGACGCCAGCGCCGAGGCCGTGCGCATCCGGGCGGGGCTGTTCGCGGCCGATCCGGAGCAGTCGGGCCGCTACTACCTGGCCAGCCTGAACATGCTGCTGCGCACGCTGATGATCGGCCGCCCGCGCAAGCAGGCCCTGGCGATGTACCGCGAGCGGTATTCGGCGTGGACCACGCCGCAGATGACCACGCGGCTGCGCGAGACCCGCATCTCCGAACTCGACTTCACCGCCAAAACCGCGACCGCGCTGGAGAAGCTGCACTGCCAGACGCTCGAGCGCGCGGGATATCTGACCCAGCAGCGGATCCTGTATCAGACCGCGGGTGACCTGTCCACGATCGAGGAGATCAACTGGAAGCTGGGCCTGATAGGGCTCAAACCCCTGGTCGCGGGGGCGCTTCCGGACCTGCCGTCCAAGCCGGTGGAGATCGCCACCTCCTTCGGCGCGATCGCCGTGCGCTGCGCCAGTCCAGACGGACCGGCCCAGGTGCGCGCCGCGGTCGTCGCCGCCTTCGCCGAGGACGGCGCCGAGCCCACCGTCAGTGCGAAGTATCAGGGTGTGCACGAAACGCACTGGGGCAACCCCGATCCCGAGATGAACACCGCCGAGCGCCTCGGCGACGACGTGGTGCTGGTGCAGCGCAGCGGCGGCAGCTGGATCACGGTGGCCAGCCTGCGCTGGGAACTTACCCCGTGCGGAAAGAATCCGCTGGCACTGCGTCTTTCGCAGCGCTGGCCGGTGATCACGGTGAACACCATCGAGCAGATCTCCTACGAATTGTGCTGGTACGCCGACGGGGTGGCCGCCCAGTACGCCGCGCTGGGGCGGCCCGCGGGGCAGCTCCCGCTGGACAAACCGCTGGCCCCGTTGAACTTCGCCGCCCTGTCCGATTACGGCGCCGATTACGCCTCGGAAACCCAGGTGCGCGCGGCCTTCGGCAATACTGCGACATTTTCCAAGCTGACGAACCTGCCCGTCAGCGGCATTCGGCAGGCCGGGCAGGCACATCCGCTCACGGAGTACGGTGATCAGGTGATGTTCTTCCGCGCGAAGACGACGGACTGAAATGTCCGACGCTGCCACGTCGCAGGCGTTGTCGCCGCCGTGGGAATATCGGGGGCGCGTCTACCTGGTCTGGAGGGTGACCGACGTCAACGACCGCGACGGCTTCGGCTGGGAACTCGAGGATGTCGGCCCGTCTCCGGGCCGGGGGATCGTGCTCGAGGTGTTCAAGGACGACGCCGCGGGCGGATTCATGTTCACCGCGTTCACCGACCATCCGCTGCCGTTCGAACTCGTCCACCGGTTCGTCGCCGAGACCGCGCGGGAAATTCAGGGTCGATAAGGTCCCCGCGTGGAGTTGTGAGGGGGATTACAGAGGCGAATTCGGCTGTTCTCACAGTTGGTGGGCAACCGACCAGAATCGCAACCGTTTCGTGTCGGTCGGTCGTTCATCCAAGCATTCGACCACGTCGAACCACTGTTATCGGTTTTTTCGCGCGCTGGCCATGACGTGTGCGAACCGCCGGTCCGGGCCCAGCCGCGGGGGTCGGGGAGGACGTTCGGGCCGGTCAGGGAGAGGTTGTGGTGCCGGGCAGAAAACGATTTGCGCCACGATGCCTGACCGAATGTATAGTTGGCATCGGCAACTAGTTGTATGCGCTAACCAAAGTCTGTAGATGAGGGAGAAGGTGAATCCCCATGACCACCCTGGCCCCCGTGGCCTCCACGTCCGATACCGCGGTATCGGACGACGCCGATCGTCTCGGCGCCCAGCTGATCCGGTTCATGCGGGCGATGAACCGAACGAAGACGCAGCTGGCGGCGCACGGACCCGACGGGCTCGACAAGCTCGCCTATGCCGTGCTGTTCTGCCTGGTCCACGACGGTCCACAGCGAACCGGCAAACTCGCCGAGCAGCTGCACGCCGAGATTTCCACCATCAGCAGGCAAACCAGATCCCTTGTCACACATGGCATGGTCGAACGCCGGGCCGATCCCGTCGACGGCCGCGCCTGCGTCCTCGCAGCCACCGAGGAGGGAGTGCGGGTCTTCGAGGAGAACCGCCGCCAGCGCAATCTCTGGCTCGCCGGCATTCTTGCCGACTGGCCCGCGGGGGAGCGATCCGCCCTGATAACCCTGCTCGATCGGCTGAACGCCGATATCGAGACGACTACTCCATGTACGGCCGAACCGAAATAAGGCTAGAAAGACTATGACGACTACGACTACCGAGGCGCCGGCAGCACGGCCGGTGGCGGTGGACGCGCCCCCGATGCTCTCGCATCGGCAGATCATGACAATTTTGTCGGGTCTGCTGCTGGGCATGTTCCTGGCCGCCCTCGATCAGAACATCGTGAGCGTGGCGATCGTGCGCATCGCCAACAGCCTGCACGGGTTCGACCAGCAGGCGTGGGCCACGACGGCCTATCTGATCACCGCCACCATCAGCACCCCGCTATACGGCAAGCTCGCCGACATCTACGGGCGTAAACCGTTCTTCCTCACCGCCATCACCATCTTCGTCATCGGTTCGGCGGCGTGTACCTTCGCCACCTCGATGTACGAGCTGGCCGGATTCCGCGCCTTCCAGGGCCTGGGCGCCGGCGGCCTGATGTCGCTGGCCATGACGATCATCGGCGATATCGTCCCGGCCCGCGAGCGCGTGAAGTACCAGGGCTACTTCATGATGACCTTCGGTATCTCCACGGTTCTGGGACCGGTGCTCGGCGGCTGGTTCTCCGGCTTCGACCACCTGTGGGGCCTCGAGGGCTGGCGCTGGGTGTTCCTGGTGAACGTGCCGATCGGCATCATCGCGCTGGGCGTGGTCACCAAGGTGCTCAACGTGCCGCACCAACGACAGAACCACAAGGTCGACTACTGGGGCGCGATAGCGCTGACCATCTGCGTGGTCCCGCTGCTGATCGTGGCCGAACAGGGCCGCGCGTGGGGCTGGGGCACCAACAAGGCGATCATCTGCTACGCCATCGGCGCGATCGGGCTGATCCTGTTCGTCTTCATCGAGTATCTGATGAAGGACGCGGCGCTGATCCCGCTGCGGCTGTTCAAGAACTCGACGTTCAGCATCGTCATCGCGGGCGGCTTCATCGTCGGTGTCGCGATGTTCGGCGCGATCTCGATGGTTCCGCTGTACTGGCAGGTCGTGCGCGGCTACTCGCCGACCAAGGCGGGGCTGCTGATGCTCCCGCTGGTCGCGGGCATCATGATCGGCTCGCTGATCTCCGGTCAGATCACCCGGTACACCGGGCGCTACAAGTACCTGCCGGTGGTGGGCACCTTCATCATCGCGATCGGCGCGCTGCTGTACTCGCAGGTCCACTACGACACCGCGATCTGGCAGCCGCTGCTGTTCAGCGGCGTCATCGGCCTGGGCCTCGGTGGCTGTATGCAGACGCTGATCATCGCCGCGCAGAACGCGGGCCCGCGCTCGGACATGGGAGTGTCGACCGCGTCGGCGACATTCTTCCGGCAGATGGGCGGCACCCTGGGCGTCGCGGTCTTCCTGACGATCATGTTCAACCTGTTGCCGCACAAGATCATCGACGCCTTCGGCGGGCATCTGCCGCACGGCTTCGACGCCTCCAAGCTCGGCAGCATCCAGAGCAATACCAGCGGCATCGCGGCGCTGCCGTCGGTGGTCAAGGATCCGATCCTGATCGGCTTCACCAACTCGCTGCACGGGGTGTTCTACTCCGCGGCCGGCGTGGCGCTGGTGGCCTGCCTCGTGCTGCTGTTCATGAAGGAAATTCCGCTGGCCGATCCGAAGGCCACCCCGCCCCCGATCGAGGGCGCGGAGGCGCTGGTGGACGCGGACGACTGGGAAGAGAGCCAGGTCTGGGAGGGCGCCGCGCGGGCGATCTCCGAGCCCGAACCGGTACTGGCCGGTGCGGTCGCGGGCAGGCATGCCGCGATCGAGCGCAACGGCAACGGCGTTGCGGCACATACGAATGGAACGGCGGTGTCACAGATGGCGGTCATGAGTTCGGCGGCCGAGTTCACCTCGTCGAACGGCGGGGCGCGCACGATCGGCGGCCGCGTCCGCCGCGAGGACGGGCGACCGGTCTCCGGCGCCGCGCTCACCCTGATCGACACCCGCGGCCACCAGGTCTCGCGCGGGACCGGCGATTCCAACGGCGGCTACAGCATCGGCGCCCCGGCGTCCGGCAGCTACGTGCTGATCGTCTCGGCCGGCGGGCACCAGCCCGCGGCGGTGAACGTCACCGTCGGCGATCGGCCGCAGTCGCTGGACATCTCGCTGCAGGGCTCGGGCGAGCTCTCGGGTGTGGTGCGCGCGGCCGGGCGGCAGGAGCCGATCCCGTCGGCGACCATCACCCTCACCGATATGCGGGGCGAGGTCGTGGGCGCGGCGGTCACCGGCGCCGACGGCGGGTACGTCTGCCACGGCGTGGTGTCCGGCGTATATACGCTGGTTGCGGTGGCCGAGCACATGCGGCCGAACGCGATTACGCTGAATGTGCCCGAGAGTGGGCTGCTGCGTCACGACGTGGAACTCTCGCCGATGACGGTGCTGTCCGGCGCCGCGTGGGCCAACGGTCACGTGGTGCCCGACGCCCAGGTCACGGTGCTCGACGCGACGGGCACCCCGGTCGCGAGCGCGCGCACCGATGAAGAAGGCCACTACGTGGTGTCCGATCTGCCCGAGGGCGAATACACGGTGGTCGCGAGCGGCTACCCGCCGGTGACCAGCCAGGTCACCGTCGCCGGTGGCGAGATCAGCCATGACGTGCGGCTCGGATACGAGGAGGCGGCAAACCGGTCATGAATGGACTGACTGCGCGTATTCACACCACCGAGGGGTGGCCGGTGCCGGATGCGGTGCTGACGGTGACCGACCTGACCGGGCGCCAGCTGGCCCGGGCGGTCGCCGACGCGACGGGGGTGGCGGCCACCGAGCCGCTGCCCGCGGGCGTGTGCACCGCGATCATCACCGCGCCGGGCTTCGCGCCGGTGGCACAGGTCGCGCGGGTCGGCGGCGATGGTTCGGGCAGGCTCGGGGAGATCACCCTGGCGCCGGAGGCGGGCGCCGTCCCGCTCCTGCCGCCGGGCCCGTGGACCATCGATCCGGTGCACTCGACGGTGATCGCGACCGCGCGGCACCTGGGCATCGCGAGCATCAAGGCGCGCTTCGCCGAGGTGAGCGGACGGCTGGACATCTCCGAAACCCTGGAGAAGTCAACGGGTTTCGCAGAGATCAAGGCCGCGAGCATCGATACCGGCATCGGGATGCGCGACGACCACCTGCGCTCGGGGGACTTCCTGGACGTGGAGAAGTACCCGGTGATCTCGTTCAGCGGCAGCGGATTCCGCCGCACCGGTGGCGACACCCTGGTGATGCCGGGTGAACTCACCCTGCACGGCCAGGTCCGCCCGATCGAGCTGGATGTCACCTATGGCGGCTTCGGCCCCGACCCGTGGGGCGGCACCCGCGCCGCCTTCCATGCCGAGATCCAATTGCACCGCAACGATTTCGCGATCGACTACAACGCCATGGTGCGCGCGGGCATTGCCGCGGTCGGCACCGCGGTGAAGATCGATCTGGATATCGAGCTCGTGCAGGGAGAGTCGCTGCCGCAGATGTAGCCGCCTCGCACGACGAGGCCGCCCCGGTTCGGTGAGGGACCGGGGCGGCCTTTGTGTTGTCCGGTGTACGTTACTGTGCCGCAGCGGAATTGCCGACCCGCGGCGGGTTCGGACGGTGCAGGGCGGTGTTCAGGCGATAGGCACCGCCGAGTCCGTGGAAAACCGCCATGACCAGCGCGCCCGCCGATGCGCAGACGATGCCCGCGGCGGCGTGCGAGGGGATGTCCGCCCAGTATCCGAGCGCGGCCGCCAGCGCGAGACCCAGGGTCCCGGCGATCGCATTGAGCAGGGCGGAGTTGCCCCAGACGTTCGGGAATTGTTCGCCGACCATGCCTTTGACGAAATGCGGGACCGCATTCGCGCCCATCAGGCCGGCCAGCGCCGAGAGCAGGACCGTAAGCAACACGGGGAACCACCTTTATTCAGTCAACAGTGTTGACTGAAAGTAGCAGGGACGGCCGATTCGGTCAACGACGTAGACTGAGTCGATGAGTGCCCGACCCGCCACCCGTGCCGAGCAGCGCAGCGCCACTCAGGCGCGAATCCTGCGGGCGGCGCGCGCCCTGTTCGCCGAGGCCGGCTACGAATCGACCACCATCCGCGCGATCGCGACCGAGGCGAACACCGATCCCGGACTCGTCATGCGCTACTTCGGGTCGAAGGCCAACCTGTTCGCCCAGGTCGCGGGCCTCGAACGGGACGGGGAGGTGGGTGGTACCCCCGAGCAGGCG
The DNA here is from genome assembly GCF_050434125.1 of Nocardia sp. GP40. NCBI lineage: Bacteria > Bacillati > Actinomycetota > Actinomycetes > Mycobacteriales > Nocardiaceae > Nocardia > Nocardia sp. GP40. The sequence goes on along the minus strand of NZ_JBNPVW010000015.1, from coordinate 159,516 downwards.
GCCGAACAGCTCCTGGCTGTCCTGGAAAGCAAGCTCGTCGAGCAGCCGATGGATGCGTTGGCGGCGATCCGATCCATGTTCACCCATCCGCAGGCCGCCGACGACGTCCGTGTCGCCATGACGGCCGTGCAGCGACAGGCTGCGGCGCACATGGCCGATACCGACGCGGACCTGCGCGCCGGGCTCATCGGGGCGATCACTCTGGGGGCCGTCATCGGGCGGCATCTGCTCCAGCTCGACGGGCTGCGCGATGCCGACCCCGAGCGGATTACGGCACTGCTCCGGCGTGCTTTTCACGATGTTGTGCACGGTGCGCCGGAAGGCGCGGCCGAGTATGAAGATGCCCAGGGCGTGTCGGGCGAATAGGGGATATCGAGCTCGTGCCAGGGAGCAGCTGTCGTGGATGTAGCGGCCCTGCGCGATGCGGCCCCGTTTTCGCTGCGGGCCGGTGCGGTGAATGCTCTGTGGCGCTTGGCGTTCCCCCTCAAAAGTGGGGGAGGCTCGTGTCGGCGGGCTGCGCTAGATTTCGGGCGTGAGGGAGAGCGAATCGGTGGCGCGGGAGCTGGTGGGGGTCAGCGTCGTGGCTGGGCGCAGGCTGGCAACGGTCCCTTGGGGTCGCGAGCGGGAGCTGGCGGGGGTCATGGCCGATCCGGACCCGAGTGTGCGGCGGCGCGCATGGGATGTGCTGGATCAGGTCGTCATCGAGGCGGACGAGGACAGGGCGACGCCCGCGATCGTCAGGGTGTGGACCGCCGAACAGGTGCACTCGGTACTGACGGACCGGGATGCGGATATTCGGCGGCGGGCGTGGGGCGTCCTGTCCGGCCGCGACCACTCCGCGGGGATTCAGCCCTACCTGGTGATTCTGCGACTGCTGCTCGACGATGCTTCCGAGTATGCCCGGCCCGACTGCCTCGAAGCGCTCAGGAGGGCCCCGCTGTGGGCGTTCTTCGAGTCGATGGTGGGCGATGCGGCATTGATAGAGCCTCTGCGCGGCCCATTGCTGACCGTGTTGGGCCTGCCCACGGCCTCGCTCCCGGCGGTACCGCCCGGGCATGCCGCATCGCCGGTCCGCTGCTGGCGAGACCCCTGCGCGGATTCTGGTGATTTCGTCGCCGCGGCGCGGTGCCCGCATCTGCCGGTTCTCCTTGCGCTGCTGGGCAGTCCGGTTCTGGAGGTGCGCGATGCCGCCGTCGAGGCGATCGTCGAGTTCGGCCCCGGCGTGGCCGGTGTGCTGCGGGGGGTGCGGAGGTCGGGCGCGCGGGCGCGGCGCGCGGCGCTCTGGGCGCTGGCCGAACTGGGCTGGGACTGTCTGTCACCGGCGGACCTGACCGCGCTCGAGCGGTTGATCCGAGGCAAGCAGCGCCATGAGGCGGCACCCGAGCCCGAGCGCGACAGCATCGGCATGGGTTCGTGGTTCGCGCTGCCGACCTCCGACCAGGGCGCGGTGCTGCGAGCCCTCGCGCTACACGATCCGATTCCTGCGACCATGCGGATGGGCTTCGGGTTTTGGCGGAGGCAGCCCGTGTATCTGGACATGCATATGTATTCGCCGGAGCTCCAGGAACGGTATCAAAGCTACCCCGGTCCGCAGGTGTTCATCAGCCCTGTGCTGGACGGATGGACTCTCGCGGTGCACGACGGGGCGCTGCGCATCGCTGCTGACTCCGAAGAAGAATGGGACGCCGAGCTGTACTTGCGCCTCGAGGATCTGAGCCGCACGTTCGGAATGGCACACTATTACAGGCAATTCGACTTCGGGCACGGAACTTCGAGCGAATGGTGCATCGCCGTGGAGGGCCGGATCACGCTCCACGTGCGGTGCGATGCGGGCGAGATCGACTTCGGCCGCGCCGATGCGCTGGGCGAGTCGCCGACGGTCGATCGGTTGCGTGCGTGGCTCGAGTCCAACGACCATGGGCTCGGGCACCGGCCGCCACCGCCGCTGCGTCCCGACCTGGCATCGCAGGTGAACGCCCTGCGCACCCACTTCGGCCAGGATCCGTTACCGACCGGAGCGAGCAGCGGGTTGGTACCGATATCGGACGAGGCCATTCTGGAGTGGGAGTTCGGCGTGGAGGGAGCGGCGCCCCGGCTGTCGGTGAGCCCGGAAACCCTTGGGCCGCATACCCGGATCGAGGGCACGGGCGTCTTGGCCGTGCCCGCTCAGCTGCGCGATCGGGTCCGCCGCGGCCGCATTGCGATCTGACGAGTTGCCGGGCGCCGTCTCCCGGACGATCTGACGGTACTCGGGCGTCTGATGATCGGCTGAAGATGGGCGCTGTGGACTTCATTCCGTGCACGGGTCGGGCTTTGATGGAGGTACGGATCGCGGAGCCCTGTGGCGAATATCGCGTATTCGGTTGCCGTGCAAGCTGATTCGAGAGGAATAAAGTCGTGACAAGGAACTCGAGCACCGGCTCGCCGAAGGGGCGAGTGGTCGGTCGGATCGCGTTGGCGGCCGCGCTCGTCGCCGCACCGATGTTCACCGCGGCGGCCGCGATGGCCGAGCCCGTGCCGCAGGCGGCGACCCATGTCGTCGCCGGACCGGGAATCGTGCAGGCCGACTACGACGACTGGTACTACTGGCACTGCACCCGCTGGCACGAATACTGGCGGCCGCGTTGCCATCCCCAGCCGCAGCCCCAGGTGCTGCCGCCTACCGGGAGCAGCCTCTAGTCTCGGTCGTCGCGACGCCCGGCACGTGGGGCTGCCGGGCGTGGGCCGCTGGGTGCGCGGAGCCGGGCGTGTGGGCGGCCACTGGGGCGTTGAGCGCACGGACCTTCCCGGACGGACCGGCCGGTGAAGAGGTGTCCGGTGCGGCCGTGCAAGGCGCCCCCCGGTGATTGGTACCGCTGTTCACACAGCCCACCCGACGCCTGGCGGGCGGCGAGCATCCCCGGCTTCTGGCGAATTCTTGACGCCGCCTGCGACTCGTCGCTGGTAGTAGCCGGGAATACTGGTCGGACATCTAGCGAACGGGGATGGTCGACCATGGTGGACAAGACGGGCACCGCATACGGCCCGATAGTGATCGCGGCCGGGGAGTATCGGCTCCCTGAAGGGCGGCGGCTGGTCAGTGACAACCTCGCAGCGGCAATGCTGCCCGGGACGATGCGGTGGATTGTCGGCCCGGCGCCGTTACGGCGGCTGCTGATGTCCATGACCGACCGCGAGGCGAGCGGGCTGTGGAACAGCATCGCCTGTCGCAAGCGCTATTTCGACGACCGGCTCGCCGAGGCGACCGACGAGGGCATAGAGGCGGTGGTCCTGCTCGGCGCCGGATTCGACACGCGCGGTTACCGAATGGCCGCGCCGCGCGGTATCCCGGTCTACGAGGTGGACATGGCGGTGAATCTCGACGCGAAGCGGAAGCGAATGCCCGTGCCCGTCAACGTTGTTCAGGTGCCCATCGACTTCGAAACCGATGATCTGGGCACCATGCTGGCCGCGCGTGGCCACCGGCCCGAGGCGAGGACCCTCTTCGTCTGGGAGGGCGTCACCCAGTACCTGACCGAACCGGCGGTGCGCGCCACGCTGCGGTTCCTGAGCACAGCGGCATCCGGCAGCCGGTTGGGATTCACCTACGTCCCAAGGGATTTCCTCGACGGCACCGAAAGCTACGGCGCCGCCCGGGCGCACCGGCGGTTCGTGCAGCGGCGCGACCCGATCTGGACCTACGGGCTGAGCCCGGCCGAGGTCGAGCCGCTGCTGGCCGAATACGGTTGGCAGCTGCGCGAACAGGTCGACGCCGCGGGGCATACGAAGCGGTACCTGGAACCGCTCGGGCGGCCAGGGCCGGTCTCGGACATCGAACGCTGTGTCTACGCTGCCAAGCTGTGAGCTAGCGCTGCGCCTCGAAGGTCGTCGCGACCACGGTGCGAACCTGATCCATTGTCGCCGTGCCGATTTCGCGCCGGACCGAGGTCATGTCCACGTCCGGTAGACCACAGGCCACCGCCCAGTGCCACGGTTCCAGATCACCGTCTACATTGAGTGCGAAGCCGTGACTGGTGACCCCGCGGCTCTGCCGCATGCCGATCGAGACGATCTTGCGGCCCGTCGCGGTGGTCCACACGCCGGTCAGCAGTTCGGAACCGGGCGGAGTATCGCGGCGCTGGGCGGCTACCCCGAGTGTCCCCAGCGCCTCGATGAGCCGGAACTCCACCTCGCGGATGTAGTCGACCACCCCCTCGCCGGCCGCCAGCTTCACGATCAGATACCCCACGAGCTGCCCGGGACCGTGATAGGTGAGCTGCCCGCCCCGGGTCGTCTCCACCACCGGGATGTGACGGGCCGGGTCGGGCAGATGCTCGAGCGGGGTGCGGCGGCCGATCGTGTACACCTGCGGGTGGCTCAGCAACCACAGCGTGTCCGGGCGTTCGTCCCGCTGCCGCTCTTCGACCATCTCGGCCATGCGCTCTATGGCCTTGTCGTAGTCGACGAGATCGTCCTGGATCAGGGTCAGCGGCCGAGACTTCATACGTCGAGGGTACGTCCGCGCGAGTGCGGGCTGCGCCGGGTGCGGGCCGAACGCGCCGACTCGGTCGGAAGGGCCCGCGCCGTGCCGGGGGTTCACCCTCGACCAGATCCCGGGAAGCGCACGCCCACATGGGATCCCGGTAGCGCGAAGGCAATCTCGTCGGCGTTCCCGGGGCAGGCTCGACGCACAGCCGAGGACCGCCGCGCCTGTGGCGCGGCGGTCTCTCTCTGGGGCACCTAGCGGGCAAGCTGCAGGGCGAGGGTGGCTGCGGCGGGGATCAGGTACAACACCGGATACAGGGTGGTGCTGTAAGAGCGGGCGCGCAGGGTGGTCACCGCCGCGCCGAGGAAGTACAGGATCAGCCCGATGGCCGCGGCGACGCCGAGACCCGGGATGGCCATTCCGACGACCAGGCCCAGCGCCCCCGCGCCCTTGGCCAGTGCGAGCCAGTTCCACCACGACTCCGGGACGCCGTAGTCCTTCAATGGGTCGACGACGAATGCCTTCTTCGCGAACAGCGAGTAGCTCGAGAAACCGATCCACAGGGCCGCGACGGCTCCGACGATGTAGTAGGCGATGTTCATGGGAATCTGTTTCCTGTCCAACTTTGTGCGAATGGTCTTGTGCTGGATTGACGACGCAGGGGGCGCGAGCGTGACATGTGGTGCTGTGCTCCAGGACACAGGCGTGTGTCGTGCCGATGTCGGCGGGTGGAATGCGCTCGTGACGGCGGACCTGCACCGCCGGCTCGACGTATCGCCCTGCGTGCGGGCTACCCGACACCGATCCGGCGGGTTCGGCCACGCGCCCGAGCGGGCTCTACGTGCGACGGCGTCGGTCACCCGTGTACGTGAGCAGCGCCTGTGTAAACGGGACTCGGTACATGTCGGTCCTGCTGGGTACGGTCGAGGTCAGGTTGTCGGATTGAGAAAGGAGCGCTGAGCGATGACGGTTGCCGATGTGCTGACGGACGGATTCGAGCGGGTGCGCGAGGTGGTGCACGAAGCGGTGGACGGTCTCGATGCCGAGGCGCTGAACTACCGCGTCGACCCGGGCGCCAACTCGATCGCATGGCTGGTCTGGCACCTGACGCGGGTGCAGGACGACCACGTGGCCGAGGTGGCGGGCCTCGACCAGGTATGGACCGCGAAGGGCTGGTACGACAGGTTCGCCCTGCCGATCGCCGAGAGCGCCACCGGATACGGCGACAGCGCCGACGACGTCGCCCGCATCCAGGCACCCGCCGAACTACTCACCGGCTACTACGACGCGGTCCACGAGCAGACGCTGCGTTACGTCCAAGGCCTGGTCGATGCCGATCTGTCCCGCGTCGTCGACACCCGCTGGGACCCGCCGGTCACCCTCGGCGTGCGCCTGGTCAGCGTGATATCCGACGACCTCCAGCACGCCGGCCAGGCCGCCTACCTGCGAGGGGTGCTCGCGCGCACGAGGTAGCGGGGCATTCGGCGGCCCGTCTGAGCTAGCGGATCTTTAGTCGGATTCGTGTGGTTGCAGGATGACTCGTACGTCGCGGCTGGTTGTCAGTCCGCCGACCGTATTTCCCTGTTCGCGTAGTTGATTCGGTGTGCCGCGGGCTGGTCGGACCGCATCGGGGCGACGTCGAGGGCGCCACAGGCTGATCGCATGCTCGCGCTCGGCTATCGAGGTGAGCGCGGCCAGCAGCTCCGGCCGCCTGAGCGGCGGAGGTGCGGCCGGGCGGTTCGCGAGAGACTCGTGGCGGCGGTCCAGCAGTTGGTGAGTGGCTACGGACAGGCGATTGCGCGGCCTCATAGTGTCGCAGCCAGGAAACGCGTGATGTGGAGGACCAGTGGACTCGAAACTTGCCGAAGACCTCGCCGATTTGCCCACGCTGCTGAATACCGTCAGTGCCGAGGCTGGGGAGGTTCTGCTAGGACTGGACAAGCGGCCGGTGGCGATGGTGCAGCAGCCACAAGCTCCAGCCGCGTTGCCGGAGGCAGGATCCGGTCTGCACCAAGCGCTTTCGGAGTTTCGGGGGCGCTGGGAACCGAGGTTCTCCGGCAGCGCCGGGCCGCGGTATCTCGGATTCGTCACCGGCGGTGCGACACCCGCGGCCATCGCCGGAGACTGGATGACCAGCGTGCTCGACCAGAACGCGATGAGCGGTGAGGATTCCGCGGCCATCGAGCTGGAGCGTGAGACGATCGGCTGGATCGGCGAGCTGTTCGGGCTGGCGGAGCACCGGGGCGCCTTCGTCACCGGGGCCACCACGTCGAACTTCGTCGGGTTGGCGATCGCGCGAGAGTGGCTGGGCGAACAGCTCGGGGTATCGGTCGCACAGGACGGTGTCGGCGCGCTCGGCCCGGTTACCGTGCTGTCGGGCACGCCGCACTCGAGTATCTTCAAGTCGCTGTCGATGCTCGGAATCGGCCGCGGCAGTGTGCAATTGGTTCCCACCCAGCCCGATCGGGAGGCGGTCGACGTCGACCGGCTCGCCGACGCGCTGGGCGCACTGTCCGGACGGCCGGCCATCGTAGTCGCCAACGCGGGCACCGTGAACACCGTCGATTTCGACGATCTGCGCGCCATTGCCGCACTGCGGCAACGCTTTCCGTTCTGGCTGCACGTGGACGGCGCGTTCGGTGCCTTCGCGGCGCTCTCGCCCGAGCATGCACACCTGGTGGACGGTCTCGCCGCGGCCGATTCGGTGTGCGTCGACCTGCACAAGTGGCTCAACGTCCCCTATGACGCCGCGGTGCAGTTTACCCGCCGCCAGGACCTACAGGTCCGAGCCTTCCTGAATTCCGCCGCCTACCTCACCGCCCCAACGGACACACCGGATTTCGGCCACTTGGTGCCGGAGAACTCGCGCCGACTCCGCGCCCTCGCCGCCTGGTTCACCCTCGCCGCGTACGGCCGGGCAGGATATCGGGATATCGTGCAGCGCAACATCTCCTGCGCCGCACAGCTAGGCGAGGCGCTGACCGCGACCGGCAGGTTCCGGCTGCTGTCGCCGGTCCGACTCAATGTCGCCTGCTTCACCCTCGCCGACCGGCCCACCCCGGAGCGGGTGCACGCCCTCGTCCAGGCGATCGCCGATACCGGCGAAACCTTCGTCACCCCAACGGTTTACAACGGAATCCCGGCCATCCGAGCGGCTTTCAGTAATTGGCGCACCACCTCGAGAGATGTGGTGCAGGTGAGTGCGGCAATCAGCCGGGTGGTCGAAGAAATCGACTAGGTGAGTGGTGTTTTTCGTGCGGTGAGGGGCTGGTCTCGAGCAGAATGCTGGGGTGACGTTGGGGCGTGTGTCGAGTCAGGGTGATCTGCTGCGGTCGACGGTGGAGTTTTGTGCAGGCAGGGTGTCCGCGGACTCGATTTACGGTGTGCTGCACCGTGAATGCGGCCGGTTGTTCCCGGATGAGATGTTCGCGGACCTGTTCACTGATGTCGGGCGTCGGTCAGTGCCGCCGTCCATTGTGGCGGTGGTGATGGTGCTGCAGCGGATCGAGGGGCTCTCGGATCGGGAAGCGAGCGAGCGCTTTGCTTTCGACGCCCGCTGGAAGTATGCGGCCGGTGGCCTGGATTTCGATTATCCGGGGTTCGTGCACACGGTCTTGGTGGACATGCGGGCCCGGCTGGCACGTTCGGAACAGCCCCACCGCGTCTTCGACGCGGTGCTGGATGTTGCGCGGCAGGCGGGGTTGGTGGGTCGGCGGCGGGTGCTGGACTCGACTCCGTTGTATGACGCGGTGGCCACGATGGACACCATCACCCTGGTCCGGTCGGCGGTCCGTGGCTTGCTCGCCGTTGCCGATGCGGAGCTGGTAGTGGCGTTGCGGGCGCAGGTGAGCAGTGGTGACGACTACGCCACCGCGGCCAAACCGATGATCGATTGGGACGACGAGACCGCTCGTGAGGAGTTGATCGATTTCCGTGCCCGCGACGCGATGGCGATGCTGGCGGTGCTGGACGGGTGTGAGCTCGGCGAGCGAACCAGCAGGGCCGCGCAATTGCTGGCCACGGTCGTGGGGCAGGACATCACCCGAGACGACGACGGGATCTTCCGGATCGTGCGTGGCACCGCCACTGACCGGGGTGATCTCCACTGTCGATCCCGAGACCCGCCACGGGCACAAGACCTCCGCGCGCGGGTTCGACGGCTACAAGGCCCACATCGCCCTGGACCCCGACAGCGAGATCATCACCGCCACCACCGTCACACCCGGAAATGCCGGCGACGCCGATCCCGCCGCACGGTTGCTCGCCGACATCCTGCCCGCCGAAGCCGAAGCCGAAGCCGCGGCGGTCTACGGTGATTCCGCCTATGGTGCCGGAGAGTTGTTGAAAATGTTGGACGACAACGGGATTCGAAATCAGATCAAGGTGCAACCGTCGCCGTCGGTGAAGGGGCATTTCTCCAAAGACCGCTTCATCATCGACCTGGACCAGGCCACCGCGACCTGCCCGGCCGACGTCGTGGCACCCATCGCCGCACGCAGCGGCCGTCACACCGGCATCGCCCACTTCGCTGACGCCTGCACCCTCTGCCCGCTGCGCGGACAGTGCACCAGCGCAGCCGGTGGCCGCACGATCACCATCGGAGCTCACGAGAAATACCTCGTCACCGGCCGCGAGCGTCAGCACGACCCGGTCTGGAAGGCCGACTATCGAGCCACCCGCCCCAAAGTGGAACGCAAGATCGGGCACTTGATGCGCCGCCGCCACGGCGGTCGCCGCGCCCGCATGCGCGGCCGGGACAAGATCGGCGCCGACTTCGGCCTGCTCGCCGCCGCGGTCAACCTGGCCCGCCTGGCAGTCCTCGGGCTCACCCACACCACTGGCACATGGGCCATCGCCACCACATGAAGACCCGCAACGGCCCCGAACGGGAACCGGGCCACCAAATCGTCACCGACGCAACCGGAAACAACTCTCAGCCGCTACGCTCATCCACCGACCGAAGACCCTTGTGTGGGTCCGGCGATCTCGCCGGACCCACACAACGGATTATTCGACACCACTCACCTAGGTTCTGTCGCGAGGTGTTGAGGGCTGGCCTGTGGCCTGCCCTCAACTGTGTCGCAGCAATCTGGTCAGACCTCGTACAACGGCGGCCGGAAATGGGTCGGCCGATGCTCGGTGAGCAACTCCCGCAATACGTCCGTCGCAGCTGGCGCGATCGCCGATACCAACTCGGCCACGCGTCGCACTGTGAGGGCGCCGACTCCTCGTTCCCGCGCATGAGTTGCATATCGGTCGATGACTTCCAACGTCTCTTGGTTCGGCATGCGAACCTCGGCCAGGCCGCCGGCCGCCCGGCGCCGCTCGACGTCCAGCTCGCTGCGACCGTCACGACGTTCACGAAGCAGACGTTCCGCAGCATCCAAACTTGTTGTCCTCATCAGCGATGCAGCCAACGACGCATCGACAAGTCGCCGCGCGTCTACCTCGTAGACGGCGCTCGCGCCGCTGGTGAGTTCGACGGCTGCGTTACGTTGACATTCCACCGTGCCCCGCCATCCGCTGGCAGCCGCCGCGATGAGTGCATTGGCCTCGCTGGGATGCCACGCCCAGATGCTTTCGAAGGGGGCGGCATGCCGTGGCATGAGTTCGATGAGCTGCGTGGCTCGCAGCTTTTCGAGCCGCCCATCGGCTTCTGCCGCCGAAAGCTCGCCGTCCATACCGATACCGGCAACTATCACGCGAGTAGCGATCCCGGTCTGCACGGCGGCAGCCAGAGCGAGCGAATCCGCCAGCGGGGTGCGCAGGCTCGCCTCGCGACCTTCGCCGAGGATGTCTCCTCCCGCATCCACCACGACGAGCTCCTCAGCATTGAATGCTGCCGCCGCGCGGCTGATGAGTTCGGCCATGCCGGTGGCGCCGCCCGTGGGCTCCAGCAGGAGCAGCGGCTGTGAGATACAACCGGCCAACCGCGGCAGCGTGGATTGCCCTATTCGAAGCGCGGCAGTCTGCGGGATCTCGGCGACACCATCGTGATCGATCAACCCGTCGGAGTCGGCACCTTCTCGCGGCCCGGGCGTGGGGTCGATCATGAACCGATCCCAAGACCATGACATAACCGCACCTACACCCAATTCCGGCATGGCAGAGGCGAGCATCGAGGCGGTAACAGCGTCGCCTCCTCCTCCGGCTGCAATTGCTATCGCGGTATGCATCATGGGATCACTGACACCTGTTCGCTTACGTAGGCACGCAAGCGGGGCGGCTGCCGCTAGTCTGTGGCCTCGCGCAGCGATTTTCCCGTCTCGCGCAGCGAGTTCGGGGTGCCGCGGAGGATGTAGGCATCTCCGCGTAGGAGGTTCGGTGCGTGGTTTAGCGGGCTTGGTGGGTCGGCCAATTGCAGGGCCGCGTCGTCGCCGTCCTGGGGGATGTCCGCGTCGGGGGTCGGGTCGTCGTTCAGGTAGTCCTGGGGGTGGGCGCTGTGCCTGCGCTGGCGCCGGTTGTAGGCGATGCTGCTGACGAAGGCGGCCGCGATGATGGCGACGCCGACGAGGCCGGTGCCGATCTCGTTGATGGGGTGGCCGGTGGACCACAGCAGGAGCACCGCGAGGGTGCCGATTGCCCAGTGCGCCCCGTGCTCGAGATAGATGTAGTCGGCCAGGGTGCCCTTGCGGACCAGGTAGACGGTGATCGAGCGGACGAACATGGCACCGATCAGGCCGAGGCCCAGGGCGATGATGATCGGGTCGGCGGTGATGGCGAACGAGCCGATCACGCCGTCGAACGAGAAGGAGGCATCCAGCACCTCCAGGTAGAGGAACCCGAAGAAGGCCGCGCGCCCGGTGGCCATCGCGACCCGGGACGGCCCGGCGGAGTGCTCGTGCTCGAAATGCGCGCCCAGCCCGTCGACCAGGAGATATGTGACGATGCCCAGTGCTCCGGCGACCATCACCACATCGGCCTTCTCGTCGGGGGCCACCGCGCCCGCGACGACGACCAGCACGATCAGCGACACCACGACCGGGAACATGGTGAACCGGCCGAGCCGCGCCAGCGGGCGCTCGATCCAGCCCAGCCAGGTGGTCTCGCGCTCGGCGCAGACGAAGTTGAGGAACAGCAGCAGCAGGAACATGCCGCCGAACGTGGCGATCTTGGGATTCGCGTCGTTCAGCAGGGCCTCGTAGCTGGGCTGCCCGTCCGGGAACGACAATGCGCCGTTGCTCGGTGGGTGCAGGGCCAGACTCAGCGCCTGCATCGGCCCCAGATGGGCGCTGATCGCGACCACGATCAGCGGGAACAGCAGCCGCATCCCGAAGACCGCGATCAGCACGCCGACCGAGAGGAACATGCGCTGCCAGAATCGGCTCATCCGTTCCAGCACACCGGCATTGACCACAGCATTGTCGAAAGACAGTGATACTTCGAGTATGCCGAGTACCGCAGCCAGCACCATGGCCTGCGGGCCACCGTAGAGTAGCGCAACCACCAGCGCCACCGCCGTAACGAAGAACGACGGAGCAAATACTCGCACAAACATGACGCGCCTTTCGTCAGCCCTGCCTGAGCCCGCGGCGTGCTCTCCGACGGATTACGGCACCGTCGTGGTGATCGAAACCCTCCAGTAGATTCTGACAGCCGCGTGGCACACACGACAATCGTTACGGGGTGCAAGTCGAAAAGATGCAGGTGCAGCGGGTGCGAGTGACCAAGGTCATGGAGTGTCGAGCCGCGGCGTCCACGAGTCGGCCGTGCTGGAGAGGGCGATTCGCCTCGGCCTACGGCTATTCCCCGCGCTGTTCGGCCAGCACCATCCGCACCTGAGTCGTCAAGGCCCGCACCAGGTCCGCGCGGCTGTACTGCCCCCGCGCGCTGAGTGCGTCCAGGGTGAGGCCGTCGACCAAGGCCAGCAGGATTGTCGCGTGCACCTCGGGGAAGTCGATGCCGCCCGCGGCCAGCTGCGCGCCGAGCTCGGCCCGGATCTCCGCGAGGGTGCGGCGCTGAATCTCGGCGAGGGAGTCGTTCGTGGCCGCGCGGGCGGCGAACGCGAGCATCACGCGGGCCTCGCGTTCGCGCTCGTCGTCCAGCGGAAGTAGTTGCCGCAGCGCGCAGCTCAGGCGATCCTCGAGCGGGGCGTTGGGGTCGACCCCGGCCAGCCGCCCGCGCACGCGGTCGACGAGCTGGGCGAAGGCGAAGGTGTAGAGCTCGTCCTTCGTCGTGAAGTGGTGCTGCACCGCACCGATCGACACCCCCGCGGCCTGGGCCACTTCGCGAATGCTCGCCGCCTCGAGCCCCCGGCTGCCCGCGATATCGAAGACGGCATCGGTCAGCAACTCCGGACTCGTCGATCCGTATTTCCGCACATCGACAACCATACACTCGTATGGAACAATACGGTCGTATGGAAGCCCTTCCGGATACGGAAAGCCGCACGACATCCCGGTCCCGCGCCGTCGGCACCGGTTCCCTCGTCATGGCCGCACTCGTGTGGATCTGGTGGACACTGGATCCCACCGCCCCGCATTCACCTTTGCTGCCCGCAGTGGTGACCGTGCTGCTGGCCGTCAATATCCCGCTGACGGCGCGGTGGCCGGACCGCAAGCGGGCTGCAGTCGCGGCCTTCCAGCGTCTGTTGCTGAACCCGGCCGTGCGGTTGATGTTCCGAGTCGGCTTCGTGCCCTTCGGATATGCGTTGATCGAGACGGTCGGCCGGCGCACCGGCCGCCGCTATCGCACCCCGGTCGGCAACGGCCTGACCGGAAACACCTTCTGGATCATCGCCGAACACGGCTACCGCGCGGGATACGTGGCCAATCTCGTTGCCGAGCCATCGGTTCGGGTGAAGTTCCGGCGCGGTGTGCGCTTCGTCTGGCATACGGGCCGCGCCACGGTCCTGCCCGACGACCCGCCCCTGCGCAGGCAGCGCGAGCTGTCCCGCCTACATCCGCTGCGCCTGCTCAACGCCATGGTGGTGCGCACGCTCGGCACGGACCTGCTCGTCATCCGCATCGACCTCGATACCGAAACAGGCAGGGGGACAGCCGAATAGCTCTGCAATCCGGACGGGCGCTCCGTCGGCCGACCCGCGGCGCGCTGGATCGGCGGCGGTGAACACGGTGCGAGAGGGGAGCGCTCTCAGCCCACCTCGAGCAGCGCCGCCAAGTGGCGCGGGGACGGGGAGCCGTGGGCGAGCATGGCATCGTGCCACTGCCGCAACGGCATCCCGGCCGGACGGGCGGCGGCGACCGCGGAAACCTCGCTGTAGCCGACGAAATAGGTCGATAGCTGGGTGGAGCTCAGCTGGGCGCGGCGCCACTTGCCCGCGGCCTCGCCCTCCTCCTGGAATCCGCGGCGCAGCATCAGATCCATGGCCTGGTCCTGCGTCACGCCGTCGCAGTGCACGCCCTGATCCAGGATCGCGTTGATCGTCATGCGCAGATGCGATTTGAGCCGCTGCAGCCGCACCGGCAGGCCGCCGAAGCCGTGCTCGGACATCAGTTCCTCGGCGTAGACGGCCCAGCCCTCGATGAAGGTGCCACTGGCGCACAGCCCCCGCGCGGGCGTGGAGCCGCGGAATCGCCGGGCATGCGCGAGCTGCAGATAATGGCCCGGCATCGCCTCGTGCACGGTGAGATTGCGCATCATGTGGTTGTTGTACTCGCGATAGAACGAGGCCGACCGCTCGGCGCTCCAGTCCGCGGGCGTCGGCGCGATGGCGAAAAATGTTGGTAGATCCGCCGTTTCGAGCGGTCCGACGGAATCGCAGTAGGCGACGGCGACGCCGCGGGCGAACTCGGGCATCTCCTGCACGACCAGTGGGTCCTCGATCAGGGTTGCCAGATCATGCTCGGCCACATAGTCTTTCGCCTCCTGCAAGGCAGCGGTCGCGACGGCGACGACGGTGTGGTTGTCCGGATGATCGGCGGCGAGTGCATTCAGCGCAGCCCGCACGGTGTCGTCGTCCGGCGCGGCGACGCCGAGGAACTCACCTGCGGCCGAGCGTATTTCGTCCGAAACCCGCTCCAGGTGGGCATGTGCGCGATCCAGCACCTGAGCCGCGCCGAGCTCGGTGTCGAGGGTGTGCCACAGCTTGGCCTCCCAGAGCCGCCGGCCCAGGCGGGGATCGCGCTCGCAGCGGTCGAGCCGGTCGCCGAGCCAGCCGGTGAACTCCTCCAGTGCCGCCACCGCCGCGTCGGCGACCGGGGCGATCCGTGCGCCCGGCACCTGTGCGGCCAGCGCGGGCGCCTGGTCGCGGATCAATGCCGCGACCCCGCCGAACTGCCCGATCGCGGTCTCGACGTGGACGCGCGGGCACTCGCCCAGTGTGGTGCGCGCGGTGGCCAGCGCATCCGGCAGCGTCGTCAGCCGGGCGGCGAGGAGCTCCAGCCGGTCCGCGGGCGGGGCGAAGGGCCGCTCCACGAGGCCGTACAGCAGCGGTCCGGGGTTGTGCACCAGGGGATTCCACTCGTGCTCGCGCAGCTCCTCGATCGCGAACAGCCTGCCGTCGACCTCCTGCTGCAGCAGCGCGTGATCCACCCGATCCTGCGCGTCGAGCTCGTCGTCGTCGATCTCGGTCAGCGCATGCGAGGCCTCGCGCAGCATGGCGGCCTGCGCGCGCACAGCCTCGGCCGACAGATCCGGCAACCGGTCGTCGGCCCGATGGTCGCCGACGTAGTACGCGGTCACCGGGTCGGACGACAGGATCGCATCGATGATCCGCCCGGCCCGCTGCACAAAGCTCTCGGTCATGCGGGCGACGTTACCCGGTCGTCTCCCGGCCGCATCGGCATGCGATCCCGACGAAATCCCGACGAATCTGTCAGTAGTCGGGTCGACTGTGCGGGCACGAGTGCGTCGTGCCCGGGCGCGCGGCCCGGCGACGAATCGAGGGTCTCGGATCCACACGGCTCCACGGTGATCGGCCAGCAGGACCCACAGATTCGCGACGGAGCGCGCAGGACGTGCCCGGCGATCGGCGTGACTCTTGTGCGAACAGACCACGACGTGGAGTCGGGGTTGCGGCGGATCAGTACCAGTGGTGGAGCTGCCAGAACGCCCAGGCCCCGTCCGGACTGCCGTAGCGTTCGCACATGTAGTCGTACGCCCAGCGGATCTGAGTGGCCGCGTTGTACCGCCAGTCCAGGCCGTAGCCGGCCATCTTCTCCGGCGGCAGGGCCTGGCCGAGGCCGTACGCGCCGGTCTTCGGGTTGACCGCCACCACGTTCCAGCTGCTCTCGTGTGTGATGACCTGGTCGAACGAGGGGAACTCGCCGGTCGGAACGATCATCAGGGCCACCGCCCGGGGCGTGATGCTGGTGAGCGGCAGGATCAGGCCCAGTCCCATGCCGGTCAGATTCGGCCCGAGCCGGGCAGATCCGGTGGCGGAGCCGCTGGCGGATCCGCTGGCCGAGCCGCTGGCGGATCCGGTGGCCGCCGAGCCCGTCGCGGCGGTCGGCGTCACCTCGTCCGCGCACAGGACCGTGCAATCCGCCCGGGCCGGGGGTGTGGCGCAGAGTGTCAGGGCTGATATCGATAGTGCTGCGGTGCAGAGCAGTTCGGCGGTGAGTCGGGCGTGCCTGGACGGTCGCTGTATCGACATGTCGAGTCCTTCCACATCGACCGGCGAGGCCGGCACATTCGAATTGCGAAAGGGAGCTCGACACAGCAAATCACGAGCTCATAGCCGTTTCGGGCATGCGCGCACACTGTGTCCGCACCGTTACAAGATCGTTTGAAAACGCGCGGCGTGTCCGGCGCGGATCCGGCGCGGCGCCCGGCGGGGCTCAGGTCAGATAGCGCGTGAGGTGGGGCAGCGCCTCGATGGGGTGGCGGGCATCGATGCCGGCGCCGATCTCGCTGTACTGCCAGCCGGAGCTCGTGCGCAGGAGCAGACCCATGATCAGTCCGGTGTGCGGACCCCGCAGCAGCGTGTGCCGCGCGACCTCCGCGCCCGTGCGCGCATCGATCAGGCGGCAGAAGCCGTTGCGGACATCGTTGAAAGTCTGTCCCGTATAACAGGTTACGAGCAGTACCACGGCGGTGACCCGCTCCGGCAATCGGCTCAGCTCGATGGTGATCAGCTCGTCGTCGCTGCTGCCGTCGCCGGTGAGGTTGTCCCCGTGCAGGCGTACCGCGCCGTCGGCGGCGCTGAGCTGCTCGCTGTAGGCGACCTCGATCAGCTCGGTGTCCGCGAACAGCAGGGCCGCCGCGTTCAGATCGATGTCGTCCGGGCGCGCGCGGAACATCCTCCAGCGCGGGGGATCCCAGCCCAGCCCCATGGCCAGATAGTCGCGCGGCGCATCGCCCGCGGTAGGCAGTGGTATCGGCACCGTCTGCTCCCTTTCGTGGGAAGTCCCCGGTTGAGGAATCAATGTTGTTGCCCCACTCTAGGTGCCGGGCGCGAAACCCGGCCGGCGCGTATTTGGGCCTTTCGGTCGAGGCACTTGTGATTTCCGGACGCGGCATGTGTTGAAGCGGACACATGCCGTGTCATTTCGGACATATTCACGACTCCGTGCGGTACGCGGCTGTTCCCACCACTAAGGTTTCCCTGTAATGGACAGCCAGGGTCGGCTGTCTTAGTAAGTGGTGAACAGGTGGCCGCGGATGAGCTCGATATCCCCGACGTCGGCGCAAACGGACAACCCGAGTCTGGTGGGGCGCACGCCGGAGGTCCTACGGATCGCCGCCCAGATCGACAGAACCCTCTCGGGCCGAGGGGGATTCATCATCGTCGAGGGCGAGCCGGGGATCGGCAAGACGATGCTGATCGAACAGGCCGCCACCATGGCGACGGTGCGTGGGATGCGGGTGCTCCGGGGGGCGGCCGCGGAGCTCGAGGAACGAATTCCCTTCGCCGCCATGACTTCCTGCCTCGGGAAGCCGCCACCGGGGAGCGCCGAACCGCCCGAGGCCGAACCGGCGGCCGTCCACGCCGTCGTCGAGATGCTGAGCCGATGGTGCGCCGATGGACCGGTCGTGTTGCTGCTGGACGATATTCAGTGGGCCGACGACGCGAGTCTGTCCGTCCTGCGCCGCCTCGGGGAACTCGTCGATGCGTTGCCGCTCATGGTCATGGTGACGGTGCGGCCGTTCCCGGTCCGCGAGGGGTTGCCCCGGCTGCTGGAGGAATTCGAGGCCCGGGGCGCGCAGCGATTCGTCCTGGACCGCTTGACGGATGCCGAGGTGGGGTTGCTGATCGAGCGCTCGATCGGAGCGCCGCCCCCGGCGGAGCTGGCGGCGGTGGCGGCCGAGGCCGGTGGTAATCCGCTGTACGTCATCGAGTTGGTGACCGGATTGCTGGCGTCCGGCGCGCTCACCGTCGACCGCGCCGACGATCGGGCGGCATCGGCGCGGCTCAGTGCCGCCGGTGCGACCGAATTGCCGGCGCGCCTGATCGAGACGGTGACCCAGCGGCTGGACGGGCTGCCGGAATCGGCCGCGCACGTGCTCGCGGTCGCGGCGGCGCTGATTCCGCAGGTCGAAACCGCCGACCTGGCCCTGGTTCTCGGCACCTCGCCCGCCGAGGTGCTGACCGCGGTGCGCGCCGCGCAGCAAGCCGGGCTGCTGACACACCAGGACGGTGAGCTGACCTTCCGGTACGGCATCGTGCGCCGGGTGTTCGGCAGAACCGTGTCGTCCTCGGTCCGGACCGCATTGCTGCGCCACACGGCGACCCAGCTCATCGCGCGCAGTGCGTCGGTCGTCCGGATCGCGCGGTATGTGTACGCCGATCTCGGGCCGCCGAGTCAGTGGATGATCGACTGGCTCGTGTCCTCGGCCTCGGCCCTGATCGCTCTCGAGCCCGCCCTGGCGGCGGACCTGATCGGCCGGTCCGTCACCGCGCCCAGCGTTGCGATGGCGGATCGAGATCGGCTGCGGCCGCACCTGATTCGAGCACTAATGCGAAGCGGGCGATCGGACGCGGCGGCGCTCATGCTCGCAACGGCACAGGCGGAGGCGGGAAGTCGCGCGGTCGACGACGAGTTGCAGACGCTCGCGATCCAGCTCAACTGTGTGCGGGGCCGGTGGGACCTGGTGCTCGAAGATATCCGAGAGGCCCTGGCGCGCAACGAGTTGCCGCCCGAGGTCATGCGCGGGTATCGCTGCCTGGCCGCTGCCGCGCTGTTCTATCTGGGGCGGTACGACGATGCCCGCCGAGAGGCCGAGCGCGTCATGGAACTCGGTGCGGCAGCACAGGATTACCTGACCGTGCGCAGCGGCAAGCTGGTGCTGGGCATGCTGTACTACGCCGAAGGGCAGGTCGATCTGGCGCTTCGGGAGAGCGAGCAGCTCATCGAGGCGGCCGACAGCGGCTTTGCGGTTCCGGAGCAGTGGGATATGCACGTCGACGCGCAACTCCTGCGGGCCTTCAGCCTGGTCGACGCGGATCGGCTGGCCGAGGCCGACGCGGCGTTCGAGAATGTCGTGCTGCGTGCCGGGCGAAGCTACGGCGTGTACCAGGCGATCAGTCTGCTGACGCAGGCTCGCGTGCACTTCCTCGCGGGACGCTGGGACGCCGCATTGGATACCGCTCAGGAATGTCTGAAGGTCCCGGATTCTCGCGGTCTGGACGTGTCCGCGCGTGGCCTGATCGCCGTCATCGCGATCATGCGCGGTGCGGCCCCGGCCGATGTCGTCACGGACGAGATTAGCGAGAAGACGGGAGTCCGAGGATATCAGCAGTATCGAGCCTGGGCGATCGCCTTCGAACACGAGTCCCGCGGAGATCTGCACGAGGCGCTGCGCGTGCTGATGGACGCTCTCGACACGGCCGCCGCCGACCCCACGTCCGTGACGCTGTCCGACCTGTATCCCAGCGTGGCGCGGTTGGCCATGCAGACCGGCGATGCGCAGGCCGCCGCGACGATTGCCGCCCGGGCGGAGAAGATGGTCGCCATCCAGCCCACGACCGGCAGGCAGGCTGTAGCCTGGCTGTGCCGGGGGCTGGCGGAGGGCTGCGCCGATCTGGTGGAGCAGTCGGTCGAAGCCTTCACCGCGGCGGGCCGCCCGGCGTATGCCGCCGAGGCGCAGGAATGCCTCGCGGTCATGCTGATCGGTGCCGACCGCAAGGACGAGGCGAAGGCGGCCGGGAGTGCGGCCCTCGAGCGCTTCGCGGCCGTGGGCGCCCAATGGTCGGTCGCCCGGGCGCAGGCGCGGATGCGCGCCAGTGGGCTGCGGCCCGGTCGCCGCGGGCCGCGTCGGCGGCCCAAGAGCGGCTGGGAGGCGCTGACCGTCACCGAGCAGCGGGTGGCTGTTCAGGTGGCGGAGGGATGCAGCAATGCCGAGATCGCCGAGCAGATGTTCCTGTCGCGGCGGACGGTGCAGACCCACGTATCGAGCATCCTGTCGAAACTGGGCCTGCATTCGCGCGTGCACGTGGCGGTGGCCTATGCGCAGCGATCGTGATGGCCGGGCGATGAGCCTGACATCGCGTCAATGTTGATGGAACGTTAGGTAACGGGACGATACTTTATGACTCATATGTCGACTCTTAGATCAACGTGCCGTTACATGGCGGCACAACCCCTTGATCCTTACGGGATCCTGAGCTAGCGTTCGAGTACAGCGAATTCGCTGCATTCCGGGGACTGTTGAGCAGCCCTGATGACGTCCGACCAATGGGCACGCACATGTTCGGCGTGGCCTCGGCATTCCCGGAGACGGCTATGAACATCTTCACCACCCCCGCATCGATCGCGGGATCGCATGTACCGGCCCATCATTCGGCCACGCCCACCTCTGCGCACCGGCGTCCGCCGTGCGCCGAGGTGCCCAACGACTGGGACCTCGATGTGGGCACCCCCGACTCGTGGCGCACGGCCGTGATGACCTGCCAGCGCTGCCCCCTGTTCGCGCAGTGCGAGGACATGGCGAAGGGCCTGATCGAGCGTGGTCTGGGCCCGCGCGCGATGATCTGGGCCGGGGTGGCCTACGACGGCGCCGGCCGGGTCGTGGAGAACCTCGATCGGCACCGCGTCGCCGCTCTCGATCACAAGCGCCCGTTGCGGATCATCCGCAATGGGGAGCGCCCGCAGACCTCGGAGTCCGCGCCGGCGGTGCCGCGGCGGCGGCTGGTGCTCGGGCGGCGCGTGCGGCCGACGGCGGCTGCGGTCTGAGTCGCGTCGGTTGAATTCGAAAATTGTTGTGACGGTGGATATTCGATGACAGTGCTGGCGTTGGAGATCGGTCCTGCGGGGCTGGTGGCGAGCCGGGTGGAGGACGGTGTCGACGACGACGACATCCGGCGCGTCCCCGTAACGGACCGAACCTCTTGGGAGACATGCCGGGACCTGCTGTACGAGGTTGCCCAGGGCGCCGATGTCTCCGCCGTGGGTATCGGCTCCGTGGGGCCGGTGGATATGGCCGCGGGAGTGGTCGCGCCGTCCGGAATTGCGCAGTGGCGTGCGGGATTCGGCATCGTCGATGCGGCTCGCAAGGCATTTCCGGGCGCCGAGGTGAACCTGGCGGTGGACGGTGTCTGTGTGGCGCAGGCGGAGCGGGCCTTCGGTGCGACACGTGGTGTGATGGATGCGGTGTCGCTCTCGGTGTCGGGACATATCGCCGGCGGCGTCATGATGGGCGGGTACGTGGCCGTGGGGCGCACCGGAAACGGCGGGCACATAGGCCATCTGCTCGTCCCGGGCTTCGATGAACGCTGCGCGTGTGGGGGCCACGGCTGCCTCGAGGCGGTCGCGAGCGGGTCCGCCATGCTCGGCTGGGCGCGGGCGCACGGTTGGGGTGGAACCACGTTGACCGAGCTGATCGCGGCCGCGGACCTCGGCGAGGAGGCCGCGGCCGCTGCGGCCGGCCGTGCGGGTGTCGCGCTGGGGCGAGCCATAGCGTCGGTGGCCGCGCTGCTGGACATCGATCTGGTTGTGCTGGGCGGCGCCGTGGCCGAATGCGGTCCGGCACTGTGGAAGCCGCTGGGTGAAGCTGTCGCCGAACATGCCCGCCTGAGCTATCTTCCCGGGCTGCGGGTGGTGCCCTCGCCGTTGGGTGAGCTCGGTGTGCTCGCGGGTGCTGGCGTGCTAGCCCTGGCCGGGTCGTCGGCCGTCAGCAAATGACCGAATTGAATGTGCCGTTGTTTAACGGTACATTGAATGGGTCATGTGAATCTCGTCGGATCGTCGGATCCGACCGGACGGCTGAGAGTGCGATGCGTAGCGGCGCAGTGACCCCCTGGGTGACCCTCGAGACCCTGGCACCGAATACCCTCTCGGTCGCCTCGGTCGGGGAGGCGCCACGCGAATTCGCCGCCTGGGAGCGGGTGGTGCAGCGGCTGCTCGGGAAGATGCCCGCGGTATACGACGGCATGTCCACCCAGCAGATCGCCGAGGCGATCGGGGCGGTGCGCGATCGCGCGCACGCCCTCGATCGCCGGATTCGCACCAACTCGGGGCCCTACCTGCTGCGGCTGCGACCGGTGTTCGGCCCGGCCGGTGATGTGCATGCGATTCAGCTGTGGTTGGGGCCCGACACTGGGTCCGCGCCCGAGCCGCCTGTCGCGGTGGGCGCGGTGTGGGATCTGGACGCGCAGACCGTGCGGCTGCCCAGCGGTGCCGCGGCGCTGCCCGGCATGTCGCCGCAGGAATACGTTCCGGGCATGTCGATTGCGGAGATCTTCCACCGCATGAGTGCCTTCGATCTGCACGCCGAGGTGCTCGATCTGCTCTACGAGCCGAAGCCCGGCGACAAGATGCAGTTCGATGTCACCGTTCCCGCCAGGTCGGGGCCCACCGGACGCTGGCGGGTCACCATCCGCGCGCGCGACGACCGGTCCACCCGGGGCGCCTGGTGGTTGATCGAGGACGTGTCCGCGGGCAGGCCCGCCGTGCGCTGGCCGACGCTGGAGAATGTCGGCCTGCGCGAGGCGCATCGCCGGGCCGGCAACCATCTGGCCGTCCTGCAGCTCGAATACACCAGCATCTCGCACTGGCTGACCGATCCCGCGCCCTGGATCCGCTGGGATTACCTGTTCCGCGCGGTCGACGTGTTCCACTCGGACGACCGCGGTGCTCTTGCCGGGCTCGGCGATCAGCTGCGCACCGGCGGCACCGCCGGTATGACGCTTCGTGTCCTCAATTACAGCGGTGGATACACCCCGACCTCGGTGCTGCTGTATCCCTATCCCGGATATTCCGCGCGGCAGCTGGCCATTGCGCAACTGGTGCGCGTGGCCGACGGCCAGCCGATGCTGGAAGCGCGCCGGAGCGGGCCGTCGGCACCCGTCGGATACGACGATCAACTGCGGTGCCGGCTGAGTCGCGCCGCCGGTCGGCTCGCCGATCTCCCCAATAATGGGAACAGTGGAGTAATGGACGACACGTCATTCTCCTTACCATTTATAGAGTGCGGACTCTGACGACTCGGACGACTGATTCCGGCGATGAATTACTTCGCCGAATGGTTGTACGACGACGTCGGGATAATGCTCTCATGGCCGTGCTCGCGGTCCTTGCCGTGCTGGGTGGGGTAAATGCCGTCGCCGGCTTTTTCTCCACGCCGCCGAAGGGGCCGTCGGACGACTCCACCACGCTGCTCATCGGGCACGCCCAACTGGCCGGGTCGTTCGCCCGGGATTTCGTGGTGGCCTACGTGGGCGCGTCGTCGGGGCAGCAGGGGCAGTTGGATCGGTACGTCAGCACCGGCCAGCAGATCACGCTCCCGTCCGCCGGGCTGCGGGTGACCGATCCCGCGGTTGTGCATATCGCGCGGGACAGATCCGTTGGGAACCTGGATATCTGGGCCGTGACGGTGTCGGTGCGCGTCGGCGCCGCGACCGTCGGCGCCGCCACCCCGACGGCGTCGGGCGATCGGCAGTACTACCGCGTCGCGGTGTCCGAATCCGAGGGTTCGCTGCGGGCATTGTCGCTGCCCGCAGTGGTCCAGCCGCCCGCGAAAGGCTCGGACCTGGCACTCGGATATACCGGATCCTGCACCACCGACACACCGCTCGCCAAGGTCTCCTCCGAATTTCTCACCGCATTCCTGACCGGCGCCGGGGATATCACCCGTTATGTCAGCCTGAATTCCGGGATTGCGGCATTACAGCCCGCACCATTTTCGTCGCTGGATACGGTCTCGGTGCAATCCGATGACCGTGGTTGCGGGACGGGCGGATCTGCCGCACGGGTGCAGATTCTGGTGAATCCCAAATCGGCCGCCGGCGCGGCGCCGACGCTCGCGTATTCGCTGAGCATGGTGCTCACCGCGGGGCAATGGCAGGTGCAGACGATTGATCCGCTGCCGCAATTGCGCACACCCGTGGCCGTGATCGGCGCGCAGCAGCCAGGCTCCGGCCCGGGAACGGCTCCGACGACCGCCGCAACCACCACATCCTCGGCACCGACGGCACAGATCCCGCCGGCGACACAGAACTGACCGGAAAGGCAGCCTCATGCTCAGTACCGAACTGGCTAATCTCCTCGAGCGTGTGCTCTATGCATTGCGCTGGGGCGGATTGATCATCATCTCCATCGTCAGCATGGGCCTGCTGATCAGCGAGGGCACCAAGAACAAGCTCTCGCCCGGCAAGACCATCTCAATCGTCGGATCGGCGCTGCTCGCGGCGGTGCTCTTCTATATTCTGCCGACACTGATCAATTACGCCCGGATCGATGGGGCGACGGTGCTGCCCGATCATCCCATCGGCGGTTACTGATGCCCCAGGCGATCAAGGTCTTCACACCGATCAAACGGGTGCCGACCATGATCGGCAAGGCCCAGAACGGGCAGAAACTTCCCTTTGGTCCCTATACGCTCCCGCAGGTCGTCGCCGCGATCGGCATGATCCTGATCACCTCCGTGCTGGCCATGTCCCTGCCGGTCAACCCGGCGATCACATTCATCGGCGGGCTGGTGCTGACCATCGGTGTGGTGTTCGCGATCGGGCTGGTGCCCTATACCGGGGTTCGGATGACCTCGCGGATCCTGTGGATTGCTCGGTTGATCCTGGTGCGCAAACCGATTTCGGCGTCGGGAATGCCGATCACGGGGGATTCGGCCCGGGATGCGGTGTTCGTTGAGGAGAGTGTCGTGGTGATTTTCCCGGATGTCCGTCCCGCGCAACGCGGTCCGGCCAGAACACCGCTGATCGTGCTGCCCGAGACGTGGGTCGAAACGGCGATTCAGGGCGGCACCGCGCTTCCGCAAGGGGGATACTGATGGCATTCGAGCGCGATCTGCAGCCCACCGCCGCCATTCGCGGGAATTTGCAATTCACGCACAGTGGGCTGGTCACCGCGACCTACTTCGTCAACCCGCTCGGCTACGGATTGCGCAAGGCGAGCGATAAGTACGACGTCAAGGCCGCGCATCACTCACTGGTCACCAATCTTCCGAACGGCTCTCTGCTGCTGGGCATTCAGGCCAGGCTCAACACCCTCGACGTGCTGAGCAAGATGGTCGAGGGAGTGGATCTGGACGAGTGCGAGGATTACGCGCTCGAGGTGGTCGCCTCGTACGAACGTATTCGGGCGATCTCCCCGCACACCCGGATGCACCTGCTGTCCATTCCGGTCGGGTCCGGCAATCAGGCGACATCGGCGCTCTCGCGGATGTGGCGCGGCAGCACCACCACGATCGACGCGACTGCGTTGTCGGCCACGGATCTGCAGCAGTACGACGACAAGGCCACCGAGATCCTGTCGCGCATCGGCGACGATTTCGAACCGGTTCCTGTGCCCGCGGCGTTGTTCCAATGGCTGTGGGAGCACTATCTGTCGCGGGGGGCCATCGGCGATCCCGACGCGCCGACCCGGGCGGGAGTGCTCGATGACGTCACGGCGGCGGTATTCCGTTCCGCAGCCCTGGACGAGGGAGCGCAGACCGATAACGGCCGCCGCATCCGGCCCTCGTTCGTTCCGGTGGTGAAGGTGGTCCAGTCGGACTTCGCCTGGCCCTCCTATCAGACGATGCTCACCCCGCGCTCATTTCCATACTCGGGCATGAGCTTTCCCGGCGGCAGCGAATTCCTCGCAGTGCTCGAGGGTATGTCGGATGTGACGATCGACTGGGGCATCCGGATTTCCACCAAACCGGCCGAGCAGGTGCTCAAGGACAACGAGCTGAATCTGCGGCGACTGGGCGAGCAGATGGATCAGCGCGATCAGGAGATCTCCTTCGCCCAGAACACGCTGATGTCCAAGGCGCAGATGCTGGGGGAATACCAGAACCACTTCGAGGCCAACAGCGGCGAATCGGAGGTTAGCTTCACCACGGTTATCGCGGTAGGCGGTCACACCCGGGAAGAGACCCTGGATGCGGTCAACGCGCTGAAGCGCCGATACAAACGGTTCCAGGTGGATATGACCGCACCGGTGGGCGCGCAGGTGGATCTGTGGTCGATGCTGATTCCGGGCAGCTCGCCGCGGCGCGCGTACGACGATTTCGCGCACATCGTGCCCTCGGACATGTGGGCCGGTTTCGTGCCGTTCACCTCCAGTCAGATCGGGGACGACAGTGGCCCCGTGCTCGGTGTCAATCTGATGTCGGGCAATTTCGAGCCGATCCATTTCAGCATCATGGAGGCCGCACTGCACGATCTCTCGGCCTCGTTCGCGGTGACCGGAGAACTCGGGTCCGGCAAGTCGTATCTGCTGAAGCTGATCGCGGTGCTGGTGCACGATATGGGAGGGCAGTTTCTCGCCATCGACCGCAGTCAGGTGGGGGAGTGGGCGTACTTTGCGGATTCGATCGATGACGCTGTCGTCATCGATCTGAGCAATCCGACCGTGTCGCTGGATCCCTTGCGGCTGTTCAATCCTCGCATTGCAGGGGAGCGGGCAATGGATTCCATACTGCCGCTGTTGGATCTGTCGCCCACCAGTGGTGCGGGCGCGGCGTTCGGTAATTTGCTGACGCCGAAAAGCGTTTCCCAGCACAACATCCGGTCGATGTTCGATCTGCTTCAGGTGGTGCTGCGGCTGCGCGAAGAGGGGACCGGGGACGAATACTCGGATCTGGCAGCGAGGTTGGGCACCATCGTGGACCGGGTACCGGTGCTGTTCGATCCCGATCTGCCCACGTTGCGACTGGACGCGGCCGCGACCGTAATCCGCAGCCACGGCCTGTCGCTGCCCACGGCCGAGGAGCTCACCACCCCGCACCTGTACAACCGGCTGCCGCTGACCAAGCGTCTGGGTACCGCCCTGTACGAGCTGGTGGGGGTGACCGCGCGTGAGGCCTTCCTGACCGACAACGGGCGCTTCGGCCTGCTGATCGGCGACGAGGCTCATCACTTCACCCAGACGCAGGTGGGTGCGGCGGTCACCTCCGATTTCAGTCGCGACGGCCGAAAACATTTGGCCGCAATAGGTTTGGCGTCACACGACCCGGCCACCGACTTTCAGGGCGCGGCCCACAATCTGATTCCGAACCGATTCGTGTTCCGTCAGCGCGACGAGACCCTGGCTCGGAACAGCCTGGAGTGGCTGGGTGTGGATCTGGAGGAGGCGCCGTTCCTGCTGCAAGTTCTGCGGGAGGAGACCTCGCCGCCGGTCGGGCAGGGGCGTCAGGTACCCGAGGAAAGGCGCGGGGAGATGTTCATGCGGGATGCGCTCAACCGGATCGGGCGCGGCAAGGTGCTGGGTCCGGCGCGCCAGGATCGTGCGGCGGCGATCGGCAGCACGCCGACATCGCCGGAACAGCTTCGCGGATTGACCGAGCGACGGGCACTGCCGTGAAAACCGGTGTCGTCGGATGGATTCTGAATTACCTGCGACCGCTGACGGTATCCGATGCCGATTTCCTGCGGTGGGAGGGGGAGCTGTTCGATTCCGGACGGTGGCGACCGCGTGCGGTGGTGCGGCGGTGCCGAAGCTGGGCCACCGCCACGCGTCGGCGGCGGTGGGCGGTGGGGCTGCTGGTGGCGGTGCTGCTGTTGCTGGTATTGCCCATGGGGGTAGGTGCGGCGACCGCGCAGACGACCATCACCACGAACGGTTCCGTGTCGAGTATCAACGTCGCGCTGGGCTGGACGGGGGTCATCGATACCTCCAGGGTGCCGCTTTCGAGCTATGTCTATGTCGGGGCCGGCGAGAGCATCTTCCATCCGATCCGGACATCGATGACGTTCGTGCTGGTCCTGGTATTCGAGGGCTGGATCGTCATCGTGATCACGGGCATCTGGGTGATCGGTTACGGATTGAGTTTCCGGTGGCTCAATGTCGTCGGCATCGTGCTGATCAGGGTGTCCGATAAGCTGTCCGGGCAGCTCACGACGACGATCATCGTGGTCGTGTTCGCCACGACCGGCAGCTTCTTCGTGGCATATTTCGTCGTGCGCGGATTTCATGCCAAGGCCACCATGCAGGTGGCAACCATGCTGCTGGTCGCGGTAATCGGCCCGCTGTATCTGGCGCATCCGCTGTCCGATGTCATGGCGTCGGACGGGCTGCTGGCGCAGGGGAGGGATCTGGGAATTACGGTGGCGGCAGGGTTGAACGGCACGGACACCACCGACCCGACCAGCCTGGTATCGACATTGCAAACCGACCTGGCCGATAATTTCGTGCGGCATCCGCTGCAGGTGTGGAATTACGGGCACGTGATCGATGCCAACCCGGTGTGTAAGGACGCGTGGTCATCCGCAATGGCCACCGGGAACGACGGCACGGTCAAGGCCGCCTTGCAGTCATGCGGTGACAACGCCGCATACAGCTCTGCCAACAATCCGACCATCGGCCAGATCGGCGCGGGAATCATCCTGTTACTCTCCGGGGCAATCCTGCTGCTGTTCGGTGTGTATCTGGCCGTCAAGGTGATCAAGTCGACGGTGGGCGTCATCTGGTGCGGATTCATGGCGATCGTCGGCTTCGCCGGGAGCGGATTCATCTATGGGCCACCGCAGATCTTCCTGGTGCGCAATATCGTGGACGGATTCATCGCGGCGGGGGAGATGGCGCTGTATGTGATCTTCACCGGGATGTACGTGCTGTTCATGGGTGATTTGTTCGACGCGGCGGGCGGGCAGGTGATGGCGGTGTTCATGATCGGGGCGATCGTGGAGGTCGTCGCGATATCTCAATTGCGGCACATCGGGGCGAGTATGCAGCGGGCGCGGCAATGGACGACGAATCGGCTGGGAATGGCGATCCAGGGAGCCGGGGGCGGGGGCGGCGGCGGCGGGGGGACGGCGTTCGGCATGGGGGGCGCGGCTCATTCGATGACCGCGATGGGCGCACTCGGGAATATTAGCGCCTTGAATGGTAATCCGTTGGTGGAGTGGGCAATGCTCGGAACGCCGAATCCGATCAGCCCCTTTTCTCGGTTGAACAAGAAGATGACCAAGTTGAGTGCCGAGGTGAACGCCGATCCGAAATTTGCGGGTAAGAAGGGCGCTGGGGCGCAGGGAATGATGAATCGACTGCAGTTTTCGAAGATAGCCAAGGAAAGAGCCGGGAAACATGGGGGGGTCAATACTGCCCTAGGTGCGGCGGAGGGGTTGGCTGGTATGATCCTGGAGGGTGGCGGCAGCCTCGCGGATGGGTGGGGGACTCTGACGGCCCTTGGCCTCAAGGACAGGGGTAGGGGTGGGTCGATAAAGCTCAATGCAGTTAAGTCTTGGGGAGCTATGGAAAGGCAGGCCGAATCTTACATTGGGCTCGAGGGGAATGCCGCCAGAGTAGCCGCATCAATAAGGCAAGCCACTAAGTCAACGCGTCAGTTGGCCAAGGGGGAGGCAAGTATGACTCCCGAGAGAGCAGCAGCCGATATTGCAACGATGCGGGCTGTGGTGCGCTACTATCGTGAGATTCACCCTGGTGGGGTCCGGCTCACCGGTGATCCTAACCACCATGATGCCGTGCCCGGTTTCGAGCATGCTATTGCCATGAATTATTTCAATAACCCCACACTGGAAAAGATGAAAACTTTCCAGGCTCTGGCCTCCAGGGGTGTCGACGCCACTTGGGTAGATTCTGATGAGATTTCACGTGTTTTCGGTGTTGACGATGCTACTGCGGCCGATTGGGGAACGCTCACCGGGCTAGGTTCTAAGCGAATCGTGGAGTGGTCGAACAACGAATTTGCTAAATCTGTCGACGAAGCGGCGCATAGGTATTGGTTGGATCCGAGTTATGGAAATCAGAGAACTTTGAGGTCGGCGGGAGAAAGGCTTCAGACCAACGAGCAGAATGCGTCCGGAACCCAGGTGGGGAGTGGCCTGCAGGTGGCTCCGCCATCGGAAGGGAATGCGCGTGGGCCGAGAAATTATAATAATGTGATGGAGTCCGTGCGCCGCGAGCTTGCTAGATCCGCCGATCTAGCGTCAGTCGATATCGGTTGATGTTCGTAGTATTTGGATTGCGATTGATGACGGTGCTCCGAGTACCGGTCAACCTTGCAGGTCGACACAGCGATGGATGCGAAAGGCAAACTCGGGAACATCGACCGGATATGAGTAACTGAAAGGCGCCGCATTGCTCGGGAATCGGCGGGAGCTGAGGTCATGACCACACCTGGTAGACAGGGCGAGGCCGAGAACGAGCAGCCCCGGTACCACAGATCGAGGCATATTGTTACGGCCGCGCGAGCCCGCCGGGTGATCTACTGGGTCGGCCGGGCGCTTCCGGAGATCGGTCCGGCCGGGTGGTTGGTCGTGGCCGTCGTCATCGTGGTGGTCCTCCTCGGCGTGGTGCTCCTGATGACGGTGCTTGTGCTGGACAGTCAATCCTCGTCGGTGGCGCAGGATTGGTTCTACCAGTGCGACAGCGCAATCGGGCCCGATACTGCGGCGACCTCGACGGACACGCCCGAAACAAACGCTCCCGCATCCGAATCCCTGGCACCGTTGGATATTCCGACCACCAACCCCTATGCCGGGCTCACTTTCTCGCCCGGTGACAATCCCTCCTCGTGGGATCTGGCCTGTGCCAACGCAATGGCGTCGGCCCCCTATCAGCTGCCCCCGCTGCAGACCATTGCATCGGGGATCGATGTCGACTGCATCCGTCAGGTGGCGCTGGCCGCTCTGGGCACGCCGTCTGTGGACCCAGCCGGGCTGACCCAGGGGATGATAAATCAAGCGTCGCAGATCAATTCGACCGGACGATGCCAGCTTCCGGCAGCGGCGTACCCGATGAGTGGGCCGCCCGCGCCGCCCGTGGTCACCCTGCCGCCGCCGCCCGTGGTCACCAGTGCCTGTCCCAAATCGAGATCCGCCACCATCCTGCTGCCCGGAACCCTTGCCTCACAGGGGTTGTGCGGCCAGCGTGTTGCCGCGGCCGCGATCTCGCCCGGCGATCTGGTGTTCTGGGCCTACAGCAACAACGCGCCCACCCATGTCGGCGTCGCGGTGTCACCCTCGCAGATCGTCACCTCGGATCCGGCCAGCGGGCGGGTGGTCGAGCAGGCCATGCCGAACGGGCGGGACGTGCGGGTCAAGCGGGTGCTGGCGGGTTCCTCGTGAGTGGTGGGTGTGGACGACGGGCGGTGTGGGGGATGACCGGTCGGCGTGAGGTTTTCGCGCGCGGCGGTGGACGGTGACGAGTCCGCCCGGAGATACTGTCGCGGTCGACGGGGCCGGAGGATCGGTCGATGGTCACGCGGAGGCGCCTGGGACGAACGGGGATCCGGCGTCTGCGTCCGCCACGCCGTGGTCGGGACAGGCAGTACCGCAGCAACGCCGGCAGCGAACCGCACATGGCGCGGATAATCCCTGGTCCGCGGGGCCGGGTGGGCCGAGCGCCGCGGGATCGAATGGCGCCACGCAGGATTCGGTCGGCGCGGCGACTGCGGGCGGGGCGGCGTCGGCGGCCCCGCCCCCGGCCGGGCCGAGCGGCCCGGCAACGGCGGGCACCGGTGTAGCTCCCGGAACTGCCGCGGGTGCAAGCGGTCCATCTGTCGGATCGACATCCGCGTCGGGCAGCGATCAGAGTCTCTCGCCCTCCACCGCCGTTGCCCAGGGCGCGCCGCAGCCGGGCGCGACAGGTTCCCCGTGGTCGGGGGCTACCGGTGCGGGTTCGGCTGGGCCGCACGTGGATATGGGCAAGCTTGCCGAGGCCGTGCCGGCACTGATGTCGGCGGCGACGCCCATGCTGATGATGCTGCCGCTGCTCGCATCTTCCCTCCTGGGGAGCGGTGGCGGATCGGGAAGTGGTTCCGGCGCTTCGGGTTCGAGTCCGGCCCAGCAGGCGCGCGATGCGCTCGGTTCGCTGCGGAATGCGTATGGATCGGGCAACGGCGGCGGCACCGGATCGGGGAGTACGGGTTTGCAGGGCGCCGGCAACGGATCGGGGAGTACGGGTTCGCAAGGCTCCGGCAACGGTTCCGGAAGTAGTGGCGGCTCAGGGAAAACCGCCGCCGCGATCGAGGCCACCCGGATCTATCAGGCCCATGCCGCGAGCGCGTTCAGCGCATTGGACAACACTCTCGCCACCGAGATTCAACGCTTCGCGGGTTCGCACTCTGTCGACAAGGCCAGGATGGACGCCCTCATGACGGCGCTGGATACCGCTCTGGCCCAGGTGGGGCCGAACGCTCTCATCGGCGCGGCGGGCCAGCAGCAGGTCACCAATGTCATCGATCAGGCCGTGGCCTACGCCGAAAAGCTCGCTGGGAAAACCAGTCTCGGCGCTCAGGCCACCGCTCAGGTCGTCGACATGCTCGCGAACGAATATCTGGTAGTCCTCTCCGGGCAGGGCCCCGCGCCCGTCATACCGAGCACCGCGCGCAGTGCCATGGCCGCTGCTGCGAGAGCTGCCTCGGGTGAATCCGCAGCAGTTCAGTGGGCAATATCGACTGCGCTGTCCGAGGTCGGTAAGCCGTACGTCTACGGCGCCGAGGGGCCGGATTCCTTCGACTGCTCCGGCCTGACGCAATACTCGGCCGCGGCGGCGGGCGTGGGCATCCCCCGCACCGCGGCCGAGCAGTACCAGAACCTCCCGCATGTAAACCCCTCGGACATCAAGCCGGGCGACCTGATCTTCCCGGCCGCCGAATTCAACGGTGGCAGTCCCGATCACGTGATCATGTACATCGGAAACGGTGAATGCGTCGAGGCGCCTCATACGGGCGCGTACGTCAGGGTCGTCCCGCTGCCCAGCAGTTATGCGGCCAGCCGGTGGGCCTAGCGACGGTACCGCCGGGGGCCGGCCGCCACGGTCTCCATGGGCGGGAATACCTCATATTCATCGATAGCAGGGAAGGTGAGGGAGGAAGGCTCCATGACCGACTATGTCAGTGACGCCGAATCCGCGGCCCGGAATCTCCACGCGCAGGAGAATGCGTCGAACGGCCTGAAGGGTCTGGTTGCGGACGTGCGGGAATACCTCGTCTACTGTGTGGAGCTACTGGGGAGTGGTCGACCGCAGGATGCTCCGAACTTCTCCGCATTGATCAGCGCGACAGAGGGCGGAAAGAACTACAAGGCGCTGACCGATACGAGCGATAAATCCACGCTCGCCATCGCGTACAACAAGAACGTCGCGCATGTCGCGGATGTCGCCCAGCAATTGGTCGACCGGCAGCACCACGTCGGCGGACGGGTCTCCGACGTTGCCGCCATCGCCCAGAGCACATCGCAGACAATCGAGGGACGAATCTCGACATTGCAGAGCGCCCTGGACAATCCGCAGCTTCCGGCCCCGCCTCGCCACGACTATTCGGCGGAGGGGGCGATGATCGACGCCTGCTTCACAGCGGTCGGCAATGTCGACTCCGACCTGCAGGATGCGAATTCCGCAATCCAGCGGCCCGCCGATTTTATCGCGAATCAGGCGCTTCCCGTGGTTCCGGCCGGTGGCACGGTCACCCGGTCCGTCCCGAGCTACGGGCCGGTGACCTACGGCGCGCCGCTGTCCCCGTCCGCGTTGCAGGCCATGGTCAGCGGTGCAACCGACACGACGAAGCAGAGTTTTCTCTCGGCGGCCTTGCACAAGATCGGTGATCCGTACGTCTGGGGCGCCGAGGGCCCGAATGCCTTCGACTGTTCAGGGCTGGTGCAGTTTTCCGCCGAACAGGCCGGGATCAAGGGCATGCCGCGCACCTCGCAGGAGCAGTACGCTGCGACGATTAAACATCCCGTCAGCCTGAACAATCTGCAGCCGGGTGATCTTGTCTTCTCGGAATTCGGCGCCGGTGGACCCGGTCACGTGATGATCTATGCCGGGGATGGCAACGTAGTGGAGGCGCCGCACACGGGTGACGTCGTCAAACTTTACCCGGTCTCGCAGCTCACCGGTCACATCGAAGCCACCCGCATATGATTTCGCCGAGAATCGTGGCGGACGTGCCGCCACGATTCTCGGCGAATCGAATGGACGCTGAGCCGGTCAGGAATTCGCGTTGCCCGGCGCCGCGGCAACCGCATCGGACGGTGCCTTGGACAGCGGGTCGGCGATGTCCTCGAGTGACTGCCCTTCGGCGTTGACACCGAAGAACCATGCGACCAACCCACCCGCGATCATCGCGGCCGCTCCGATCACATAGCCGATGGTGAGCGGGAACCGGTCCGGATTCGGGTTGTCCGAGCCGCCGATCAGGTGGCCGAACAGCCACGGCGCCACGACACCGCCCGCGCCCTGCGAGATGGCGAAGAAGAACGAAATCGCCTGTCCGCGAAGCTCCAGCGGGAAGATCTCGCTGACCGTGAGATAGGCCGAGGAGGCGCCCGCCGAGGCGAAGAAGAAGATGACGCACCAGAAGATCGTCTGAGTGGTGGCGTTGAGGATGCCCGCGTGGAAAGCCCACGCCGAAGCCAGCAGCAGCGCACCGGATATCACGTAGGTCGAACAGATCATTACCCGGCGGCCGATGCTGTCGAACAGCGGGCCGAGCAGGAGCGGGCCGATCAGGTTACCGACCGCGAAGGGGAAGAAGTAGTACCCGGTGTGGTCGGCCGGCACGTGATAGAAGTGGATCAGGACCAGGCCCTCGGTGAAGAAGATTGCGTTGTAGAGGAAGGCCTGCGTGACCATCATCGTGAAGCCGAGGAACGACCGAGAGGGATAGCGGCCGAAGAAGATTCGTGCCATCTGCAGGTACGACAACTGGTCGGTGTCGACGATGTCCAGCGCCTTGCTCGGGTCGACCGGCGGCAGCTCCACCCCGCCCTGGCGGACTCGCTCCTCGATCTCGTCGACGGTCCGCTCGGCCTCGTCCGCGCGGCCGTGGGTCAGCAGCCAGCGCGGGCTCTCGGGAATGGCCTTGCGCAGGAAGATGATGATGAAACCGAGCACCGGGCCGATGAAGAAGCCGATGCGCCAACCCCATTGGATCGGCACGTAGTGCTCGTTGAACAGGAGCAGGCTCGCCGCCGCGCCCAAAGCCGCACCGCACCAGTAGGTTCCGTTGACCGCGATATCCACCCGGCCGCGGTATCGCGAGGGCATGATCTCGTCGATCGCCGAGTTGATCGCGGTGTATTCGCCCCCGATGCCGAGGCCGGCGATGAAGCGGAAGAAGTAGAGCGAGAACGCACCCCAGGAAAGCCCGGCCAGGCCGCTGCCGATCAGATAGATGGCCAGGGTCAGGATGAACAGCTTCTTGCGGCCGAGCTTGTCGGTGATGCGGCCGAACACGAGCGCGCCGACGACCTGCCCGGCGAGATACCACGATGCCGTCGCGCCGACCTGGCCGCTGGTCATGTGCAGGGTGTGCGGGCTCTGCAGCAATCCGCCCATGCTGCTGACGATTTGGATCTCTAGGCCGTCCAGAATCCACGAGACCCCGAGGCCGACGACGATCAACCAGTGAAAGCTGGTCCAGGGGAGCCTGTCCATTCGTGCCGGGACCAAACTTCGGATCACCTGTGGTGGGGCAATCGACATATGTACTCACCTTTTTGTGTTGTGCAGTGGTCTCGACCGGAGTCCGGGCTCGACGTACTGTGTGACGCGGCCGAGACCCGAGGCTCGCCCCTGTGGAGCCTCGGGTGACGAACGCCCTCGGTGAGGAGCCTAACATTATTCGGCGTCCCGCTATATAACGGTTCATTGAACGTGTCTGCTCGGGTGGGTCCGCGATGTATGCTCGAATGTCGCTGGGGGCCAACGGTACCCGAAGATCAGTACCCGATGTAGGAACGACCCTCGTGCAATCGGATGATGCCCGGAACATTGTCGAGCGACCCGTACCGGGCGATGGCGTACCGGACCCCGGCGACGATGTTGTCCACCGGATTCCAGATGTTGGTGTGCCCCGGCAGCGCATGCGCGTAGAAGGTCGAGTCGATGGTCTGCATCAGCCCCTTGGACGGATGTCCCGCCGCGGCATTGCTGTCCCATCCGTTGATCGCGTTGGGATTGCCGCCCGACTCGTGCTGCACGATCGCCGCGATGTCGGCGGGATCGATGTGGCTGATGTCGTATCCGTTCTGTGCCAACAGCCCCAGCGCCGAGCCGATCCACTGCGCCTCGGTTCCGCTGGGGCGCGCCAACGGCGGACCCGACCCGAATCCGGAAGGGCCGACCGGGGGCTGATATCGGGACTCGCGCAGGTATCGATCGGCCAATGCGGAAATACGCGCCGCGGTCAGTCTCGAGGCCGATCGCCCGTGTCCCACAACGACTCCCGCTCGTTGCAGCGCCGCATCCAACGCGCCGATCAACAGCTGATGCCCTGCGGCAGAGTCCGGGACTTTGCCGAGCGCCGTCACGGTGGCATCCGCATCGGCGATAATCGCCGCCAGCTCTGCCCGCCCTCGGACGGTGGTGCCCGCGGCCTCCGAAAGCAGTCCTTCCAGTTCGGCATTCAGATCGCCCATCGCATCCGCCGCCCGCGATGCGGTGCCGGCCGCGGTGGAGTATCCCGAATTCATATGCCCGTCCCAGACGATGGGTCCGGAAGGCATTTGTGTGGCAGCGAGATTCGGGGGGATGAACGACTGGCCGGCGGAGGGTAGCGGGTTACCACTCCCGTAGCTGGCCGCGATGGAGCCCAGCGCACCCAGTGCCGCCGTCGCCATCGGCGGCGCGGTCGGCAGGCCGCCGACAGCGGCCGGAGCGGATATCGGCGCTGGAGCGACCTTTCCGGTGCGGACTTCGATCGCCGGTGGATTATCCTGTGCGGCAGTTATTTTGGATGTCGTCCGCAGGGGGGTGATACGCGGCTGTTTCCGGGGGGCGTGCGAGGGTGAGGGCGCGATGGTGACCTCGGGCTGTACGTCCTGGAGCCCGGGTTCCGGAGTTTGCCGCGGGGGGGACATCAATGCCCCGGCGGCAACGCGCGCGCGACAACTGCGTGCGCAGTGTGTGATCGCAGGCGGTGCACGCTCATCGTGTACTTCCTCCCGGTCCGATGACCTGCACCGAAGCGTCTCGTCGGCGGTGTGTGGGGCGTGCGTGTTGTTCACCATCGTGACCGGCCAGTCTCCCGGCGCGCTTCCCATTGGTGGGGATCTCGGAGAATGAAACGAGTCGAAAGGAAGGCTTGCGCGATGGTCGGATCACTGCCGCCGGGAACGGGGATTCCGGCCGTTGCCCGTGTTTCGAATTCGATGATTCGATCCGGGAGGTGATCTCATGAGCGGGCTTTTCGGTATGTCGTGGGGCACCATTGCTTCGATGGCGGTCACCGGTATTGTCGCCGCGTCAACCGGGGGGTTGGGTCTTGCCCTTGCGCCTGTCATAGGCGGAGTGGTCGGCGGTGCCGTCGACGGTGCTACAACGGGCAATTGGCTGAAGGGGATCGAATCGGCAGGCATAAACACTGCTGCAGGCTACTTGGGCGAAGGGGCCGGCGCGCTGGTTGCGAGAGCGGTAGGTCGGGTAGCCGACGCCGTTGCGTCCAATGTCGGACAGCGGCTGGGGACCCTCGCTGTACAAGTCGGCGGCCTCGGCGAGCGCGGTGCGATGCGGGTAGCCGCCAAGGTCGGTGGTGTCATCGCTGAGGGCATATCCAATCATGAGTCGCAGAAGATCGGCCCTCTTCCGATAATTGACATCGGTAACGGGAAAGTAGAAGCAACTTTGATAAAATGATTTCATATGGGCTGCTTGGTTAATAATCGAGTCAATTGGGGTATAGATGGCATCTGATGCTGTCCAGATGAGTGATGTGTTTATGCCCTATCAGCATGCGTCTGGCTATCCGGAGCAGTGTAAGTTTCCACCGGCGCTCGAGCAGGCTTATCTCGATTTTCCGATGAAGATCCGCAAAATTTTCGACACCTGTGGTAACGGCGCGAAGACGGATCCGCCCAGTGTTGCCGACATAGCTCAGGTGCCGACCCTTTCTGTGGCCGATACGCCAGACTCCTCGACTCTTCAAACGTATTCTTACCTGGCCGGTACGCTTGCGAAAGCGTACATTGCACTTCGCGCCGAGGATGCGAAGGTATACAAGAAGATCCAGGCTTCTGGCGATATCAGTATGCAGTGTCAATTGAGTATCAACGGTGAAATAGCGGTACTCAACGCTGCGGCCCCGACAGTTTCTCCGGATCCCAGTAAGAGTCAGGCCCAATTCATCCAGGAAAACCTGGCCACGACGCTGGGCAACATTGGGCAAACGGTCAAGACTGCGGGGAACGACCTGGGTGGCCCCAGCACCGATCCGAGCCCCTCGACCGATGCCATGCAGAAGCTCCAGGCCCAGCTCGACGCCATCACCTCGAAGAACGACGCGCTGCAGAAGAATTACGACACCCTCAACTCCAACTACAAGGCCCTGCAGGACAAGCTGGCCAGCACCCCGCCCCCGGTCACGCCGGGGACGCCCCCGGGGACGCCCCCGGGGACGCCGGCAGCCTCCGGCCCGTTCGACCCCGGTCTGGGTGCCTCCGGTCCGTACCAGATCAGCGTGGGTGCCTCCGGGCCCGGCGACGTGGGCGCCTCGGGGCCCGGCGACGTGGGCGCCTCGGGGGCGGGCATCGGCTCCGGAGGAGGCTCCGGGTCGGGTTCGTACGGGGGGACCGGCTATCCCGGTAACGGGTCGGGGGGCGCCGGTGCCGGTGCCGGTGCGGGTGGGTCCGGCGGTATGGACATGTCCTCGCTGCTGGGCAACATCCTGCCCATGATGATGATGAGTCAGCTCTCGAACCCCAACCGAGACCTCAACAACCAGAACAACCCGCAGAACATGCAGCCGCAGGCACCACAGCAGGTGGCCCCGCAGGCCCCGCCCAGCCAGGCTCCGGCCCAGCCGGGCAGCGGGCAGCCCGCGACCGCACCGAACGGCTCGTCCTCGTCGCAGCCGCAGCTCCCCCCACAGGGGCGCACCCCCGGTGGGGACGGCAGCGTGCTCTACACCTTCGACGACGGTCGCACGCAGAAGGTTTCGGTGGTGGTCGCGCAGGCGCTCGACGCCGCGCGGGCGAACAAGGACGGCACCAGTGCCAAGGACGCGTACGCCAAGACGACGGCGAAGTGGTCGGACGACAAGAAGATCGGCGACGCGATCGATCCGTCCCAGCTGATGACGGGCGACGTCGCCACGTGGGACAACCACAATGCGATCGTGGTGGTCTTCCCGCCGGGGCAGGGCGGCGGCACCGGCACGCTGGAGGTCATCGTGGAGGGCAAGCTGCAGCCGTTCAGTGCCCAGATGTCCGACAAGTCGGGCGATTTCGGCGAGTTTGCCGGATTCGAGCATCCGCACGGCATCGAGATGTCGGGCTCCTCGGACCCCAATGCAGCTGGGGGCGGCGTCGTGCCCGTCGGGGCCGACTCGTCCTCGGGGACTCCGGATCCGTCGTCGGCTGTGCCGTCGAGCTGATCGGGCGACGGGCGGTGGTGGGCAGCGCGATGGCCTCCCAGGCTGCGTTGTCAGGGTGGGGGTGAGCGCCTCCGTGACCTCGAGCGAGGGACGCGGGGTGCTCCGCGACGCCGTCTTCGCCCGTAGTCAGCTGGCGTTGGGGTGGCGCGGTGCCGCTCGCCCGCCCACAGGTCTTCCCGTCGATGGGAAGAAAACAGAATGATGTATGGAAGCGCCGCGGCAGGAAAGGACTTGATTCGGCATGGAGATCGAAACGGGCCTGCTACGGCATCAAGCCGACCTGCACGATCAAGCTGGCTCCTTGTTACACGAGGGCGCCCCGGTGCCGAGTCCGTGGCTCGGCAAATTTATCGAAACGTATGGCATCATTGCGTCTTCGGTCCACACGAAACTCGGGCAGTACTATGCGGCCCGCGAGAATGCCTGGAAGGCACTGGGCGATGCGCACCACACGACGGCGCAGATGCTGCGCGATTCGGCGGACTCCATCGACCAGGCGGACGGGCAGGGCGGTTCCCATATCGGCAAGGCCGGTGATGCTTTCGGACACCTGGGCGCGGGGCATACTGGTACCGGCCCGATGGGCCCGATGGGCCCGATGGGCCCGACGGGACCGATAGGCCCGATGGGCCCCTCGCATCCGGTTCTGCCGCATATGAATCCGGATCACCTCACCGCACCGGGGGTCCATCGGGACACCGCCCAGTACCAGGATCCGGGTGCCCAACTGGCTAGCGGCCCGGGTTCGCCGACCGGACAGCGCCCTGACGGTCTCCCGACGGCTCTCCCCGATGCCTTCGCCCCGGCCCAGCACGACGGCCCCAATCCGCTGGGCCTCGTCGGTGTCGGCGGCATGGGGCCGGATTCGGTGTACAACCCCGCGGGTGTCGGGTTCGGTTCGGACAGCGGCGGCGGGCTGACGCCGCCGGGCGGCGGCCCCACTCCGCCGCCGGCTGGACCGAGTGCCGCGGACGCGACCGCGCCGATCATGCCGACCCCGTTCGCCGCCGCGGTGGCGGCGGCCAAGGAACGCGCGGAGGCGACCGGGAATGTGGTCAGCGGCGCGGCCGACAACGACCTCATGATCGCTCGAACGCTGCTGGCCGCGGTGCTCGCGGTAGTGGAGGATTCGGTCGAGGGCACGACATGGGCGGTATCGGTGATGCGGGGTCCCGCCGGCGCCGGCGTGTTCATCACCTCCAACGAGGGCCGCGGCTGGCTGCCCGCCGGGCTGTTCCTGCCGCGCGAGGTCTCCACGCCGTGGCTGTGGGACCACGTGCTCGACGGTGCGGGATCGTCGTGGGAAGGTGTCTCCGACCCGGCCCGGGTGCTCGTCGAATTCGGCCTGGCCTGGGGGCCGAAGGCCGGCGCTCAGCTCTCGGCACTGGTCTCCTCGGGGCCCATCGATCCCGAGCTGCGCGCGCGCATGAACGACGTGCCGATGCAGGGGCTCGTCGGCCCCGCCTACGACGCGGACCTGCGGGTGCCCACTCCCGACACCGCCGATCGGCTCGCCCTCGCAGGTTCGCCCGCGGCACTGGAACGCATTGCTGCGGTCGATGATTCGTCGGTCCGTAGGCGCAGCATCGAGCTGGCCGCGGATGCGCACACCCGGGTGATCCGGTCCGTCCCCTCCACACCCGAGCTGGCCGCGGCGCGCCGCCTGCGCGAGAAAATCCTCGCCGCGGTGCGGGCAGGCATTCCGGTTCCGCGCGTGCAGTGGGACGAGTTGCGCGCCGCGGACGATCTCCTCACGGCCGCCCTGATAACCCGCCGCGTCGACCCGAGCCGGGTCGAACTCGGCGCGCTGCGCGTCGCCGACGAGGCAGGACAGTTGCGCGCCATCGTTTTCGAGCGCCGTTGCAACGAGTTGGTGCTGCTGCTCGCAGCCGAGGACGCCACCCCGCAGCCCCTGCGCGACGCTGCCTATGCGCACGGGCAGATCGCGGAGCACCCGCAGTTCGTCGAAGCCCCCGCCGCGGTGTCCGCGCCCGCGCCGGAGCGGGTCGCCCGCCCGGCGACCGGCGCCGTCGTAGCTCCGGCGGTGAGCGCCGGGCCGCCGCGGGGTGCCGTCGGACCGGTCCCCCAGGTGACGGCGCCCGGCGTCGTACCGGCGCGGGACTGAGCGGACGCCTTGACACATGCGGCTGGATTCGAGCATCCGCACGGCATCGAGATGGCGGGCTCCTCGCTGTGCCGTCGAGCTGAGCGGGCGGTGGTGAGGAGGAAGCGATGGTGCTGAATGTCGATCCCGCGGAGCTGGCTTCGGTGGCCTCCGGGCTCGCGAACACGGCCACCGGGACGGCCGCGGCGATACCTCGCGGTTGGGTCACGCCGGGAGGCGCGGATCCGGTGTCCGTCAAGGCCGTTCCGGCGCTGAACCTGGCGAAGGCGGAGTTGGCCAACAAGGTCACACACGTGCTGCAGCACGGGGTGCACGGCACCGCGGCGAATATCGGTGCGTCGGCGGCGGATTACTCGACGACCGATGCCGAGGGTGGTAGCAGGCTCGGCGGCTCGGGCGGCGGCACGGTGGCCAATCCCGTGACGGTCCAGGGCAGTTACGTTCGGCACGTTCCGCCCGCGCCGACGACTTCCGATCCCGAACCGGTCGACCCCTTGACCCTGGCCGAGCATCTCCACTCCGGCCCCGGCGTCAGCCAGGCCGGTACCGTCGCCGACGAAGTTCGCAGCTACCTCGGCGGCGCGCACGCCGCCGCGCACTCCCACGTCACCGCCGCCGCGCAGACGGTTCAGGGCTGGCAGCCGGTGGGCGAGCAGGTGGCCAGATCCCTTATCGGACATGCCGATTCGCTGGACCAGCTGGGCGGCGGCCTGCAGTCGCTGATCGACGGAATCGACACGTACAGAAATGCCTTCACCACGGCCAGGTCCGCGCACCCCACACCCAAGGAGGTCAAAGCGACGCGCGAGAAACTGCTCACCGCGATGCGGTCGAAGAATCCAGCCGCGCTCGCCGAGGCGATGGCGAAATTCCAAGAGCAGAACGCCCTGTCCGCCGACGTGCTCGGCAACTACGCCGCGGCCGTCGGCGTGGAACTCGGCACTACCACGGCCGCGGCCGGCGCGGCCGGCTCCGACTGTGGTTCGGGTTCGGGTAGTGGCGGAGCCGGAGGTGGCAGCGGGACAGGCGCATCCGGCGGCTCCGGTGCGGGCAGCGGCACAACCGCGGGGTCCGGATCGGGTGCCGGAGCAACCTCCGGCGCCGGAACGCCCTCCGGGTCGGGCGCGAACG
Organism: Nocardia sp. GP40; assembly: GCF_050434125.1. Classification (NCBI taxonomy): domain Bacteria; kingdom Bacillati; phylum Actinomycetota; class Actinomycetes; order Mycobacteriales; family Nocardiaceae; genus Nocardia; species Nocardia sp. GP40. Next base: position 117,181 of record NZ_JBNPVW010000015.1, on the reverse strand, counting down.
CCGCGGCCTCCTCGGGCGACTCGAGCCTGCTGAGCTCGCTGGTCACCATGCTGCCCTCGCTGTTGAGCATGGGACAATCTGCTATACAGCAAGCGACACAAAAGAACTCCGGCGCAGATTCCCTCGACGGCTTCGATCCGATGACCGCGAGCAGTCCGACTATCCCCGACCTGAGCAACCTGGGCGACCCGGCGGCACTCGGCGGTGGCGGGGGTTCGATCGGTGACGCCACCGCCGGGGCGGAGAACATCGCCCTGGGCGGCCTGCCGATGGTCGGCGCGGCGTCCGCGATGGACTCCTTCGCGCTGCCCGCGGCCGCGGTCACCGAGCCGATGACCTCCGCAATCACCGCTGCCGAGGGCATCGCGTCCGGGGGCGCGGGCGGTGCCGGCGGCATGCCGTACATGCCGATGATGCCCGGCATGGGCAACCAGACCGGCGGCACGGGCGGCGAGCGTAACCGGGTGGTGGCCTGGCATCCCGACCGGCTCATGTACGTCGACGACACTCCCCACACCGAGCAGGTCATCGGCGAGAAGCCCAAGATCGCCCCCACGGTCACCCCGGCAACACCGGTCAATCAGGTTCCCCCCCAAGGAGGTTCGACGTGAACGACATCCATCCCGACGTGCAGGCGGCCCTGGACGCCGCCCGCGACTTGCGCAATCGCATTGCCGATCTGCGTGAGCGGATGGACGCGATCAAGGCACGCCGCCCCTCGCCCAGCGGCCTGGTGGTGCCGGAGGTGGACGCGATGGGACGGCTCACCACCCTGTATCTCGCGCCCGGCACCGCCGCGCGCTTCGACAACGCCGAGCTGACGGCGGAGATCATGGCCGCCATCCGGGAGAGCACCGCCGACGCGGCGCGCCAGTATCGCACCCTCATGGACGCCGATCCATGGGCCGAACCGGAGGCCGCGGAGCCCGAATCCGCCGACGGGACAACCACCCCCGCGGAGGTGTCATGACTTCCGCGGAGGTCACTGCCGCCGACGCGGTGCGGTGGTTGCACGACGAGGGCCTGGCACGCCTGGCCACGGTCGGTGCGCGCATGCCGAATCCGGTCGTGGCCTATGCGGTAGACATCGGAACCGGCACCGTGACAGCGCATCCGGCGACGAGCCCCGGCAAGGGCACAGATACGGTAACCGTGGCCGCCGACGATCTGCCAGGCCCCGACGGCACCACGCGTCGGCTGTTGGTCGCCGGAATCACCACGGCCGACGCGGTTCTCGTGCTGGATCTCGCGGTGGCGGATCGGATCACGATCAACGGTGAGCGCCCGGAGGCCGCGGCCCGCTCCTGGACGATGCAGCTGCTGCTCAACAGCGAGATCACCATCACCACCAACAGCATCGAGCTGGCGATCGCCGACAGCCCGCGCTGCCGCCACGGGTTCATTCCCGGTGCCGGAGCGACGATTCTGAACATCGATGACAAGCACCCCCCGATCAGCACCGTCACCCTGAACGCTTCCGACGAGCGCCCGGATCACCTGGACATCGCCGACGACGGTTCGGCCGAACTGTATCTGGGCTCGCGCTTCTGGGCCCTGCGGCAGGTGATGCAGATCGACGACGGCGCCTGGGCGGAACTCGCCGCCCGCCTGGCCATGCCGGATGCCCCGGCCCCCACCGAGACGGAGAACAACCTGTGACCCAACTGTACGACGCGGATTCCGAAGACGCAGCGGCGCAGCCGGACTGGCAGAGCAAGATCTACGAGGTCTTCAACCCCGAGGGCACCGTGGGCGTCGGCTGCAACCGGGACGGCGAGATCGTCGGGCTGCACCTCACCGACGATGCCCGCGAGGAGGGCGACACCTGGCTGGCCGCGGAGATCGTGCGCCTGGGCAAGCTCGCGCATCTCAAGTCGCGGGTGGGGTTGCGCGCGGAGATGATGGACAACGGCACCGGTTCGCACACCATCGACGCGTTCGACCTGCCCACCGAGAACTCCTACCGGCAGGCAGAGCGGTCCGAATTCGGCCAGTGAACCAGCCATGGACCTGCACGATATGGACTCCCCGGCGGAGGTGCTCGCCGCCGCCGGGCGGTACCACACCGCCGCCTCCTCGGTCGCCGAGGGCATCGCCCGCATACTGCGGGAGTTGACCGCGCCCCAGCCCGGGCGCTCTCCTTTGGATCGCGAGTTGCTTGCCAGGCTCGGGTGGATCACCGAGAGCCTCGCTGCGGTGGCGGACGGCCACGGCGACCGAGTTGCCGATACGCACTCCGCCGCAACAGATTCCGTTCTCGCGCTGGAAGAGGCCGACGCGTCCGGCGCCAGGATTCTCGACCGGGCCGATCCGGATGGCTAGCGGCATGCCTGCTCAGACGCACTATTGGGATGCCATCGTCGGTGACAACTGGCCCGCGATCGGACCGGACCGGTGGGGCACGCTGGAGACGACGCTGCGGGAGGCCGCCTCGACCGTGGATGTCGACGGTCTCGAATCCGCCCGCCGCGACTTCGACGAGCGGGTGCGGGCCAGCGCCGCCCTACAGCCGGTCAAGGACGCGATGGCCGCCCACCAGGGTGATTCGCGGGAACTGGTGGATGCCGTGGCGGCCGCGGCGGATCTGCTGCGCGACTTCGCGGCCCTCGCGAATCGGACCCGCAACCGCATACTCGACATCGTCGACGACGCGCTGGCCTCCATCGCAGGCATCACGGAAAAGTCCGCGGGGAAACAGGCGAGGATCGGTCAGGTTCACGACATCGTGACCGCCGCACGCGAGCGCGTCGAGGCGGCCGTCTCCGGCGCGCCGCACGAGGTCGATCCGCCCTGGTCCGGGCTCCGTGCAAGAATCACCGAACTGGCTGTCTCGCACCATCTTCCGGCGTTGAATTCGGCGGGAATCAGCCAGGTACCCGCGATGCACGTCCTGGACCGCCGGGGCGCGGATTCATCCGCCACCGATCCCGCGGGCGACCCGGCGGATGGTTCCGCGGCGGCTGTCGCCACGCTTCCGATGTCGGCGCGGCTCTCGCGTGATCCCGCACTCTCGCAGGGGGGCTCGCACCATCCCACACCCACGCTGGCCGATCTCGGCGATGCGGCGCCCGCCTACCCCGGCGTCGCGGACGATGTGGGGTCGGTCGTCGCCGCTGCCCCCCGGGATGTCCTTCCCGATACCGGCGGTCCGAGTTCGGTCACCGCTCCCGATCCGGCGGATGTCGCTCCCGATCCGGCCGAGGTAACTCCCGACACGGCCGATGGGGGAGCGATACCCATGCCGGTCGTATTCTTGCCGCAGGACCCCACACCTGCGACGCCCTCCGAGACGGTGGCGTCGGCGAACAAGAGTGAGGAGGTCTCACCGTATGTGCGATCTCTGGAGCGGGTGACCGCGGACCCGATGGGAGACCAGGGCTCCGCCGCCGAATCGGGTACTGCCGGCGAGCCGCAACGCGGGGCCACCGCCGAGGGCGCGGCGGGGCGGCCACGCCTTTCGGGCCATGACAGCATCGCCGCCAAGCCCGGATCCGGCAGCGCGGCAATGATCCGGTCGGTCGTGGGCGATGCGATGGCCGCGGCGGCGGGACCCGTGTTCGAGGTGGGCGGGCGCGGAGTGGACGGGCACCTGATACTCGCGCGAACCATCCTCGCCGGAATTCTGGCCGCAGTCGAATCATCCTGGTATGGAATCGGATTCGCGGTCGCGGTGCTGCGGCGGCCGGGCGGCGGCGTCATCGGCCTGGTGGCCTCGAACGAAGGGCGCGGCTGGCTGCCCGCGGGACTGTATCTGCCGCAGGAGCTTTCGACGCCGTGGCGCTGGTCTGAGGCGAGGCATTCGGGGTGGGAGGGTATTTCCGATCCGGCGCGGATATTGGCGGAATTCGTGTTGGAGCGTGGCAGTAGGTCCGATGCGCGGCTGGCGGCGCTGGTCTCCTCCGAGCCGATCGATGCCGGAATCCGGTGGCAGCTGGGCGAGGTGGCGCTGGAGGGGCGCGTCGCGGCATCGGCCGCCCTGCCGCTGGACGCGCCCGCTCCGGGACTGGTGGACCGGCTGGGCCTGGTCATCTCACCCGCGAACCAGGCGCGACTGGACCGAATTCCCTTGGCGGCGATCACTGCCCGCTGCGCCGACCTCGCGCGGGACGCACACCAGCGCGTCGCGCGAACGGGCGCGGGTACGGCGGCAACGCTCGGTGCGCCCGCCCTGCGACAGCGGCTGCTCGATACTCTCCGGCGGGGCGGGGACATCCCGCCGAACTGGTGGGACGAGCTGCGCGACATCGACGATCTGCTGGCCGCGACCGTTCTCACCAAGCGCATCGACGTGACCCGAATCCCCCTGGGAGAGCTGCGCTCCGGGCGTCCTGGTGCCGAGGTGTCGACGCTGCGTTCGATGGTCGTGCAGCGTCGCGCCAACGAGTTGGCACTGCTGCTGGCGAATGCGCCGGATCGCCGGATGCTGCGTGATGCCGTCTACGCTCACGGCCAGCTGACCGCGCAGCTGAGCGGCGTAGCGCGCCCGCCGGTCGTTCCCGTCGCTGGGAAGAAAACACAATAAAGGAGATTCGGCGGGAAAGGATGTGGCATGGAGACCGACCCTGATCATCTGCGGTTCCTGCGCGATCAACACATGAGGGCCCACGACCAGGCCGTCGAGGGGTCCAAGCAGCCGACCGAGTGGCTCGGGACATTCCTCGAGCAGTACGGCACCATCGCCCATCCCGTCCATCAGGCTCTGACCAAGTACTACCAGGCGCGCGAGGCGGCCTGGCTGCAGCACGCCGCCGACCATGCCGGCGTCGCAAAGGCGCTGGACGATTCGGCCAACGCCTACGAGCACACCGACGCGCTGGGCGGATCCAACATCGGCGATATCGGTAACCAATTCGGCAACCATCCCGGTGGAAATTCCCACGCTGGACAGACAGGTTCGAATGGGCCGACCGGTCCCGCCGTGCCCGTCGATCCGGCCACCACGCCCACCGGCACCACGACTTCCGGTTCAACTGCCCCGAACGGGGCACAAGCGGGCTCGCAGACCGAGCATCGCCCGGACGATACGACGACCGGAATCCCCGGTGTCTTCGCTTCGGCCGGGGGCGGCCAGGGACCGGCGACCAACGGCTTCGGGTCGAACCTCGGTGGCGGCGGGGCGCCAACGGCGCACGACCCCGGGGGGATGGGGTTCTATCCGCTCGGCTTCGGCGACGCGGGGTGGGCCGGGCGCGGGCCCACCCCACCACCCGGCCCGCCGAGTGCCGGTGCGCCCGACCTGGGTCCGGTCATGATGCCGACCCCGTTCACAGCCGCGGTGGCCAAGGCGAAGGAGCGCGAGCGGGAACCCGACTTCGTGGTCAACGGTGACGCCGACAACGACCTGCTGATCGCCCGCACGTTGCTGGCCGCGGTGCTGGCTGTCGTGGAGGATTCGGTGGTGGGCACCGGCTGGGCGGTTTCCGTGATGCGCGGCTCCGCGGGCGCCGGCGTGTTCATCACCTCCAACGAGGGCCGAGGCTGGTTGCCGCCGGGGCTGTTCCTGCCGCGCGAGGTATCCACACCGTGGCTGTGGGACGAGGTCCTCGCGGATGACGGCCAGGGTTCCCCGTGGGAGGGCGTGTCCGATCCGGCCCGGGTGCTCATCGAATTCGGGCTGGCCTGGGGACCGAGGGCCGGTGCGGAGCTCTCGGCGCTGGCCTCCTCGGGCCCGATCGATCCTGCTCTGCGCGCACGGTTGAACAACGTGCCGATGCAGGGTCTCGTCGGCCCCGCCTACGACGTGGACCTGCGGGTGCCCACCCCCGATACCGCCGATCGCCTCACCCTCACCGGATCGGAGGGCGCGCTGGCACGCGTTGCCGCCGTGGACGATTCGACGGCGCGGGCACAGAGCGTGGAACTGGCGGCCGATACCCATGCCCGGCTGCTCCGTTCGGTTCCGTCGAGCCCCGAGGTGGCCGCGGCCCGCCGACTGCGCGAGAACATCCTGGCCGCGCTCCGAGCCGGAATCCCGGTGCAGCGCCCGCAGTGGGACGCGCTGCGCGACGCCGACGATCTGCTCGCGGCCTCCCTCATGGGCCGCCGCGTGGACCCGGGCCGGGTCGAATTGGGTGCGCTGCGCGTCGACAACGAGGCCGAGGGGCTGCGAAACATCGTCTACGAGCGCCGTTGCAACGAACTGGTGCTGCTGCTGGCGAATGATGACTCCACCCGCCAGACCCTCCGCGATGCGGTCTACGCGCAGGAGCAGGTCGTGGCGCATCCACAGTTCGTCGAGGCGCCCGCCGCGGTCACCGCGCCGGAACCGCAGCGCATCACCCGCCCGGCGCCCACCGGCGCGGTGTCGGCTCCCGCTGTGAGTGCGGGGCCGCCGCCCGGGGCCGTCGCGCCGGTCTCGCCGCCTCCGGGCAGCGCTCCCGATGTCCGGAACTGAGCGGGATCGCGAGCGATCCCGCCGGCCCGGATCTTTCACCGCAGTTGTGTGGAGTAGGTAATGGGTGGCGCCAAAGGCCGTTCGGGATCCGGCTCGAGCGGCGTGTCCAATCCGGACTGGTGGGCCGACCCGACCGGACCGTCGTCGGATGGCGCCCAGACGATGGGGCCCAACGGATATTTGCTGGCGGGACAGCAGCTGCGGAACGACGGCAATACGCTGACCTATCAGTCGGATGGCCAGCTTGTACTCGCTGACAAGAATGGTTTTGTACTGAAAACATGGGATCCGATCCTGGCATCAGGCGTCGATCCCTCCGAGTTGGCCGGCACTGCTCTGAGAATGGGCACCGACGGTTCCCTGTACGTCACGTGGGCTTTAAGCAAGTCGGTGTTGGCGACGATGCCGGACGTCGACACCATGAAAGGTGGCAAACCACAACTATCGCTCGGAAATGATGTCGCGAGAAGATTCCACACATCCAGGGAGGCGGTGTCCAGGGCATGACGACGGTCGACAACGGAACCGGTGTCGGCGCGCACTACTGGACGGTGACGCTGACGCCACCGGCGCAGGCACCGACAGCGTTGCGTGACTTCGTCGCCATGGCACAGAACGCCATTCAAATGGCGGTCGACCTGCTCGGCCGCAGAGCTCCCGAACTTCCCCCGGGAGTGGACGATCTGATGACCCCGACGATCTATCAGAGCCTCGGCACAGGCGAGGCCGACAAGAACTACAAGGCGATTCTGGCGGCGGTGGACCAGCGCAGGGATTCGCTGCTGGGCACCGACCAGACGGTCCTGCAGGCCGCCATCACGGTGTCGGCGCGCAGCGACACCGTCCTGCAAACGGCCGAGGGTGTCGTCGATCAGTTGCAGACCGAGTTGAAGTCGATCACCGGCAAGTTGACCGCCGCGCAGACCGCGGCCCTCATGCAGCAGATCGGCTACGCCGTGGACGTGGTCAACGCCCAGGTCACCTCGGTGTACGAGGCCAATCACGGCACCGCAAGGTCCCACGGTGCGAACGGTGGCGGGACGGGCAGCGGCGCGCCGACGCCTTCGAGTCCCACCGACCCCGGGGGCAGTCCGGCAAATCACAACGCAAATAACAGCACACCCACCAATCCGACTCCCACAACGAACGCCTCGCCCGCTTCGGAAACAGCCGCTACCGCGGACCCCACATCGTCGCTGCTGCAAAACATGGAGATGCAGCAGGCGCTGCAGGGTTTCTCGCAGAAGCCCTCGAACCGCGATCAGTCCGCGGGTGACGCCGCCAACTCCTCTGGTACCCAGCAGGGTTCACAGTCGACCACGCAGGATGCCACATATCAGACGGGGGGAAGTCAAACGGGAACGGGCGCACCGGCTTCCGCGACGTCGGCGCAACCGGTGGGCGCGAACGGGAGTCAGTTCCCCACCAAGACGATCGACGGGGTGTCCGTGCAACTCTCGCCCGTCGTCTGGCACGCCGTGGACAACGCGTTGAACTGGCACAGCGGCTGCGACGGCTTCGGCGCCTACGGCAACACCGCGGGCGATCCGTCCACGTGGACCCCTGCCGACCCGAACGATCTGCATACCGGCGACGTCATCGCATGGGACGACCGCAGCGCGATCATCGTGCGCGACAGCAAGGGGCTCTTCATGATCAACAATGGAAAGCTCGTGCCCTTGGATCCCTCCGCGTCCTTCGGGGAACACCCTCCCGGCTTTCTCCATCCCCCCGTCCCGGTTCCGCCCGATGTCACCCAGCCGGTGGTCCAGAACGCCTCGAATCGGCCCGCGACCGTCGCCGATGCGATTGCCTGATCCGATTGCCTAGTCCGATCGCCGGTGTGGCACGGTACATCGCCGATTCCGCCGGGATCGTCCCGGTTTGCCGCGTTTTCCCGGGGCCCCCCTATCGCACCGTCTCCCACACGAATCCACCACCAGCGGTTGATTAGCTATGCTTGCCCGCGAGGTCGTGCTCAGGCGCACCGGCGGCGCAGTTCCAGCCGCGAATTGCTCGTGTCGGGGGTTTCACAGCGCCGGCACAGCCTGCGCACAGTGCAATGCAAGCGCTCCACCGCCTACTGGTAATCACAGCCGGGGCCGTTCCCGGCCGCCACGCCCGTGCACGACTGACTACAGAAAGGCTTCTCGATGGCGAAGGATCTGACCCAGCTGGAAATCCTGAGGGAATTGGAGCCGGTTGCCGAGCAGAACCTCGAGCGCCACCTGTCGATGGCCAAGGAGTGGCACCCGCACGACTACGTGCCCTGGGACGACGGGCGCAACTTCGCCGCGATGGGCGGGCAGGACTGGGATCCCTCCCAGTCGCAGCTCAGCGAGGTCGCCAAGTCGGCGATGGTGACCAACCTGCTCACCGAGGACAATCTGCCCTCGTACCACCGCGAGATCGCCGAGAACTTCTCGATGGACGGCGCCTGGGGTACCTGGGTGGGCCGCTGGACCGCGGAGGAAAACCGCCACGGCATCGTCATGCGCGACTACCTGGTGGTGACTCGGGCGGTGGATCCCGTTGCGCTGGAACGAGATCGGATGATCCACATGACGAACGGCGTGCAATCACCGGCCGACTGGGGCGGTTTCCTGCAGAACGTCGCCTATGTCACCTTCCAGGAGCTGGCAACCCGTGTCTCGCACCGCAATACCGGCAAGGCCTGCCAGGATGCGATCGCCGACCGCATGCTGCAGCGCATCGCCGCCGACGAGAACCTGCACATGATCTTCTACCGCAACCTCTGCGGGGCAGCCCTGGACCTGGTCCCCGACCAGCAGATCGAGGCCATCACCCGGATCGTCACCAACTTCGTGATGCCCGGCCACGGCATGCCCAACTTCCGTCGCAACGGCGTACTGATGGCCAAGCACGGCATCTACGACCTGCGCCAGCACCTCGAGGAGGTCGTCGCGCCGGTGCTGAAGATCTGGAACGTCTTCGGCCGCAACGATTTCACCGCCCGTGGCGAGCGGGCTCGCGACGAGCTCGCGGAATTCCTGGAGAAGCTGGGGAAGGACGTGGTCAAGTTCGAGGAGCAGCGCGACCGCGCACTCGCCCGCGAGGCGGCCCGGGCCGAGCGAGAAGCGGTCAGCGCGTAGGGAACTCGGCCCATAGCGCCGCCGGTGATCGCCCGATCGGGACGGTCCTATCATCCTCGACCGGGCGGCCGCGAGTTCAGTGTGCCGCTGCCGGAGTGGTGGCTGGGGGGTTCGTTGTGACAGTCGGCGGCGGGGGCTGTTGGGGTGCAGCGGGTACCGCGGATGGATCCGCGGCCTGTGTTGTGTTGCCGGACTGCGGCTTCTGCACGGGCGGCGGGCTCGGTGGTGCCTGCGGTGTCTGTGGTGCGGCGGTGGCCGGTGCCGCAGTGGCCGGTGCCGCGGTGGCGGGCTGGGGCGCGGGGCTGGGTTGCGGCGCCGGACCTTGTTGCTGCGTGGGCGCGTTTCCGTTCTGCGGGCCCGATTGCTTGTGGTCCTGCTGGTCTTGATGCTGACCCAGCCCGAGTGCCTGGAGTATCGGCTGCGCAGCCTGCGCCAGCATCGGCAGCGCCATCATCCCCATGATCGGAAGCATCTCGAGCAGTGACCCGAGCCCCCCGCCCGAGGATCCGGAGCCGCTGCCCTGGCCCGGGTTGCCCGACCCACCACCCCCGTCGCTGCCGCTGCCGGATCCGCTGCCAGAACCGCTGCCGCTTCCGTCCGAGCCGGATCCGGATCCGCTGCCCGTGCCGCCCCCGTTCGCACCCGAGGACCCCGCGGTGCCGTGATTGGCCTCGTACACGGAGGTGACCCGGGCATTGACAACGTCCACGGCGTAGCCGATCTGCTGCATGAGGGCCGCGGTCTGCGCGGCGGTCAATTTGCCGGTGATCGACTTCAATTCGGTCTGCAACTGATCGACGACACCCTCGATGTACTGCAGGGAGGCGTCCGTGCGCGCCGACACCGTGATGGCGGCCTTCAAGACCGTCGCGTCGGTCCCCAGCAGCGAATCCTTGCGTTTGTCCACCGCCGTGAGCAGGGCCTGATAGTTCTGGTCGGCCGAGCCGGTACCGAGGCTCTGATAGATCGGAACTCCCAGCAGATCGTCCACCGTCGGGGGCAGCTCGGGGGCTCCGCGGCCGAGCAGGTCAACCGCGGTTTGAATGGCGTTCTGGGCCATGGCGACGAAGTCACGCAACGCCGTCGGTGCCTGCGCCGGGGGCGTCAGCGTCACCGTCCAGTAGTGCGCACCGACACCGGTCGTGTCTTTGACCGTCGCCATGCCCTGGACACCGCCTCCCTGGATCTGTTCCCATTGTCGGATCTTCTCGTGACTGGGAATCGTATTCGTGTCGGCGCCGCGCGCCTGGTCCCATGACTGGGAACGACGTCGCCGAGGTAACGGCACAATGAGGTGACCCGAATCGAGAGGGGGAACGAGCATATGGGGGCCGGAGGTATGACGTCGTTGGTGACCGACGACCTTCCCCGTGTGCTGCAATCGCTCTTGAACCTCTACGGCACCGGCACGCCCACGAGCGGCCGTGCCGCCTCGATACGGGATATCGCCGAAACCGCCCCCGGCCCAGCGAATTCCGGAATGGATACCTATCACGATACCCGCGGCATGCAGCGGGCGGCGGCCGAATCGCATGCCCGCAGAGACGAACTCGTGCACCAGGCGGTCTCCGAATCCGGTGCGGGCACGATGAACGGTCGCGGCCGGATAACCGATCAGATTTCCGACTTCCAAGCCCGTGCGCAGGCGATCGCCGCGTGCGGCAATATCCGATTCGGCGGGCCGGCGCTGCTGGACGCCGCTCAGCACGCCGTCACCAGCGCGACCCGGCAGGTGAATTCGGATGTGACTGCCGCACGCGAACAGGCATCGCGGATCGCGCCGCCGGTGACTCCGGCGTCGCGTATCGGCGGCCGGAAGGTCGTCACCTCCCGCCGCCGGCGCGGCAGTCGGGGCAGGCGGCGGGGCTCCGCCGCCCGGACGAGTCTCGCGCCCGCCTCGGACAGCACCGCGGGTGGCGAGGCGGTCAGGGCGGCGGGGACCTGGCTCGGCTCGCCTTATGTATGGGGCGGTGGTGGTTTCGAGGGGCCGAGTGACGGCGGCTTCGACTGTTCCGGGCTGACCCAGTACGCGATCGCCCACGCCAGCGGCGGCCACGTCATCCTGCCGCGCACGACCTACGAGCAGATCTACAGCGGTGTCCGGGTGCCACTGCAGGATGTGCGCCCCGGAGACCTGGTGTTTCCGGCGAGTTCGTTCAGCGCGCGCGGTCCCGAGCATGTGCAGCTCGCGGCCGGCAACGGAATGGTGATCGAAGCCCCGCATTCCGGTGCGAGCGTGACGATGTCGCGGATGCCGAGCCGGGCGGTGGTCGTCCGGGTGCTGTGAGGCCCCGCGGCCGACGGTCCGAGAAGCGGCCGTAGCCGGCGGCCGGGTCTCGGCCGCCGGCTCCTGGAGGTCAGATCGACAGGATGAGGACTGGCGATCTGAGAATTAATATACACCTGACTAGTGGCACGGTCAACAATGGCCCGTTAAGTAGAGTGAAGATGCTGCATATCGGCCTTCCCGATATTGGGAATAGGCGGAATCGTCCCGTGATCGCGAGTGTCTATCGTTCGCTGCAGACGGAGTGCGGTGGAAGGGATGTCCGAGTTGTCAGCGGCCGAGGACGCGTTCTATACGGGGGTACAAAGTCTCGGATTGGTGGCCGGGGGCGGCCGGAACGAGCCGCATGCGCTGGCCGCGTTCCGCACGGCCACCGATCTGGATCCGGACATGTGCGATGCCTGGCTGGGCCGGGCCATGGCCGGGGAGGTCACCGACGAGGTGATCTACGGCACCTACCGATCCATGCACAATCTCTACCGCGATCAACAGCGAGCGGGCCTGGTCGATCGGTCGCTGTGGTGCCAGGTCGAGGTCGGCATGTACGGGCTGCGGGTGGCGATGGCCGACCGCGACCAGATCGCCATCGCGCAGGCGTGCTCCTATGCGATCGGCGGCGAATGGCAGGAGGCCTCGGCCATCCTCGCGCAGGTGCCGCGGGACGAGGTGGCCGACTTCGTGCGCCTCTCGCTGTACTTCCGGACCAAGCGCTGGCACGACGTGCTGTCCGCGCGCTCGGCCCGGCCGATGCTGGACGATGGGCTGCTCGATATCGCCGCCGAGCTGATGACCGCGGAATCCCTTGCGCACCTGGACCGCATCGGGGAGGCGCTGCCGCGGGCGCAGCGCATCGTGGAGGACAGCTCCTCGGGCAGCCTGTCCTACATCTGGGCCGACGCGCATTACCTGCTGGGAATGCTGTTGCGGCACAACGGAGACCATGAGCAGTCCGATCGAATCCTGAACGGGCTGCAGGGCTCCGCGCTGTGGCCTGACCGCCCCGAGTGGCAGCGCGCGGTGCGGGACAAGACATATCGACTGGAGATCACCAGCGAGCAGTTGCTGTCCACGCGCACCAACCAGTGGGATCCGACCACCGGCGAGGACCCGGCCGCGCATGCCGCCACCGCCGCGCGGGCCGAACGCGACGGCCTGCTCCAGGATGCCTCGGATCTGCTGGACGCCCAGATCGGCATGGATTCGGTGAAGGAACAGGTCGACCGGCTCAAATCCGGCGTACTGATGGACCGGGTGCGCGCACAGCGAGGCCTGGCGGTGGAGTCACGCTCGCAACACCTGATCTTCTCCGGTCCGCCCGGCACCGGCAAGACCACCATCGCCCGCGTGATCGCGAAAATCTTTGCGGGCCTGGGGGTCGTCGAGAATCCGGAGGTGGTGGAGGCCTCCCGCAACGACATGGTCGGCACCCATCTCGGCCACACCGCCCCCAAGACCAACGCGCTGATCGACTCCGCGCTGGGCGGGGTGCTGTTCATCGATGAGGCATACACCCTCGTGCAGGAGGGGCTCTCCGGCGGCGACGCCTTCGGCAAGGAGGCCGTGGACACCCTGCTCACGCGCATGGAGAACGACCGGGACAAGCTGATCGTGATCATTGCCGGGTACGAGGACCAGATCGACCGCTTCCTGGCCTCCAATGAGGGCCTGTCCTCGCGATTCACCAAGCGCATCCGCTTCTCGAGCTACAACGCCGAGGAACTGGTGCAGATCGCCGATCACGTTGCGCACAAAAAGGACACGATCCTGTCCCACGGCGCCCGCGAGGTCCTGCACGACCGCTGCGAGGAGCTGGCCACGCAGAATCGCAACGGCCGCAAGCTGATCGATCTCGTCGGCAACGGCCGCTTCATGCGCAACGTCATCGAGGCCGCCGAAGGGGAGCGCGACTACCGGTTCACCCGCGACAGCCTCGACGTCTCGGCGATGACCAACGAGGAACTGATGACCATCGCCGAATCCGATATCACCCGGGCGCTGGCAGGCCTGGCGCCGGCGAGGTAGTCGGGTGCCTCGGTTCCGGGTCGTCACCCGGCATCAGATCTCGGGCTGGCGTTTCCTGTTCCGGCGCATCGAACATGCGCTGGTGCGCCGCGATGCCTCGATGGTCGACGATCCGGGGCGCGGTCGCTCCACCGCACTGTCGGTCGGGGTCGCGCTGGCATGCGTGGTCGTCCTCGGTTCGGCGGTGCTGGCCTTCTTCAAGCCCGCCCAGAAGGTGGCGCAGGCGAAGATCGTCTCCGAGCAGAACACCGGTGCGCTCTTCGTGCACATCGGCGATCGGCTCTATCCCGCGGTGAATCTCACCTCGGCGCGACTGATCGTCGGTGAGGCGTCGAATCCGGTGCCGGTCTCGGACGACGAGCTGTCGAAGTATCCGCGCGGTCCCCTCGTCGGCATTCCCGGTGCACCCGGCAGCACCGCCGACAACGGCCCCCGCGACTCCACGTGGACCGTCTGCGATTCCGCCCGTACCGGCGCCCAGGCCCCGCTCAACCAGGCCGGGCTGCCCACCACCGCCCAGCGCCCGGTGTGGACGACGGTGATCGGGGGTGCGCTCACCGTCGACGGCGACGCCGATCACGGTCTGCCCGACGGCCAGGCCCGGCTGCTGAGCAGTGGTTCGAACACCTGGCTCGTATACCGCGACAACAGCAAACAGATCGTGCGCGCTCTCATCGGCCTGACGGACTCGGCGGTGATGCTGGCGCTGGGCATCGACGCGACCTCCCCGGTGCTGGTCGCCTCCGCGGGTCTGATCAACGCGATCCCGGAGGCGCCCGCGATCAAGGTGCCGCAGATAACGGGCGCGGGGCGCGTGGTGACCCTGTCCTCGGGGCTGACCGTCACCGTCGGCTCGGTGCTGACCACGTACACCCCGGATCGCTTCCAGACCTACTACGCCGTCACCGAATCCGGTGTGCTGCAGATCAGTCCGGTGCTCGCGACCATGCTGCGCAGCGGGTACGCACATTCCGGCACGACGGCGACCACCGTCGGCCCGGACGTGATCGCCGCCAACCTGCGCCCCGGCACCTGGCCCGGCACGGAAACCTTTCCGGCACACCCGATCCAGCTCGTCGACACCGACAAGTTCACCGTGTCCTGCTACAACTGGTCCCGGACCTCGTCGGCGCAGAACGCGGTCGCCGATTTCCTTGTGGGGCAGCGCCTCCCGCTCCCGGTCAGCCAGCAGAACAGCCCGGTCGCGCTGGTAACCGCGCCCGCCTCGAACGGCAGCACGGCCGACGCCGCGTACCTGACCGACAGCCTCGGGCGGTTCGTGCAGGTGACCGGGGTGAATCAGGGGTCCGCGCGCCGGGAGTCGCTGTACTGGATCTCCGGCAGCGGGGTGCGCTACGGGGTCGACGCTCAGCTCGACCAGAGTGGAGTGGATCCGACCCTGTCCGCGCTCGGGTTGCGGGCTCCCGTGCTCGCACCGTGGAACATCGTCTCGCTGCTCGCGGTCGGACCGACGCTGTCACAGAAGAACGCCCGCCTCGCGCACGACGGCGTCGCCGCCGACGAGGCCGCGGTGGGACTGGGTGGAGGTAGCTGATGACGACCCGCCGCTTCGTGCGCCCCGCCCGGATGGTCAAGGGGCCCAAGGCTCCCGCGGTCACCGAGTTGCGCCTGCAGCCGCCGACCGAGCTTCCCAAGCCGGTGCCGCCGTCCCGGATCAAGACGATCATGCCCGTGATCATGGTGACCTCGATGGTCGGCATGATGGTGATGATGTTCCGTGGTGGCGGCAGTCTCTCGCCGACCATGCTGATGTTCCCGATGATGATGCTCACGTCGGTATTCGGCATGGTGGGTGGCGCATTCGGTGGGGGAGCCGGCGCCGCCGGACTCAACGAGGAACGCAAGGACTATCTGCGCAGTATCGGTGAGCACCGAAAGATGGTTCGCGACGCCGAGATCGAGCTGTCAACCTATCTGCGCTACACCCATCCCGGGCCCGCCGCGCTCGCCCCGATCATCGGCGGCACGCGCATGTGGGAGGTCCAGATGTCCAGCCCGCAGTTCCTGCGCGTACGGATGGGCCGGGGCCGGATCACCAACCAGGTCAGGGTGATCGTGCCCGAGGCCGCGCCCACCTCCGACCTGGATCCGGTCGGCGTGGTCGAGCTCACCCGGTTCGCCAAGGCGTATTCGACCGTCGGCGGAATGCCGATTGCGATCAACCTGCTCTCCGCGCCCCTGATCGGGCTGGATGGCGATCGGGGCGCCGTGGTCGCGCTGGTGCGCGCGATGATCGCCGAGCTCGTGGTGCTGCACGGACCCGACCAGGTGGCCGTCGCCGCGGTGCTGCCCGATCCGGATGCACCCGGCTGGGACTGGCTCAAATGGCTTCCGCACGTGCAGCATCCGTCCGACACCGATGCCCTCGGGCCGAGCCGGATGGTGTATCAGTCCGTCAGTGAGTTGCGAGTCAAGGTGTTGTCCGGACTCAACCGGGGTCCGTTCACCGCCAACGCCGACCCCAGCCTGGAACGCAAGCACTACGTACTGATCGTCGACGTCGGGGGCCCCGCCACCGACCGCGACATCTCCGGCATCGACGGCTGCACCTGGGTGCGCGTGAGTCCCGGCGAGCAATCCCTGCCGCGTGCATTGCGGTTCACGGTGGACCCGGATCGTTCACTGCACGAGGTGAATTCGCGCGGCGTGCGGCGCATCGGGGTGGCCGACGCCATGTCCGCGGGATCGGCCCTGTCGCTGGCGCGTTCACTCTCGCCGTATCGCCTCTCCACGGTGGTGGAGGCGGTCGCCGCCGAACAGGCCACCGTCGGGACCACCTGGCCCGAGATGATGCGCATCGCCGACGCGGGTGCGATCCGGGTGGAACGCCAGTGGCCCCGGCGGCGCGACGCCGACCGCTCCCGGCTCAATATCCCGTTCGGATACGACCCGGCGGGCGGCATCGTGCACCTGGACATCAAGGAGTCCGCCGAGGACGGCATGGGCCCGCACGGCATGTGCATCGGTGCCACCGGCTCGGGCAAGTCGGAATTCCTTCGGACCCTGGTGCTTTCGGCTGTCGCGATGCATTCACCCGACACGCTGAACATGTTGCTGGTCGACTTCAAGGGCGGCGCGACCTTCCTCGGCTTCGATCGCCTGTCCCACGTCACCGCGGTCGTGACCAACATGGAGGAGGAGGCGGACCTCGTCACCCGCATGGAGGACGTGATCAACGGCGAAATGGCCAGGCGCCAGCGCATTCTGCGCGACGCGGGAAACTTCGCCAGCGTCGCGGACTACGAGCGGGCCCGCGAGCAGGGCGCGAAACTCCCGCCCATGCCGACGCTGCTGATCATTCTCGACGAATTCGCCGAACTGCTGGAACAGCATCCGAACTTCACCAAGCTGTTCGTCGCGATCGGCCGCCTGGGGCGGTCGCTGCGCATCCACCTGTTGCTGGCCTCCCAGAAGGTCCCCGCCAGCCGCATGGGTGAACTCGAGGCCCACCTGTCCTATCGAGTCGCGTTGCGCACCAACCAGACCAGTGACTCCCGGGACGTCATCGGCACCGCAGACGCCTACCACCTGCCTAAGAAACCCGGCGCGGGTTACCTGCGGGTCGGCTCGGGCGATCTGCAGCGTTTCCAGGCGGCATATGTCGGCGAGCCCTATATCGCGCCGGCGCAGGCCAGCGTCGGCGGCGGAAAGCGCCAGAACCGGTCCGCCGGGGGATACCGTCCGCCGCAACTGTTTCTGGCCGCCCACATCACCGAGACGAAGCCGGCCCCGGTCGCCGCCTCCGCGGTGGTCCCCACGCCCGCCGCCGACGAGGGCGATCCGGTGACCATGATGGAGACCGTGCTGCAGCAGCTCGCCGGGCACGGACGCCCGGCCCACGTGATGTGGTTGCCGCCGTTGGGTATTCCGGCGACCGTCGACCAGCTCGTCACCGCGGTCCAGCCCGGCACGCTGCAAGTCCCGCTCGCCATCATCGACAGGCCGCGCCAGCAGCGTCAGGACGTCTGGTCGATGGACCTGTCGGGGGCCGGTGGTCACGTCGCGGTGGTCGGCGGTCCGCAGTCGGGTAAATCAACTGCGCTGCAGACGCTCATCATGGCCGCCGCGGCCACACACACCCCCGAACAGGTCCAGTTCTATTGCCTGGACTTTTCCGGCGGCCTGTCCGGTCTGCGTAATCTCCCGCACGTCGGGTCCGTCGCGTCCGCCCGCGACGGCGATCGCATCCGCCGGACGTTCGCGCTGGTCAACAACCTGATCGCCGCCCGCCAGGCGCTGTTCGCGGAGCTCGGCATCGACGGCATGCGCGAATTCCGCCGCCGCCGGAACTCACCGCAGGAGTCCGCCGAGCTGACCGCGCGCGGCGACGCACACGGTGACGTGTTCTTCGTCGTCGACGGGTGGGACATCGGATTCGCGGTCACCGGGCCGTATTTCGACGAATACTTGCCGCTGATGGAGGCGATCGCTGTCCAGGGCCTGAACTACGGTGTGCACCTGGTGATCAGCAGTTCGCGCTGGGCGGCGGTGCGGGCCTCGATCAAGGATCTGCTGCAGACCCGCCTGGAGATGCGCCTGGGCGACCTCACCGACACCTCCTTCATGGCCCAGCGCGCCTTGGTCGCCTCGATTCCGCCGGATCGCCCCGGACGCTGCATCTCCGCCGATGCCCTGCACATGCTGACCGCACTGCCACGGGTCGACGGGGTCGGAGAGGCCGCGTCGGTCAGCGCCGGAATGGCCTCGGCCATCGAGCATTTCGCCCGGATATACGGCGGGCGCCGGGCACCGGAGGTGCGGCTGCTGCCCGCGCAGATCACCCTCGAAGAGATCACCGCGGGGCGTCCCCAGCCGGTGTCGCTGGCTCAACGGCTGGTGCTGCCGTTCGGCGTCCGGGAATCCGACCTCGGCGCCGCCGCAGTCGATTTCGGCGTTTCCACGCACCTGATCGTGCTGGGCTCCTCGGGCAGCGGAAAGTCGACCGTGCTGTCGGCGCTGCTGCGGTCGATCGGCCGTCAGTTCGCGCCCGACCAGGCGAAGGTGGTGCTGATCGACTATCGCCGCAGGCATATGGACCTGGTACCGGAATCGCAGCTGATCGGCTACCTGACCAGCGAGCGCGACGTGCTCGAGAGCCTGCCGGGCTTCGCCGCGACGATGCGCAACCGCCGGCCGCCCGACGGCGTCACCTCCCAGCAGCTCCGGGATCGCTCGTGGTGGAGCGGGCCGGAGGTCTTCGTCGTGATCGACGACTACCACATGGTGGCCCAGCGCGGCGCGTTGAATCCGCTGGAACCGTTGAAGGACATCATCGTCGACGGCCGCGACACCGGACTGCACGTGATCGTGGCCCGCAATATCGCCCAGGCCGACACCGCGATGTACGACAACGTGCTCGGGCAGATGAAGAACCTCAATTCCTCGGGCTTCATCATGGACGGTTCGAAGCTGGACGGCATTCTCATCGGCGACGTGAAGGCGAGCAAGCAGCCGGTCGGCCGCGGCATCTTCGTCGAGCCCCTGCATTCACGCCGTGACCTGGTGCAATCCGCATGGACGCCGGATTGATTCCTCGAGTTCCCACAAGTGGGAATGGCTTAGTTTTCTCCTTATACGGCCGGTTCGAGCGGGCCGGCGATGAGGAGGCATTTCAATGTCTGGTCGTGTTGAACTCCACGAGGGCCTGAACGGCGTTGCCAGCTCGCACGCGCAAATCGCAGCGGGGGTGGGTACGGCGATTTCGACGAATTACGGTCCGGCCGGCCCGGTTCCGGGCGCACTGGATGTCGTGACACACATGCTGTCCCAAGTCTTGACGACATACAGGCCGACGTTCTTCTCGCCGACCGCCACCGCGGTGGGGTACCAGCAGGACGGTTCGAGTGCTGTGCTGCAGGCGAATTCGACCTATCACAGCACGGATGTCTCGGGCGGCGCGGAGGTCGGCTCCCGGGACGTCTTCGAGCGGGCCTGACGAGCCGAGGTAGCGGTCGATGACTTCGCCGTCGCCATCTTCATGGCTCCAGAATCCGAATCAGCCCCCGTCTCAGACCGTCAACACCACCACGACGTCACAGGTCTCCCCGACGGGCGCCACCCAGACGCCCGCCGGCTTCCTGCCCGTGGAGCGCCCGGACCCCACGCCTGGTCAACCGGGCTTCGGAGTCTACGCGCCGGTACCCGACGCGGCGTGGTACGTGACAACGCCACTGACCCACGCTCAGCAGGTGGCACAGGTCGGTCAGTTGATGAGCTCGCTGTCGAGTTTCGCGCAGACGTTCGATTTCATCGCACTGCCACCGGAAGTCAACGCCGCGCGCCTGACCTTCGGGGCGGGCGAGGTCCCGATGCAGGGCGCGAGTGCCGCCTATACCGCGATGGCGGCGACATTGCACGCCGCGGCGGGCGACTCCGATGGAACCAACCATGCCATGGGGCAGATCTGGCCGACGGGCCAGACGGCGCAGACGGCATTCGGCAACCATGCCGCCTGGTTGCACGGTCAGGCCGAAAACGCCGCGCGCAGCGCGCAGGTCGCCTCGGGCGCGGCGGCAGCCTATATGACGGCGGTCGGCATCATGCCGCCGGTGGCGGAGTGCCTGGCGGCCAGGGCGGCGCGAGACACCGCGATGATCGCCGCGGCCACTACGGGAGTGATGACCCACGCGGCCCTCGGCGCGGAATACTATTACGAGGTTGTGCTCCGGGGGCAGGCTGCGACCTCGATGACAACGTATTCGGCTGCGGCGAATACGATTGTGGCGGGCCTGCCGACCGTGACTCCGCCGCCGGAGATCGCCAGCGGCGGCGGGGGCGGTCTGGGAGGTCCGGGTGCGGGGATACCGATCACGGGCGGTGGCGGCGTGCCGCTGGGGCCGCCCACCGCAGTCGGTAACCCGGTCTCACTGGCCGGCCAGTCGGTGACATCGGCCGGTTCGCAGGCCGTCAGCTCGGCGGGATCCACGCTCGGCAATCAGGCCGCGAACACGCTGGGTAATCAGGCCGCGGACGCACTGGGACAGGCGGCGTCACAACAGCTTCCGAGTCTCGGGCCCGGTGAGTCGGCGCTGGCCGACGCGCTGAATCCGCCCGGCGCGGAGAATCTCCCGGACTACGCCGGCTACGGGCAGCAGTACGACCCCTACGGCCTTTCGCCGTACTCCAGCACGCTGGCCGGTCTCGGCGGCGGCGTCGGCAGCATGGTCGCGATGAACATGGCGCGGGGCGGCCTGGGCGCGATGTCCGGCGCCGCAACGGGTTTCCGGATGCCCGCCAACTGGGCCGCCCGTACGGCAAAGGTTTTCGGCGCGCTCGACGAGCCGGTTTCGGAACCGATGGCTCCGTCCGCTGCGTCGCGGGGTGCCAGCGCACCGGCCGAGCGGATGCGCCGCGACAAGGAGAAGAAGCGGCGGACATCCGGACGGGTGATCGCGCCCGGCGCGGATCCGAACGTGCCGGAGCTGGAGGACGCCCCGGTGATCGGCGTTCTCGAATTTCGGGACGACGAGGCCGTCCAGGATGTGGCCGATGATCTCGCGCTCTCGTTCGGGGTTCTCGAAACCGCCGACGAGGATGCCGCGCCGCAATACGTCGCCGGTGATTCTCATCGGGACTGAATAATAGCCACTGATTCGAAAGGAATTGGACATGGCAGGCTCGACCATTACATACACCGGTGACCCGCAACTGCTACAGAAGGGGGCCAACGACACTGCCTCGTGCCTCGGCGAGCTGGAGAGTCAGCTGCGGGCGCTGTCCAACGTGCAGGATCTTCTACAGGCGGCGGTCCAGAGCGATCACACCGGGCAAAAGATATACTCCGCCCTCGGAAATGCGTGGACACAGGGAAAATCCCTCGCAGGTACGCTGGAACAGATTTCGGAAGGGCTGGCCCGTTCCGGCGTTCAGGTGGATGCGGAGGACCTGCAGGGCGCTGCCAAGATTGCTGCCCAGCAAGCAACAGGCGACGGTTCCGGCGCGGACCTCGGCAACTGGAGCGGGAAGATCAACACCGCCGATCTGAACTCACTGACCTGACCGAACCTGCATCGATGGAAAACACGGAAGGATTCTGAAATCATGAAGTTCGACTTCACCGCGGTCGATGAGCATACCGCGACGCTCAGGCAACTCGTAACGTCCATGGAAACTAATTTGGCAAACATGCAAAGTCTCAAGAACGAGCTGCTGTCCGAATTCCAAGGTGCTGGTGCACATGGCTACGAGACGACATTCCATGCCTTCCAGCAGAAGCTCGACAGTTACAACACCGCTATCCACCAGCTCGAGGTCGCGGTCGGCGACGTCGCCGGTAGCCAAGGTCAGATGTCGGCTACCGATCGGAGCAACGCAAACCGCTTCCTGGCCATCAAGGTTTAGTGGGGCTACCGCACTTGTCCGAGATGTCGTCCGCGTCACCGCGTGACCAGCCCGCGCTGGGCTGGGAGCTCGGCAATGATGCGGACACCGATCCCGTCTCGATCGAGGTGAATGTCGATGCCGCCCTTTTCCTGAAGGATCTGGTCGGCATCGACTCCTATCCGTGGATGCTGGCGCTGCGGCCGAATATATTCCTCGTCGCCGACCGCAACCGGGTGCGCGAGGTCATCAGGCCGCAACTCACCCAGGCGGGAATTCTGGTCGACGGGAGGGTGCATCCGGTGGTCGAGCGCTGGCTGAACTGCCTCTATCGGCCGGACGTCGAATTGCTCGCGCGCATCGTCGACACCGGTGTGGAGGGAGAGGACGCCGACAAGGGTCTGCTGCGCATGTCCCTGGTGCGCCGCGGTACGGATCATGTGTTTGCCATCCGCAACGGCGATCATGTGGTGATCCAGTCGGTGTTCTGTCGTCCGGGCGAGTTCGAGACGATCTGCGAGGCCCTGCTCGCGGCGCTGGGTTCCTCTCCCGCACTGAATTTCGCCCCGATGACCGCGACCCTCGAGCAGTTCGCGGAGGTGCCCTCGGGGCAGGAGCGGCGCCGCAGGGCACTACAGGAACTAGGAGCGCAGACGCATACCGCTGCGGCGCTGAGCCGTGCCATGGATCAGGTCCTGCGGCGGGCGGATCTGGCGATACTCGAACATCACGATGGCGCGGAGGCGATTCCGGAGATCGTGATGACGGTGCAGGACACCCTGTCCGGACGCATCGTCGTGACCCCCCGGGTGGCGATGGACGGGCAGGTTCGGTACACCTACGCGCCCGGCGACGACGCCGCCGTGCTGTCCGGAATGCGGGCTCTGGTCGATCTGATGCCCGGCCACAGCTGGTTCGACACCAGCCGGAGCGACTGATCGTGTGCCGCTGCGGCTTTCGAGAGGGTGAGGAAATATGAGCCGGACGAATACGAATGGCGACACGGCGCGTACCGTCCGCACGCGCGGCGGGTACGACGCCTACTTCACCCAGGATGCCGTGGCGATTGATGGCGTGGAGGCCCGCGGAACGTATCCCGCCGTTCGCCCCGGCGAGCGCGGAACCGGCGCGGTCGAACCGGCATCCGAATCGACGGCCGAGAGACCGGATGAGCAAGTGCAGCAGCCTTTTTCGGAGTCGGGACGAACCAGGAAGATTGATCGTCCCTGGCCCACGCAACAGGTTTCGGTCGGTCCGCAGGAGGGCGCCGCCGGCGAGTCCGGTTCGATTCCGGCGCAGCCCGTCACACCACCCGCAACATTTACCCCGTCCGCCGTGTCCGAACCTTTTGCCTCGTCCGCAGTGTCCGAACCGTTCGCCCCGCCCGCAGTGTCCGAGCCGTTCGTCCCGCCAGCCGTGTCCGAACCGCTCGGCCGGCAGGCCGCGCCGGTGGGCGAAGTGTCGACTCCATCCGGCGATATCTCCGCACGGCACAACGTTGTACCGGGCTCGAACCAGGCATCCGCCAGGTCCGACGAGGTCACGGTACGACCGGGTGAGGGCACCGCACGCCCACCCGAGGCCGCCGTGCAGCCACCCGAGACTTCCGCTCGGCCGGCCGCGGCCGCTCAGCCACCCGAGGTCGAGGTCCCCTACCCGCCCGCTGCCTCGCTGGCACGCCGCGATGTCACCACCACCGGACCGCACGCCACCCACATGCCCGGAACGCAGTGGGCGGCAACATCGGCGGCTCCGCCGTGGGCACAGGGTCCCACCGCCTATACCACCGCCCACCCCGAGGTTCATCGCCCCGAGGTCATGCCGGCCACCCTGTCCTCGCAGGATCTGCTGAGCCAGATCGCGGCGATGAAGCAGGCCAAGCTGCGCTCCAACGCTGGCATGCGCGGCGCGCTGAACAAGGTCGGATTCAACCTCGGACTATCCCCGTCCGAGCGGCGGTTCGAGGATCGACGGTCGCGAATTCGCCGCCCGCTCACCAGGACCTATCAGATCGCGGTGCTGAGCGTGAAGGGCGGCGTGGGCCGGACCACGATCACCGCGACGCTCGGATCCACCTTCTCGCACCTGCGCCCGGACCGGGTGGTCGCGATCGACGCGAATCCGGATTTCGGCGACCTGGCCACGCGGACGAGCCGCCACCCATACGGGCTGACCCTTCGCGATCTTGCGTATGCCCAGAGTCTGGATGCGTTTTCGGCCGTGCACTCGTATACCGCGATCAACTCCGCCGACCTTGCGGTCGTCGCCTCGCCGTGGACGACCGAATCCGTCGAGGCGCTGTCCGGCCCCGAATTCGCCGCGGCCACCGACATTCTGCGCCGCCACTACAACCTGATGCTCGTCGACTGCGGCACCGGCGTGCTGACCTCGGCGACGAGTACCGTGATGCAGTCCAGCGACGCCGTGGTCGTGGTCACCCCGGCCACCGTCGGTGGCGTGAAAGGTGCTGTGGCGACCCTGAATTGGCTCAATATGCACGGATTTCCGCACCTGGTCGAGAACTCCATCGTGGCGATCGTGCATCAGCGGCCGGACAAGCCGATCGTGGAGGTGGCCGAGATCGAGAAGCTGTTCGCCACCGTCTCCCGCCCGACCTGCGTGGTGCCCTACGATCAGCATCTGGCCGAGGGCGCCGAGATCGACCTGCGCCTGCTGGACAAGGAGACCGAGGTGGTGTTCGAGGAGCTGGCCGCGGCGCTGGCCGACAACTTCTCGGGCTTCCACGATGGCCGCCATGCAGAACCGGGAGGCTACCGATGACCAGCACCGCCGTTGCGCCCGCGCCCGCCGCGCCGGCGGCGCCTTCGGCGGAGGTGGCGCGCGCCCGGATCGCGGTCATGGTGGCGACCTATCAGGTCGACGTGGTGCTGCCGACGAAGTTCACGATCGAGACGTTCATCGACGACCTGCTGGGCGTGCTGTCCGACGCGATCGACGACGACACAGTCGATTTCACGCCCGCCGCGGGGCAGTGGAGCCTGGCCCGCCCCGGTGAGGCGCCGATTCCCCGGTGGCGCAGCCTGTCCGACTACCATGTCGTCGATGGCACGGTGATGATGCTGTCGATCGTGGAATCGGCCGAGTCGTTCACCCCGATCGTCGAGGACGTTACCGATGCCCTGGCGATGATCAACGAGCGCGAGTTCGCCGAATACGACGCGGACGCTTCGGTTGTCGCGGGCGTGAGCATGGTGGTCGCGGCCGCGCTGGCGATCGCGGTGATGCTGTCGTGGATCTGGACCGATACCGGTTCGACGCTGTGGTGCGCCGTGCCCGCGCTGCTGCTCGGCGCGACGAGCTGGCTTGCGGCCATGGGGATTCGGCGGCGGCCGGGCGTCACGCGGATCGCCCTGGGCCTGACGGTCGCGTCGATTCCGCTGCTGTTCGCGGGCGGGGCGATGTTGGTGCCGCCCGCCTATGGACATCCCGGCCCGTTCGCGGCCGCGAATCTGGCCGCCGGTGGGATGGTGGCCGCGGTGGCATCGGCTGCGATGCTCCGGATTTCGGGCCACGGGGTGACCGTGCTGCTGGCGGTGACGGTGCTAGGCGCGGCCCTCGCGATCGCGGTGCTGCCCGCGACCTATCTGGGCATCTCGGCGAAACAGGTTGCCGGAGGCGTGGTTCTCGCGGGTCTGGTACTGCTGACCTCCGGGCCGCGGCTGGCGGTGCTGGCCGCACGCATCCGCCCGCCGGACCTGCCCGACCCGGGCAACGAGGTCGCGCCCCCCACCCTTGCCGACATCTTCGACGCCGAGTCCGGTCGCGAGGACGAGTTCACCGAGGAGGCCGGCGACCCTTGGGTGGCCCGGTCCGACGGCATCGAGGCCCGTGCCCGGCTGGCCGTGCTGAGTCTGCGCGGACTGATCGTCGCGATCACGATCCTGTTGTCCGGGGCCACGATCTGCGCCGCGGCCGTGAGCCCCGGCGGTATCCGTGAGATCGTGCTGGCCGTCGCGGTGGCCGGCATCCTGGGCATGCGGGCCCGCTGGTATCCGGACCGTGTGCAGGCCGTTGCGCTGGTCGCCGCGGCGGCGATCACCGTGATCGGTGTCGCCTTCGTCGAGGTCGGCGCGTATCACACCCCCTATGCCCGGCTCGCGGTGCCGCTCGTGGTGGCCGCGATGGCGACATTGGGTTGTCTTGCGGCCGTGCGGCTTCCGGGAGTCCGGCTGTCGCCGGTGACCCGACGGTTGACGGATCTGGCGGAGTACGGACTGATCCTGGCCGTCCCCGTGCTGTCCTGCTGGATCATGGGGATCTACACCGCGATGCGTGCGATCTGATGACCCGTGGGTTCGACGGGGTGAGCGTGCGGCTCGGCAGGGGTCGTGCGGGATCGCTCCGGGGCGCCGTGTCGTGCGTACTGGTCGCCGCCGGATGTTTCGCGATGTCTGCCGCGCCCGCGGCGGCAATGGCCCCGCCACAGGTGATCGTGGGGGCTTCGATCGTGGACGGCCCGCCGGGGCCGGAGCTGCCCTACCAGCAGGACAAGGGTTGCCTGGGGACCGGTGTACTGCCGCAGAGCGATCTGGCGCGGGTCCCGCCGCCGGAGCAGATGCTGAATCTGGACAAGGCGCGCACCCTCAGCAGGGGCGCGGGGGTCACCGTTGCGGTGCTCGACACCGGGGTGAGCCCGGATGCGAGGCTGCCACATCTCCTGGGCGGCGGCGACTACGTGACCAGCGGCGGGAACGGGCTGTCCGACTGCGATGCGCACGGCACGCTGGTGGCCGGGATCATCGGCGCGGCGGCGGATCAGGCGGACGGATTCACCGGTGTCGCACCGGATGCGAACATTCTGTCCATCCGCTACCGCTCGGATGCGTTCAGCCTCAGGACCAACGTCAATACCGATGCGGCGCAACAACTTGCGCTGCAGGTGCGCACGCTCGCTCGCGCGATCATCCATGCGGCGAACATGGGTGCCGGGGTGATCCTGGTGTCGGTGCCGATCTGCACGGCCGTGACCTCGGGCGTGGATCAGTCGATGCTGGCCGCCGCCGTCGGATACGCGTCGCGCACGCGCGACGCGGTGATCATCGCGGGGGCCGGGACTGCCGGGGAGAACGGCTGCGAGGGGAATCCCGACCTCGATCCGAGCCGGCCCGGCGATGTGCGCAATTGGCGTGATGTGAAGACCATTTCGACGCCGGGTTGCTTCAGCACGGACGTGGTTGCCGTCGGTTTCACCACGGCCAATGGCATCCCGGTGTCCAATTCGATGCTGGGACCGTGGGTTTCGCTCGGCGCGCCCGGAACCGGCATCGAATCCCTCGGCCCCGGTGGGGGTGCCCTGATCAACGGTGTGGCGTCGGGTAGCTCGCTGACCCCGGTCGGTGGTTCCTCGTTCGCCGCCGCCTACGTCGCCGGGGCGGCCACGCTGCTGCGTTCCCGCTTTCCGCGCGAGAACTCGCAGGACATCATCGACCGACTCGCGGCCAGCGCCCACGAACCGGCGTGGGGCGTGGACGACGCGATCGGGGTCGGGGTCATCGATCCGGTCGTGGCGCTGGGGTATCGCACGCCGCCGCGGGCCCCCGCCGGGGTGAATCTGTCTGCGCGGCTGACGATGCCGCCGCGTCCGCGCCCGGCCGATCTGCGCCCGGGCATCGCGGCGGCGTCGGTGATCGCGGCGGTTCTGGTGCTGGGTGCGGTGGTACTGGGCGCGAACAGGTTCCGGAGGCGTGAATGAGCTTGGTGCGGGTTCGGATCGGCGGCGTGGAGCGCGGTCCGTTCGCCGTTGTCGCGGTAGGGGGTTCGCTGGCGGTGACCGGTCTGATCGGGCGCACGCCGTGGTGGGTGAGCGCGGTGGTGGTGACGACCCTGCTGTTTTCGGTCGCGGTACAGGTGGGGGCCCGGACGCCGGCTCGGGCGATGATCGACTGGAGCACTTATCGTTTCGGCCTGGCAGCGCGGGCCCGGCTACGGGCGAATCTGCCACCGGCGTGGGATGTCGAGGTTTCCGCCGGAGTATGCGGGGTCAGCGGGAACGAGGTCACCCTGCTGTCGATGATTCAGCTCGCCCCCGACCTGGATCTGCCGACCATCATCTCGGACAAACTGATCTACACCGAGGACACGGTCTCGGTCGCGGGGCTGCTGCCGATGCTGGATCAGTTCGGCATCGCCGTCGACATCGACATCGTGACGACCGGGCAGCGCCTGCGCCCGACCGGCAGCTACAGCATGCTGTACGACCAGTTGATCGGCTCGCAGCCGGTGGTCGGGCACCGGCTGACGTGGCTGGTGGTGCGGCTGGATCAGGAGCGGAATCTGCCCGCGCTGTCCCGGCGTGGGCCGTGCGAGACGGTCGCGCCGAAGGCACTGGCCACCGCGACCCATCGCATCGCCCAGCGGCTGCGCGAACAGGGCGTCTCCGCCCACGCGCTGCCTGCCGATGCCCTGGTCGAGGCGACCCTGCTGCTGCACGCCGGGGTGGAACCGGCCGAATTGCGGGAAACCTGGCGGCATCTGCAGTCCTCGGTGCCTGGCCGCTGTGTGACCAGCTACCTGGTCGACTGGACCCGGATGAACGGCGCGAGCCTGGACGACTGCTGGACCTGGAATCGCGGCCACACCACAGTGGTGGTGAGCCTGAGCGCCGACACCGTGGGCCCGCGCGCGCTGGTGCGTTACGTCGGGCCGCCCACCCGGCGGGCGCCGGCCGGCTACCTACGTTCGCTGGGCGGTTTGCAGTCCACCGCGCTGCTGGCCTCGCTGCCCACGTCCACCTCGATACGTGCGCTGCCGCAGGCCGATTCGGGAA
This sequence comes from Nocardia sp. GP40, assembly GCF_050434125.1. Lineage (NCBI taxonomy): Bacteria > Bacillati > Actinomycetota > Actinomycetes > Mycobacteriales > Nocardiaceae > Nocardia > Nocardia sp. GP40. Next base: position 88,238 of record NZ_JBNPVW010000015.1, on the reverse strand, counting down.
TCGACACCGCGCCTGAAGAGGTGTTGGAGGAGCTGGCCGTGGCGATCGGGCCCAACGGGCAGATCCTGGGCGCGATCAGCGGGCAGCCCCGGCATACCCTGGCGCTGCCGCTGTACGACCCGGCCCGGTACAACCCGCAGCGCCGCACGATCGACGTGCATGCCGTGCTGCCGGTGGCGCAGCAGATCGTGTTGCGCGCCATGGCCGTCGGGGCCGACGTGGAGGTCCATTCGGCGCGGCCGGACAGCTGGCGGCAACTGGTCGCCGCGATCGGCGACGCCCATTCGCTGCGCCTGGCCAACCCGGCAACGGATTCGGAAGGCACTGCGGGAGACGATGATTCGTCATCGGTGACGATCGCCGTCTTCGATCAGGTGCCGCCGCGGGCCTCCGCCGCGCACACCACGGTGACGATCAGCGATCCGGGCGCCCCGCACCGCCGGAATGCGGATCTGACCATCGAACAGGTCGGCCACGCGACGGTCGACGTGAGCATTCCGATGCGCACGGTGCGGGTCGACCTGATCGAGCCACACGGCGAGACGCGGTATTTGCAACCACCTGGCTACGTGGCGGCACCGCCCGCCTCGGCCGTGCCGGTTTCGGCGGCGCCAGCCTTCGCCAGCGGCTCCGGTCCGGTGTCGGTCCCTGATACACGACACATCACATAGGCAAATTCGATGGCACTACCTGGGAAATTGCGATCCTCGGTGGAATGCCCACGGCATATTCGAGAGGATGGGACGGTAATGTTGGTCGGCGTGGCAAGTGAGGCGCAGCCCGAGGTGGGCGAAGTCCAATCCGGTGGCGAAGGTGAGGCAACCCCCAGGCAGGCGGCCGCGGCAATTTTCTCGCGTCGGCTCTCGCAGTTGATCGAGGAGTCGGTGGTGGCCACCGAGGGCGGTGCGACGCGGGGGCTGACGCTGTATTCGCTGGCGCAGCATCTGGAGCTCGCGTATCCGGATGTGCCGGTATCGCAGTCCGGGCTGTATCGGCTCGTGCACGGGGAGTCCATTCCGCGACTGGATCTCATCATCGCGCTGGCTCGCGTATTCGATGTTCCCCCAGAGTATTTCGTGACCGAGGAGAAGTAGGGGAGTCGTCCGGCGGGTATTCCCCGGCGCGGGAACATCGCGCCACACGCCGGGCCGTCCGACGGGGCTAGCATCCGGATCATGGTTGCCCAGGAGCGCGCGGACGTGTTTCTGCGTCATCGCGGCGCCGTCCTGGACACGCTGCTGGCGGATCCCGCTTTCGGGCGGGGCGCAGTGTCCGAGACGGCAAGCGCGGCGCCCGATCCCCAGGTGGGCGGGCCGGCCGCGGTGGCTGTCGCGGCGGCTCCGCCGCGAGTGTCCGTCGAGTCCGCGCCGATGGCGCCGGGGGCCTCTCCCGGCGAGTTCATGGCCGGTGCACCGTCGTCGGGCGAGGTGTACCGCGGCGATCCGAGCGTGCCCGGACCGCGCCGCACCGCCGCGGGGCCCAAGGCCAGCGAGCGAATCCTGGCCCTGCTCAACGGCGAGACCAGCCCGGCCGCCGCGGGACTGGAGTACTCCGGGGAGTTCTCCGAGGTCGCCTCGAAGCTGACCGCTCCGTCGACGCCCGCGCCCGAGGCGACCGCCGCCCCGTCGCGTCCGATCTCCACCTCGCGCTCGGCCGCCGCGCCCACGCTGCAGGGTCTGCTGATCCAGATCAAGAAGCCGAAGGTGGCGCTGACCCTGGCCGCCGTCCTGGTGGTCCTGCTGGTGGTCGTGCTCATCACGACCTCGGGCGGCGACAAGAATTCGAGCCAGGTCGCGGTGATCACCCCCGCGCCCGCGCCGGCGTCCACGAGCCCCCAGCCCGCCACGCCGACCACCCCGGCCGATGCGCCCATCCAGGTGAAATCCGCTGCGTCGCACTGTCCTCCGGGCGGAACGCCGGGCATGGACGCCTTCTCCGGCGACGGGAAGGCGTGGTCCTGCAGCCGCGCGTACAGCGTCGACGGCCAGGTGCTCACGATCGATCTGGGCCGCACATTCGCGGTGGACTCGATCGGCATCGTGCCGGGCTGGGACCACGTCGGCACCGACGGCACCGACGAATGGGCGAAATACCGTACGGTCAGCCGGGTTTCGTATCGGTTCAACGACCAGGACATCACCACCTACACCCAGCAGACCATGGATCAGCGGATGCTGGTGGTGACGAAGATGAATCCGTCCGTACGGGCCTCGAAGGTGATTCTGACGGTGCTGGCCTCCAAGGGGGACCCATCGGTGAACACCACCGCCATCTCCTCGATTGTGATCTCCGGACATTGAATCTCCCGCATCTGATCTGCCAGTTCTGCACGCATCACAACGACGCGTCGCAATCCCAGTGCGCGCACTGCGGCGGGCCCTTGTCCGCCAAGGTCGGTAAGCTCGTCAGCGGCCCCGAGGCCGGTAAGTTCGTCGCCGCAGCCGGGGAGATCGCGATGCCGCTGATCGCCAGGGGCCTGCCCGAGGTCGGAAAGGCCCTGCCGGGGCTGCTGGACAAGGTCAAGGGCGCCATGCAGTGGCAGGCGGTGGTCGCGGCACTCGGGGTCCTCGGCGTGGTGGCCGTCGCCGCCCTGCATTCGTGTTCCGCCTCGCCGCTGCTGCTGGGCAGGAACGCCCCGGCCTCCGCCGAGCAGGCACTGCCCGACACGCTGCGTTCCGAATCGTCGTGCACGCCTTTCGATACCGTCAAGAAGGTCGACAAGTGCGTGGTGGCGGCGAACGAGCCGCTGCTGTCGGGTCTGACCGCCGGACAGGCGCTGAGCTACTACCTGCAGACCGACACGCCCGATCAGCTCACGGCCACCATCGCGCGGTGGCGGGCGACGGGCGGCACGATTCTCGCGGACGGACCCCGGTTCGTCGCGATCAACCCCTCGGACAGTGTCTGGTACGCGGACCGGCAGTCCGGGCTGCATCTGGAGACCGGAAACTTCGCCGATCGGACGACCGCGCAGACATTTTTGCTCCGCTCGGGGCTGGACTGACGTTTTCATCGCGAAGTCTCCAATATTAGACCGTTGTATAACGGCACGATATATAGTGAGTCGTAATATGAGTAGCACGGTTTCGGAAGGTGATGACATGGCGTTCGAGCCGACGGTGACGTATCTGTCGGCGCATCGTCGCCACGGCGAGGATGACGAATTGTCCAGGGCTGCAACCGAAAATGCGTTGCAGGCGGTCCTGGCGGCGATGGAGATCCTCGACCTGAACGTGCTGCGGTGGCGTATCCGTGCCGCGGGGATGGGCGCCGGTGTCCGCACGGAACTGGAAGCCGAAACCCAGTGCGCCCTCGATCTGGCGTCGCAGTGGTGGCTGCGCTATCGGCGCTCGGCAACCCCTGTCGATGTCGCCCGCTACCGCGAGGGCGTGCGGGCCCTGACGCGCCGCATTCCGGCCTGGCGTCCGGGGGCGCTGTCCGCCGATCTGCTCCGGCGCTCGGGCGGCCCGATCCGGCGCGGCGCACCCGCCGATCTGGCCGAGGAGGTCTTCCTGCTGGTCCGGCGCGTCGAACTGCTGGAGGTCCTCGACCTCGCCGAGTGCACCGGCGCCGACGCGACCGAGGTCGCCGACCTGTACTTCGTCCTGTCCGACCAGCTGGAGACGCGGCAGGGCGGTCTCGGCGCGAAGGTGTCCGCCGACCGACGGGAGGCGCTGAGGACCTGGGTCCTGGAGGCGCTCGACGGCGGGCCGCGCCGGGAGAGCAAGCCGGACACCAGGACCCCCTGGGGAGCGGCGGCTCGGATGTTCCCGGCCCGCGGTTCGGCGGGCAGCGGCGACCCGGCGGGCGTCGCGGTCCCCGGCCCGGCCGCCGTGGAGAGTAGCGCCCCGGCTCCCCTCCCGGCGTATGACGCGGTCACGGGCACGGGGTACGACGCGATCGCGGTCACGGGGTACGACCCCGCCGCGATCGCCGGCAACGGCCCGACTCGCCGTGTTCGTCGGCTGCGCAGCGTCGTCGCGCCGAGCTGAAGGCATTTCCGGGCGCCCCGCCACGACGTCGCGGCAAAGGTGGCTCAGGCGCTCGGAACCGATGCGCCGCAACCGATGCAGTAGCGGGCGGTGGCGGCCAGCTCCGCGCCGCAGTCTGCGCAGCGGCGAGGTCCCCCGAGCGGGGCGCCGCACTGCTGGCAGTATCGCGCGTCCGCGGGATTGGCACTGTGACAGTCGGGGCAGTGGGGCTGTGCGGCGGGTGCCGCGGGTGAATCGTGGGGGGCGCCCACCGCCGCGGCGGGGGAGCTCCACGGGGTCCGCGCGCTGCCCAGGGCACCGAAACCCATTGCCGTGCTGAGGAATCCCTCCCCGCCGCGCGCCATGCCCTGCCCCGCCCCCAGGGCCAGCTCGCCCGCCGCGTATCGCCCGAAGTCTCCGGTGAGACGAATGTAGGTGCGGTCCTTGGCAAGTCGCTTGATCCGCTCGGAGTCCTCCGGGGTGAGGGTGATGTCGAAGTTGCCCATCCGGGGGATGCGCAGGCCGTACTCGTAGAGCGCGAGATTGGTGCGCGAGAGCACCGCCGCCTCAATCGGCTCCAGCGCCGCGGACAGCCCGAGCAGCGGCCAGTCACCGCGGGAGATCCCCTGGGTGACAGCCCCTTTCATGGATTTCATGAGCAGGTTGGCGCACCAGGACCGCACGGCGTCGGGCTCGCTCAGATCGGCGGTGCCGGCCAGCGAGGTGATCAGCTCCCCCGGATCGCGGACGGCAAGGGAGAATTCGCCGAACACCCGCAACGTCACCACCTGCTCGCTGACCGGGTCGGCGATGTCGGCCAGACGTCCGCCGAACTTGACGCCCGGCATCTCGCGGGTGGAGACGAAATACAGTTCGGCGCGGTAGTAATTCGCACCGGTCAGCGACTCGATCATCGCGCCCAGGCCTGGGAGCTGGTCGCCGTCGAGACGATGCCGGCCGGGCCCCATGGCCGCGACCACCTGCCCGGACTTCACGAACAGGGCGATCTCGTCGGCGTTCACCGCGACCCGGGAGAAGCGGCGGATACTCACATCGGGCCACTTGTACAGCAGCTGGTGCTTGCGGTTCTCGGGGACGGCGATGAACTCCCGTTCGAACCAGGCCATGTCCGCCCTCCTCGCAGGCTGTGCTCTCGCAGAACGCTCCCGTGCGGATCGGCTGTCGCACAGCCGAATTTCGGTGGACAACCAACCGGTCCACACCGGGACTGTGTCGAGCGTATCCGCTGGTGGGACCCGGGATTGCTCCCACTGATGGGTGGCCACCTCCCAACGCAGGGAAGTTTATGAGCCGTTAATCAGCGGTACATTCAATGTCGACATGATATTCGTCACGTGAAAGGCCCGGATCATGACAGCCGTCCAACCGCACGCTCAGGCGATCGCGCCCGCGGCCCTACATCCCGAGGATCATGGCTATCGCAAGGCCCTGCGTCCGCGCCAGTTGCAGATGATCGCGATCGGCGGAGCCATCGGCACGGGCCTGTTCCTCGGCTCCGCCGAACGGCTGCGCATGGCCGGACCCGGGCTGTTCCTGGTGTACGCGGTGTGCGGGGTGTTCGTCTTCTTCGTGCTCCGGGCGCTGGGCGAATTGGTCCTGCACCGGCCGTCCTCGGGCTCGTTCGTGTCCTACGCGCGCGAGTTCTACGGGGAGAAGCTGGCCTTCGGCGTGGGCTGGATGTACTTCTTCCACTGGTGCATGACCGGCATCGTCGACATCACCGCGATCGCCACCTATGTGCACTACTGGGGTGCGACCTCGGTGATTCCGCAGTGGGTGATCGCGCTGGCGGCCCTGGTGATCGTGACCGGATTCAATCTGGTCTCGGTGCGCTGGTTCGGCGAGCTGGAGTTCTGGGTGGCGCTGATCAAGGTCGTCGCGCTGGTCACCTTCCTGATCGTCGGCTCGATCATTCTCGGCGGCCGTTTCAGCATCGCGGGCCGGGAGACCGGCTTCGTACTGCTCTCCGACAACGGTGGACTGTTCCCCACCGGCCTGCTGCCGCTCGTGACCGTGACAACGGGCGTCGTTTTCGCCTATGCGGCAGTGGAATTGGTGGGCACCGCCGCCGGTGAGGCGAAGCATCCCGAGAAGGTCATGCCGCGCGCGATCAACACGGTCATCGCCCGGATCGCGCTGTTCTACGTCGGGTCCCTGGTCCTGCTGGGCCTGCTGCTGCCCTACGGCGACTTCACCAGCGAGGAGAGCCCGTTCGTCACGTTCTTCGCCAGGCTGGGCGTGCACGGCGCCGGGACGATCATGAACCTGGTGGTGCTGACCGCCGCGTTCTCCAGCCTCAATGCCGGGCTGTACTCGACCGGTCGGATCCTGCGCTCGATGTCCGCCAACGGCAGTGCGCCGGCCATCGGCGCGCGCATGTCGCGGTCGGGCGTGCCATACGTCGGAATCCTCGCCACCGGCGCCATCGCACTCATCGGCGTCGGCCTCAACGCGATCGTGCCGGACAGGGCATTCGAGATCGTGCTGAACATGTCGGCGCTGGGCACCATTACCGCGTGGACGACGATCATGCTGTGCCAGCTGAAGCTGTGGCAGTGGTCGCGCAAGGGGCTGGTGCGCCGCCCGGACTATCGGCTGATCGGCGCGCCGTACACCACCATCGCGACGCTGGTGTTCCTCGCGGGCGTGGTCGCACTGATGGCCACCAGCGATGACGACGTCCAGCGCGGCGCGATCATAGCCATGGTGGTGGTGATGGCTCCGGTGCTGACCATCGGATGGTTCTTCACCCGGAAGCGGTCGCGTCAGATCGCCGCCGACTGGCGCGCGGTCACCGCGGGGCAGCTCCCTGTCCCGCACGGCGAATCCGAGCCGCCGGCCCAGACGTCGCCGGTCGACACGTCGCCGGCCGAGGATCCGCTGACGATCGAGCCCGATAAGGACTGACGCTATTCCCGGTGCCGGGAAGGACCAGCCGCGAGCGAGACGAGGGTGAATCAGAATGATGACCCGAATCATCGATGGGTACGAGAGGTTCCCATGCCCGAGCAGTCCAGGTCTTCCGACCCGGCGATACTGCACCCGTGGGCCGATCGCCGGATGCGGGGCGGCGAGGCGGCGAGCCGCGCCGCGGATCCGTGGTCCACGCGGCGCCCGGTCGATCCCGCCGCCCGGCCGCTGTATCCCGTCTTCTCGGAACGGGTTTCGGCGCAGGAGCTGGCCCGCCCGGTGGCTCGCAAGCCGGACGCCCAGGCGCTCGCGGGTGAGCTCGATCTCCTGTCCGAAACGGATTTCGCCGCGGTGCAGGGGGATCTGGGCCTGGGTCTGGGCCCGGCGTCGGGTCGCACCGGCCGTACGCGGCCCAGCGTCCGGCGGCTCGGCGGTGGTCTGGTGGAGATGCCGAAGGTGACTCCGCTCGATCCGCGCACCGCGGTGCTGGCCGATCCGGAGGTGCCGGAGGTCAAGAGGTTCTGCTGGAAGTGCGATGCGCCGGTGGGCCGCCGCAGCGAGGCGGGTCCCGGCGCGATCACCGGGACCTGCGGAAAATGCGGCTCCCCATTCAATTTCCGGCCCGCGTTGCACGCGGGTGAACTGGTGGCCGGGCAGTACGAGGTGCAGGGCTGCCTGGCGCACGGCGGGCTCGGCTGGATCTACCTCGCGGTCGACCGCAATGTCAGCGACCGCTGGGTGGTGCTCAAGGGTCTGCAGAACCCCCTCGATTTCGAGGCCCACGTGGTGGCCCTGGCCGAGCGGCAATTCCTGTCGGAGATGGCATTTCCCGGCATCGTGAAGATTCACAACTTCGTCAAGCACACCTCCGGCGAGACCTCGGCCGGCTACATCGTGATGGAGTACGTGGGTGGGCGTTCGCTGAAGAAGATGCTGGATCTGCTGTCGCCGCAGCGTATTCCGGTCGCGGAGGCGCTGGCGTACATGCTCGAGGTGCTGCCGGCGCTGGACTACCTGCATTCGCTGGGGCTGGCCTACAACGATCTCAAGCCCGACAACATCATGATTACCGAGGACGAGGTCAAACTCATCGACCTCGGCGCCGTCGCGGCCATGGAATCCTACGGCAGCATCTACGGCACACCCGGCTACCAGGCTCCCGAGATCGTCGAGACGGGGCCGACCGTGGCCGCGGACCTCTATTCGGTGGGCCGCACCCTGGCCGCGCTCGCGATACACCTGCCGATCGGGCCCGACGGCAACTTCCTGCCGGGAATCCCGGAGCTGGAGTCGGATCCGGTGCTGCGCCGCTATCCACCGTTACGGCGTTTGCTGCTGCGCTCCACCCATCCCGATCCGGGGCGGCGCTTTCCCTCGGCCTACGCGATGTACTGCCAGTTCGCGGGCGTGCTGCGGATGGTGCTGGCCACCGAGACCGGCCGCGAGCATCCGCAGACCTCGGTCGAATTCGGCACCCTGCGTGGCGATTTCGGCATCGATACCCTCATCGCTCAGGCGGACGGCGTGATGCTGGGCGCACAGAGCATGCCCACCGTGGCCGCCGCGGACGTCGTCGCGGTGCTGCCGGTGCCGCTGATCGACGCCGAGGACCCCAGCGCCGAGTTGCTGTCCACGCTGCACGGCGACCCGCACACGGTGCTGGATGCCTTGCGCCGCATCAGTTCCCGGATCTCCGAGGGGGTGGTCACCCAACCGGAGACGTTCGAGCTGGAGGGCGCGCTGACCGCGGTCCAGGCGCATCTCGAACTGGGTGAGGTGGCCGCGGCGCGAGCGGTGCTGGACGTGCTGACCCCGCTGCACGCGACCGACTGGCGTATCGACTGGCATCGGGGCGTGGCCGCGATGCTCGCGGGCGAGTTCGAGTGCGCATACCGGCATTTCGACGAGGTGCAAGCGATGGTTCCCGGCGAGATCGCCCCGGCGCTGGCCATGGCCGCCACCGCGGAGCTGATCCTGCAGCAGCTGGACAGCCCAGCCGAGGCCAACCGCTGGCACCAGGCCGCGATGGAGCACTACCGGACGGTGTGGCACACCAATCACGGCGTGGTGAGCGCCGCGTTCGGGCTGGCCCGTCGCCTGGCCGCGGATTCCGATCAGCTGTCGGCCGTGGCGGTGCTGGACGAGATACCGTCGGCCTCGCGGCATTCGGGGACGGCTCAGCTGACCGCGAGCTTCCTGCTGGTCTCCCGTCCGACCGCCGAAATCATCGAGGCCGACCTCGGTGAGGCGGCCGCGCGGGTGGAGAAGTTGCCGCGGGATCCGCGGTCGCTGCAGATGCGCGCGATCGTTGTCGGGGCGGCTTTGGAATGGGTGCGGGCCGGCGGGCAGACCAAACGCCTGGAACGAATCCTGGGTGTCCCGGTGACCGGGACCGGGCTGCGGCAGGCCCTGGAGACCTCGTTGCGCGCCCTGGCCGAGCTCACCCCCGACCGCTGGCACCGCTATCGGCTGGTCGATCTCGCCAATCGGATTCGCCCGCGGAGCTGGTGGTAGGCGGGCTGCCCGCGGGCCCGCCGAGTCAGCGGGTGCGCCGGTAGACCACGAGCGCCGGGGCGGCGGCGATCAGCGCGAGCCACCACCAGTGCCCGGTGGTCAGTGCCGCCGCGAGGGCGAGCACGACGATCGACACCGCGATCACCCCGGTCAGCGACGCGGGGTGCGAGTTCGCCGCGGTAGCGCCGGGCGTGAGGGGGATCGGCAGGTCGACCAGCACCTGGGCCAGCTCCTCCGGGGTGGTGGCGGTCGCGGCGATCGTGCTGCGGGCCTCGAATTCGGTCAGGCTCAGGCGTCCGGTGCCGACGTGGTGCGACAGGGTGTGCAGGGCACGCTCCCGCTCCGCATCGCCGATCCGAGCTCCCATCTGCTCGTTCATAACGGAAGAATATGCGGGTTACCGAGCCCTGGAACGCCCGAATATCCAACGGTGGGAAGGTGTTCCGTGAATGTGACATCAATCGATGGTGCGTCGGGTGATGGGACAGCCTGGTTGCGGCTACTCTTGACGGAGAGCCCGTGGTAAGGGGCAGGTGGTCCGAGATGTGGTTTGCTTGAGATATGGCGGCGGGTGTGGAGTACACGATCGATGAGCTCGCGCGTGCGGCGGGTACAACGGTGCGTAGCCTGCGGGTCTATCACGAACGCGGGGTGCTGCCACCGCCCGAGGTCCGTGGGCGCACGGGCTTCTACGGCCCCGACCATCTCAACCGGGTACACACCATCGGCCGGCTGCTGGACCGGGGGATCAAGCTTAACGGCATCCGCGAATTGCTGGAGGCATGGGATCGCGGGGACGATCTCGGTGACATCCTGGGTGTCGCCAATGCCGAAGGCGCGCACGATACCGAGCCGTCGTCCGACGAGACGATAGCCGCCACCGAGCTCGAGCGGCTCTACGGCGACCTGCCGCACGGCCTGGCGCGGGTGGTCAGCCTCGGGCTCTACGAGCCGGTCGATGCCGCCAACTACCGGATCGCCGATCGGGACCTGGTGCACGTGGTCGGGCAGCTGACCACGATCGGCATCCCCACGGGGGATGTGCTCGGCGAGCTCGAGCGGCTGCGGGTGGACTGCGACCGCGTCGCCCGGCGTGTGGTCGAACTGTTCCATCGCACGGCGCTGGTCACGTTCCGGGAGTCCGAGCGCGGTTCGCAGGACCTGGCCACGCTCACTGAGCAGCTGGTGGTGACCCGTGCGGTCGCCGCGAAGACCACCGCCGAACTCGTCGACAGGTTCGTTGCCCGATACCTCGAGGGCGACACCGATCTGACCGATATCCTCTCGGGCGCCTGAGTCCGTCCCGTCCACTCTCCAGCCCTGAGAACACTACTTTAACGTGCCGCTAATTAGCGGTACGTTCAGTGTGTAATTTTCGCCACCCTGCCCGAGAGATTGACGTCGGCAGGCAGGGGCTGGGCAGTTCACGACGTCGATGGACGGTACGAAGATGAGCGTGTCACACGAAAGTGGAACACAGCGCAACCCGTTCGGCTCGCGATTCCTGACCTGCGTCGCGGTGGCGGTGGCCGTGTCGATCGGCTCGGCCGGATTCGCAGCCGCGCAACCAGGATCCGGACGCGGAGGCGGCGGTGGAGGCGGCGGTGGCGACAGCATGCACCCCGGGACCTCGAGTTTCGAGCGTTCGGACAACGGGACGAACCACGACGGTCCGAGTTATTCGTCGCTCGGGAATTCGGGCTCCGCTGATTCGCAATCCGAACATTCGACTCCGGGGTATGCGTTCTCGGATCCGGCCCTGGCCGCGCCGCCCCACGTGATCCCGCATTACAACCAGTCCCAGCATCCGCAGGGTTCCTCCACCCTCCCGCACGACGGGTCCCAGAACAACCCGCCGGCGGATTCACGCCCCGCCCCGGGGCAGGTGATCGTGCCGCCGCCGCCGGGCGCCGGTTTCACCGAATGGCTGGGTGACGGTGCGCTGCTGTGGATCCCCGGGCTCGTGTCCCCGCAGCCGCAGCCGGGCGGTCCCAATGTCGCCCCCAACGGCAACAAGGGGTACTGCAACGCCTCGAGGCCCGTATGTTCCACCGGGTAGCCAGGCCTCAGCAGGGGCCGAACGGGTATCCCTGGCGGATTCGGACCATTCGGTCCGGTCTGTTGCGGCCTGGTGAAACCTACGGTCTACGTACAATGGCGGATGTTTCCGAGGACGACGCCGAGTTGTATGCATCAAATGACTGTGATGCGCGACATTCCCTGGGTGACGATTGAGACCCTGGCACCCGAGGGTATGTCCGCCGTCTCGGTGGGTGCGGAGCCGCGGGACTTCTCCGGATCGCACCGGGTGGTCCAGCGGCTGCTGAGCAAGATGCCGGCGGTATACGACGGCCTGACGACCGATCGCGTCATCGCCGAAATCGCCTCGGCCCGGCACAGTGCGGTGGCCGTCGATATTCCTGTCCGGACCGGCGCGGGAATGTATGCGCTCCTGGTGCGGCCGGTGCTGGGCCCCGCCGGCGAGGTGCACGCGGTGCGGTTCGGGCTGAGCCCGGCGCACCAGCGCGCGCCACGGTCGGGTTCGGCCGTGGGCGGGATCTGGGATCTGGCATCGCAGACGCTGTCCCTGCCGGTGGAGGTGGCGAGGTTCTCCGGCATGTCCCTGCCGGAGTACCAGCCGATCATGTCGATCGCCGAGATGTTCCAGCGGTGGACGGACTTCGAGCAGCACGCCGAGCTGCTGGATCTGCTGTACGAGCCCGGCCAGGGCGGAGCGATGCAGTTCGATGTGACGGTCGGAATGCGGGGACGGTGGCGGGTGTCGATCCGTGCCCGCGACGACATGCGCACCCGCGGGGCCTGGTGGCTCATCGAGGACCTGGGGGAGGACGTGGTTCCCCCGCAGTCGGCGGCGCTCGAGCGGGTGGCCCTGCGCGAGGCACACCGGCGCGCGGGCAATCATCTCGGTGTGCTGCAGGTGGAGCACGCCAGCATCTCGCACTGGCTCACCGATCCCGCGCCGTGGGTGCGGTGGTATGGATTGTCCTCGCCGGTGGACGTATTTCATCCCGACGATCGCGAGCGCCTCGCGAGCGCCAACGAGCGCCTGCTGACGGGCGCCTCGACCACGATCACGGTGCGCCTCCTCGACAATCGCGACGACTACACCTCGACCCTCTTGTCGCTGTATCCGTATCCGGGATTCTCCGGCCGCCAGCTGGCCATCGGCGAATTCGCGCCGGCATCGAGGGAGTGCTCGACGCCCGTGCACGTGCGCTCACTGCGTTCGGTTTCCCATCGCGGAGAATGGCCGATACTCAACCGTATCGGATGATGACGAGCGGGAGGGCGGTGCTGCCTGATGGGGTCGAGCGCGGATGCCGGGCACATCGTCGAAACATTTCCCGTTCCGGCCGGCGTCAGACCGGGTTGGCCGGAACTCATCGCGGACGCGCATCAGTGCGCGCAGGACGCGGTTGATCAGCTCGGCGCGGGGCATCCGGAGAAGGCGCCGAATTTCGCCGAGCTGCTTCAGAACAACGGTCTGGCGAAGGTGAACGCAGGCAAGACCGTGATGGCAGCGGACTACGAGACGAAGCATTCCTCGCTGGACAAGATCAAATCCACGCTCGCGGGCCAGGATGTGATCGTCGGCGACTCGGCCTTTCAGGCGGGCACCATTCCGGGGAACGCCTGGTCGGATATCGAGAACCGGGTGAGCAAGCTGGTGACGACGCTGAAAAGCACACCCGCTCCGTCGCCGGGGCAGAAATACCTGTCGCCGGATATTCAAGCAACAGTGGGTGATGCGCTGATCGACGCGCTCGACGACATCAGCGCCATTATCGAGAAGGCACACGAGCAAATGGTTTCGCTCGCGGTGTCGCTCAGTGCTCCGGGTGCCACACCGGCGAGCATCGATTCGAAGCTGGCCTCGGCCGGGAGCACGCCGTGGTCGAAGGGTGCCGCGGCGGTCGAGCTCACCGGCGGCCAGAAGGCCACGGCGCAGGAGATCTACCAGTATCTGATAAACAAGTACCACCTGACCCCCGCCCAGGCAGCCGGAGTCGTGGGCAACATGATGGTCGAATCCAGCCTCGACACCGGCGCGTTCAACTCCGGCGAGGGAGCCTTCGGCCTGTGCCAGTGGGAAGGCGGTCGCCTGACGGATCTGCAGCAGTATGCTGCCTCGCAAAAGCAGTCGCCGAGCAAGTGGCAGGTTCAGGTCGATTTCATGATGAAGGAAATGGGCGGTAGCGAATCGGGCGCCTACAGTCAGCTCCGGGCCGCGTCGAATCCGGCCGACGCTGCCTCGGCCTTCGCTCAGCACTACGAGAGATGCCAAGCAGCCCCCGACCCCAAAAACCCTTACCCCGAACGCGTAAATGCTGCAAACACCATCGCCAAGCAGATGAGCGCTGTTTCGCTGTAAATTCGCTCTAGCTTGGGGAAGTTTGATGCCCGCGTCGCTCCCGGTCGTGGTACGCATTTCGGAAATCGGCGGGGTATGCGCGAATCGCGGCGACGCCTTCATGGCGGAGAAAGGGGCCGACGACTTTCCGGAGGTACTGTTCCTCCCAGCCGCGCCAGGCCGTCTTGTGGAACAGGACATCGGCCCAGAACCGGGTCAGCATGAATTCGGGTGAGTGCGGCTCGAGGGCCCGTTCGCCCGGGAAGTGTGGCGTAAACAGACCTCTACGAGGAATTTGGATGAAGAGGTTGTATTCCTGCTCGGTGAGGTACTGTCGCATCAGCTCGGTTTCGATCGGGATATTGGGTCGGGCCGCCATGTAGTCCATTTGGCCGTCCCAAATCTGCTTCACCTGGGGGAGCTCGTCGCCGGAAGTACGGCGCAACAGCCGCCCACCCGGGTTCGACCGGGCCGCGGAATCGCGACTGCTAGGGCTCTCCGGGGTTCCGGCGGGCATCGTGGGGAATTTCGAGACAGGAAATTCCTCGCCGGGTAGCAGGAGCCGTTGCTGGTGGAACAGTCGCGGGCCATACGGCACATTCGGCATGCCCAGCAACCGCTCGAGCTCCAATTCTGCAAGAATTGCCGCCGCCGAGAGCGCATATATGGGCGCTCGCATCATGAATCGGTGCCGGTACCACCGGCGCCGCTCCTCGCTGGCAAGCCACTCGGGCCCGACGAGCGCGCCGGGCGGCGCCTGCGGCAGATCGGCGAAATACCAGAACGACGGATACTGCAGCAGCAGCGATCTGAGCTCGTCGACATCCGGTACCGACTGGAGACTGCCGGGAAGTCCGCCGTGCCCGCCGTCGTTGGAGCCGGTACCCGGCCGCGTATCGCCACGGTCGCCCTCTGGACTGTGGCGTAGGAGCAGGGGACCGACCGGAATTCCGTCGGGGTGTAGTGCTGACGGATCCGGGTTGCGGCGCGGGCTTGTTGTTCGAGCCTCGGGCGACAGGCCGGTGCCGTCGGTGCGCCCGATGCGGGGAATCAGGGCCGGGGCATCGATGAGGTCGGCAAACTCGGCGCGCAGGTCGGCGCCCGACCAGGCGGTCCCGTCGTCGGGCGCGGTGCTCGCGACCGACGCCTTCCGGCTACGCTCCGGATCGTGTGGGAGCGTGAGGATTCGCTGACGACGCGCTGGGTCGAGCCGGTTGGGGTGGTGCTCGGCCCTGGTGGCCAGGTGTGCGGCGCCGGAGACGATCAGGGCCTGATTGTGCAGCGGCACGGTCTGCTCTTCGGAGTCCGCCGCGGCAAAGGCGTTGTAGCCCTGATGGATCGCCATCTGATGGCGGAATTCGGGGTTGCGCGGCGTTTCGGCGTCGACGCGGATCGCGCCCCAGGCCTCGGTAGCCGGGTCCGGGCCCAATCCGCGGCTGAACACCCGCCCGCGACTACCGGGGGTGGCCGCGCCCAGATAGGTCAGCCAATCCCGGTAGGACGAGAAGACATACACGTTGTCCCCGATGCCGAACTCACTCGCATGAGACATCGAACCCGCGCCGGGTGACCCGGTCAGGATCACCTGATCGATCTCCCCGGCCAGGTGCCCCCCGGCCCCGGCTTCGCAGACGGTGGTCGAGCCGTAGCTGTGCCCGCACAGGGTGAGCAGATGCGCGCGGACCGCCGCCGGCCCAGTATTCCCGTGTTGCGTTGTAGGCAGCGATATCTCGCGCCGTCTCGTATCCGCCGGCCTCGGCGTAGCTTGTGGAAGCCGCCTCGGCCTTCGGGGCATCGGCGGGGTGGTGGTAACCGATATTGACGATCGCGGCCGCGGCCTGCCCCGGGGCGATGGACAGCGTCGCCGCACGCAGCCGCAGGGCATGCCCGGACCGGTACTGCAGGGAGGGCAGCGCGGTGGCGGTGCCGCCGTTGAGCCAGGCCGTGGTGGCAGAGGTGCCCGGCCTGCGCGAAGGCCTCCGCGGCGATCCGGCGGGCGGCTCGATCCTCACCCACCAATTCACCCACCTCACGAAACACTGTGTCCGCGAGGCGATTGCCGAGTTGCGGGTCGGGCTGTTCGGATGCGGCCCGGGGGGGTTTCGCCGACGTCGGATGGCTGCTCGGTGCCATGGTCGTCGGCACGCCCGGCGTGCGGGAGGCGGGTGCGGAGATCGTTGCGCAGATTCCTCGCCAGTATCCGCAGCTCGCGGCGGAAATTTTTGGCTACGTAGGGATCGATGATCTGGTCCAGGTAGAACTGGTATAGGGTGGGGGAGGCGGTCCTGACGAAGAGATCGAGAAACCAGGCCCGCGCTTGCCGATAGGGAACCGACCCGGGCTCCAGCCTTCTGAGGTCGGGAAATCCTACCGCCCACAAGGCTTTCTGGTAATGGTCATACAGTGGCCGCCAGCGTGCTGCGTCGTCCGGTCCGAGCACGGCCTCTGTTCGGTCGACATCGATATCCAGGATGAGTCTCGGTCCGAGGTAGCCCAGATAGCCCAGCAGGATGGCCACGATTTGCGGGATTTCGTCGCCCGATGTTCTACGCAGCATCTGTTGAACGGGGCTGCTGTCATTCTCGATCCCGGGGGTGCTGGACTGTTCCGGGTGTCCCCGGCGGAGTGTCTGGAACTTCTCGGTCTCGAGCATCTCGTCTGCCGACAACCGCCGTAGCTGGGTGAACATCAGCGGCCCCGGAGTCGCGCCGGGTACCCGCAGTAGCTGCTCGACCTTCAACAGGAATGCCGCTCCCGCGGCCAGCGTCAGGTACGCGGGTGCACGCCGGACGACCCGCTTCATCTCGAGGATGTCGAGGGGCGTGAGCCGGACCTCCCATGCGTCCCTGAACCGCTTGTCTTTCAGTGCTTCGAATAATTCCCGCCGCCTGCTGACCAACCAGTCGGGGCCGTATGATTCGCCGGGCTCGGGATCCGGCCATCGGGCGATGATGTCGGCGAAGACCTGATTTCCCTGGGGGTCGCGGATCGTCAGCAACTTCGCCTTGAGTTCGTCGATCGCCGCGCGTTCCTCGGGAAGGAAGACGTCTCTGTCTCCCGGTGCCGCCGCATGGTCTTCGCCGCGCCCGGCGGTGGATGGCGGCGAATCGGCTTGTTGTTGGCTGTGTCCGGTCGCGGCGCCGGGGCCGATTGTTCGCGGAACCTCGCGCATCACCGTGGGAGAACCGCTGTTGTCAAAGAATTCGAACACCGATATGACCCTGCCGGGAAAGTGATCGATAAAAGCGGTGTCGATCATCCAGCGGACGATGTCGATGGTCGGATCGCTCACGTCGGCGTCTTTGTAGAACACCTTGAGGGCGAAATCTCCGCTTTCCTGGAATCGGTATTGTATCCTGCATTGGATGACCGTACCGTTCACCTCGATATCGCATACCTCGGGAGATTCGCTCTCCTTTTTCATCGCATTGTGTGATGGCCCCGTCGAGTGGATCGAATGCAGCGTGAGGGACACGCTTTCGTGTGCGTCCTGCGCGGGTGCTCTATATGTGGTTTCTGCCGCAATTATGAGCCCGCCGACGGTGCTGTCGTCCGAATGCGTACCAACGCGCTTCTCCAGCTCGCGTATCTTCGGAAGATCGTGCACGATGATATTTCCGGAAACATCGGACGGCATGGTGAAGGCCGCGTCGCTGGAGTATATTCGAACGATCAGCCCGGTGCTTTCGATCGTGGTCACCTCGTCCAGGCCGGATATGGGATTCCGGCGGAGGTGGGTGCCGAGATCTACCGGGAGGAAGTCGATATCGGTCAGGTCGATCGCTATTCGGTTGGTGTGATTTACGCGCACCTCCTCGGCGATTGCGGCCGCGATATCTTCGACCCTGTAACCGTTCGACACCAGGTTGTGGAAGGTTCGGCCGTCGAATTCGGCCTGATGATCGGGTCGGGAAGTGTCTTCACCAGCGTCCGCTGCGGTGGCGTGCCGGTCGAGTTGCGATGTCGTAAGCCGCAGCAGATCGGGGAATCCGGTACTCTCGCCGAGTTGACCGAGTGTATCACCTCGGAATAAAATTGATCTTTTATGGGGTTTCTCGAATTGGTTGTTTACAACGGTCAGTTCGCGTAGTGAGCGTATAGCGTGAGCGGCTTCTCGGAGAGATGGTATTTGGGGTAGACGGATAGCCGCGGCCCGGTACGTCATGAATGTTGAACGTACGAACTCGGTCGAGCGCTCGGTATCGCGGGTGCGTGTCATGAGATATTCGGCGAATTCGGTCATCGCCGGCAGGAGCCGTAATGCCGTGGCTGCGACCTCCCGATTCGATCCGTGTAGCGCCGCGGCGAAGGCATCCTGGTGCGCCGCCAGCGCTCGGGCCGCGCGGGCGACGGCCGCGTCGAAATCGGTGTCCGATCGTGACGCGAGATATGCATCCACGTACTCGTGCCACCCCGTACCGCGCAACTCTGTCGAGTTGTCGAACGAAGCCGTGAAATCCCTTGCGGTGCGCAGCGCCTGCTCTGTCGCTATCCGATGCTCGTCTGCGACCGCACGCCCTGAGGCGGACAGTTCGGTCTCGGCCGACCACGGAATCGTCTGCCGGGCCCGCTCCAGGTTGTCGATCAGGTCGCCGATTTCTGTGGGGAGACGGTCGAATACATCGAGCGCGCGGTGCGGAGCGGACAAGCTTTCACCCGCGGCGTGGGCTTCCGGTGTGAACGTCCCTAACAGGTCGAACAGGCTGTCGGCAGCGGAGTACAACTCGCGTGCCGAGGACAGTCGAGCCTCCAGGTCCCGACCGAGGGCGAACAGCGCCGGATAGTCGGAATTCGAGTCGATGCCCGGAGCCGAGTCCAACCGCCGGAATTGCTCGTCGACCAAGGCGTTGAGCACTCGGCACTGGGCGATCGCGGGATCGGCCGGTGGCAGCTCGCCGCGTCCGAAGGCGACGAGATGATCGTCGATCTCCGACCGGAGGCTAGCTATCAACGGATAGGCGGCATCGTCGGAAAGCGTTGCGGCCCAATCGTGGAGGTCCGAATACGGGGAGTCGCGCGGATCTGGGGTGGCGGTGTGGGCGTGGGCGTCGTCACCGGGTGTCGGATCGGCGGCGGGCTGTTGGTGATGATGCTGGGCGGGTGGTTCGGAGGGGGGCGGGTTTTCGGGCGGCTGGTCGTGGGCACTGTCGGTCGGGTCGTTCATTTCGACGTCGAACCACAGGGTCTTGCCTCCCTCTCGTTCCAGGGTGACGCCCCAGGCGCGGGAGAGGGACTCCAGCAATGCGATGCCGCGGCCGTGTTCCTCGAACAGGCCGAGATCCGACTCGCTCGCCGGCTGCCGTATCGGCAGACGTCGGCTTGCATCGGCTATCTCGAAGTGGAACGTGTTACCCGAGCGCCGAATCCGCATGCGGGCCCCGCCCTCGGGGGCGTATCTGTCGACGTTGCCGACGAACTCCGACACCAGGACGAGCAGTAGGTAGCGTTGCAGATCGTCCGGATAGCCGGATGCTGCCAAAAACTCCTCCGCCGCATGCCGGGCCGTGCTTGTACCCTGCGCCACCGCGCCCTGCTCGAATGTCAGATCGACATCCGGTGCGCCCGTCACCCGGGAGGGATCCTCCGGACCGTTATTCTCGAAGAGCTTGAACCACACCGTCTTTCCGCCGGAGTGCGGCAGCTCCCACCCCCACGACTTGGCCTTGATGTCCAGCTGGTCGACTACGGGCCAGCCCGGTTCGTTGACATCCTCGCCCTCACCCGGGCGGACGGGTAGGTCGCGACCGACATCGCTAACCCCGATCCGCACCCACCGGTTGCCGAGCTCTCCATGTATTGTTCCTGAAATATGCGGCGTCCCACCATCATTGGCGCGGGTCCGCACGGCAAGCTCCCACGCCAGCGCCACCGCCGCATCGGCCTGCCCGGCTACCGGCCATCCGGCCATCAGCTCGTGCACGGGTTCGACGGCGGCCGCGATGTCGTCGAGTTTCAGGAAATTGGTTACTGTCTCGACCAGATGCTTGATTTCGCGGGGAGCGTCGTCGCGCCTGCTGATTTTACGCAACTCGTGGAGCGGGTCGCTGCTGGCAGGGCTTACCCAAGCGGTCCCCGGCTGTTGCAGCCCAACAATGCTGGCGAGTTCGTCGCCCATTGCGGCTACGGTGGCATGCCACCCCGCACGCTCGGCGGGGGTTGTCGTCCTGCCCGCCAGCTCCTGGGCCACCGCTTCGTGGGCGAGTCGACGCGTGAACCAGTCGAGCAGGTTGCCGAGCTCGGGATGTGTTGCGGCTCCGGATCGTTCCGAGTCCGTCATGGAACGCAGCTCGAGATCGATCTGACGGAGCACCTCTGTCACCGCGACCGGTCCGTACCGCCGAAGGCGCGCAGTCATGTCTTGCGGGCCTTCGGTCGGCTCCGGATTGCCGGGCGGCCCTTGGATTTCGCCATCGCGCGGCGTGGCCGGGCTGGCCTTGGCGTGGAAGAACAGGCCGTTCTCGTCGGTTGTGCCGTACGCGACGAGGGCGCGGTGGTACCGAGCTGGGTTTTCGTAACGCGATCTGCCCTGTAGGTCGGTGATGGCGGTACCGACCGTCGGGCCGTCGGCCCGCGGAGTGCCGAGAGGCTCGTCGACCTCGTCGAATAGCCCCGGATCGAGGACAACGGTGCTCGAATCGACCGGAGGCGACGAATCTGCGGGAGGCTGTAACACGATGGCGTGCCGGAGAATTCCGGGAGCGCGATCGAGTTCGTCCGGTATCAGTGGATGCCATTCGCCGGTCTGCGGATCGGAGGTGCGGAAGATGCCGTCGTAGCCCAAGTGTAGAACGTACAACTGCCCGTTCTCGAAATCGTGCCCGTCGCCGGTGTAGCTGATATCGGCCACCACCGCGGACGAACCGCGGCCCATTTCGGACAGTTTTCCGACCAGCGTGCGGAGCTGTTTGTACGTCGTGTGGACGTGCCGCTCGTGCACTCGGAAGATCTCCGAACCGGCCGCATCTGCCAATGCCTGCAGGGTAACCTTCGCCTCCGGTTCGGGATGGAGTATCTCCCGGCCGTACAGCTGCCGTAGCACGGCGGCGACCGGACCGGTCTGGAACGGTAGCTCGGCCGGCTGCGCATACCGCCGCGGCAACCGCACCCGGAGTTCCGGAGTGACCTTCGGATACTCGCCGGTGGCCTCAAAATGGTGAATCGCCCATTGCGGACTGCCGACCATCCCGCCCAGGATTTCATTCTCCATGAATCCGACGGAATTCGCCTCGTCGTCGCTGACTTTCGAAAGATCAGGGAGCAAGCCGACCCATTCAGCCCTGGATAGGGAAATGTGTCCGAAACTGTGCAGCATAGCATGGGTGACGGTCAGCATGTTCGAGACTGCGTCGTATCGAGCGAGCCGAATCAAATCCCCGGTCAGCCAGCCTTCGCGGAAGCGCAGCATGGCATGGACGAATTCGTGCACCATGTTGTCGTAGAAGGCGTGACCGGTCCCGCGCGGGAGATAGTTATGCAGAACGCTCTGCTTATAGGCCAGGGCGGTCGAATCTGGATCGGCGGCGTCATCTCGATCGATTATGATCGCGGTCCCGAGGTGCCCCCGGTAGGTTCTCATCATGCGGCGCCTGCGGCGCCTGCGGCGCGTGCGGCCGGCGAACTCGAAGTCCACCTCATTGATATCGGTCGATCCGGGGTATCTGGTCAACATGTCGTCCAGTGCGCGCAGCGAATCCGAAACTGCGACGAGCGACACCTCCATGTGGTCGTAACCGGTAACCTCGATATGCGGATACTTACCCCTGAATCTCCCGACCACCCGGGCCTTTTCCTGTGCGGCAGGAGTCAGGCCGGTACGATCCATCAGCTCCGCCTCGCTGAGTATGCTGTGCCGGTCCGCCGCGGCGAAAATCTCCATCATCCGCAGAAACTCGGGGTACACCTCCCGATCTATGAACGCATCCGTCAGGTAGGAAGCCTGCCGCCATAGTTCGGTAACGACCGACCTGGGGAGGCCATGCTCCAGCCAGCGCACCGCACCGTCCGGGAATCGCTGTACCAGCTGCGCCGAATACACACTCTCGACGCCGCGAATGACGTCGTATATCCCCCGCCGCAAACCCTCCGGTGACGCGGGATCGGCAGGTTCCGGCACGATCTCCCTGCGTACCACCGAGCCTCGAACGGCCGATTCGCCCACCGTGACGCCAAGTGCCTCGCCGACCGTGTCCCACAGCGGAACCAACGACGCCAGCCCCCTGGCGTCCGGGTAATTTTCCTGGAGGACAACGCGGCCGTTGGGAAGGGTGACGCGTTCCACCGTGACGCCGACGGCACGAGGCACACCGGTGGCGGCATCGGCATTCTCGGCCGAGTGCCGGGCCTCGACCAACCGCTGCTGGGCCACGGCCAGGTCGGCGAGGTGTTCCAGGACTCCGCCGCCCGGCATCCGCGTGCGGGACAGCACGGTCAGGTAGGCGATCTCGGCCTCGCGAAGGGCGCGATGCTCCGGACGGCTCGATGCGGTGGCCGATTCGAGCGCAGTGCGCGCCCGGTCGGCCTGATCGCGGATCGTCTCGAGGAGTCCGGGCCGAACCGGCGATCCGAGCAGTATCGCGGACAGGAATTCGCGTAGCCGCTGGTCATCCAGGCCCAACTCCAGGCGCAGAGTCTCGGAGTATTCCCGGCTCAACAGATCCCGGGCGGTAGCGAATTCCGGTCCGAGCCAGGTTATTCCGGCGTCGGCCAGGATCTTCGAATCCAGCAGCGGCGCGGCGGCGTTGAGAATGGCCAACTGCTCGAGCGTCGGCTTGTGCTCGATGCCGGGCGCGACGACGGTGTCCGGGAGGCGGACCGCGTCCAGCGGGCGCGGGCCGCCGTTGCGCCGGGGTAACGGTGCACGGCGGTACGCGTGCCGGACAAGTTCGGCATACCGCCGTGCCGCTGCCGTGTCCTGTTCGAGTCGCAACAGGTTCTCGGTGTAGGCCCGCTCTGTCGGCGTACCCGGACGCAGACGGTGGTCCGTTTGCTGGGTACCGGGCACAGGTGTCGAGGCGACGGCGGGCGGAGAATCGGAAACCCCCTCGCGCGCAGGGCTATCCGCATCCCGGGGACGGGCCTCCGGTATCTCCCCCCGGTCGATGGCGCGCAGGATGTTCTCGATTCGATCTCCCCGGACCGGCGCGGTGTCGTCGGTGGTTCCGGCCTCGAGATGGGCGATCAGTGCCTTGGTGAACGCCAACTTGGCGCCATCGTCGGGCAGCCGTTCGAACCGCTGCCACGCGGGGATCGCGGCGTCGTCGGGAACGCCGTGTGCGGCGAACGATTTTTGGATCTTGCCGATGTACTCACGATCCGTATGAAGCGAGTATGAATTCAGCAGCGTCGTCAGGTTCGGATCGGTAGTTTCGCGTTTTACCCAGGCGTGCATTGCCGTGGTCGCCGTGGCGGCATGCTCGTCCAGAAGCGCCTGCCAGTCCCTGCCCTCGTCCCGCCACCGCGCCACCGTCCGGGCCAGGTCGTGCACGGCACGGAACATGGCGACCTTCGCCGCCGAGCGGATCAGCGGATCCCGATACGCGTCGGAGACCAGGATTGGATTGATGCCGTCGAACGGCGGCACCTGGAAGGTCCGATCGGTGCTCATCGTGCCGGCTTCGTCCACGGTGATTGTCCGTGAGCTGGACAGGATGCCGTTCAGTATGTCTTCTATCGGATGCATCGATTCGCGTGTCGCGAACGGTGATTCGAGCGTGTCCTCGAAGGACTGTGCGTCGCCGTCGGGCGAGCCTGGGATGTGGGTGGCGTAGCCGATCTTCTTATTCGGGCGGAAGGCGCCGTCGGCGGGCAGGTCCAGCCCGGACGGATCGTCCGGGCGGAGCGCGACCGTGAGATAGCGGCCCATGAATTCGATGCCGGGGAAGAGCGCCTTGAACATTTCCTGCAGGGTGCCCTGCCTGCCGATGTCGATGAAAACGACCTGCTCGCGGGACTCTTGTGCGTCGGGGTCTTGCAGGTCGAGCCAATTCAGGTCGAGGCCGTGCTGCCGCATCAGCGTGGTCAGGCCGGCCAGCGCTCCCTTTGCGCCGGGTTCCGGTTTCGCGTCACGGTCGTACGCCCAGCTGGGAAGGCCGGAAAGGTCGTGGCCCTGTCGTTTGGCATCGTCCACCGCGGCTTTGATGAGGCGTCTGGAGGCGGGAAGGATTATGCAGTGCTCGTCGTAGGTTTCCGGGTCCCAGGCATGGGCAACAAGGGCGAACACATCACCATCGCGTTGCAGGTGGACCACGTGCAGGCCCGTATTGTTCGCGGCGCCGGCCCGATTGTCTTCGGCCATCGTGATGCCGTACTTCACCACGGTTGGGGCCATGAAGCGCAGGCACGCCTCGTAGGCCACGCGAACCGCGTCGCGTCCGGCAGGATCGGTGATCCCCCAA
The DNA here is from genome assembly GCF_050434125.1 of Nocardia sp. GP40. Lineage (NCBI taxonomy): Bacteria > Bacillati > Actinomycetota > Actinomycetes > Mycobacteriales > Nocardiaceae > Nocardia > Nocardia sp. GP40. Next base: position 64,056 of record NZ_JBNPVW010000015.1, on the reverse strand, counting down.
TCATCGTCTACCTCGTCGAGGGTCTGTTCCTGAAGTTCCTGTGCCGCTGGGTCGTTCGCGGCATCCGGGAGCGCCGAACTCGAGCCGTCCTCAGGGGTGTGGGAGCCGTCCGCCGGTTCCGTTGTCATTGCGGTGACACCGGATTCGTCGAGCCACGGTTTCACCACGCGCGCGTGGAAAGTCTCCATCGCGGTGGAGAGCCCCTCGACGTCCTCGCCGAATTCACGCTGGGCGTACGCGGCGGTGCGCAGGCCTTCGTGGCGGTTCAGGACGAGGGTGCAGCGACCCTCCGCGCCGTGCACCCGGCCCACGGACACCGTGACAGCCAGGCCCTCGCCGGTCGGCACGACCTCCTCGACCTGAACCCAGAAGTCCTTGGTAGCGCCCCGGAACATCGAGTCGGCGGCGGGCCCGGCGGTCGTTATGGGAGCTCCGCCGCTGTCGATCAACTGATCGAAGCTCGGTGTACCCGGCGGACGCTGCTTTCGCCACAGTTCCCCCTGCATCCCCTCGTCGACCCTCAGGCCGGGGTCGTCGAGGTCGATGTGCCGGGCGAAGTCGTGGAGACATTGGGCCAGGTATTTCGGATGGCTCAGGCCCGTTGTGGCAAGTCCGCTACCGAAGGTTATCTCTCTCACCCGGCCGCCTTCGGTGACCCAGTGACCGGCGGCGTACGCCCAATGCCCGGGCTCCGGGAATGTGCTGTACAGCATGATATGCGTTTGCGGGTACGGGGTCGTTCGCCTGCTGCCCGGTGTGAACCAGAAGTTGTCGCCGTGCGGGCCGGTCGTATAACCCATCCCATAGCGGTCACAGACCGCTCCTTCGTGGTTGAAATCCACCTCCATCCAGTCGAGGACATCGGCCAACTCGGGAATGTAGGGCGCGTCCGAATTACTCGGCAGCAGTTCGTATTCCGGGACCTCGGGCACCCGGTTCCGGGATTCGGGATCCACGGTGAGAGATCGGGCGGGTGCGACGCCGCTGTATTCGGGGAGCTGCGCGCTCGGCGGTGCGATCGAGTCGGCATCGATCGCACCGTCCTGCCCGACGATGCCCAGTCGCTGCGCCGCCAGCGCCAGCCGCACATCGGAGTCGACACCGAACTTGCGGTAGAGCCGGTCGAGGTAACCCCGCACGTGATACCGGTCGAGCCCCAGCTGGCCGCCGATGGCCTCGTGCGACAGGCCTTCCACCACCAGGAGGAGCACGTCGGCCTCGGCGTCGGCGCCCGAGAGCACCACGGCGCCCGGCGGTTCCAGGGAACCGACCACGCCGTCGTCGAGCTGCCCCGCACGATCCGCCGCCAGAACCGTGGGCGTCGCACCCGTGGTGCGCAACCGTGCTCCCGCGGCGGCGATATCGAGTTCGACCGTACGGACCGACAGCTGGAGCCGCGCCGCAACCTGCTCGGGCTCGAGCCCCGTCGCGAGGAGAGCGAGTATCCGGCGCTGCCTCGGCAACAGCTGCGGCCGTTCGTTTTCGGCGGCGACCGGTGCGGTGTCGCTCGGTGTTGCGCCGTCCTCGGGTTGCGCGCCGACGTCTGCGGGGCGGTGTGTGCGCGTGACCGTCTGTTCCTCGGGGGTTTCGGCGGGCAGTGCGTCCTTGTCGGTGGGTGCGGGAGCGTCGTAGCTGTCGGCGATACGTTCGGTGGGGGCACCGTCGGGGTTGAACTTGATGGCGTGGCTGTAGGCGACGATCCCAGGGGCGGCGGGTGTGAAGGGGGTGGGGATGCCGTCGTCGAAGCGGTAGAGGGCGCCGTTGACGTTGGCGACGAAGACGGCGTGGCCGCCGGTCGGCGAGGGGACACCGTCTCGGTAGGTCTCGAACAGCAGAGCGCCCCGGCCGGGCTCTTCGGCCAGCCAGGCATTCAGGCCCAGTTGGCCGTTGTGCAGGAAGCGGTTCCGCCCGCGGGCCAGATAGCCGATGGCCGTCGCGGGGACGCCGTCCTCGTTGTCGCGGAGTTCGTCGGTGATCGCGATGGCCGGGTTGTCGTCGGTGCGCTGGTCCCGGTAGAAGGTGTTGGCCGAGTCCAGAGAATCGACGCCGCAGGTGATCTCGCACACCGGGGAATTCTGGGGTGGGCCGCTGCCGTCGGTGGCGGGGGTGGGCCGCCGACGAAGCGTCCCGAGCAGCCTTCCCGGTTTCCTCGCGCGTCCGGCGGCCGGACCGGACGTCCCGCGGCGCGCGGCGAGTTCGCGTTCGGTCTCGGTTAGCGGGGGGTCCTCCGGCAGGTAGGTGCTCAGATGGGCCGGCCGGGCGCCGGTGCTCGGCGGCGGAGTCGTTTCGGGATACGTGTGCGTGTCACCGGGTGCGCTCGGTGTCGGAGTCGCGACCGGTGGTTCGCCCGTGCCCGGGTCCGCGGCTCGCGGCGAATCCGCCGGATATCGCTGCGAGGCAAGGGAAGACGACCACGGCGTCGCGGACTGCTGAGCAGTCCATGGCGTGGAGGTACCTGCGGTGCGCGGTGGTTTTCCCGAATTGCCGGGCCGTGCGGGAATTTCCGCGGGCCGCGAGCGACTCCACGGATGGCCGGTCGTCGAGCCCGGCGTTGAGCGGGGTGCGGCGCCTTCCGGATCCACACCATGTCCCGGCGGTCCGGTGATCTTGCCGGTGGGCTTGTCGCCGAGGTCGCCATCGGGTGGGGGCAGCGCCTCGAGTTCGCCGTTCTCGTTGTAGCCGTAGGTGATTGCCCAGGTCTTCTCGATGTTGTCGTAGGGCTGTGCGGCCCTCCACGCGGCGTAGGGAACGGGGCCGTGGACGAGGGGGTCGAAGACGTAGACCCCGTCGTACGGGTCGTCGGGGTTCTTTTCTCCGTCCAGGACCGGGATTTTGCTGATGCCGAGGATGTGCTGTTCGCCGTTTTGGCGTACGACGACGAAGGCGGAGTCGGTGGGATCGCCGGGATCGCCGATGGCGGCGGCGATCCGGTCGGGAGCCGTGCCTTCCGTGCGGGCGAACTCGCCGTTCTTCGAACCGCCGATAAGGCGCTCGATGAGCTGGTACGGCTGCAGGGCGGGGTCGTCGGTGACTCCGGCGACGGGGACGCCCAGCGATCGGGCGGTGTCGATGGCGAAGGGGATGCAGGGTGCGGCGTTCAGAACCAGTGTGCCGAAATATTTCTCCGGCTCCTCGAAAGGCGTGCCGATGACGCTCCCGAGCAGCACGATGATGTCCAGCAGCCGCTCGGAGTGACCGTTCCTGTCGAATACCGGCCGGGTTGCCTCCAATGCCCGGAGGTAGGCGGCGATGTGGTGCCGGGTCAGCCCGTAGGTCGCCAGCCGTATGGACCGGGCGTGGCTGTCCTCGCCCGCGGTCGAATCGAACGGGCCCGCACCGAGATAGACGCCGAAGGCGCCCTCGTAGCCGGAACCGATGAAGTTACCCAGGCGATCCATTCCGATGTGGTGGCCGTGGGGCCGGATCAGCTCATGCAGAACGGCGAAGGGGCGCAGGCGATCCGCGTGCATGGCGCGATCCCGCTCGTCGGGCTCGCTCAGCGGCAGCGGTTCGCTGTAGACGTCGTTGGTGCCCGGCACCCGGTAGATCTGCCGGACGCGGGTGTCGACAGCCTGTGCGACGACGGTGGCCTCCTCGACGTTGTCCGCTGCGTCGGAGAGAACGTATTCGGTCAGGATCAGGGTGTCGCCGTTGCGGTACGTGATCAGGGTCGACACGGCGAGCGGGCGACCGTCGCGGGCGCGCAGGCCGGGCAACTCGCGGGCGTACCTGACGCCCGATTCGGTCGCGGCGGCAACCCGATCCGCGAACGACGCGCCGGGCATCGGTCCGCGCAGCGCCTCGACGAGATCGTGGAGGCTGCTGGGATCCACCAGTTCCGGAGGGAGGCGGTCCTCGAGTGAGGTGGTGTATTCGCCGTCCTCGGCGACCCGGACGGCCAGGTAGTTCACCGGAATTCCGGCGGCGACGGCCTCCTCGACGATCCGCCGCACCCGCGGCAGTATGGCCGTGCCGCCGGCGAAATAGGTGTCGCTCGAGCAGGTCGGGGCGGCGAGAACCAGTGTCCCGCTGCGCGGATCGATGCCCAGCCCCTCCGCGATCGGGAGGGCCCCGCGCTCGCGCAGCGCCAGACGAGCCGCGAGTATCCCTGCGGCGTCGCGGGCGAATTCCGCGTTCTGGCACCGGGACAGCAGTTTTGTGGCCATATCGGCGACGCGGGACAGCGCGGCACGCAGCGCGCGATCCGACTCCGTGTCGGCATCCGTGTGGCTCGCGGCACGCTCGACCGCCCAGTCGCGAATTCGCATCGCCACGGCGACCGTTGGATACGTTTCTTCGCCGAGGGCGACGGCGAGTTCACCGATACTCTCGAGCCCGACGGCATCCCGCGCCCACTCACGGAAATTCCAGAGGAACTCGGCCAGGTTTCGTCGCGATTCGGCGATCCGATGGCGTACGGCGGCAGGCAGCCTGCCCGGCTCGGTCGGCCCGAGCGGGAGCTGCCACGACTCCGGTTGCGCCGGGGCCTGGGGTGAGCCGCCCATGTCGAGCTCGACGGAGTCCGGGAAGGGAAACAGCATCCGGGTGTCGTCGAACAGCCGCCAGATCTGGCTGCGGCGTTGGGTGTACGGCGCCGTCGCCGGTATATCCGGAAACTTTGCCGTGCTCAATTCGATGATGCTGCAACCCAATTCGGTCGCCAGTTCCACCCAGAGCCGCTGCACCTGCAGGCGCTGGCGCACCAGTGTGAAATCGCGAACCTGCCTGCGCGACATGCGCGGCCAGCCCGCTCCTCCCCGGTTGGCCGCGGCGTCCGCCGCGAGTACCACCCGATGCCGTTCGAGAAGTTCCGACAGGTGGGTGAGTGCGAACTCCCGCAGGCCGAGGTCGTGGCGCAGATCCCGGAGCAGGTCGCTGTAGTCCGATTCCGGTATAGGTGCTCCGGCCTCGGCCAGGAGCCTGCCGTGGTACGCGATCGTCCGGCGTTCTCGCGCAATGGCTTCCCGCCACTGCGCGTCGTCGACGGTGTCGAGCATGCTGTCCGGATCCCGCGCGGCGTCGAGCATCCGGGCCGGATTGATACCCGCCTGGATCGCGTACAGCATGATCTCGGCATGAATCGAGCTCAGATCATCTGGCTGTTCGGAGACCGGGACAGGCTGCGCGGCAGGAGGTTCCAGAACCGCCGGGAGGTTGCCGGTCGGCAAGGGCGGCGTCGAGGTTTCGGGAAGCGACGGCGAGGCACCGCCGGATTCGGTCGGCCTGTGCGCGGCATTATTGGCGATCCTGACAAACCGCCGCATGATCTCGGTGAACCGGTCGTCGAGACCCAGCCGGTGAAAATCGTGTCTCGCTCCCTCGGCGGCGCGACGGAACGCCTCGATCTCCTCCCATGTCATGCCGTGCGAGAGGTAGTCGACATAGTCGGATGGCGCGACATTGGGCCCGAGCGAGCGCGGCAGCATGTGCACGAACAGCTCGTATCCCGGGCCCGGGGGTTGCCGGCTGGGCCGGAAGGCGAGCGCGTAGTCGCCGCCGACGAGTTCGCCGCTGTAGTTCATCGCGAGTTCGCTGCCCGTCGGCTGGGCCACCGCGTTCAGGATCGCGTGCGGTAGCGCCCGGCGCGACGGCGCCAGCGCACCGGGGAGCGCCAGCGGCGCGGGCGGCTCGAGGTAGCACGACAGCGGCTCGTTCGGCACCTGCCACCGCTTCATGGTCCTGGCGCCGAGCGCGCGTCCGAGCGCCGACACCGCCTCGTCCGTCTTCGCGAATTCCTTCCGCGCATAGGTGATTCGCGGCAGCACGTCTCCGTTTCGGCAGGTGACCCACTCCAGCCGGGAGATCAGCTGCCCGTTGTCGTCGCGGTTTTCGATCGGCTCGGACGTGCCGACGATGCCCGAGTCGAGCGCGTCGCGCACCCGGATCACGAACGGCCTCCCAGCCCACGGCGCGTTCAGCCATTCGGCGATCGATGTGATGTCCTGTGTGACAGCAATGTTCGATATTCGTTCCTGCCCCGTGGGGGGATCCCGGGGGATGACCGTGCAGCGGCCGTCGACGCCGGTGGCGACCGTCCGGAAGACGATGCTCATCCCGGCCGCCCGGGCCCGGGTGATCACCTCGTTCGCGGCGTCGCCGAGCAGCGGGCGCCCGTCCCGTTCGGGGGCGACGACGACCACCTCGCCGGTGCGCAGGTCGAGCGCGACACCGTTGGCGAGCGGCCGCATGCTCTCGGCCGCGAACCACCCAAGCGCGGCCAGCATTCCCGAGGCCGCGCGAATGCGGGAGAGCTGCTCGGTGAGCTGCTGGAGATGCGCGGCCTCGAGGACGATCCAGCCGGCCCGCATTCCGCGAGTTCCCGTCGGCCGGTCCCGCTGCGCCAGATCCCTTGCCCAGGCGGCCAACTGCGGCCCGTCGAGATCTTCCGGTGGCTCCTCACCGAACGCCGCGAGGCTCCACGCCCGGATCTCCGCCAGGCTGGATGCGACGGCCTCGGCCACCGTGTCCAGAGCCCGGCCGACGCTGGCCGGGGGTGTTTCCACCGATCCGGTATCGGCCGGGGATCGCAGCAGTGGCGATGCGTCAGGATCCAGCAGCGGTCTGCCCGTGCGCGGCCGGTATTGATCCAATCTTTGTATCAGCCGGTCATTGTGCTCATCGAACCGTTCCTCCGCGGACCGCAGATCCCCTGCGAGCAGGTGCAGGATGTCGCCGTACGGAGGGTAGAGGGCGGTGAAGCTGTCCAGGATCTCCTCTCGCAGATGCGCGAGATCCCGAAACTCCGTCAGGGCGTCGGGGATTCTCGCATCGGCCAGGGCAATAACATTGCACCCCACTATTTCCGCCAGCGCGTGCCAATTCTCGAGCAGAGCCTGCCGCCGATAGTGCTGCAGAAGTTCCGCGAGGATTTCGTTTCGCGCACCCTGGGTACGCAACGGTGTGGTGGGGGCCGGGCCGGTACCGGGTGCGTCCCGGAGTTCGATATCGAAGCCGGGATGCGCGGAGTGCGCCGTGGCGAACGCGGGGTGGTGGGCCTGGTCGAGCGACAGGCGGAGCAGGATGCGGTCGTGTCCTCCGGACGGCGCGACGACGACGAGCCGGTTCCGGGCGCGCAGGTACACGACGTTCGGGTGTCCCTCGATGCGTTCGGCGCCCTGCGCCACGAGCGCATCGACGGCCGGCTGTGCCGCGGACTCGTCGGCCCGGTCGTGGGCGTCTACCTGAGCGTAGCGGGCGGTGCGGTAGGCATCGACCAGTCCGGGCAGCCGCTGCAGCATTGTCCGGCGGCGAATCAAATTGTCGCGCAGTGAGATTAGCAGATCATGGTAGCGGGATTCCGGAATGTCGGCGTACGCGAGGTCTTCCGGTGCGACGCCCAGTGCATTGGCCCAACGGCTGATTTCCGTGGCGACCTCCCGCTGTGCCGCCGCGATGGCCCGGCCCCAGACGGCTCCGACCTCGTCCAGGTCGGTCGAGAGACTTTCCTCGGGGAACTCGAGTGGGTCGATGCCGGCCGCGGCGGCCACCAGATCCCGTTGCCGGGCAATCTCTTCGGGATCCTCGCCGGACCATGAGGCATCCGGTCGAGCCGGATCGCCGGGGCCGGAATCGCCACCCGAGGCCGTGGGGCTGTCGTAATCACCGGTTGGGACGTCGCCGGGAGGCTGCTGGGCACTGCCGTCGGGAGTGTCGCCGGGTTCGGCGTAGCCGTCGGTGCCGACCCGCACTCGCGGGGAAACGGCTGTCCGGCCGAGACTTTGCCCTCTCGGTCGAGCCGGGGCGACGGCAGCCGAGGTGGTGGCCGCGGCGAGGGCCGGAACCTTGTTCGTCGAGCCGGGGACGGCGGAGATCGGTGCGGGCAGCTGTATTGTCCAGCGGGAGTTGAGCATTTTCCGCCCACCCCTCCGGCCGGAGACCGCGGGTGCGGCGACTCCCGGGGCGGTCGTAATGCCGGTCTGCGGCGTCGCACCGCCCACGGGGTCCGTCCCCCAGATCCACTCCGCGCGCGGGTCGGATCCCCCCGGCCGGGCCGGACCTCCGGCGGAACGGCCGTCGCCCGTGACGGGAGGACGCCGGCGGTTGGGGTCGGCCCCCACGACGGTGATGTTGTCGTCACCGTCGTACTCCAGCGCGTAATTGGTGAGCCGTGCCAAAGCGCCGCGGAGTTTGCCCCCGTTCTTATCCCAGGCGTCGCGGAATATTCTGGCGAGGTCCTCGGCAGAATTTCCGGTCAGGTACTGGTCCCCGGCCTGGGCTTTCGCCGTGAACAGCGCGTTCCACATTCCGTCGGTGCATCCGAGCAGGACACCCTCGCCCTCCAGATCCATGGATATGGCGTGGGATTTGCGGTGGCGTGCTTCCTCCCCGAGCCAGAAGTTCAAGCCATGGGGGTTTTCGCCTCCCAGATTCTCGCGCTTCAGGGCTTCGGCTTCCGACATGGCCCTCTCGGTGCCCGGCATGCTCCTCCCGTCGGCCAGCGCATCGCCCGCCGGGGTGTCGTCCTGGGTCAGGCACCTCGATTCGCCGCCGTCCAGCCGGACCCAGTACAACCGGGTGTCACCGACCCAGTCGAGGGTGACCCTGGTTCCGCCGTTCGCGCCCTTGCCCGGTTCCATGATCGCGAGGGCGATGGTGCCGGTCGGAGCGACCTCCGACCAGGCATACCGGCCCCGTGTGGCCAGCTCGGCCACCGCGTCGTGAGCCGCGGACGTCGCCTCCCGAATCGCCGCGAGCGCATCGAACGGTTCCCCGGCACGCCGGGCACCGACCGCGGCGACCGCGGCGGCGACGGCCTCCTGGACGGCCACCCGCGCGGCGTGATCGCCCCGGTCACTGCTCGACATCCCATCGGACAGGGCGACGATTTGGACTGTCTCACCGTCGATTTCGACGGCGGCAATCTCGAACGCATCCTGATTGGAGTGCCCGTGGCGTAGCCTGTTGCCGATATTGCTGAGGCCCGCCACCGACGTCGAGCCGCGGGAATCCAGGTGCTCCTGGCGGGTTTCGGTCGGCTCCGGCTCCTCGTCGAAGCCGCGAACCTGCTCGTCGGCCAGGAGATAACGTCCCAGCTCCGGAGTCACCCGCGGGGTCGTGCCGTCGGCCTGGATCCGATCGAGGCCCGACAGCGCGCCGGCCCACGCGTAGACCGCGTGGTAGTGCTGGACCAGCATCGTGAGCTCGCCCGGGGCCAGCCGGGCAAGTTCCCGCGGGCCCATGCGCATGATCGCGGCCAGTCTCTCGAGCCTCGCGAGCCGGCTGGTCAGCCGCCGGGCGTATTCCGCCTCCTCGGGCGGGCGAACCTGTTCCGTGCCGGCGACTTTCGCATTCTCATCAGCCTGCCGCGCGATGTGTTGCCGTTGGGCGATCGTCCGGCGCAACCCGTCCAGCCGATCGGGTCGGACCGAAGCCAGCAGGCGGACCATCGTCCCGGGAACGTCGGTGAATTCGCGCAGGAGCGGCAGCCGCCGGGGTTTGCCGTTCTCGTCGAACAGCACCAGGCGTGCGGTGGGGGAGAAATCGAGCTCGGTGGCGTCCTGCGTATACGTCGCCGGGTCCAGCAGATAGTAGGCCTGCTCACCCCGGACGGTGTCCGCGCGGATCACCACCCGTGGCGGCTGGTCGCCGTCCATCACCACCAGGGTGCAGCCGACGGGCAGCCCCTCCATGGCCACCCACAGATTTCCCTGCCCCGGATTGTGCCGGACGTAGTCGCCGAAGTCCAGATCCGCGGCGATCGCGGCTCGCTCCAGCGAGGCCAGGAAGTCGGCCTCCGTACGGGGCGCGGCGTCGTGGTCCGCCGGGGACCCGTACAGGTCGGCGAGCGTCTGCGACAGCGCAGCCCACGGATCGGTGGTATAGATCGCCGGATCGAAGTTCTCCCCGGCGACCAGCGGATTGTCCAGGAGGGCACGCAGCCCGTGCAGCCGCAGCGTGATCTCCTGGGCGAGCCCGGTGTGATACGACGGTTCCTCCGCACGTGCGGTGTAGGAGTGCAGTGCGGCCCGCAGCCGGGCGGTCTCCTCGTCGAATTGCCTTCGCAGCTCCAGCGATTCGATATACCGCTCGACGTCCCGGATCAACGCCGGATCGGCGTCGGTCGCCCGCAGTCGTTGGAGCACCGTCGCGGGCGTGCGGTCGGAGTCCAGGATATGGGCGGCCGCAACGAAATTCGCGTGAAGCAGTCGAAGGCGCGCGCTGAACGCGCGTCGCGCCTTGACGATCGCGGCGCCCCAGTCGGGTCCGACGGGGGACCGGCCGATGAGCAGGTCGGGGTCGGGGGGTTCGAGTCCGGGATCACCGAATTCCGGCAGGTGCTCACCGCTGTGGTTCCAGGCGACGGCCCAGGTGGCGGTGGTGGTTTCGGGGGTGCCGCCGGTCAGATGGGCGAGGGTGAAGGGGCGGCCGTCGGGAGCGTGGAAGGTCCCCGGGTGCTCGGGGGTCGTGACGTGGTAATCGACCTCCCTGCCGTCGACGGCGAATATGTGTACGCCCGGAGACCTTTCGCGGACGTATGTCAGCGCGTAGGCGTGTGCGCCGATGACGGGGCCCGGTGTGCCGTTGTCGTCGAGGGCGCGTTGGTCGATGACCATTGCGGTGGCGCCGGGGCCCGCGCGCAGGAGTTTCTCGAGGAGGTTCGCGTGGACCGACAGGTTGTCGGTGCCCCGGATGCCTTGGACCGGTAGGCCGTCGAGGATGGTGGCGAGTTCTCCACCGGCGGTGCCGGCGACGTTGTCCGGGTCGTAGGCCGCCGGCTCGGCGACCTTCCTGCCGACGGCGAGGTTGACCCATCGGGGGGCGTTCTGCAGGCACATGTTGGTGCCGGGGACGACCGGGGTGCCGTCTTTGCCCAGGAACAGGACGCCGGTTCCGGCGGGGTACTCGGCGCCGGCGGCGGGGGCGAGCTGCCCGGTGGGTTCGAGCCGATAGATCCCGCCGCCGTGCTCGCCGTCGAAGCGAACCAGCAGGTGCGGCGGCTCGCCGTCCCGCAACACGACTGCCGTCGAGCCGCCGTCCATCTGCTCGAGGAGGCCGAGCGCCTGTCGTTGCCCGAGGGTGGTGAGGACGAATTCGCCTCTTCCGCTGAGGAATTCGTCCGAGGTACGCGGCAGGTTCGGACGATCGCCGGGGTCGCTGGGCAGATTCGATCGTTTGATGTCCGCTAGGACGAGTGACAATGCGGCCCAGGGATTCACGCCCGGTTCGGCCCGCTCGGCGTCCATGTCGTAGAGGTCCTGCGACTGGATCTGCCGTCGGATCCGCTCCCGGAGGTCCGCGATCTCGGCGTCGACCGTCGCCAGCTCGGCGTCGACATCGCGGCGCTCGGGGACGCCGCGTGTCTCCCCGGGCTCGGCGAACTCCTCGGCGGCGGCCCGGATATCCGCCCGCCGGAGTCTTGCGGCGATCAGCTTGGCCGCGAGTTCGTCTACCTCGCGGAGTGTCTCGTCTATGCGCCGGCCTTGCTCCAACGCCTCTCGGGCGGCGCGGGGATGCGCCGCGGCCGCCTCGGCGGCCAGTGCCTTCAGCGCCGGGATTGCGGCCTCGGCGGCAACACGGTCCCGGAGCTGTTCGGCCATCCATCCCGTGGGGTCGAATCGTTGGTCGAAGCCCGGCAGCACGGCGGGTTTCGCGTTCTCGTCGAGCGCGAGCAGAATCGTTCCGGGGGGATATTCCCCAGTGGCGCGACGGAATTCGTCGGCACCGGGAATCAGCTTCCAGGTGTAGACGTAGTCCCCGCCGTAGTTGTACAGCAGATGCGGATCCTCGTCGGGAGCCATCACCAGAATCGACCAGTTCGACGGGAGTTCCTGCAGGAGCCCGAATAACTCGTCGTTCCCGGGGTGCTGCCGGTGGAACGCCTCGGTTCCGGCCAGGATGCTTTCCCTGGTGTGTGGCCCCCGGCCGAGACGCCGCAGGCCGGGCGCGGCACCGTCGTAGAGGCAACCGATCAGCATGGCCACGCCCGCCCATGATGCGTCCGGCTGGCCGATCCGACCGGTGTCGATACTCGGATCGGAGTAGCGCAACAGCAGGTTCCACAGGCGCGCGCGATACCTGGCGAGAGCCCTCGCCACATCGCGGTAGGCCTCGGAGTGTTCCTCCGCGCGCTCGAAATCGCGTCGTGCGAGGGCGGATTCGACATCTGCCTCGCATTGCGCGAGGTGCATCATGTAGGAGTTGACATACGCGGCGTGCCAGCGGATTTGCCGGATCGCCTCGCTCGATGCCACGTGATCGGCGGCGGCCTCGATCAGCGCCGGGTCGTCCACAATGCCCCGGAGCCGGTCCAGTGGGGTTCCCTGCCGGTGGTCCGCGGTCGCGGAGGCCAGTCGTGTTTCCAACCGGCGCAACCGATCCTCGACCGCGAGCTGTGCGGCGAACAGGCTCGAGTCCTGTGGTGGTGCGCTCTCGGAGTGGGACCCGGGTGGTGGCGCGGGCCATGCACCCGACATCGCCGTGAGGACCGTGGCCTTGGCGCCGCCCCAGCCGAATGTATTCCGCTGTGGGGCAGCGAATTCCGTTGCGATGTACACATATGCCGCCACCAGTGCGGGCACCGGGATGCCCGCCAGTTCGGGATGCGCGGCCACGCGCCGCACGATCTCGCCCAGCGCCTGCTCGTACGGGATCCCATAGATGTCCAGCGTCGTCGGGAGCTGCCGGTAGGCGCGCGCGACGGCAACCGGGTCCAGGAGGCCGAGCACCCCGGGAAGTTGCTCGCTCAGCCCGTCGACTACCTCGCCGACCCCGTCCAGGGCGGAGATGTCGTCATGGGTCCACCAGCGGGCCTCGGCGGTCTCGTAGCCGTCCGGATCGGTGACGAAGGGCGCGGGGACGTCGGCCACGAGGACTGTCTCGGGTCCGTCCGGCCCGTCGAGGATCCCGAGCCCCGCGAGCGTCACCGTCCCGAGCTCCGCGCTGGACAGGCCCAGCTCCGCGGCGGCCTCGCGGGCCACCGCCTGGGCCGGTGACTCGCCGGGAAGGACGGTGGCGCTGGGGAATTGCCACTTACCCGCCGCGGCCTTGACCCACAGGTAGCGCTCGGGGCCGTCGGGGGTGACGTAGCGGAACATGTAGCGGACGGTGCGGGCCTGCCCGGGCGAATCGGCGTCCGGTAGGTCTGCCGATGCGGTCCGGAACGGATGGGAGCGCCCGTGCGCGGTGACGAGCGAGGCGAGTCCGGACGGCACGAACGGACGGCCCGCTCGATCGAAGAAGATCCCCCGGGCGTTCGGCGAGTGGGTGAACCGGCCGTCCTGAATCCGTTTCGCCGCAGCCGGATCCAGTCCCTGCCGGACGATCGCGTCGTCGACGTTGATCAGTAGATACGGGTCGTCGCCGGTATCCAGCATCAGCACCGACGCGCCCGGCCCCGCCAGCACCAGCAGCCCCGTCAGATGGTCGTATCCGGGCAGTGCCCGCGCGGCCGCCGCGCCGGAAAGCAGATCGTCCCGGGTGATTTCGAGATCGGGGTACAGGTCTCGCACCATGCGATGCGCGGCGGCGAGCAGATCGAACGGGCCCGGTGCAGCCGCGTTCGGCTCCGGAACGAACAGCGGATCGCTCGTGGCCACGGCCAGCTGTGCGGTCAGGGCGGCGACGGCCGCGCCGGCATCGCGCGTGACCGCCTGCCGTCGGGCGAGGCGTCCCAGTTCGGCGGCCGTCGAGTCGAGTTCGGCGATCGCGGCCGCGGCGCGCTCCAGGCGCTCCGATCCGGCGTGGCCGGTCTCGCGCTGTGCCTCCCGGCGCAGTTGCTCCACCCGCTCTTCGGCGGCCTGCCGCGCCCGCGCCGATGTTCGCCCGCGAGAAAGGATGGGCAGGAGCCCACGGCGGAATTCGGTCAGCGCCCGTGCGGTTCGGGCGGGGTCCGAACCCGGATCTATCAGTTCGATGCGTGCGGTGGTCACGTCGCCGGGCCGATCGAGGATCACTCGCGCCCTGCCGGGGGAGCGGTTCTGCGACTCGTCGACCGAATTGATGTCGATGGCGACCGTGGCCTGCGTTCCGGATGTGATGACGCTCCTGACGCCCACCCAGAACCCGTCGCCGAATCCGATGAACTCCTCCGGGAGCAGTACCTCACCCGGGCGCGCGCTCCCGTCGGTCCGCCACACGCGGCCCTGTGCCCAGGTGTCGGAGAACGGGACGCCGTCGAGGCTCAGTCCGTGCCCCAGCATCGCCAGGCGCAGCCGGGCCCCGTGCCTCACCATCAGCGGCCGGAGTTCAGGGTCGTCGAATTGCGCGTCGGCCAGCTGGACGGATCTCAGAACACCGTCGGTGATTCGGCATATCACCGGGATCGCCTGCGAGTCGAAGTCGAGGTACCGCGCGATCTCGCCCGAGGGGAAGCGGCGGAATTCGCCCGTCGCCAGGTCGAACAGCCGGAACTCCCCACCCTCGTCGCCGGTCGTGTACGGGGCGCCGTTCGCGCCGAGGATCGTGCCGTCGGGCGATATGCGCAGCGCCCCCTCGCTTGATGAGGGCCTCTCGTCCGTACGCGAGTCGCTCGGATCCGATCGCAGCGCGAGGGCCGAGGCGACCGCTGCCGCCCCGGCGGAACGAACCAGCCACGGTTGCATGACCTTTCGCTCGAACTCGTCCAGCGCGGCCGCGAAGCGCAGCGGTGCGGACCCCGGCTCGATCAGTTCGTAGCGCCGTGCGGGCACGCCGTCGTCGGTGCCCAGGACCAGGGTGACCCACCCTGGCTCGTCGCGTACCGGGTTGAGCCGCAAACGAACCCGCAGAATTCCTCCGTCCCGCACCACGGATTCGACATCCACCCAGGAGTGATCGCCGTATCCGGCGAGCATATCCGCCAGTTCGGCCGTACCTCCGGCCTCGAGCACCTGACCGAGGGTGGGCCCCTGCGCCGGCCGCGTCCACAGCGATCCCTGCCTGTCGTCGACGAATTCGACGTGCGTCAGATCTATCCCCAGGCGGGTCAGCTCGTATCGAAGGTTCGCGGCGGACCGCAGATGCGACCGGGACCCGTCGGCCTCGGAGACCGGGCTGGTGTCCTCCGGGCGCAGTTCGATCCGCCGGACGACGCCGTTCTCGATGACGCCCTGCCAGAACATGGCCGGAATAACATTCGGAGGCAAGGCATTCGGATCCGCTGCACGGAAATCACCCGGAACAACGCCGTGGGCGAGGGCGGTACCGCCGGGGCCGCTGCTGTACAGCCTGCCGTTTCGGCGAACCCGCCCTTGGGCATCGACGGTGAGTGAAAATGACTTCCCGTGTCCGGTTTCCGGCGGCCGCACAACGCTCTCGGTCTGAGGCACGCCCTCGTACCGCGGGCGGCGCGGTCCCATCCAGGCCGGACTGGGGTGGGGATATGTTCCCGCCTCGGCGCGGGGTGGATCGGCACCGTCGGGTGGGCGTTCGTCCCGTTGTCCCGCAGGATGTTCGGGGCCATCGTCCGGCGGCGTCGCCATGCCGATGGGGAGGTCGTCCGCGGGCGGGGACAGGTCCGGGTCGCCGAGGCTGTCCAGGTGTTCGCCGTCGCGCCAGCCGATCGTCCATGCGGCGGTCGTGGTTTCGGGTGTGCCGCCGGTGAGGGCTGTGAGGGCGGTGGATGTGCCGTCGGGGGCGTGCAACAGGCCGGTACGGGGGTCGTAACTGAACGGGCGGCCGTTGTGGATGAATCTGTGTGTGCCGTGCGGGGTTCGGCCCTTGTGGGTGAGTGTCGTGGCGTGGGCGCCGATGCGGCGGACGACGCGGATATATCCCGCGGGGACCGGGCTGGCGGGGTCGGTGACGAGGGTGCCGGAGGCGGTGGAGTCGTCGGGAACGTCCAGGTTGGTGTCGCCGCCGGGGTCGCCGGGTTGGCGGGGGCGGTCGATGAGGACTGTGCGGTCGGTGATGAGCAGGGCGGTCGAGTTCGCGCCCGAGTCGATGAGGGCCTGCAGCAGATACGCGTCGCGGGCCTCGGCGGTCGCGCCGGGAATGCCCTGGATATCCCTGCCGTGCAGGAGGTTTGGGAGTCGACCGGCGGGCGTTCCGGCGGGGTTCGCGGAGTCGTATTCCGGCACGGCCATGACGGGGGCGCGTTGGTCGGCGTTGGCCTGGCGTGCCGCGTCGATCAGGCAGGTGTTGACGGCTGGTCGCAGCGCGGCGTTGTGGGGGGCCGTGCCGGATGTCCTGCGGCGCACCGGAGTACGGGTGGGCCCGGGGGAAACGGTGCCGGGCCGTGCCGGGGCCGTACCGCCCGGATGCGTTCGATTCCGCGAGCGGGCGCCGGTATTTTGCCGTGGCAGAGTTGTCGTCGCGCCGCCGGAGGGTCCGGGTGCGGCCGGCGCGGGTGCGGCACCGTCGCGTCCGTTCCCCCGGCCGTCGGGCTGTGGGGTCTGGGGGGCGCGTGGTCCCCTGCGGCCGGGTGCGTTCGTCCCGGTGCCGGCGCTGTCGTCGTCCCCGCGCCGCCGTCGCGTCCTGTTGAATTCGGCCTGAACATCCGCGGCGAGTTCCTTCCACAGCGCGGCGATCTCGTCCGCTCGCTTCTGCTCGGCGGAACGGTACGGTGCTGATACTCGCGGCCGCGCTGCGGAATTCGGGGTGGCCGATGTGGGGGTGCCGTCGCCGGTGACCACCGGGGGCCGGCCTCGCCCGCGCACCGGTTGCGACGATGCGGTGGCGGGTGGGCCGCCGAAGGCATTCTCGTTGGAGAACTCCAGGACGATCGGATCCTGGTCGTCGTCCGCGTACAGGTGCGCCGTCAGGGTGCGTCCGCCCGCGGCGTCGCGGCGCAGCTCCAGTTCCACGCGCGTCTTCTCGGTGCTCATCGCGTTGAGGAACGCTCCCGCCAGCAGTGCGGCCGCGCCGGCGGCCCATCGCTGCTGCTCGGTCAGCTCGTCGACCAGGGCCCTGAGGGCTCTGGCCCGATCGTTGAGCCGGAGCATGGCTGCCAGCGGATCCTGTGTGTCGCCGACAGCGTCTACGGTGGTCGAGATATGGACGTGGAGTTGGGGGTTCGCGTCGTCGGTGACCCGGACGTCGAGGGCCGCCGTCTCGCCGGTCGCCTCGCCCAGGTTTACCCGCAGGGTGTGGACGCCGTTATCGGAGGTGCTGTGCACGGACGACCCGGCTTTATGCCCGGCGGACGCCCCGGCGTCATGCTCGGCGGACGAAACAGCCTGTGGCGCAGGCAAAGTTCCCTGAACCAGCGACTCTCCGGCCGGTGCGCCCGCCGGAGCACTGGTCGGGTTCGCCGGATCGCCCGCAGGGTTACCCTGTGCGGCAGCGGGTCCCGGTGCCGCCGGGTGGCCCTGCGAAACATCCTGAGCCGCAACGACGCCGGCATCGCTACCGCCGTGGAGGAACTGGGCGAGCCGGGCGGCGGTGTTCACGGTCGCGGCGCGTGCGCCCGGGTTCCAATGCCGGGTTGCGTCCGAGGTCGCCGCCGACATGGCCGAATGCCACCGCGTAGGGGTGGAGGTGTCCGAGGGGGCCCACGGGCCGAGTAATGGACCTGCCCCGCCGAGATGGCCTGCCGACGGCTGTTCCGGTTGCCCGGCAGTCGTGTTCATCGCGTGGGACGGCGGGATGTGCATCGTGAGGGCCTGCAGTGCCTGGCCGAGTTGGCGGATGTGGTTCTCGGCCGTGATGAGGTTGTCGTGCGTCTCGGGGGTCGGTTCGGCCTCGTGTGCGACGTACGCCTCGTGGTATTCGTCGGTGTATCGGATGACGACGCGGCGGACCGCGGGGTTGCCGCCGGCGTACAGCGCGTCGCCGGGGGTTTGGTAGAACTGGTAGGTGCCGGGATCGCCGTTGCGGCCGGTGCGGGTGTACAGCTGCTTATCGATATCCGGCGAGATATGCGAGCGTGCGGTACCGATGACGTGCAGGCCGCCCAGCATGCGGACCACCTTGGTGATCTTGATGTCGACGCCGCGGCCGCCCTGACGGTTGATGATGACGATCATCTTGCGGCGACCGGCGCGCTCGAAGACGGCCTCGAGGTCCTTCTCGGCATTAGCTCCGTGGTCGAGGAACCACTGCGAGTCGATGGCGACGTGTTCGGTGTCGGTGAGTGCGGAGAGCTCGTGCACCGACGCGTCGTTGTCCGTGGCGATCAGGACCGCGCGCCCGGCCGAGTTCACCTGCTTGGCGTCGGCGGCGATCTGCTGGAATTTGGCGAGTTCGGTCGGCGCGATGACGTCGGTCCCGGACCGGATTCGGGACGGCAGCCGCCGATCGATGACCGCGGCCTTGCCGACATTCGCATACCGCTCGGTGATGTAGGCCGAGGATCCCTCCGCGGTGCCGGAGCCGCCGGTGACGAGTTCGGCATGTTCGGGTCCAAAGAGTGTTTCGGCGTTGACGCTGCGCGAATGCGCGGTGTCCCCACGGATCTGCAGGTCGTATTCGGCCTCGATGGCCTGCGCCTCGCCGTTGTTCCAGCGGCTCGTCGAGCCGGTCTGGAAGTCGGTGCCGACTTTGTCGCTGGTTTGGTCGATGATGTGGATTTGGCCGTCGTGAATGCGGAATGCCCGGCTTCGGGGCGTCGCGCGGGCCTGCGCGGCCATGGTGATGCGGTGGAGTTCTTCCTCGGTGGGGGCGCGTCCCTCGGTGTCCTGGTAGATCCGGGTGATCTTCTCCCGCGCGGCGTCGGTCAGCTCGGCGCGGCCACCCCGCTGCAGTGCATCGACAGAGAAATCACTCGCGGTGAGATGTTCTGTGTCGCTGGGGATTTCCGCCACCGCCTGCTTCGCCGCGGCCTCGACGGCGTCGCGGTGCGCGAGGGCTTGCGCGGCCCGCGTGGACAGTGCCGCGGATTCGGCGTCGCGGGTGGCGCGCAGGTCGGCGAAGTCGGCGCGGGCCTGCCGATAGAACGCGGCGCGGTCCTCGGCGGTGGTGTTCGGGTCGGCGTTCAGGCGCTCCAGCTCGGCCCGGGTCCGCTCGCGTAGCGCGGCGCCATCGGCCCTGGCCTTCGCGTAGAGGGCGTCGCGTTCGGCGGAGATGCCGCGCAACGTCTCTTCCGTCTGTGCGCGGGTCTCCTTGACTGCCTCGTAGGCTTGCCGATCGACCGGATGGAGGTTCTCGCGCAGGAAGTTCCGTGCCGCGATGACGGCATCGCGGGTGGGGCCGCCGGCGAGCGTCTCGGGGCCGTCGGAGACCACCCACAGCGTCTGGGCCCAGCGCAGGACCTCGTCGACCTCGTCGATGACGACGTACCTGGTCGGGAGGCTCTGATGGCGGTTGAGGTAGTGCGCCCACTCGTCGACATGGCCGATGTACAACATCGGCCGTCCCGCCTTCGGGTCGGGCAGGGTGGCGTGCGAATCGACCCGGGCGAAGTCGAATCCCAGTCCGGTGAACGCCTTCTCGACCAGGGCGAGCTGGCTTCCCACGAGCGAATCGCGGACGGTGAGGAACACCGCCGAGCCGCGTTTGACGGCGAGCCACGCCTGGGTGAGGGCGAAGGTGTTCGATTTTCCCTCGGCGGGGTCCATCTGGATGGGGCCGTGGACGCTGTGCAGGAACCCCTCGACCTGGGAGGCGTAGGGCTGCATACCGGTGGCACGCCGGTAGTGCTCGATCAATGCGACCGCCGCGTCCCGCTCGTCGCCGTGGAAGATGGTGTGGCGCAGGACCTCGTCCGAGACGGGCAACGCACCGTCGCCATAGCGTTGCTGTTGCAGCGCAAGCAGATCGCGGGCGGCCTGTTTGAGTTCGGCTCCGGACAGTTCGGTGGTGAACGGGTCAGGACCGTCGTCGCCCGGTCGGGTGAACCGGGGGTCGCCCCACCCCTGGCTGTCGGAGGGCAGTGCGTCCGCGCCGGGCCCGGCGGTCTCGCCGGGTGGTCTGGTGCCGGGGTGTTCGCCGGAAGTGGGCTGTTCGCCACCGGGTTGTCCGGGAGAACGGTTCGTGCCGGGCGGTGTGGTCACTCGCGCGGGTGCGTTTGTGTTGTCGCCCTGAGGTTTCGGAGGTTCCGGTATGGTCGCGCCGGCGTTGGCGGGTTTGCGGGCGCCGGGCTCGATGGGCGGACTGTCTGCCGCCGGATGCCCGCCCGAGCGGGTCGCCTGGGCGGAATTGTGCGGTGATGCGGCCTGAGGCTCTGCCGTCGACGGGTTTTCGGCGTCGACGGTGTGCGAATCGTCTACTGCCGGATGGCTGCCCGGCCTGGTGGCCTCGGTTGCGGTGTGGGCTGTCGCAGGGATGGGCGAGACCGGGTTTCGGGGAGCGGAGGGGGTGGTGGTGTGCGGATCGTCGACTGCAGGATGGCCACCCGGGCAGGTGGTTTCGGTTGCGGCGGTGGCGCGGCCGTGTTCCTCGGTGACCGGGGCGGTGACCCGGGGCGGTTGGGTGGATGTGCCGCTTTCGCGGAATTCGGCGTGAATTTGCCCGTCGGGGGCGATAGTGGATACCGTTGCGCGGGCCAGGAGTTCGGTGATCTCCGGGGTAACACCCGGAGTGCTCGCGGGGTGTTCGTTCTCAATCGATACTCGCAGGGTGGGTTCGCCGTCGCCGACCGCCATGCGTAGCGTCAGCCGCACTGCCGGCTCGGTGTTCCGGCTGGCTCCCCCTGTGCCGGTGTCGGTTTCCGCGGCTCCGGTGTTCTGTCCGGGGGTAGCGGGATCAGGATTGGCACGATCCGGGGCGATGCTGCCCGCGTGGCGGATCAACTCGGATACGGCGGTGAGTTGGTCGCGGTTGGTCCAGCCGTTGCCGCGAAGCATCGAATCCACTGCTGCGGCAGTCGATTCCGCGAACGCCGTATCCCCGGGTTCGAAATGCACGACCACGCTGGGGTTGGCAGGCATCGCGGCGATGGCCTCGAGCACGGCCTCCCGCGACCTCGGTGCCATGACGTCCGTCAGGTCCGCGGCGGCCCCGGGGACGGTGACCTCGGGCACGGTGGCGGGATCGGCCGCGGCAGGCTCGCGACGGAACGGGTGCGAGGTGAGCAGGCCCGTGGTGACGCCCGTGCCGGCCGCCGAGAGCAGTTCCGCCAGAGAGAATTTGCCGCCGGTCAACGGCAGGTCCGCGACGTACCCGGCAGCCGATCCGGCCACGCCGCCCAGCGCGCCCACGACCAGCTTGCCCATCACGCCCTTCGCGCGGGACGCCCCGGCCACGCCGACAAGCGATCCGGCGACGCCACCCGCCCCGCCCGCGACCGTCGCCTCGCCGACCGTCTTCCAGTCGATCGAGCTCTGATCGTGCTCGGCCACCAGCACGGCCTCGCCGAGCAGACTGCCGCCGCCGCCCTGGACCACGCCGATCACGGTGCCCTTCCCGATGATCTTGGGGATGGCCAACCGGATCGCGGAACGCTCGGTCTCGCTCTCGATACCCTGTTCGACGACGTCGGTGACGAGTTTCGCCGCCGTCTCCTCGATGACGGCCAGGGCGGCCTCCTCCTCGGCGATGGACTCGGCCACCCCGGCCGGCCCGGTCAGCGCCGAGTAGGCCTCGATGGCCACCATGGTCGCGAGCGTGCTGAAGACGGCGACCTTGGTATACAGGGCGTTGTTCCGCATCGAGCGCACCTGGTCGGCGAGGCTGGTCGCGTACTGTTGTTGCGCGCGTGCATCTTTCGCGGATTGGGTGATGTTCTCGACCACTCCGGCCACGGCCGCCCCGACGGCGGCGAGGGCCACCGCGGGCACGAGCGCCTCCAGCGCCACGGCAAGTTCCCCCAGCTCGAGTGCGGAGGCGTCCAAACCGTCGGCAAGCAGCCCGAGCTTGTCCTCGTCCGCCTTGGGGAAATGCCCGGCGACAAAACCCAACAGCCGCGGCGGCACCCAGGACGGGAGCGTCAGGCTCATAGCTCGGAGGGTGTGGTGGCCTCGGGCGCCATCGCCACCAGCATCCGATGCAGGCAAGCCGCCTGCTCCCCGGCCTGCTCGCCGTGCAGTTCGGTCTCCAGGAACGCCTCGGCCACCGCGCTCCCGGCATCGAATTGCCCACCTAGGAAGCAACATCCGCATAGCTGCCCGCGCCAATCCCGGTATCCGGCCGTGATGCGCCCCAGCGAATATCGCTGATATTCGGGCGCGACGACCCGCAGATACTGGGTGATGAGCGTCTTCTGAGCGGCGCTGCGGGCGCGTAGGCCGGTTGCCACATCGAGCACCCGTCCGAATTCCCGTACGATGGTCGAATACACTGGTCGCTGTTCGGATCCGCGCACCAGATGGCCGGATTCGGTGGCGGCGAAGATATTTCGGGCGTAGCCCTCCGGATCGAGCGCGGCCGCCAGCGCCAGCAGAATGAAGGCCCCCTCGTCCACTTCTGTTTGAGCCGCCGCCCCACCGAGATCGGCGATGCCCACGCCGCGCAGCCCGCTCGCGGGATACTTGGCCAGCATGTCGTCGACCGCCGCGGCGAATTCGCGGACCGTCTCCTCATCGACACCGGGCAGCGTGAATCCCTGGACCGCGATGCCGTGACGCTCGGCGAGCTCACGGGCGATGCGGGCATTCGGCGATTCGTCCGAGCGCGCGGAGGCGCTGGACCTGCGCTTCTTCTCCGCCCCGGGGCTGCCCGGCGGCCGGCGCGGGGGCGATTCGTCATCCTCGGGTGGTGACACCCGCGGCGGTCTGGCGCTGGACCCACCGGGCCTCCCGGACCCACCGTCCGACCAGGGCGTTCCGGCGGAATTCTTCGATCCGTCGGATTTCGACCAGGGAGACGCGCCCGCGGCATCGCTACCGGGCGGCGCCGCGCGATTGGCCTCGGAAGGTGTTGCGGGGGTTCTCGTCCCCGGGGTGTTCGGCGGCCGGTCTGTCCCTCCTCGATTGGATGACGCCTGCTGTGGGGCCGAGGACGGCTGTTGTGAGGATGGCTGTTGTGACGATGGTTGCGGTCGCGAGACGGGCTGCTGCGGTGGTGTCGCCGACCGCACGGGCCTGGCCGGCTGCTGGACCGATGCGGGCCGTCCGGAGACGAGCGATCCGGGCGAATTCTGCTGTGCAGCAACCCTGTTCGCGATAGGTCCGATCGACGGCGCGGCGACTGCGGCGGGTGGTCCGGCGGTCGTGCCGGGCGTGGTGGTCATCGGTGCGGCGAACTCCGGGACCGCACGGGCCATTTCGGTGGTGCTGACCGCATCCTGCTGTTCGTAGGTGTCGACCAAATTCACCGTGCCCTCGCCCAATTGATTCAGATTCGAGGCGAGGGTCCGCAGCCCCTCCACGTCCTGATGGGCGCTCGGCTCAAAGGTTTTCGCAAACTGCTCGCCGGCCTGGTCGGTGCCCCAGCAATTGCCCTGCTGCGCCATCACCTCGGTGAGCCGGTCGAGAATCTGCTTGGCCTGCGACCCCAGCCCCTCCAGATGCGTACCCACCGATCGCAGGGCCTCGGGATCGACCGACAGTGAGTTGCCCGATGACCCGGAAGTCATTGCGTCGTGGGGGGATCGAGTGGGGCTGCCCGGAGCCTCGGCGTCCCCGGAATCAGTTCGGACCGGTCGGCCACCGCGTTCGTGGCCGAACTCAGCGGCTCGAGGATGTCGCTGCACCGCACCCTGGCCTGCTGCGCCGCCGCCTGTGCCACCGCCGTGAGGGTCGCGGAGAGCGATGCCGCGGTGGTGCGCATCGCCCCGGGCTGCAGGGCGATCTCGACGACCGCGCCGGACGAGTCCACCGTGACCCGGACCGCGCGATCGGATGATTCGGCGTGGGTGCGAAGCTCGGCCAGCTGCTGACGGGCGATGGTCAGCGCGCTGTGGTGGTCGTCGAACGCGTCCAGGACGTCGTTGAACCGTGACCGCAGTTGTTCGCTGCTCGATCCGGATTCATCCCATTCCTGGCGAATCATGGCGGTGATTATCGAGATCTCGCCGCTAGCACGTCCATCGGTCGTATTCCCGCTGATGGCAAGCAGGGTTCCCAACCCGAAGAAGTCGCTTATTGATGAGCCGCTAAATAACGGTACATTGACCCAGAGTGAAATGACCTCCGGTGATGATGGCGGGTTGTCTCGCCGGAGCTCCGAGCCCTGGAAAGAGCAGTGCAGTGATGAGCAGCAGAGTCGATGGATCGGCCAAGAGATACCGGACGGCGATCGGGGCGGTGATTCCGATGCTGGCGGCCGTGCTCATGGTCGCGGGCATTGCCGTCGGTGCGCCCGCGGCCCGGGCGGACGCCCCCGGGGTGCCCTGCCTGTGGGCGGGCAGCACCTACCGGCAGGGCCTGCGGGTGTATGCCGGTGGGTGGGCCTTCACCTGCCACAAGGATCTCTTCGGTGTCGCCTACTGGACCAAGGACGGCGCCACCAACCACCACAGCACGGTGCCCAATCCGGGCGCCACCGGAAACCCGGAGGGCAACTTCAGCGCGGGCGCGTGGCAGCCCGGCACCCAGTACAACGACTACTGCGTCGGCGATCAGCTGATCCAGGGCAGTGGGGATATCTTCACCGCGGTCACCGACTCGACCGGCCTGTTCCTGTACTGGCGTTCGGCGGGACCGATCTCCCTGTGGGACTTCGATTCCGGCGTCCGGCCGGGCCCGAGCTGGCGCTCGTCCAGCATGTGCATGGACGGCGTGCTGAGCTGATCCGCGGGCGAAGAGGGGATGCGGGGCGGCGCGGAAGCGCGCCGCCCTTCCGCGCGGACCGCATCCGCTTGGCCGGCAGGCGATCTGCCGGTCAGTCGATCCGCAGAGCCGCGGCGGCTCGGGCGAGATCGCTGATTCGGCCCCAATCTCCGGTGCGCACAGCCTCGGCGGGCGTCAGCCACGACCCGCCCACGCAGCCGACATTCGGCAGGGCGAGGTAGCCGGGCGCGGTGGCGGGGGTGATGCCGCCGGTGGGGCAGAAGCGGACCTGGGGCAGCGGCCCCCCGAATGCCTTCAAGGCCAATGCGCCGCCGGATGATTCGGCGGGGAAAAACTTCATCTCGGTGACGCCGCGCTCGAGCACGGTCAGGATTTCCGAGACCGTGGCAACACCGGGGAGGTAGGGCAGGCCGGTGTCGGCGAGGGCGTCGAGCAGGGTGGGGGTGGCGCCGGGGCTGACCAGGAAGCGCGCACCGGCCGTCACGGCGGCCTCGATCTGCACCGGCGTGACGAGTGTGCCCGCCCCGACCAGCATCTCGGGCACCTCGGCGGCGATCGCCTCGATGGCGGGCAGCGCGGCATTGGAGCGCAGGGTGACCTCGATGATTCCGATGCCACCGTCCAGCAGTGCTTCGGCCAGCGGGACGGCGGTGCCGGGATCGTCGAGCACGACGACCGGGATGACCGGTGCGATATCAAGGGGATTCATCGGTCCTCCAGAGAGTGTTGGTGTCGTCCAACGAGATTGGTGATGGGGCGGTCATACCGGTTCGGGGACCGGGACCCGCTGTTCCAGCACAGCGGCCGCGCCGCGCAGGGCCGGGGTCGCGGCAACGATGAGCTCGGTGGCTACCTGGTCGAGATAGCCGTGCACGGCCCGGTTTCCGATGAAGCGGTCGCGGAAATCACTGTCCGCGAGGAAGTCCACGATGCCGGGCAGGATCCCCCCGCCCAGCAGAACCCCGCCCCGGGCCCCGAGGGTGAGCGCAACGTTTCCGGCGAACGCGCCCAGCATGCCGCAGAACATCGACAGCGCCTCGCGGGCAACGGGATCCACGCCCCGCCGTCCGGCCGCGCACACCTGCTCGGGGCGCGCCGCCTCCGGCGTGACGTCGTGCACCACGCACAGTGCCCGATACAGCCGCGCCAGGCCGGGGCCGGACAGCGCCGTTTCGGCATCCACGACCGCATGCTGTTCGCGCAGCACCCGGGCCACCTGCGCCTCGGCCTCGTTCTCCACCGGCAGTCCCGCGTGGCCGCCCTCGCCCGGAATCGGCACCCACCGCTGCTGTACCCGCATCAGCCCACCCACGCCCAGGCCCGTGCCCGGCCCGATCACCGCCATCGGCTCCGCCGCCCACCGCACGCCCGGGCCGATCCGCACGAACGCCGAGCTCGGCAGCTCCGGCACGGCCAGCGCCAGCGCGGTGAAATCGTTGATCAGCTCCAGATGCCCCAGCCCCAGCCGCATCCGGCTCTCGGAGATCGAGAAGTCCCAATGCGCGTTGGTGAGCCGGAACCGATCCCCGCGCACCGGCCCGGCCACGGCCACACACGCCGCCACCGGCCGCACGGTCGCCGGAATCCGCCCGAGGTAATCCTCCACGGCCCCAACCAGATCCGGGTAGTCGGCACAGCGCAGGATCCGCACGTCGGTGGGTTCGGCACCGAGCTGTGATATCAGGCCGAACCTGGCATGTGTACCGCCGATATCGGCTACGAGCCAAGGTGCGTCGGCGGTGGGCATAGACGTGGTCATCGGTGATTCGTTTCGGTTGTCGGGGTGTTCCTGTGCGGGCTCATTGCCGGGAATCGGCCGCCGCATCGGCATGTCTGCGGCCGGAGTTTTCTGGCCCCGAGCGGTGGGTACGGTAGTCCCATCAGGCCGCGCCGAAGACGGTTGCGCCCCGATCGGCCGGGCCGACAGATCCGCGCAAGGCCGCGAACAGCTCCCGGCCGGTGCCGCTGGCCGCCGTATCGCATGTTGCGGGTATACGGGCGGCGAACTCCTCTGGGGCGACAAGGATATCCAATTCCCCTGTCTCGGCGTCCAATTCGATGAGATCGCCGTCCTGGATCCGCGCGATCGGGCCGCCGGCGGCGGCCTCGGGGGTGAGATGGATGGCGGTGGGCACCTTGCCCGATGCGCCGGACATGCGGCCGTCGGTGACGAGGGCGACCGCATGGCCCCGATCCTGCAGCACTCCCAATGCTGGGGTCAGTTTGTGCAGTTCGGGCATTCCGTTGGCCCGCGGTCCCTGGAACCGCACCACCGCCACCGTGTCTCGGTCCAGCTCGCCGTCCCGAAACGCGGTCAGAAAGCCCTCCTGATCGTCGAAAACCCGTGCGGGGGCCCGGACCACCCGATGTTCCGGCGCCACCGCGGACACCTTGATCACCGCGCGGCCGAGGGCGCCGTCGAGCATGCGCAGGCCGCCGTCGGGGGCGAACGGGTCGGCCGCCGAGCGCAGCACCGTCTTGTCGCCGCTGTCGGATGGACCCTTACCCCAGGCGATTTCGCCGTCGGCCTCGAGCGCGGGGGCCGAGCGGTAGTGCACGCTGAGGCCGTGGCCCGCGACGGTGGTGACATCGTCGTGGAGCAGCCCGGCCGAGAGCAGCTCGCCGATCAGCAGGGGCATTCCCCCGGCGGTCTGGAACGCGTTGATGTCCGCGGCGCCGTTGGGATAGATCTTGGTCAGGGTGGGCACGACCGCCGACAGTTCGGCGAAATCGTCCCAGCGCAGGTCGATTCCGGCCGCGGCTGCCATCGCCACCAGGTGCATCGTGTGGTTGGTGGAGCCGCCGGTGGCCAGCAGCGCGACGACGCCGTTGACGATGGCGTGCTCGTCGATCACCTCTCCGATCGGGGCCGCGCCGCCGCGCAGCGAGGTCAGCTCGACGATGCGGCGCCCCGCGGCCGCGGTCAGCGCCTCGCGCAGCGGGGTGTTCGGCGCGACGAAGCTGGCGCCGGGCAGGTGCAGGCCCATCACCTCCATCAGCAGCTGATTGGAGTTCGCGGTGCCATAGAAGGTGCAGGTGCCCGGGCCGTGATAACTCGCGGACTCGGCCGCGAGCAGTTCGGCGCGCGTCGCCTTGCCCTCGGCATGAAGTTGGCGCACCCGGCTCTTGTCCTTGTTGGGCAGGCCCGAGGGCATCGGCCCGGCGGGCACCAGCAGCACCGGCAGATGCCCGAACGACAGCGCCCCGATCACCAGGCCCGGCACGATCTTGTCGCACACGCCCAGCAGCAGCGCCCCGTCGAACATGTCGTGGGACAGCGCGATCGCGGTCGACATCGCGATCACATCCCGACTGAACAGCGACAGTTCCATGCCCGTGCGGCCCTGGGTGATGCCGTCGCACATGGCCGGCACTCCACCGGCGAACTGCGCCACCCCGCGCGCGCCGGAGATGGCGTCGCGCAGCACCCGCGGATAGTCCCGGTACGGCTGATGCGCCGAGAGCATGTCGTTGTAGGCGGAGACGATGGCGATATTGGGCCGCGTCTCCCCGCGCAGCGCCAGCTTGTCGGCCGGGCTGCAGGCGGCGAAGCCGTGCGCGATATTGCTGCACGCCAGCGACATTCGGGCGGGGCCCTGCGAACCCGCGGCCCGGATGCGGTCGAGATAGGCGCGGCGACCGTCAGCGCTGCGCTCGGCGATGCGTGCGGTGACGGCGGTGACGACGGGATGCGTATCCACGGAATTCATCTCCCCGGCGGTGGATTCGAGGCGCCCGGACTCGCGGACTCCTCGCTTGTGATCGAACACACAGAACGCTAGGGGACCTTAGGATTATTTGCAAGCAAACTTTGGTTTTAGAAAGACTTAATAGCCGGTGATGGGCCCTGATCTGGGCGGATGCTCGAACCGCGGCGAGGTGGGGCCATGGCCGGCCGCTGGCAGCGGGTAACCTGCCGACACAAGGAGGCGGCGTGGACGAGCGAAGGGAGGCGCGGCGGTGACCGGTCGGCCGATGGCGACGCCCGGAGTGTCCGCGGGGGACGTGCTGGGTTTGATCCGCGGCCACGCGGTGGTCACCCGCGCGGATATCCGGCGGTTGACCGGCCTGTCTCGCACGGCGGTCACGCTGCGGGTCGAGCAGCTGCTCGACCGGGGCCTGGTCGCCGAGCGCGCCGATGGGGGTTCCACCGGCGGCCGCCCGCCGACCCGCCTGGTGTTCAACCCGGAATCCGGTGTGGTGCTCGCCGCCTCGATCGGCGCCAGCCGCGCTCAGGTCGCCGTCTGCGACCTCGCTGGCCGGGTGCTCGCCGAGTCGGAGTTTGTGGTGCCGCCGGGGGGAGTGACGCAGGCGGTGCTGATCCAGGCCGCGGAGCAGATGGATCGGTTGCTGGCAGGGGAAGTGGACGAGACGCACCCATCTGGCGTGCGGGCGTCGAACGACGCGGTGGTTCGTCATGGGGGGTCACGGGGCGACGGCGACGACGGGCCGATGACGGATGTCCGGCGCACGCCCGGGCGGGTCGTGCACGGCATAGGTATCTGCGTGCCCAGTGCCGTCGACGTCGCCACCGGGCACAGCATGGGCGCGGGGCCCGGACTCGGGGATGTGTCCGTGGCCGAATACTTTTCGGAGCGTTTCGGCGTTCCGGTACGGGTCGACAGCGACGTGAACGCGCTGGCCCTCGCCGAGCACGCCCGGCATCCGCAGGTTGGGGATCTGTTGTTGCTCAAGGCTTCCACGGGGATCGGCGCCGGAATCGTCGCGGGCGGGCGGCTGCTGCGCGGCGCGTGGGGCGGGGCCGGGGAGATCGGGCACATCAAGGTCGCCGACGCCCCGGATCGCCCGTGCCGCTGCGGGGACATGCACTGCCTGGAAACCGTTGCGGGCGGTTGGGCGCTGCTGGAACAGCTTGCCGCGCAGGGGAAATCGATTTCCGGCCTGCCCGAACTGGTCGACCTGGCGCGCGCCGGGGAGCCCGAGGCGACCCGGGTGATCCGCGAGGCGGGCCGCCGCATCGGCGAGGTCGTCGCCGGTGCGGTGAACCTGCTCAACCCCGCCCTCATCATTGTTCGAGGCGATCTGTCCCATGCCTTCGAGCCCCTGGCGGCGGGCATGCGAGAGGTGATCTACCAGCGCTCCTCGGCCCTGGCCACCCGCTCGCTGCGCGTGGAACCCGGCGCCGCGGATGCCCCCAGTGGCGTCGCGGCCTGTGCGGCCATGATCCTGGACCAGGTCCTGGCCCCCGCCGCGGTCAACGCTCTGCTCGACGCCTGAGTAAAAGAGAAACGCCGGACTGTAGTTGATATCAGTGTGAGATGTGCATCACAGTCCTACGATCGTGGCTATGCCTGCCCGACGGAATGGTTCGACGATGCTCGAGGGGCGGGTGGTGTGCGAGGCGCCCGGTGGAGTGACGATGGTGTTCCGGGATGGGCCGGGGGAGCCGCTCGCGGTGGCCGCCCGCGGTGAGGGGCGGGGTGCGCGTTCGGCGATTCTGCTGGGGCACAAGAACAGTCGATACCGGATCGGCTACCTCGACGGCGGCGTCCTGCTCGCTGAACCGGCGGACGAGACGACCCTGGCCCTACGGCGCGGCGATGGCAGCGCCGTGGGCACTCTCGTGCGGGGCGAGACCACCACGGCGGTCGCGGCCACCGGCGGCACCCTGCTCCACTTCGTGCCCGACCCCGGCGAGGCGGCCACTCGCGACCTGTTCCGGCTGGTCGTACTGGATCGGATGGGGGCGGAATTCGGCCGGATCGACCTCATTCGCGAGGCCTCGGGCTGGGCCTCGCATCGCCTCGCCGACAGCATGGGCGACACCTATCTTTGGTGGGACCGCACCGGCCGGCCGGAGCCCGTCCCGATCCTCGGCGCCCGCGTCGTCGCCGAACATCCCCTGGACCGCGTCGAATGCGATGTGCTGCTGACGGCCTGCACCGATATGGCGCTGGGCCTGCGGCCGTACATCGCGCAGATGCGGTCGGGCTGCACCGTCGGACCGTAAGCGCCCTCAGCGGAGTGCGAGCCAGGGTTCCGGCCACGGTAGGACCCGGAACGGTGAGTCTTCCCCGGCCTGCGCCAGCCAGCCGCGGTGCAGTCGTCCCTCGATCCAGTCGATGATGGGCCCCGAGCAGAGGGTTTCCCAGTCCGCACGCGGGCTGTCGCGGCAGAGTTCGGCGAGCTCCTCGAGCTGTCACCGTTGGGAACTGCGTGTCAGGCTGCCGAAACGACTACCGCGGACCATGATTCGGCGGGCAGCGTGAGAGTGATCGTGGATCCCTCCAGTCGAGTGCCCGGCAGGCGTTGGCGCACATGGCGAGCCGCGGCCGCATCCAGGGGACCCTTGTCATCGGCGATGATCACCGATGTGGATTGGATTGTGGTCCAAGTGATTTCGCCACGCATGCTGATGACCGCATCGACCGGGTGCTCGGCCCGATTGGTCACGAATATCGACAACGTGCGCCCCGGCGCGTCATAGGTGGCCGCGGCCGCGACCGCCGGAACGTCGCCGTACTGGTTCGTCTCGACCTCGGGTGTGCGGATGCGGGCGACCAGGCCCACGCCGCGCGCGGCCACCGCGACGGCGGCGAACGGGGCGAAAATCGCCTGCCGCCAAGCATTTCCGTTCGGCTCGGTCATGATCGGCGCGATTACGTTCACCAGTTGCGCCAGACAGGCGACGGCGACTCGATCGGCATGATTGAGCAGGGTGATGAGCAGATCGCCGACGACCACCGCGTCCAGCGTCCCGTAGACGTCCTCGATGCGCGGCCCGCTGGTATCGATCTCCAGGTTCTCGGTGCCCGGAAAGCGGGCCTGGTACCAGACATTCCATTCGTCGAAGGAGATCCTGGGCCGGGTCCGGCTGTGTTTGCGGGCGGCCACGGCGTCGATTGTGGCCGCGACGTCGTCGATGAATTCGCTCATCGCGAACCCGGAGGCCAGGAAACTGCGCCGATCGCCGTCCAGCTCTTCGTAATAGGCGTGCATCGAGACGTAATCGACCACATCCCAAGCTATTTCGAGCGAGGTCGACTCCCAGTACCCGAAGGTGGGCATCCGGTGGTGCGAGCTGCCGCAGGCGACGAGTTCGATGCCCGGGTCGACGAGTTTCATCGCCTGTCCGGCCTGTGCGGCCAGGGCGCCGTACTCCGCGGCGGTCTTGTGCCCGATCTGCCACGGCCCGTCCATCTCGTTGCCCAGGCACCACAGCTTCACCCCGTAGGGATCGGCGGATCCGTTGCTGCGCCGCAGATCCGACCACTGCGTGCCGCCCGCGACGTTGCAATACTCGACCAGGTCGGCCGCGGCCTGGATGCCGCGGGTGCCGAGATTGACCGCGAGCATCGGCTCCACGCGCCGGCGCGCGGCCCAGCGCAGGAATTCGTCGGTGCCGACCTGATTGGTCTCGATCGAGCGCCATGCCGGATCCAGCCGGTGGGGCCGCAGATCGCGCGGGCCGATCCCGTCCTCCCATCGGTATCCGGAAACGAAATTGCCTCCCGGGTACCGGATTACGGTGACGCCCAACTCGTCGATCAGCTCGGCCACGTCGCCGCGGAACCCCTCATGGTCCGCGGTGGGGTGGCCGGGCTCGTAGATGCCGGTGTAGACGCACCGGCCCACGTGCTCGACGAACGATCCGAACAGCCGCCGATCGATCGGCCCGCGATCGTGCTCGAGATCCAGGACGATTTCGACCGCGGCCCCGGGCATTTCGTGGTCATCGGCCATGGGACCTCCCGGCGGTGGGCAGAGCGATGTTAGCGATCACATGTGTGCTGCGTGTCACAGGCTAGGGGTTGCCGGGGCGCTGGTCAAGCGCTCCAGTCACTACCTCAACGGAATTCGGGCTCGATCTCGTCGAGGACAAGGCCCGCGCCGGTTGCCACCCGAGATGGCGATACGGTCCGACGGGTAATCGGCCGGTACGGGCCCGAGGGCCGACGTAGAATTGCGCCGAAACGTCCTGAGTCCCGAAGCGCGACTCCGGATCCCGACGGTGGCTCGGGATGTTGTGATGACGGGCGGCAGCGGGCTGTCGCGAGCCGCGATCGATCCGGCTGCCGTCCAATCGAATTGCGATGATCGCAACCGGTGCCAATGCCCGGACTCCTCGTTAACGTCCTGGTGGTCGGACATTGTCGCGCCAGGAGTATGCCTTGACCGCTGAGTCGTTCGTTGCCGCCGAGCCCTCGGCTCGAACCCCGTCGATCGCCGATCCGGTACCGGGCGGCGCCGCGTCACATCCGCTCGACGACCCGGTACGAGCCTCGCTGCGGGGCGAGCACCGCCGGTTCGCGAGCTGGGTGGGCCGGATCGGCCGCTATGACCCGCAGGTCGCGCGCTTCGTGGGTCATCCGCCGGAACTGGATCACCAGGATTGGGCCGACCTGGCCACGGTGCTCGGACCGGGCGGCACGACCGGCCTGCGAGGCGGCCATGTGCCGCCCCCGGAGTGGACGGTGCTCGACGAAATCGGCTCCGTCCAGATGGACGGCACCGCGCTGCGCGTGGCCTCCGATCCCGGTCTCGACACGCTCACCGCGGCGGATGTCCCGGACATTCTCGAGCTGATCGCCCGCACCGAACCCGGCCCCTATGCGCCGCGCACCATCGAGATGGGCAGGTATCTCGGTCTGCGCGTGGACGGCAGGCTGGTGGCGATGGCGGGGGAGCGGATGCATCCGCCCGGCTGGACCGAGATCAGTGCGGTCTGCACCGACGCGGAATTCCGTGGCCGCGGCATCGCGACCCGCCTGATCCGCGCGGTCGGCGCGGGCATCCGCGCCCGCGGCGAGATCCCGTTCCTGCATGCGCTCGCGTCGAATACGAACGCGATAAGCCTGTACGAGACTCTGGGTTTCAGCCTGCGTAAGCGCTCGGTGCTCACCATCGTGCAAGCACCGGGTTAGGCAGTGCTTTCTCGGCGGACGCGCTGCCGGAACGGGCGGACATGGCTATCGTGTGCCACCATGAGCCATCGTGTTGTTCGCTGTGTGGGCCGTGCCGTGCTGATCGGGGCGGTGCCGCTGGCCGTCGCGCTGCAGAGTAGTGGGATCGCCGCCGCCTCGTCCTCGTCTCAGGGCGTTCCGTTGGAGGTGGCGACGAATCCCGATGCCCTCGACCATGATCCGGTGCACAACGGCATCGTCGGCGGTGCGATTGTGGGCGCCACCGGGTCCGGGGTGCTCGGCGCCGCGCTGGGTTCCGGCGTCGGGGCAATCCCCGGGGCCCTGCTCGGGGCGGTGGTGGGCGGCGTCACCGGCGGGCTGCAGGGTTACTACAACCCGCGCTCGGTGCCGCAGGCGCTGCCCTGACCCTGCGGTGTCGCAGTGACTTCCGGGCGTGGTCCGGGAGGGCGGGCCGAGGTCGCCGAGCACCGGCAGCTCGGTCAGTCCATGTGCTCGATCTGGCGTATCTTGTTCATCGCATCCAACGCCGCGACCTTGTACGACTCCGCGAGGGTGGGGTAGTTGAAGACCGCGTCCACGAGGTAGTCCACCGTGCCGCCGCAGCCCATCACGGCCTGTCCGATGTGCACCAATTCGGTTGCCCCGGTGCCGAATACGTGCACACCCAGCAGCTCGCGGCTGTCCGGGCACACCAGCAGCTTGAGTACGCCGTAGGAGTCGCCGATGATCTGGCCGCGGGCCAGCTCCCGGTAGCGGGACACGCCGACCTCGAAAGGCTTACGCGCCGCGGTCAATTCGTCCTCGGTGCGGCCGATGAAGCTGATCTCCGGGATGGTGTAGATCCCGATCGGCTGGAGTGCGGACAGGGTGTGCATCGGTTCGCCGCACGCGTGGTGCGCGGCCAGGCGCCCCTGCTCCATCGAGGTCGCGGCCAGCGCCGGGAAGCCGATCACGTCGCCCACCGCGTAGATGTGCGGGACCTCGGTGCGGAAGTGGTCGTCCACCGAGACGCGACCGCGCTTGTCCGCGCTCAGCCCGGCCTTCTCGAGTCGCAGGCTCTCGGTCATGCCCTGGCGGCCCGCGGAGTACATGACCACCTCGGCCGGAATCTTCTTGCCGCTCTCCATGATCGCGATGGCCCCGCGCGGATGCCGCTCCACCGCGGCGACCGTCTCGCCGAACCGGAACGTCACCGCGAGATCGCGCAGGTGGTACTTGAGCGCCTCGACCACCTCGATATCGCAGAAGTCCAGCATCCGCTCCCGCGACTCCACCACCGTCACCTTGGTGCCCAGCGCGGCGAACATGGAGGCGTACTCGATGCCGATGACGCCCGCGCCGATCACGATCATCGACTGTGGCACCCGCTCGAGTTGCAGGATGCCGTCGGAATCGATGATCGTCTTGCCGTCGAAATCGACGGTGCTCGGCCGGGCGGGCGTCGTGCCGGTCGCGATCACGATGTTCTCGGCGGTCACTTTCCGGCCCTCGGCGCTGCCGTCCATCACCTCGACGGTGTGCTCGTCCAGGAACGAGCCCATGCCCGGCAGCAGCGTCACGTGATTGCGGGAGAGCTGGTTGCGGATCACGTCGACCTCGCGGCCGATCACGTGCTGGGCGCGCGAGAGCAGGTCGGTGACGGTGATGTCCTCCTTGACCCGGTAGCTCTGCCCGTACATCTCGCGCTGGCTCAGGCCCGTCAGATAGAGCACCGCCTCGCGCAGGGTCTTGGACGGAATGGTGCCGGTGTTGATGCACACCCCGCCGATCATGTCCCGCCGCTCGATCACGGCGGCCCGTTTACCCAGCTTTGCGGTGGCGATGGCGGCCTTCTGACCGCCGGGACCCGAACCGAGGACGAGCACGTCGTAGTCGTACATGCGCCTCAGTCTTTCAGATCTGATGCCACCACGCGACGAAGAGAACAACACCCGCCGCGGCGAGCGCGACGGCCGCGGGCACCGGCCACCATGCCCCGCCGCGGGCGAGCAGCCGATCCGCCAAGCGCAGTTGCAGCACACCGACATCCGCGAGCAGCACCGCAGCCACCGGCTGAAGCAGCACCGCGAACGCGGCGTGCACGGCCCAGGCTCCCATGAGAGTCGGTCCGCCCCAGGAGTTTTCGAGTCCATTATCGCCAACCAGCGGGTACGCCAGACCGCGCACGAGGGCCAGGCCCGCGAGAAAGACCAGGAAGCAGGTGAGCAGCCCCAGCGCCGCTCCCAGCACGGTGTGCGCGGCAACGTATCCCCGTCCCGGTGTGCGGGATTCGAACGACGTCTCGCGCGCCCATCGCGCCGCGCGCTCTCGGATCCCGATGGGGCACAACGACACCGGCAACGCCAGAACCGCGTAGGCGATCCTGCGCCAGGATCGGTGAACCGTGAGCCGCATCCTGCGACCTTACCGAGGCAACCGGTTGAACGCCGGGCTCGATCGAATCGTAAGTAAACCCCAGGTTAATGGCCGTGCATTCGTGAACCTTCCCTGAACGACGCACGCGGATCGTCGACGTTCGGGCATTCGAGCGGGACCATTTTCGTACAGCAAAGACCATGGATTTCCGTCGGTGATGGATGTCATTCCGGGACATCCGATCAATCGCGCGGCGAATATCGCGAAAGGGCAACCGATACAGTAGAGTTCGCGTTGTTGGCGGCGCTACATCACACATCTCGATTACGAACGAGTTGGTCTCATGGAACGCTTCACCGACAACGGCATGACCGAAGCGCAGCGGCGCCGCGCACACACCGCCGCGGAGGCGGCTCAGGCGCAGATCTTCATGAAAGCGATGCTGGCCGAAGAGTGTCGGCTGCAGCAGGAGATTCGCGACCTGCAACAGAATCTGCGGGAGATCCTGCGCCTGCTCGCCGGTATCCAGCGCCGCTTCCCGCACCTACGCCCCGCGCGGCCCGACGCTCGGCTCCCGCAACCGCACGCGCTTCCGCCGGCCCATGGACGTCGATCCGCTTAGGCGAGAACGCATTACGGGTACTGATGTGGGTACGGACCCGCGCTCTCGGTGGGCGGGCGCGGAGCCGCGGACATCTCAGGTCAGCCCTGTGCGGCAGGGCGTCAGCGCTCCTCGCGCCAGCGGTCCACCGCGGTCTGCACCGCCTCCTCGTCCTCGATCGCGTGCGCGCCGGAGGCTCCGGCCGCGCCGAGAATCACGCCGTCGACGGTGACCAGCACGCCACCGGCATACGGAATGAAGTCGCCGTCGTTGAGGTGCTGGATGCTGTCGGTGATCGGGCCGGGCAGCGTGATCTGGCCCGAGGGCCGCAGCGTCAGCAATGCGGTGCGCGCCTTGGCCACGGCGATCCGGCTGGTCATCGGCATGCCACCGTCGGCCCGCCGCAGGGCGATCACCTCGCCGCTGACATCCAGGACGGCCACCGCCAGCGGCGGGAAGCCGCGCTCGGCGCCGACCTGCAGCGCGGAGGCCACCAGCCGATCGGCATCGGCCAGGGTCAGTCCGGGAAGTCTGGGAGTTTGCGTCATGATCTAGAACTTAGCCGTATCGGGAGAGCTCATCGTTCCGGTGGAACTCGACCGGATCGCCCGAAGATGAACGAGCCGAGAGCATCTCGTGCGCGAGGCGGGCTCAGCTCTGCGTCCAGCGGTGGAGCTTGTCCGGATTTCGTACCACCCAGATGTGGCGGATCCGATCGCCCGCGATGTCGAAGGCGAAGACGGTCACTGTGACGCCGCCCTGTCGCGCGACCAGCCCGGGCCTGGCGTTCACGGTCCGTTCCAGGAAGGTCAGGTCGCTGGGTATCCGTTCGGCGAGCTCCATCCAGGCGCGCGCGATCCGCTCGCCGCCCTCGATGGGGTCCAGGAAGCTGATGACGCGACCGCCGCTGTCGGCCGTCGCCGTGGCATCGGGATCGAGCAGTCCGACGATGGCGTCGATGTCCTGGGCCTGCCACGCCATCTTGAAGGCCTTGACGATCTCGGTCTGCCGGTCCGCCGGGGTCGCGGCCGGTTGCGCGGCGCGGACTCGGCGGCGGGCCGAGGAGGCCAGCTGGCGGGAGGCGGCCGGGGTGCGGCCGGTGATCTCGGCGACCTCGGCGAAGGGGTAGCGGAAAACGTCGTGCAGGACGAACGCGACCCGCTCCGCCGGCGTCATCGCGTCGAGCACGACGAGAAAGGCCATGCTGATGGATTCGTCGAGGGTGACGCGCTCGGCCGGGTCGACGGCGCCGGCCGGGCGGACGCGGTCCCATTCGGCCGGGTCGGGCAGTGGCTCGGGGATCCAGTCGCCCACGTAGGTCTCGCGGCGGGCGCGCGCCGAGCCCAGCAGGTTGAGGCAGATGCGGGTGGCGACGGTGGTGAGCCAGGCGCCCGGGGATTCGATGGCGTCCCGCTGCGGTGCGGTCAGGGCGTACCAGCGGACATAGGTCTCCTGGACCGCGTCCTGCGCCTCGTCCAGCGAGCCCAGCAGCCGGTACGTGAGGTTGATCAGCTGACGCCGCTCGCTCATGACCGCGTCCAGGTCCGGATCGGAGCGGCGTGGATCGGTGGCGTCTCGAGTGGTCATGTCGTGCGGCTCCCTTCGTCTTTCTCCCTACCACTACGACCGGGCACCGCGCCGGAATGTGAGGCCAGGCCTGACATTCCGGAGAGCTGCGTTGTCGTCAACGGTGAACCCGGTCGCATTCGGCCCGGGTGAACCTCAACCCTGGAGAACTCCGATGACCACCCAGATTCCGGCGCCCTCGTTCACCAACCCGGCCTCCGCGCAGCGCCTGGAGCGGGCCGCCGCGGCCCTGACGGCGCACAACTTCGCCGTCGAAATCCTCGCGGACGCCGCCGCCGCGCGCGCCCGCGTCGCGGACCTGATTCCCGCGGGCGCCAGTGTCTTCACCGGCGCCAGCGAGACGCTACGCCTGTCCGGCATCGAGGCGGACATCAACGACAGCGGGCGCTACGACGCCCTGCGCCCGCGCGGCCTGGCGATGGACCGCGCCACCCAGGCCGACGAGATCCGGCGGATGTTCGCCGCTCCCGACGTCATCGTGGGCAGCGTGCACGCCGTCACCGAGACCGGCTCGCTGGTGATCGCCTCGGGCAGCGGCAGCCAGCTGCCCGGCTATGCCGGCGGCTCGGCCCGCGCGATTTGGGTGGTCGGCGCGCAGAAGGTGGTTCCCGACCTGGACGCCGCGCTGCGCCGCGTCGAGGAACACTGCCTCCCGCTGGAAAGCGAACGCGCCCAGCGGGTTTACGGACGTCCCAGCGCCGTCAGCCGGCTTCTCATGCTCAATCTGGAGCCCGTCCCGGGTCGCGGCACCGTCCTGCTGCTGCGCGAGGCGATCGGATTCTGAGAATCTTCCGGTAGTGGGTAGCGCTAGTGAACTAACTGGGTATGCTGCGGGTATGAACGAATGGCGACCTACGGCGTGCATCCTGTGCGAGTGCAATTGCGGCATTCAGGTGCTGCTCGGGCCCGATGGCCGTTCGTTCGAGAAGATCCGTGGTGACAAGCTCCATCCCGCCTCGGCGGGATACACCTGCAACAAGGCGCTGCAGCTGGACCGGTACCAGAACGGGCACACGGGCCGGTTGACCGCGCCGCTGCGCCGCCGCAAGGACGGCAGCTTCGAGGAGATCGATTGGGACACCGCGATTGCGGAGATCTCGGCGCGAATGCTGGAGCTCGGGCAGCACTTCGGCGGGGAATCGATCTTCTACTACGGCGGCGGCGGTCAGGGTAATCACCTGGGTGGCGCGTACGCCCCGGCGACCATGGCGGCCTACGGGATGAAGTATCGCTCCAGCGCCCTGGCGCAGGAGAAGACCGGCGACTTCTGGGTGGGCGCACGGATGGCCGGCCACCCGATGCGCGCCGATGTCGAGCACGCCGAGGTGGCCTTCTTCATCGGCAAGAACCCCTATCAGTCGCACGGCTTTCCGCGGGCGCGCACCGTCCTGAAGGAGATCGCCAAGGATCCGGCGCGGTCCATGATCGTGCTCGATCCGGTGCGGACCGAGACCGCCGAGCTCGCCGATTTCCACCTGCAGCTGCGTCCGGGCACCGACGTCTACCTGCTCTCGGCCATGGCCGCGATCCTGGTGCGCGACAACCTGATCGATGGCGACTGGCTTGCCGTGCACGCCACCGGCCTCGAAGCCGTGCTGCCGGTCCTGAACGCGGTGCCGATCGACAAGTACTGCGCCATCGCCGATGTCGACCTCGACCTGGTCACCGCCGCGACGCACCGTCTGGCGCGCGCGCATTCGGTGGCGGCGCTGGAGGATCTGGGCGTGCAGATGAACCGGTACTCGACCGTGGTCAGCTACGTCGAGAAGCTGGTCTGGATTCTCACCGGCAATGTCGGAAAGCCGGGCACGCAGTATGCCTTCACCGGCCTGTCCAATCTCGGTCACGACCGCGGACATCCGGCGGGGGAGGGGCCCCGCAGCCCCGTGGCCGGCGCGCAGATCGTCAGCGGCCTGGTGCCGTGCAACGTGATCAGCGAGGAGATTCTCACCGATCATCCCGCGCGCTACCGGGCGATGTTCATCGAGAGCTCGAACCCTGCCCACTCCCTTGCGGATTCGGCGCGCACGCGCGAGGCCCTGGAGGCGCTGGAGCTGGTGGTGGTGATCGATGTCGCCATGACCGAGACCGCCCGCCTGGCCGATTACGTGCTGCCCGCGCCCACCCAGTTCGAGAAGTACGAGGCCACGTTCTTCAATTTCGACTTCCCACGCAACATCTTCCACCTGCGCCACCCGGTGCTGCCCGCGCCCGAGGGCGTGCTGCCCGAGCCCGAGATTCATGCCCGGCTGGTGGAGGCCGCGGGCGTGCTGGGCGAGGCCGACTATGCGCCGCTGCGGGCCGCGCTGGCGCAGGGCCGCGAGGCATTCGCCATGGCATTCCTGGGCGTGCTCGGCGATCCGGCCCGGTCCAAACTGGCGCCCGTGCTGCTGTACCGCACACTGGGACAGACCCTCCCGGACGGTGCGGCGTCGGCGGCCCTGCTCTGGGCCGCGGCATACAACATGGTCCGGCGATTCCCGGCCAGCGTCGAACGAGCGGGGTACGGAACGGGTATGGAGGCCGGGGAGCGCCTGTTCGAGGCCATTCTCGCGGGCGAGCACGGCGTCGTCATCTCCGAGGACGATTATGCCGAGACGTGGAACCGGGTGCGGGACGGGGTGATTCGGCTCGACATTCCCGAACTGCTCGAGGTCGTCGCCGCGCTGCCCGACGCGCCCGGCGACAGCGCCGACTGGCCGTTCATTCTGTCCGCGGGCGAGCGCCGCGCGTTCACCGCGAACACCATCTTCCGGGATCCGGCCTGGCGCAAGCGCGATGCCGCCGGCACGCTGCGCATCAGCACCACCGACGCCGGGCGACTCGGCCTGAGCGCGGGCGATCTGGTCCAGGTGACCACCCGCCGCGGCACCGCGCGGGTGCCGGTCGAGCCCACCGACCGCATGCGCCCCGGACATCTCTCGCTGCCCAACGGTTTCGGACTCTCGGTCGAGGATCCCGAGGGCGCACCGGTCACCACCGGGACCGCCCCCAACGAGCTGACGTCCTTCGAGGCGCGCGACGAATGGGTCGGAACCCCCTGGCACAAGTACGTTCCCGCGCGCCTGGATACGGTGAGTTCATGAAGCGGACGAGTTTCGCCAACTGGCCGTGCACCGTGGCCCGCACGGTCGACCTCCTGGGCGACTGGTGGACTCCCCTGATCCTGCGCGAAGCCTATTACGGCGCAGCCCGTTTCGACGATTTCGAATCCACCCTCGGCCTGAGCCGCAACATCCTGGCCCAGCGCCTGACCCGCCTGGTCGAGACCGGCCTGCTGATCAAGGTCCCCTATCAGGAGCGACCGGTGCGTCACGAATACCGCCTCACGGACCAGGGCCGCGACTTCTTCCCGGTCCTGGCCGCCATGATGGCCTGGGGCGACCGCTATCTCGCCCCGGAGGCGGGCGAACCCGTTGTCCTGCACCACACCACCTGCGACCACGACACCCATGCCGAGGTCGTCTGCGCCCACTGCCGCGAGCCCCTGCGTCACGAGCACACCACCGCTCGACTGGGGCCGGGCTTTCCGGCGCGCTTGCGCGAATCCGCCTTGGCGACAGGAAGATTCCCCATCGACTGAGCGGGCGAGGTCACACCGGCCGACACCCGGTGAGAGGCGCCGCGGGCTGTCGACTGCCGTCACCCGCACGACACCGGATCCAGCGTCCACGCGGGGCGCCACCTTCACCGAACTCTGGGTGAACAGCGACGGCGGCAACGCGCACCGCCTCACCGACCCGAACATGCCGTGCAGTCCGCCATGTACGGCAGTTGGGGTAGGGGAGTCGATTCGTAGTCGGCCGCGCTACCTACGCCATTTCGGGAACGCGCAGGTGCGCCAGCGCCAGTTCGAACTCAGCGCCCTCGAGCACCTCGGCGCCGGAGCGCCGACTGGCGTCGGCCCGCAGTGAGGCGGCCTGGTCGCGGGTGCGTCGCATCGCCTCGGCGCTGTCGTAGGTGGCGCAGGAGACCGCGCGACCGGATGTCCGGTTGATCATGAGGCTCGCGCTGCAGAATCCCTCGAGCGTTTCCATCTCGGACAGGAACTGGGATCGGTATGCCTCGACGGCCCCTTCCAGCCGGTCGGGATCTGTCTTGAGCCAGACAGCGCGGGCGCAGGCGCCTTCGAGCGTTCTGTGTTCGCGATGCAGAACGGCGATCTCCCACTCCTCGACCTGGGCGCTGCCGCCGCCGAACGAACCGGCGGCGCCCTCGCGGATCGGGAGGACCCGGGTCGCGCTGTCGTGCATGGCAGCTGCCGTTTCCCACGCGGTGGTGGCGATACACCGGCCGGACTGCCGGTCGACCAGCAGGGACAGCCCCACGCAACCGGGGATTTCCTGCAGGGCCGGCATCACATGATCGCGGACGTGCGCAATCCCGGCGTCGATAGCGGAGGGTCGCGCCTGAATCGTGGTGGAGCGTGCGTACACGACCCCACCTCCTCTCGGCTCGGAGGCGACGCCCGGTGGCGCCACCGGTGTCTTCGAGCCTGCTCCTCGAGAACCCGCGAAGCAAGGGAGCCTGCCACGGGTAAGAACACGTATAGAAGTAGGTAGTTCTACGGTCGCGTATCGAACGCGGGAAAAGGATGGTGGAAAGCAACGGACCTGGCACTACCGCTCGAGGATGCGCAATGGACTACTCACAGAATCGACAGCGAAGTCGTGCCGGTGCACCGTGGCGCCGTGCGTCGCAGCAGTCGGAGCCGCATGCCGGCTACGACTCGTCGTGGGTTCGCTCGTCCTCGAGCCAGCTGCACTTCCTTCATTCGAAGCGATCGATTGATACCGAACTGGCGCCCGTGATCGACTACGCCATCCGCTGGGCGCCGTTCGGTGGCGCCAGTGCCGGCGAACTGCTGGTCCAGTTCGGTGTCGAGCGTCGGCGCTTCCTGGAGATGGTGCAGGCCGGTCTACGGCTTCGTCGTACCGACAGTCAGGAAGTGCGGTGGCTCAAGCGCGGGCTTGTGGATGCCTTGGCCTTGGCATGGCGCGTAGACAAGGTCGCCGGCGGGGGGACAGCGTGTTGATGAGACCGGCCGGGGGTTCGGGGCTTCCGGAGGCCGAGGATGTTCACCTGCGGATCTGGCTGAATGGCACCGCTTTGGACTATCGAGCGACAGTCGCCGCGGCATCCCAACTCATGCGTGATTGGCGGCAAAGACGCTGGTGTGCAATCGAATTCATCGCCAACACGGTGGAAGAGTGCATGCCGATGACCAGGCTACCGAACGAACGGCTGTTTCTGGGTCCGTAATCGGGGGGATATCCCTCAAACGGGTGTACATCGTGACGCGGCCTACCTCATCCAGCGCTTTCGAGCCGGGCCACGGCGTTGTCGGTGAGCCAGCCTGCCTCCTGCTCGCTTATCGCGCTTGGCGTGTACCCAACGCTGAAGTCGAGGCCACCGAGTTGCTCGTTGGCGATCACAAACAGAAACGGCCCGAACATGTCGAGCGAAACGGCCCTGGTGATGCCCTCGAGCTCGTAGGCGCCGTAGCTGGTCTGGAGGCCGGACTCGTCTGCCGTGGTAACGGCGAGTCCGTCGAGGCGCCGCCTGTTCCGGATCGTCGGGCCGGCTTCGTGCCGATACACCTCCCAAGTGGGAAACTTCATGATCGAGGCGGACTCCCGGTCCTTGGCCAGCGCGGCAATCAATCCGAACGAGGCATCGCGGGCGGTTACCCAGAAGTCGTCGGTTATCCGGTGCTTGGTACGCAGGATGTCGACGTAGCAGGCGTAGGTATCGCGCGGTAGCGCGAGTGTACTGAGGCGCCGGAGGTCGATCGGGCTCAGCACGGTCATGGCGTCGAGCCCGTACCGTTCGCGCATGGCAAGCAGGAACGCAGCCGTTATCGCACCGTGAAGCGTCGTTCTGTTGGCCCTGATGGCGTCGGTGAGCGTTACCGTCGGGGTGGGCCCGAGGTAGCGTGCCAGTACTCGCGTTCCTTTCTTCCGATCGCGTACCGTCTGCTTGGGTAGCCGAATGGCCGGCGTATAGGTGGTCTTCATGCCACTGCCGAGCTTCTTGTCGTTGCCGGATTTCTTGGTCAGGCCCTCCTCGATCGGCGGGGGCAGGGCGGTGCTGATCGGCGATTTCAGTTGCGCCATGGCCGGATCGGCAAGGAATTCCAGAAGCTGGCGAGCGAACATATTGGCGGACCGGGCATCGAGCGTCGCGTGATCGGCGCAGATGACGAGATGGTTGAGGTCCGCGTCGGGCGACCGTCGCACCAGCGTTATCCGTAGCCGGGGATGGCTGCCCTTCCGGATCGGTGTGCGGATGTCATCGGCAAAGACCTTGCGCCAAGCGTCCGGGTCGGTGTCGTCGAGCACCGTCAACGGGATCTCCGTGGTGCCCTCGGTGTCGAACCAGCGCCGGCGAGAGACGAAGGGCGGCCGGGGTCGCCAGACGATCTTGCCGTAACGTATATGAGCGCGAAGCAT
The DNA here is from genome assembly GCF_050434125.1 of Nocardia sp. GP40. NCBI lineage: Bacteria > Bacillati > Actinomycetota > Actinomycetes > Mycobacteriales > Nocardiaceae > Nocardia > Nocardia sp. GP40. The sequence goes on along the minus strand of NZ_JBNPVW010000015.1, from coordinate 19,712 downwards.
AGGATGCTGGGTCTGGAGCCAGGCGAGCGACCGCTGTACCAGCGCCGGATCGAGGTGGCCTCGCACGTGCAGCACCTGCATGGCGATCAGCTCGCCACGGATGTGCAGTTCACTGAGCAGTTGCTCCCGTTCGCCCAGTGGGCGCATTTCGCCCACGCCGTCCTCCATATTTTCGTTGCGATGAAATTGGCTGATATGCTGAGTATATAAGGGGTTGGAGTGATGAACGATATCGAACGGCCGATAATCGAGTATATTTCCGCCATGGCGGCTGAAATCGGTGCGGCGCCGGTTGATCGCGAGACCCGTCTCCTCGAGATCGGTCTGCTGGACTCGATCAGTCTGGTGAAACTCGTACATTTTCTCGAGGAGCGATTCGAGATCAGCCTCCCTGACACGGAGATACGGGCGGACCTGTTCGAATCCCCCGCGCATCTGGCAGCCTACGTTTCGCAGCGGATGACGCGCCCCGCTTAGAGCTCGCGTAACCGCGCACGGAGCAGCTTGCCGGCCGAACTCCTCGGCAGTGCGTCGATGAATGCGATCTCGGCCGGAACCTTCTGAACCGACAGCCTTTCGCGGGTGTAGCGGATCAACTCATCGGCCGACACATCCGCCCCTTTGACGACAAACGCGATCAAGCGATTGCCGTTGCGCGCATCCGGATCCGGGAGACCAGCCACCGCGGCCTCGGCGACGGCAGGCGAACTCATGAGCGTCTCCTCCACCTCGATGGGGTCGACCTTGTAGCCGGACACCTCGATCAGCAGCTTGCTCCGGCCACGAATGAAGATGCGACCTTCCTCATCGAGCGAGGCGAGGTCGCCCGTCCTGAACCAGCCCTCATCGAATGCCTCAGCATTGGCCGCGGCATCGCCGAGATAACCCCGCGTGAGCGACGACGATTTCAGTTCCATTTCACCAACGGATGGGCCGAATTCGGTCTCCGACGGAACGATGCGGACCCGGCCGTCGCCCGCCGGCTTGCCCACCGAGGCCCAGTTCGCGTCGGGATCGGCGGAATTATTGTGCGAGAACATGCTCGCCTCGGTCGAGCCGTAATCCTGGCGAAGTGTGACACCGAGGCGCTCGCGTACCGCTTCGAAGACCCGCCGCTTCAGTGCGACGCCGCCGGAGAAGGCCAGGCGCAGTCTCAGATCGAAACCGCCGCTCTGACCGGTGAGGATGTCGTACATCGCCGGAACAGCACCCATAACGGTGACGCGCTCGCGGACCATGGTGTCGAGCAGCTTCCGGCGCGATAGCGCCAGGGGCAGGGGATCGCTCCAGTACAGCGTCGTTGCGCCGCGGGCGACGGCTTGCGTAGCGCCCAGCAGGAAGCCCATCGAGAAGTTGCCCGGCAGAACGTCGAGGACGATGTCGTCGGGCTGAATGTCCCACGCCGTGCTGGACCGTTCACTATCGGCGACGAGCTCGGCATGGGTGTGCGGCACCACCTTCGGCAGCCCGGTAGAGCCGGACGAGAAGAGGTAGAGCGCCACGGTGTCGCCGGGCAGTGCCGGCGGCTGGACGGTTGCACGTCCTTCGGGCAGGGCGCTCGTCAGGAACAAGGGAATGCCGGGGGCTGCATCTTCAATCAGCATCTCGGCCGCGGCGGCGAGGCCGGGAGATGCGATGACGGCCCTGGGGCCGACCTTGTGCGCGAGCATGGCGAGTTCGGCTCGCGGGGACGTCTCGGCCAGTGGCATCGCGATCGCGCCGATGGCGAAGAGCGCGTGGGCGGTGACGAAAAGATCGGGTGAGTTCGGAATCAGCAGAGCAACAGGATCGCCGTTCTCGATGCCACATTCGATGAAGCCCGTGGCGAGTCGGCCGATGCGCTCGACCAGAGCGGCGTAGGGCGTAAATGCTTCACCCTGCCGCAATCCGCTGGTGATCGGCGCTCGCGCGGTGACCGCGAGCAGATTGTCGTAGATCATCTCTACTCCTGGTCGGCAACTAGCGTGGCGGGCATAGAGCGGTAGGCGTGCAGGTTTCGCAGGGGATGAGGGACAGGGGGGCCGTCCAGACGCAGATTCGGGTACCTGTCGAAGAGGGCTCGTAGCGCGATGGCGCCTTCCGCTCGGGCAAGAGGTTTACCGCGATGCGCCGCAACCCGCAGATAGGTCCGCGGGATGCCATGCGTGAGCACCCACCGAACCCAAGCGCGAGTCAACATTGCCACCTCTCAATCCTGACCTGCTCCTATGATACTGTGCGTCATTTCGGTATCAACCGTCACAGGACATGTGGAACATTCATGATTCTCCTTTTGCCGGAAGGCATTTGGTCATCGAACCGAAGGGCGAAGGTCCTCTGTCGTTTTCGTTCGGCCGTATCGGCGTCGATGGTGAGAGTTCTGTCGAGAATCCGCAGAGCGCGGTCGATAGTCCCTGGTGGGTATAAGAATGATCTTGGTGCTGACTATTTGCGCGGGCGTGTTGTTCGGCTTATACTTGGCGAGGTCGGGGTTAAGAACGAAATAGTGACCGATCCGTGACCTGAAATCGACCTGACCGAGGGTCGATTGAAAGTTTGAACCGGACGCGTCAGCCGAACAGCCGAAACCGCTGCCTGTAGGACAGCGCGGGTTGCGGCTGGTGCGGAAATTAGGTCCGGATATGCCGATATCCGAGGGGTCGGCCGGCGCAAATGTGGAACCGGGAGGGTATTTAGTCGCCGAGTCGAAAGGCTAAAGTCCTCTGTCGTTTTCATCTAGCGTAACGGTGTCCTTGGTGAGTTACACCGAGAATCCGCACCGCACGGCCGATCCTCCCTTGTGGATATAGAAAAGATCTTGGTGCTCGGCGGTTTGCGAGGTCGGTGTAAGAAGGCTGAGATGACCGTTTCGCGACCCGAACTCGACCCCGGCCGAGGATCGAGCGACAATTCAGAGCGGGACCCGTCAGTCGAACAACCGATAGCGCTGTCTGCCGGACAGCAGGGGTTGTGGCTGGCGCAGAAATTGAGTCCGGATGTGCCGATATCCGAGGCGCAGTATATCGAGTGCCATGGTGACCTCGATATCGATCTGCTGCGCACGATGGGGATCCGAGCGGGCCGCGAGTTGCGCCGGGAATACACCGCGCCGTTGGACATGACACGGGACCTGCTGGTCACAACCGCGATCGTGCGGCTCGGGGATCGGCATTATCTGCTGTACTGCAGGAGCCACCACGTCGCCATGGATGGCTACGGCGCGATGATGATCGTGAATCGGATTGCGGCGCTGTACACCGCGGCGGTGCAGGGCCGCATCGCGGAGCCCAACCGAGCGGCAGACATTCGCGCTCTCTACGAGGCCGATCGTAGCTACCGGGAGTCGACGCGGTTCACCGACGACCAGGCATATTGGGTGAGCAAACTCGCCGACGTCGGCGAGGAGCCCGGCCTGGCCGACCGGGACGCGCCCCCGTGTGCGGACAGTGTTGTCGCAATGACCGAACTGTCGGCGTCAACGGTGGGGCGGATCGAAAATTCGGCCAAAGCACTGGGCGTGAGCCCGGCCGCGGTGGTAATCGCCGCATTCGGCTGCTACCTGGCCCGCCGCACCGGCCGGGACGAGGTGCTTGTCAACATTCCTGTGTCGGGTCGCACGACCGCCGTGCTGCGGCGGTCGGCCGGGATGTTTGTCAATGTGGCACCGATTCGGATCGTCCTCGATCCGGGGGACACCGTCGCGACTCTGGCATTGCGAGTGCACACCACAGTACAGAGGACTCGATCATGAAAGCGTTAGATGAACGCATCGGCACGCGCTCCGGCGTGAAACCGATCAACCTGTTCGCCACCGACGCGACAGCCCAGCCGCACGAGCACCCCTGCGCCGAGGAATTGCGGAGGTGGACTGTGGAATACCTGTGCCGACCCCATCCCGACCTCGGCCGGCCCGGCCCGGTCTGCCCGTATACGGGGCGCGCGGTGGTAAACCGATACCTCTGGGCGGCATTCATCGAAGGTGACGAGATCGGCCAGGAGTACTTCACAGCGGTCGTCGACGACATGAACGATCTGTTTCCCGTGCTGCCTCCCGGGCGCGGACCCGGCTCCAAGCTCAAGGCCGTCCTGGCGGTCTTTCCCGACCTCACCGAATACGAGAACCTGGAGGCCGTCCAGCGCAACCTGAAGACGAAGTTCGTCGAGCAGGGATTGATGCTCGGGCAGTTCTATCCGGGCTGCACCGTCGCCGGACTGCACAACCCGGACTTCCCAGCGCTCGATTCTCCGTTGCCCCTGCTCGCCGTGCGCCAGATGGCCCCGACCGACTTCGCATTCCTGAAGACCCGATACGACTGGATCGATACCTATCTCAGGATCTTCGCACCTGGCATCCCCAGTTTCCTGAGCCATTCCCTGGCCGAGAAGCTGGTCGAGCGCCAGGAACCGCCGCGCGCGAATTGATCTCGCGCTGTCGCAGCAAAGATTTGATCCATCCCCAATCGGTCAGCATGGTCGATATCAAAGACGCTCGGCATGTCGTACCGTCAGCCAATTCCTCCGGGCCGTCAAGAAATTCCTCCGGGACTGTCTGAGATCTCTCTCAGACAGTCCCGGGCTCTCGAGAAACCCCCGGCGTATCGGCAGGAGGTTGTGCTGAGATGTGTCGGGGGTATCGACCTTCTATTTCAGATGCACCACACAAAGCTGCCCAGGGGGAAACAGATGTGGAGCGAGCCACCGCCACCGATCGGGGTTGCCTGGTGCGATGTCACAGCCACGGGCGAGGTCGCCATAGCCGGGGCCGCCGTCGCGGGAGCTGCGAGCACACCCAGGGACAACGCCAACGCGGTCACTGCCAGAATCTTGAGCTTTCCTGTAGTCATTATTTCGACCTTCGATAGCTTCGATGGGGTCTGCTGTACAGAAAGGTGACATCTTGTCAGCTCATCGTGCAGCAGACCCATGCGGACTATGACGGTCTGACAACAACCGCCATCTCGACTGTTCACCTGGTGGCGCGCCGGCGACGGCTCGGTAATTGCCACGCTGCAAGGGCCGTCGTCCTCACTGCGAGTCTCGCTATCGTTTGATGCTCAGGCAATGACCGCTCGCCCCCCGGATAACCATCGACGGGCCTGTTCGTCAGCCCGTCAGCTATATGACATTTGTCCGAGTCGGGCGCCGCGACGCCGCTCGGAGCGGACAATACGCCTGGGTTCGATGGAAAGACCCGCAAGTTATATTACTCCCGCATGATGCGGAATGCACCAGCCTGAACGCAGCGTGCGCCGCGCATCACCAACACCGCACCGTTCCGGCGACCATTCGTCCCATACCGCAACTAGATTGCCGATGGGTTGCCAGTGGCCGTTTGGTGAGGGATCGTGGTGTGATGACCGATTCAGCGGCTGAACGGCCCACCGAGCTCGACTTCGATGCCATATACCGCGGCGTAGGTCCATTCCGTGCCCCGTGGGACATCGGTGCCCCGCAACCGGCCTACGTTGCCGTCGAACAGGCCGGTGGGATCACCGGCACGGTGCTCGACGCCGGTTGCGGAACCGGGGAAAACGCGTTGTACCTCGCAGACCAGGATTACTCGGTCATCGGTTTGGACCTGTCGCTCACCGCTGTCGAGCAGGCCCGGGGCAAGGCCGCCGAGCGTGGTTCGGCGGCGACCTTCGAGGTGGCGGATGCACTGGACCTCGACGCCTATACCGGACGTTTCGACACCGTCGTCGACTCCGGTCTGGCGCATCTGTTCGACGAAGACGCCCTGCGCCGCTACGCGGCTGCACTGCACCGTGCCTGTCGTCCGAACGCTGTGGTGTACCTGCTGGCCCTCAGTGGCCAGGGTCTGGAGACAATAGCCGCGCAATTGCGCGAGCTGTCGGCCGACGAGGAACACCGCCTACCGCCGAATCTGATGCCGCCGAGCAAAAGTCCCGACGAGCTGCGCGCCGGCTTCGCCGACGGTTGGCAGCTAGAGGCCATCGATGAGTCCACACTGCGGGCAGTCCTGCCGTCGAGTAACGAGCCAATCAACATCAGCGGTTGGCTCGCCCGCTTCCGTCGCGTGTGAGACGAACCTCGTTGCCGAAGGTCTGCACCGAGCCGATCGTCGTCGTGCCGGCGGTATATCGCCGGCATCGACCTTGCCCGCTGGGCTGGCCTCCCCACGTGAGCAACTCATCGATCGAAAAATAGCCGATAGATTGCTGTACGCCTCGATGGCCGCGTAACTTGGGTAGACATGACAAGTGCGAACGAGTCCACGGGAGGCATGTCGGCCCGATGGGACATCGTCACCGGCGTCGGGCTGACGGCACTCGCAGTCGCGGCGGGCCGGGCAATGGAGACACACCGCGACGGCGGGTTGGTGTCGGACCCCTATGCGGAAGCATTCGTGCACGCGGCCGACCCGCCGGTCGAAGTGCCGACACGGCTGGACGCGGCCGAGCGCGATTCCGATATTCCCTGGGCGTCGATGGCCCGCTATATGGGAGTACGGTCGCGGTACTTCGACGACTACTTCACCGGGGCGTCGGCGGCTGGGGTGTCCCAGGTGGTTCTGCTCGCTGCCGGTCTGGACGCCCGCGCATTCCGGCTGGGCTGGTCGGAGGGAACCGTAATCTATGAGCTGGATGCGCCGAAAGTGCTGGAGTTCAAGGACCGCGTCCTTGTCGAGCAGGGTGCGCGTCCCCGGGCGCAGCGGCGGGTGGTCGCGGTGGATTTGCGGGAGGAATGGACACGCCCGTTGCTACAGGCGGGTTTCGATCCCTCTCGCCCGTCGGCCTGGCTTGCCGAGGGGCTATTGCCATTTCTGCCGAATGCGGCGAAGGAACGGCTGCTGTCCGCAGTCGATGGACTCGCTGTCCCGGGCAGCAGCATCGAATTGGAGTACGTCGACGATTTGGCAGGCCTGCGCCGCGATCCGGAGTTCCAGGAGCGGTGGACCCGCATGGCCGGCCGGATGGGCCTGGATATCGCGCAGTTGTGGCCAGACGAGGAGGACTATCCTGTTGATGCCTGGTTGAGCGAGCACGGGTGGACGGTGACGGCCGAGCGCGCCATCGACGTAGCCGAGCAATACGGCACGCAGTTCCCGGAGCCGACGATGCTTCCGACTCGCGCGGGTCGGTTCATCACGGCCCGACGATCCGACAGGGCGTAAGGCTTGCTGAGCTACCTACCCGGTCGCAGGAGCCGCGCCCGGCACCGACGTCGCGGTCGAGATCGACGCATTCCCCGCGGTTTTCGCCGATGGCGTCTGTTACCGGGTTCAGCGCGTCACCGACCACCCCATACGCTGGTGACGCCGTGGTCGGCGAGGGCAGTGACGATCAGCTCGGCAATGGTGCTCATTCGGATTCCTTCGGGTGGTCACGCGTGGAAGGTGTCGGCGTCGGCGAGATCCCAGTCGCGCGCCCAGCCACCCGCGGGAGGCGCCTGGACCAGCTCGCCCGGGGCAAGGTGATGGAAAAGGTCGGCGTAGGAGAACACTTCGCGGTGATCGATCCGGCGCCGCAGCATGTCGGGACGCAAGTCCCCAGGGCCGGTGACTCCCATTGAGCCCATCACTTGCATGGCCTGCTCCACACAGTGCTGCTGATAGTTGAAGACCCGGTCCGCCTTGTCAGGCACGTACAGGGCACGCATCCGCTTGGGGTCCTGGGTGGCAATGCCGGTAGGGCACGTGTTGGTGTGGCACAGCTGGGCCTGAATACAGCCGACCGCCATCATCATCGAGCGAGCTGAGTTGGTGAAGTCCGCTCCCTGCACGAGGCGCTTGACGATGTCGATGCCCGTGGCGACCTTGCCGCTCGCCCCGAGGCCCGCCACTATGAACCGGGCTGATTCCGGCGCGACACATTAGTCGGCAGTGAGTTTGGCGGGCATGCTGCGGTAGGCGTGCAGGTTCATCAGGCCACGTGGGGTCGGGGGGCCGTCCAAGCGCAGATTCGGATATCGCTCGAAGAGGGTTCGCAACGCGATGACGCCTTCCATCCGGGCCAGCCGGTATCCCAGGCAGCCGTGCACGCCGCTGCTGAACGCGAGGTGATCCGCGGCATTGGCCCTGGTCACATCGAATCGTTCGGGATCGGGGAAGACGCCGGGGTCGTAGTTTGCCCCGGCCAGCGATAGAAGGACCAGGGAACCGCGCTTGATGTGCTGATCGGCGATGTCGACGTCACAGTTGGTCATCCGGCCCGTCATCCGCACGGGACAGTCGTAGCGCAGGATTTCCTCGATCGCGCCCGGCCACAGCTCGGGCTGCGCCATCAGCAGTTCCAGCTGGTCCGGATGGCTGGTCAGCAGGGCGATTCCATTGCCAAGCAGATTCACCGTTGTCAAGAACCCGGCGTCCAGCAGCAGGGCCCCGTTGGCCATCTGCTCGCGGCGGGTGAGCTCACCACTCGTGACCAGCACGGTGAGCAGGTCATTGCCTGGTTCGGCGGTGAGCTTGTCGATGCGCTGGTCGAAGTACTGCTTGACCTCGGTCAGCTCTTCGGTGGCGTGGCGATACATGGTCCAGGTCAGGCCGCGGTCGACCAGCGGCGCACTGTTGTACCCCCACTTCAGCAGGGTCGAATGCATGTCGGCGGGAAACCCGAGAATCTCGGCGATGATCGCGACGGGCACTTGTGCGGCGAAGTCCTCGATCAGATCCGGTCGCGGTTTCGACTCCAGGCCTTCGAGCAGGCCATTGGTCACTTCCACAGCCCGCTTCTCTAATTTGGCGATCGCCTTCGGGCTGAATGCCTGTCCGACCAGGCGTCGGTACCGAGTGTGTTCCGGTGGATCGGCCACCAGCATGGAGGGCGGTTCGGTCAGGTTGGGAAGTTCCTGATCCGTCTTGGCCATCACCCAGCGAATGGGCTTCGGGATGACTGGATGATTGGGTGTGACCACGCCGAAGCGATTGTCTCGCAGGATACGACGGCACACTTCGTAGTCCGTGGTGACGTACATCCCCGACAGCTTGGGCAGACGGCCCCGCTGCCGGATCTCCTCGATGAACGGCGACGTGCCGAGCGAGCGATCTTGGCCGAAGGCGATCTGTGCGAGGGGATCGCCCCGACGCGCCGACCACCGCAGATAGGACCGCATTAGGCCGTGTATTAGCAGCCACCGAACCCAGGTGCGAGTCAGCATTGTCGCCTCCCACTCCGCTCTTCCTTATAATAGGCATCTACTACGACAGAGTGCTATTGCCGGGCTGGTTGGTTCCGTCAGCGATCCCAGCAGCCGCGGCGTAGAAAGCAACGATGTCCGCGTGACCATCGGCCGAGATCGATTGCGCCACTGATCAGTTCCAACGCCGCACCTGGCCAGCATTTTCTTTGGGTCGGCAAATATCCACAGAAAACCATTCCGTCGCCGCCCAGGGCGACGGAACTGCTCGGCAGTCACAATTGGTCGAAAGCCGTATCGGTTTATTATTGCTGGTGTAGGAGTTTCAGCTAGGTGGTCGGGGTCGAGCGGAGGTGCTCGGTGAGGACGAGTCCGATTGCGCGAAGCGGGGGAGGTTCGGTCATCCGTTCGTGGCGGGCAGGAATGTCGTGTTCGGTGATACGGCCGGTGATGTAGTCGTTCCACGCGAGCGCCGGATAGGGGTCGTCGTCCGTGTGGTCGGCGGCGTTGAAATAGATCAGGTCGCCATCGAAGAGCGCCGGCCGGTGGTTCCAGGTGAGGTCGACGAGGCGGGCGTAGTCGTCGCGCAGGATCACGAGATGTTCGGGGGTCACGGCTGTGAAGAGTCCGCCTTGCTGGTGCAGTAACTCGGTGGCGGCCTCGACGGTCAGGTCGGCGTGGCCGTCCGGAGAGGCGAAACCGCCGAACTCGGCGAGCATCTCCGCGATGGTGGGTGTGGGAGCGCGAGCGGTGCGGGCGGTGACGACGCGGGTGTCCATCATGGCCAGGGTGGCCACGGAGTCACCGTCGCGACGAAGTTGGACCGCCATCGCGTGGGCGATGGTGCCGCCGAGCGAGTAGCCGAGCAGATGGTAGGGGCCGTGCGGTTGGACGGACCGGATCTCCCGCACATAGCGGGCGGCGAGTTGGTCGAGGGTGTCGAACCGCACGGTGGGATCGGTGAACGCCGGGGATTGCAGCCCTCGGACGGGACGGTCGGGGTCGAGGTGCTGCACGAGCCCGCTGAAACACCAAGCCAATCCGACGGCAGGGTGAACGCAGAACAGCGGCGGGGCGGTACCGGCCGGGCGCAGGGGGAGCATGACCGAGATCGCGTCGCTGGGGTCTTGTTCGTCGATGCCGTGGAGGCGGGTATCGATGCGGCGGGCCAGTGATTGCGGTGTCGGATCGGTGAAGATCCACTGCACCGGCACGTCGACACCGGTCGACTCCGCCAGCCGCACCACCAGTTGGGCGGCGGCCAACGAGTTGCCGCCGAGGGTGAAGAAATCGTCGTCGACGCCGGCCTGTTCGATGTCGAGGGTCTGGGTGAAGGCGTCGCAGACGGTGGCCTCGAGTGGGGTGGACGGCGCCCGGAACCGCGTGTGTCGCAGATCGGGTGTGGGCAGAGCTTTGTAGTCAACTTTGCCGGTGGAGGTGAGGGGTATCCGGCCGAGGGTGAGGATGGTCGTCGGGATCATGTAGGTGGGTAGCCGGGTTGCGAGGTAGGTTCGCAGCGCAGTGGTGTCGGGTGTGGTGTGGGGAGTGGGTACGACGTATCCGGTGAGTCGGTCCGTACCGTTCGGCTGGGTGTGGACCGCGACGGCGGCATGGACGATGTCGGGATGGCTGCGGAGCGCGGTTTCGATGTCGCCGGGTTCGATGCGGTGGCCGCGGATCTTGATTTGCGTGTCGTTCCGGCCTTTGAATTGCAATGTTCGGTCGGTGGTCCAGGTGACCAGGTCGCCGGTGCGATACATGCGTGTCCCGGCCGGCCCGTACGGGTCGGGAATGAATCGTGCTGCCGTGAGTGCGGGTTGCCCGTGGTAGCCGCGGGCGAGGCCCGGTCCGGACAGATACAGCTCGCCCACCACTCCGGGCGGGACCGGGCACAATCCGCGGTCGAGCACTACGGCGGAGAACCCACGGGCCGGGCCGCCGATCGGCGGCGGACTGTCGGCGGTCGTGGTCAGGAAGACGTCGGTGCAGCTCTGGATGGTGGTCTCGGTAGTCCCGTAAGCGTTGATCAGCGTGCGGCCGGGGGCCCATCGTGTTGCCAGGTCTGCTGGGCATGTCTCGCCACCGAGGATCAGAGTGTGCACGGTGTCGAGTTCGTCGGGGTGCAGCGACGCGAGCACTGTTGGGGTGAGAGCGGCGTGGGTGACATGTTCGGCGTTGATCAACTCGTCCAGTTCGGCGCCGGCGACTATCGGTACGGGTGCGAGGACCAGGGTGGCTCCGGTGACGGCGGCACCGAGCCATTCGAGGATCGAGACATCGAAGGTCGGCGAGGCGACAGCCAGCATTCGTGAGATTGGGGAGAGGCCGAACCGTTCCCGTATTTCGGCGGCCAGGTTCGCGATTCCGGCGTGGGTAACCATGACCCCCTTGGGGGTCCCGGTGGAGCCCGAGGTGTAGATCAGGTAGGCCGGATGCTGTGGCCGCAGTGTGGTTGTGCGTTCAGGGTCGGTGATCGCCTCGGAGTGCGCCGACGTCGCCGTCGCGGCGAAGGAAGGGGTGTCGAGGACGAGCCATCTGATGGCGTCCGGTAGCTGATCCCGGTGGGTCTGCAGTGTCACGCCGACGGCGGCGCCGGAATCGACGAGAATGCGTGTGATCCGGTCTTCGGGCTGGGTGGGGTCGATCGGAACGAACGCCCCGCCGGTTTTGGCGACGGCCCATACGGCGATCACGCCGTCGATGGAGCGTGGTAGCGCCACGGCTACCAACGATTCCGGTCCTGCTCCGGCGTCGATCAGTACCCGCGCCCACCGGTTGGAGGTTTCGTCGAGTTCGCGGTAGGACAGCCGCTTGCCGTCGCAGACCACCGCTTCGGTGTCCGGCCTCGCCGTGGCCGTCAAAACCTGTGGCAGCACCGACATCACCTCGCCGGGGCAACCGCGAACGGGTACCAACGCGGCGCGCTCGACCGGCGATAGCAGCTCCAGCTGGGTGAGGGGGAGATCGATGTGCACAGCGATGGCCTCGAGCACTCGCAGCACCCGATCGGCGATGGCCTCGATCTGGTGCTGTGTGAACAGTTCGGGCTGGTATTTGAAGGTCAGGTGCAGCCGGGTGTCCTGGTGGACCATGAGGCCGAGTGGATAGTGCGCGGCGTCTCGTCCGTGGGCGTCGAGGACATGCATTCCGGCGATGTCGGTGTCTTCGGACAGCCCGGTGGTGTCGACCGGGTAGGACTCGAAGACGGTCGCGGTGTCGAACATCGCCCCGGACCCGGCCGCCTGCTGGATTCGGGCGAGTCCGAGGTGGTGATGGTCGAGCAGCGCGGCTTGTTCGGTGTGGATTCGCCGGAGTAGCTGGGCGAGGGTTTCGCGGTAGTCGAGCCGGACCCGGACGGGCACGGTGTTGATGAACAGTCCGATCATCGATTCGATGCCGGGGATTTGTGGCGGGCGCCCGGAGACGGTGGTGCCGAAGACGACGTCTTCGCGCGCGGTCGCGCTCGCGAGCACGATCGCCCAGGCGGCTTGGACGACGGTGTTGAGGGTGGTCTCCTGCCGGTTGGCCACGGTGACGAGGGTCGCGGTGCGGTGTTCGCTCAGCGGCACCTGGACCTCACGCGCGGCAGCGGACTGCTGGTGGCCGCGGGCTTCGGGCGCCAGCAGAGTCGGCTCGGCTATTCCCTCGAGAGCCCGCGCCCACGCGGTTTCCGCCGCGCCGCGATCCTGGTTTTTCAGCCACACCAGGTAGTCGCGGTAAGGATGCACCGGGGCCAGTGCGGCGGGGTCGCTGTCGCCGGCGTAGAGGATCAGCAGTTCCCGGGTCAGCAGTGGCATGGACCAGCCGTCGATCAAGATGTGATGGATGCTCAGCACCAGCCGGTACCGCTGGGGGGCGGTGCCGATCAGCGTCAGTCGCAGCAGCGGCGCCACGGTCATGTCGAAGTGGCGGTCGGTGTCCATGACGTGTTCGAGCGCGGCCTCGGTGTCGTCGTGCCCGGCCAAGTCGACCTGGGTGAACGGCACCTCGATGTGCCGATGCACCGCCTGCACCGGGTCGCCGGCGCCGTCGCGCGCGAATGCGGTCCGCAGGTTCGGGTGACGTCCGACGAGAGTCTGCGCTGCCCGGCGTAACCGGTCCGGGTCGACGCGCCCACCGAGTTCGATACAGAGTTGCACGATGTAGGCATCGAGGCTGCCCTCGGCGAGCTGGGCGTGGAACAGCAGCCCCGCCTGCAGCGGTGTGAGCGGCCAGATATCGTCCAGCGCGGGATACCGGGTCTCGAGGCGGTCGATCGCGGTCTGGTCGAGGTCGACGAGGCCGACGTCGGAGGGGGTCAGCCCGCCGGCACCGGGCCGGGACGCGTGATCGGCCAGAGCCGTCACCGCGTCGCGCCACAGTCCCGCGAGGTCGGTGACCTCCGCGGAGGCGAGCAGGCCGGCCGGATAGTCCCAGGCCGCGGTCAGGGCGGGTCCGTCCGGTGTGTCCATGGTGAACGCGTTGATGCCCAGGACGGCGGCCGCGGATGCGTCGGGGTTCTGTGCACCGCCGCCGTCGGCGTCGCTACCGGCGGGCATCCACCCGCTCTCGCGTAACGCGTCGGGAATGGTGTCGAACCGGCCGAGATAGTTGAAGCTCACCTGGGGGTCGGGCAGCGCGCCCAGGACGAGGGCGGTATCGGTGTTGAGGTAGCGCAGCAGCCCGTAGCCGATCCCGTGGCCGGGGACCTGGCGGAGTTGTTCCTTGACCGATTTGACGATCGCCCCTGCGGCAGCGCCGGCGGCGAACGCGTCGTCGATGTCGATGCCGGACAGGTCGAGCCGCACCGGATAGGTGGTGGTGAACCATCCGACGGTGCGGGTGAGGTCGGCACCGGGGAGGACCGTGTCGTCGCGGCCGTGGCTTTCGAGAGTAAGCAGCGTCTCGGTGATGTTGTCGCCGTGGCGGCGCCGCCACCGGGTCAGCGCCAATGCGAGCCCGGCGATGAGGGCATCATCCACATTGCCGCGGAACGCCTCCGGCAGGGTAGTGAGTACAGCGCGGGTCACCGCGGTAGGCAGCGTCACCTTGACCGTGGCCGAGGTGGCTTGCACGTCCACGACCGGGTCGAGAGGCCGGGTCCCGATCGGCGGATCAGCGGCGGCGAGCGTGGAACGCCACCAGTCGAGTTCGTCGAGGTTCGCGGCGGCGGTGTCCAGACCGTGCGCCCAGCGTCTCATCGACGTACCGACAGGCGCGAGCCGCGGCCGTTGCCCGGCACTCACCTGGGCCCAGGCGGCAGCGAGGTCGGGAACGAGGATCCGCCACGACACTCCGTCTATCACCAGATGGTGGGCGACGACCAGCAGCCGGCCCGGCTGCCCGGCACAGTCGAACCAGACCACCTGCAGCATGATTCCCGCGGCGGGGTCGAGGCGCTCGGCGGCCGCGCGGGCCTCCGTGTCGGCGATCGCGGCGAACGCGCTGCTGTCCGGCGCCGCGTCCACCGGCACGTGCCGGATCAGTCCCGCGGCGGATATCCCGGCCGGCTGCACCTGCAATGCCCACCCCGATGGATGTGCCGGTTCGGGCCGTAGCCGGGCCCGCAGCATGTCGTGGTGATCGATCACCGCCTGTAGGGTCGCCGCGATCCCGGTGCTGTCGATGCCGTCCGGCAGCGTGAGCGTCACCCATTGGCAGAGTCGGTCGAATCCGCCGCGCTCGAACATCCAGCACATGATCGGCGTCAGCGGCATCGGCCCCACACCCCCGCCGGGCAGTTCTGCCGGAAGAGGGGCCGCCGCGGCGCTCTCGCGGTCGGCGATCCGAGCCAGCCCGGCGACCGTTCTATGCTCGAACACCTCGCGCACGGAGAACACCAGGCCCGCTGTCTTGGCGCCGGTCACCAACTGGATCGACATGATGCTGTCTCCGCCCAGGGCGAAGAACGAATCATCGAGACCGACCCTGTCGAGACCCAGTACCTCGGCGAACAGTCCCGCCAACGTGGTCTCCGCATCGGTGACCGGCGCCCGGAATTCGGTTCGGCCCGTGCTGAAGTCGGGCTCGGGCAGCGCGGTGCGGTCGAGTTTGCCGTTCTCCGTCATCGGCAGCGCGTCCACTATCACCACGGTCGCGGGCACCATATGCGGGGCCAGCCGCTGCCCGGCCGACGCGAGGACCGCAGCCGGCTCGAGGTGGGCGCCGGGCTCGGGCACCACGTACCCGACCAACCTATCGCCGGTGGCGGAACTCCGGTGCACGGTCGCTACCGCGCGGGCCACCCCCGCGCATGCCAGCAGACCCGATTCGACCTCGCCGAGCTCGATGCGGAAACCACGTATCTTGACCTGGAAATCCGTCCGGCCGACATAGTCGAGGGTCAGGCCCCCTTCCGGTTGCCGCCGCCAGCGCACCAGGTCCCCGGTCCGGTACATGCGTTGTCCCGGGCGTGCGAACGGATCGGCGACGAATCGTGACGCCGTCAGATCCATCCGGTTGTGGTAACCGCGAGCCAGACCCGGACCCGCGAGATACAACTCCCCCTCAACCCCGACCGGTACCGGCCGCAACCACGCGTCGAGCACAACCTGCCCGACCCCACGGATCGGCCCGCCGATCGTCACCGCCGCCGATGGATCCAGCGCCGCACTGATATTCGTCATGATCGTGGTCTCGGTCGGACCATATCCGTTGTGGAACGCTCGGCCCGGCGCCCACCGTCCGACCAATCCCGCCGGGCAGGCTTCGCCACCGGCGACGAGCACCCGCAGGCCATCCAAACCTGTCGGGTCGATCGACGCCAGCGCCGACGGGGTGATGAACGCATGCGACACCGACTGCTCGATCAGCAAGTGCCGCAGCTCTTCTCCGCCATATAGGGTTGTCGGTGCGATCACCAGTGTCGCTGTGGCCTCGATCGCCATCAACTGTTCGAGCACGGCCGCGTCGAAGCTCGGCGACGCGAAGTGCAGGATCCGCGCCGAGGGCACCACCGCATATCGGTCACGTTGCTCGGCAGCGAAGTTCGCCAGTCCGGCATGGGTGACGATCACACCCTTCGGGCGCCCGGTGGAGCCGGAGGTGTACATGACGTACACCGGGTGAGCCACGTGCAGCGGTGCCTTCCGTTCAGCCGGCGTGATGGCGGCCACGGAGGTGGCGCTGAGATCGGCTCGTAGCTCAGGGGCGTCGAGTACGAGCCAGTCGATCGTGCTGGGCAGCTCTGCCGCTACCGTCGACACCGTGATACCGACCCGCGCACCGGAATCGGTCAGCATGAACGTGATCCGGTCGGCGGGGTAGGTGGGATCGATCGGTACGGACGCTGCCCCCGACTTGGCCACCGCCCATACCGCCAGCACCGACTCGACCGACCGCGGCAACCCCACCGCAACGGTCGCCTCCGGCCCCACACCCCGACGGATCAACAGTCGCGCCAACCGATTCGACTCGGCATCCAGCTCGCCGTACGTCCACCGCCGATCCCCGTACACCACCGCGGCGGCCCTCGGATTCCTCTCCACCGCCGCCGCCAACAGCTCCGGAAACACTCGCCCTGGCACAGCCGGATCGCCCGACACCGACGTCAACTCCCGATATTCGGCCGGGGAGAGCAGATTCAGCCGGGCCAGCGGCAGATCAGGGTCGGTGGTCACGACGCCGATCACGTGCAGGACCCGCCGCAGGGTCGCCTCCATCGTGTCGTGGTCGAAGAGTTCGGGCAGGTACTTGATTTTCAGGTGCAGTCGCGTGTCGACATGCGCGACCACTCCCAGCGGATAGTGCGCTGCGTCGGTGCCGTACACGTCGACCAGCCGCATGCCGGCGATATCGGTGTCCGCCGTCAGCCCGAAGCGATCGACCGGATAGGACTCGAACACCGTCATCGTGTCGAACACGCCCCCCGGCCCGGCCACCCGCTCGATATCGGTCAGACCCACGAACTGGTGATCGAGCAGCGCGACCTGCTCCGCCTGGATTCGGTCGAGCAGTTGCCCCAGGCTCTCGGTGGTGTCGAGACGGACGCGCACCGGCAGCGTGTTGATGAACAGCCCGATCATCGATTCGACGCCCGCGAGCTGCGGGGACCGTCCGGAGACTGTGCTACCGAACGTCACGTCCGCTCGGGACGTCAACCCGCCCAACACGATCGCCCACGCCGTCTGGAGCACGGTGTTGAGGGTGACTCCACGGGACCGCGCGAGACCGGTCAGCGCTGCGGTCTGCGCCTCGGTCAGTTCGCCGACCACCTCACGTGATTCGGTGTATCGACGGCGAGGATCGTCCGCAGCCACCAGGGTCGGCTCGTCGGCGCTGTCGAACACGCGGGCCCAGGTGTCCAGCGCCGCGGCCGGGTCCTGCCCGGCGATCCACGCCAGGAAGTCCCGATAGGGACGGACACGCGGCAGCATCGCGGCGTCGCCATCGGTGGCATAGAGCACCAGCAGCTCCTGCAGCAGCAGCGGCGTCGACCAGCCGTCGAGCAGCAGGTGATGATTGGTCAGCACCAGCCGGTAGTGCCCCGGCCCCGTCGTGACCAGCATCCAGCGCATCAGTGGGGCACGAGCCGGGTCGAATCGGGTCGCGCGGTCCGCGGCCATGAGTTGCTCCCACTCGCGATGCCGTGCATCGTTGTCCAGCCCGGACAGGTCGAGCTCCGACCATGGAGCCTCGACATGTTCGTGGACCACCTGCACCGGTGCGGCGCCGATGTCGGTGACGAACGCGGTGCGCAGATTCGCATGCCGGTCGAGCAGCACCTGCCCGGCTCGGCGCAGCCGCTGCGGATCGACGTGCCCGCGCAGCTCGAGGACCAACTGCATCACGTAGGCGTCGACCGACTCCTCGGAGACCAGCGCATGGAACAGCAACCCTTCCTGCAACGGAGTCAGTGGCCAGACGTCGCTCAACGCCGGATATCTGTCCTCGAGTCGCTCGATCTCGGACTGCCCGAGCCTGACCAGATCCAGATCCGAGGGCGTCCGTCCCCCGCTCCCGGAGTGGCGGGTATGGGTCGCCAGCGCAGTCAATGCCCGGCACCACAACTCCGCCACTTCGCGGACCTCGTCGGCCGTGAGCACCCCGGCGGGATACGACCAGATCGCTCGTAGTCGCGGCCGGCCCGCGTCGTCGAGGGTGAGGGCATTGATATCGAGCACCGCAGACACCGGCATATCCGGATTCCGTGCACCGGCAAGTTCGGCACCGCCGAGGTCACCGCCGCCGTCCACCGGCATCCATCCGAGCGCCGCCATTCCTTCGGGAATCCCCGTGGAGACGCGGCCGAGGTAGTTGAACCCGATCTGCGGCGTCGGCAGGGCCTGCAGTATCGGGCCGGTGTCCTCGTTGAGATACCGCAACAAGCCGTAGCCGATCCCGTGGTCGGGGACGGCGAGGAGCTGTTCCTTGACGGACTTGACCGCTGCCCCCATAGCGGCCCCACCCGCGTACGCGTCGTCGAGATCGATGCCCGACAGATCCACCCGGATCGGAAAACTTGTGGAGAACCAGCCGACCGTCCGGGTCAGGTCCGAACCTGGGACAGCGTCCTCCTCGCGGCCGTGCCCTTCCAGGTCGATCACCATGTCCGCAAGCGGGTGGTCTGTGGCCTCCGTCGCGTGCTCGCGCCGCCACTTCGTCACCGCCACCGCCAGCGCGGCCAACAGCCCGTCGCCCACACTGCCCCGGAATTTCGCGGGGACGTCGGTCAGCAGCGCCTCGGTCACCTCGGGAGACACTCCGACCTCGATCGTGCGGGCAGTGGCGGCGACATCGATCGCGGGGTCGAGGGGCCGCGAGCCGATCACCGGATCGTCACCGACGGCCATCGTTTGCCACAACTCGAGTTCGGCGGCACGCTCCGGGCGCTGGGCTGCCTCGACCAGACCGTGCGCCCACCTGCGCATCGAGGTTCCGACCGGGGCAAGGTCGGGTGGTTGTCCGGATTCGAGCCGCGCCCACGCGATCGCGAGATCCGGCACCAGCACCCGCCAGGAAACCCCGTCGATCGCCGAATGATGCACCAGCACCAGTACCCTGCCCGGTTCCGCCGCGTCCGCTGGGTCGAACCAGACTGCCTGCACCACGATCCCCGCGCCCGGATCGAGCCGGTCCGCGGCGACATCCAGCTCCGCCGCCGCCAACGCACGGAACTCGACGCTTCCCAGCCCGCCCGCGTTCGCCACCCGGTGGATGACGTCGTCGGCGCGAACCGTTCCGACCGGCAGCACCTCCCAACTCCACTGCCCATCGGCGTCCGGCCGCAGCCGTGCGCGCAGCATGTCGTGCCGATCGAGTACCGCCTGCACCGTGTCCGCCAGCCGCCGCCCGTCGATCTCCGCCGGCAGACCCAGCATCATTGCCTGCGAGAAGCGGCCGAACCCCGACTCCGCCCGCTCGAGCAGCCATCGCATGATCGGCGTCAGCGGTATCGGCCCTACACCTCCGCCGGGCAGTTCGGCCGCAAGGGCGGTCGCCGCGGCGGTGTCGCGGATCGCGACCCGGGCCAGCCCGGCGACCGTTCTACACTCGAACACATCGCGCGGGGAGAACAGCACACCTGCTGCCCTGGCTCGAGTCACCAACTGGATCGACATGATGCTGTCTCCGCCGAGGGCGAAGAAGGAGTCGTCGAGACCGATGGTGTCGATGCCCAGTACATCGGTGAACACTCGAGTGATCGTGTGTTCTATCGG